>NZ_JBHTFF010000014.1:0-249746 GCF_042666975.1 Microlunatus sp. GCM10028923 | reverse complement strand
ACCGACCACCAAGTCCTCGAAGCCGAACGACTCCTCAACACCCGACCCCGCAAGATCTTGGACTTCGCCACCCCAGCTGAGAAGCTTGATCAACTACTCACCGTTGCGACGAACACTTGAAACCGCCGCTTCCAGCCGTCGAGTTCCAGCATTTTGACGACAGCATCGCCACCGCGCCCGCACCGGTTCAGCCCGCGCCGCGAGTCCCGTCGGGAGGCAGCACCTGACCTTCGTCCTGGCGCGGTGTGACAGGCACGCCTCGGCCTAAGGGCCATCACCCGGAATCCTTACCGTTCGGAGGATCCGGGTCGGACTTCGGAATCTGGGCCGGCTGCACTGGATGGCGAGGGAGGCCCTCTCGTGGCCGAGAAGATCCTGGCCTGCGCCCGACTGGCCGTGCAGACGCTTCGCAATCCGCTCGCCAGCCCGCGCTCGGCGTCCCGTCCAGTCCCAGCCCGGATCAGCGTGCTGCGTCGGATCCCCCCGATGCCGGCCAGCAGGTCGCCGAGTGGACTGCTTGACCTCGATCTCGGCGGATCTGCCGGTCAAAGCGTCCACTCGACGAACCGGGCGCCCTGCTCGGCGGGGTGACCTCGACGCGGAGTCGGTCGGCTGAAGTCGATCATGGACGGGGTCGGCAACGTGCTGACCTTCCTGGTCGAACGGGTCCCGCTCGACCTCTTCGCCGGGCATTCCAGCTCGGCGACGATCGTTCCCAGGGATCACCCTCGGCAGCGGCACGGTTCGCGCCGCGTTCGTGGCGATCACCGGCGCGGTCGGCGCTACAGAGTCGGGCATGAAGCCCCCTCCTGCAGGGACCGTCACCGCTTCCGCTGTACGGCCGCCCGGCCGAGAGCATCAGCCAGCGCGTCACCACCTCATCCCATTTGGTATACCATCTGGACCATGGTGCGTCGGACAGTGATCAATGTGCGGCCCTGGGGTCGCGAGGCAGTCGATCTGGTGATCGAGGACGACCGGATCGCGGAGGTCCGGCCGACCGGTGGCCCGGCGGACGCCGGCGGTGGCGAGGTAAACGACGGCGAGGTGATCGACGGCCGTGGCCTGGTCGCGCTGCCCGGGTTCGTCAACGCCCATGCCCACGTGGACAAGAGCTGGTGGGGGATGCCGTGGGTGTCCGCGGGCGGCGAAGGCGGGACGCAGGGCCGGATCGCCCACGAACGCGCCGAGCGCGACCGCTACGGCATTCCGAGCGCCGACGCCGCGACCGCCGTGCTCGGCGAGTTCCTCCGGCACGGCACCACGGCGACCCGGACCCACGTCGACGTGGACCTCGGGGTCGGCCTGGCCGGCATCGACGTGGTCCGCGAGGCCGTGGCCCGGCACCAGGGCGCGATCCAGGCGGAGATCGTGGCGTTCCCGCAGGACGGCGTGATTCGCCGGCCGGGCGTACTGGACCTGCTGGACCGGGCCGCGGCGGCGGGCGCGACGGCGATCGGCGGGCTCGATCCGGCCGGCATCGACCGCGACCCGGTGGCCCAGCTCGACGGCCTGTTCGCGATCGCGGAGCGGCGCGGGGTCGGCCTGGACATCCACCTGCACGACGGCGGCGAGCTCGGTGCCTTCCAGTACGAGTTGATCATCGACCGCACCCTCCGCACGGGTTTGCAGGGCCGGGTCACGGTCTCGCACGGGTTCGCCCTCGGCGAGCTGGCGGTCGACCGCCGGCTCGGCCTGGTCGAGCGGCTGGCCGAGGCCGGGATCTCCTGGGCCACGGTCGCGCCGCCACGGTCGGCACCGCTGCCCTGGCGGGAGATGATCGAGCACGGCGTCGGCATCGGTCTCGGCACCGACGGGATCCGTGATCTGTGGTCGCCGTTCGGCGACGGCGATCTGCTCCGGGTCGCGCTGGGTTTCGCCCGGCTGCACGGGCTGCGTACGGATCAGGAGTTGATCACCGCGGTCGAGCTGGCCGGCAGCCGGGCCGCCGGTTTCGTCGGGCGTACCGTTCATGATCTTGTCGCCGGCGCCCGGGCCGACGTGGTCCTGGTCGACGCCGAGAACGTGCCGGATGCCCTGGTCCGCGCGCCCGCCCGGGAGTTGGTGATCGCCGGCGGCCGGGTCGTCGCGCGGTCCGGTCGCCTGGCGTGAGCCAGGTCCGGACCAGGCCGGGACTCGGCTCGGCGCTCGCCTCGCTGCGCGACAATCCGCAGTTCCGGCTGCTCTGGTGGTCGAACCTGTTCTTCTTCGGCGGCGCCTGGAGCCAGACTCTGGTGCTCGGCTGGATCGCCTACGACCTGACCGGGTCGGAGTTCCTGGTCGCGGTGTTCACCGCGGTCCGGCTGGCACCGCTGCTGCTCGGGCCGCTGACCGGAGCGCTGGCCGACCGGTACCACCGGGTCGGGATGTTGATCATCGCCAGCGGCTGGGCGTTCCTCGCCGTCGCCGTGGTCGCCCTGCTCGCCTCGGTCGACCTGCTGTCGTACGGGGCGATCGTGATCGGCGGGCTGGCGGTCGGCCTGGCCCAGTCCCCCTCCCAGCCAGCGAGGGCCGCGCTCGTGCTGGAGCTGGTCGGCCGGGAGAACCTGAGCAACGCCAACGCCCTCAACGCCCTGGCCATGAACGTCACCCAGGTGATCGGGCCGGCGCTCGGCGGGGCCATGATCGCCATCCTCGGGGCGCCGACGACGCTGTGGATCTCCACCCTCTGGTACGCGGCGTCGCTGCTCCTGCTGCTCCCCCTGCGCCGGTACGGACGCGCCGTCACCCGCGCCACCGAACGGATGCTGCCGTTGATGATCAACGGCATCCGGCAGATCGGCCGGAACCGGCTCGCCCTGGCCGTGCTCGGCGTGACGCTGGCCGCGAACATCCTGATCTGGCCGATCTACCAGTCCTTCATGCCGGTGTTCGCCCGGGACCAGCTCGGCCTGGACGCGGCCGGACTGGGCATCCTGCTCACCTGCGGCGGCATCGGCGGACTGGTCGGTTCCATGATCATCGCCGGGCTGGGCGACTTCCGGCACAAGGGCGCACTGTTCGTGTTCGGCACCGCCGCCTGGGGCGCCATGTGGGCGCTCTTCGCCGGGTCCGGCCAGGTCGCCGTCTCGTACGTCCTGATGGCGGGGATCGGCGTGTTCAGCGCCGCGTTCGGGGTGATGCAGACGACCCTGTTGTTGATCACCACCGACGAGGTCCTGCACGGCCGGGCACTCGGCCTGCAGGAGCTGGCGATCGGGATCATGCCGGTGGCAGCGCTCGCCCTCGGCGCCATCGCCCAGGTCGTCGGCGTCGGCCCGACCACCCTCTGCAGCAGCTTGCTGTTGATCATCATCCTCGCGGTCCTCGCCTTGGCCGAACCGCGGCTGATCAAGATCGGCCGTCAGGAGGACGAGGGGTCCGCCGATCGTCCTGCCCGGCTCAGATAGCGACTGGTCTCCAGGTGCTGCCGGACCAGTTCGCCCACTCCGTCGGCGTCGCGATTGGCGACCGCAAGATAGAGCCGCTCGTGCTCGGCGGCGACCAGGTCGAGATCGTCGTGCTGGGTCAGCAGCCAGCGCATCCGGCTGCGCAGGTTCTGCCCGAGCTCGATCAACAACTCGTTGCCGGAGAGGTCGGTGACCACCTCGTGGAAGTCGGCCGCGGCCCGGCGGGCCCGGACCGCGTCGCCGGCCCGGGCGGCCTCGAGCTCGGCCTCCAGCACCTGCTGCAGCCGGCGCAGGCCGGCCCGGTCGTGCCGCTGTGCGGCCAGCCGGAAGGTCAGTTCCTCGAACGCGGACCGCACCTCGCTGAGGTCGGCGATGTCGGCCGGCGTGAACTCACGGACCACCGCCCAGGTCCGCGGGCGCTGCACCACCAGGCCCTCGGCGACCAGCGCCCGCAGCGCGTCCCGGACCGGGATCCGGCTGACGCCGAGCTCGGTGGCGAGGTCGCGCTCGACCAGCTTGCTGCCCGGCTGCCGTACCCCGTCGATGATGTCGTCGCGGAGCTGGCGGGTGACCCGCGCCGACTCCGGCTCGAAGCCTCCCTCGTTCGCCATCCGGCCATTCTTCACCAGGTACCCCTTGAATGGTTTGGTATACCAAAAGGAGGATACTTTCTCAGGAGGAACGATGACCGACCGCGACACGATGATCCGCAGGATCCGCGCCGGAGCCGTGGCCGCCGGACTCGCCGCCGCGATCTCGGTCGCGGCGGCCTGCTCGGCCGCACCGCCCCGGCCCGCTGCCGTACCGACAACCCAGGAGGGCACCACGATGCCGACCGAACCCACGCCGACGCCCGCGCCGTCAACGCCGGCCCCGAAGCCGACCCCCACACCGAAGCCGACGGTCAGCCGCGAGACCGCGACGAGGTCCCTGCTCCGCGCCGTGCGCGAGAACGACACCGCCGCGGCCGAGCGGGCCATCGGCGACGGCGCCGACCTGGAGGCCCGCTCGGACGGCGGCCGGACCCCGCTGGTGGCGGCCACCAAGGCGAACCGGGTCGAGCTGGCGCGGCTGCTGCTCGAGGCCGGCGCTGACCCGGACGCGAAGGACGACATCCAGGACTCGGCCTTCCTCTACGCCGGAGCGGAGGGCCTGAACGAGATCCTCGAGTTGATCTTGGAACACGACCCGGACGTGAAGAGCACCAACCGGTACGGCGGCACCGCACTGATCCCGGCCAGCGAACACGGCCACGTCGAGACCGTACGACTGCTGATCGCGGCCGGCGTCCCGGTCAACCATGTGAACAAGCTCAACTGGACCGCGCTGCACGAGGCCATCGTGCTCGGCAACGGCTCCGATGATCATGTCCAGGTGGTCCGGCTGCTGCTGGCCGCCGGCGCGGACCCGTCGATCCCGGACGGCGACGGCGTGCTGCCGCGCCGGCTGGCCGAGGACCGTGGTTTCACCAAGATCGTCGAGGCGATCGACGACGCTTCATGATCAGCGCGGATCACCGTGGGGGAGCGCGTCGGCGAGCAGCGCCCGCAGCCGGTCCCAGTGCTCGGCGCCGAGCCGTTCCCGCCAGCGATCTTCGACCGCACTGATCACCTGGGTACCGGCCTCGACCGCCCGCCGCCCCTTGGCGGTGGGGCGCAGGATCCGTACCCGACGATCGGTCGGATCGCTCACGGACTCGAGGAATCCGTCGGCCTCCAGGACGTTCGCGAACTCCCCCAGCGCCTGCTTGGTCATCCCGACCCGGACCGCCAGGTCGGTCAGCCGCATCCCGTCCACCGGAGTCAGGCTGAGCAGGCGCAGCTGCGACGTCCGCAGTCGCCGGTACGGGTGCCGGAGCACCTTCGCCTCCTGTTGGAAGTCGGACCGCAGCGCGTCCAGGAGGCCACCGAGCAAAGCAAAGATGTGATCTGGCTGAACCTGCTTGACCAAGGTCATAAGGGAACCTTACTATCAGCGAGTCAGTAAGGTTTCCTGACGAAGTTCGGGGGAGGAGCGCCATGCGTGGCGCGCGAGTGGGGGGCCAACTCGGTGGCGGCCCGGCGTTTCTACTGGACGAACTCCTGCAGACGGTCGATCTGGGAACGACGGTCCGCGAGTTGGTACGGGAAGCGTTCGGAGCCGAGGCCGCCGCCGGGAGCACCTTGGAAGCGGTCCCCTACGCCTCCGGCTCGCCCGCGACCGGAGCGCTCTACCGGCTCCGCGGGACCACCACCGACGGCCGGCCCTGGTCCCTGTTCTGCAAGGTGTTGCAACACGTCCGGCACTGGCCGACCCTGGCTTTCCTACCGCCCGAGATCGCCGCCGACATGGCGGCCTGGTTCCCCTGGCGGTCCGAGCTCGAGCTCTGGGATCCGATGATCATGACCAGCTTCCCGCCCGGCCTGCGACCGCCGCGCCTGCACCGGCTGGTCGAGCTGCCGGACGACCGGGTCGCCGTCTGGCAGGAGGACATCGCGATCTCCGCCGAGCCGTTCGGACTTGATCACTACCGTCGGGCGGCCTACCTGCTGGGCCGTTGGAACGCCCGGTGCGGTACTCCGGAAATCCTTGCCACCAACGATTCCCCGGCCAACCAGGCGCTCCGGCAGTACGCCACGGCTGCGCTCCCGATGCGCGGCCTGGAACCGCTCACCGACGACGAGCTCTGGTCCCATCCGTGGCTTCGTGATCATGGTGAGCTGCGGCGCGACCTGCGCCGGCTCGCGCCGCGGATCCCGGAATTCCTGGACCGCCTCGACACGATGCCGCTGTGCCTGCCGCACGGCGACGCCAGCCCGCAGAACCTGCTGATCCCCCGGGACGAGCCGGACACCATCGTGGTGATCGACCTCAGCTTCCGGGCGCCGCATGCGCTCGGCTTCGATCTGGGCCAGCTGCTGGTCGGACTGGTGCACGCCGGCGAGGTCCCGGCGAGTCGGCTGCCGGCGATCGCGGACACGATCCTGCCCGGCTATCTGCGCGGACTCCGCGCCGAGGGCGCGAACCCGCCGATCGCGGCCGTCGCCTGGACGTTCGCGATCGCCACCCTGCTGCGCAGCGGCTTCGACTCCTTCCTGTACGGACTGCTGGACGACCCGTCCGACGGGGCCCGGCACACCTTCGACGAGCGCGTCCGGCTCTGCCGGTTCCTGGCCGACCGGGCCGTCGGCACCCTCGCCGAGGCGAACATCCTCGGCCGGACACCCGTGTTTCATCGTTAAAATTGGGTCTTCCGGTCGGCCGAAAAATCTCATACGGTTGCGACATAATCCATCCCTTGATGTCGAGGATGTGGTCATGGTGCGTAACCACGGACTTCGCCGAACGACCCCCGTACTGCTGGGGCTGGCCCTGATCGCGACCCTGCTGGTCGCCGTCTCGGGACCCGCGCGGGCTGCCGGGCCGGGCGTCTGGCAGGACTACGAGACAGACGAAGCGGTCGCGGCGACGACCGTCAGCGTGCCGGGCCACGACGCCGCCACCCGGGTGCCGTACGGGAGCCACGGCGAGAGCGGCCTCGAATTCACGGTCGCGCCGACCGGAACTCCGGGATCGACCGCCAGTTCCGCCGTGACGCTCAACGCGGGCACCGCGGCGATGCCGGACAACGACTGGTCCGGGCACGACTGGCTGGCCTGGGACTTCTGGATGCCGACCGACTACACGACCAACGGGCGGATCACGATCCGGGACACCCACAACGTCGCCTGGGGCGTGAACTACGCGATCCGGGGCCGCGGCTGGACCGCCGTGCACATCAAGCTGGCCGATGTGGCGAGGGCCGGCGTCGACGTCAGTTCAATCAAGTACCTCGGGATCTCGATCCCCCGCCGGGCCGAGCCGGTGAAGGGCTACTACGACGCGCTGCGGCTGGTCGACGGGACTCCGGACGACAGCCCGTTCGGCAATCGGGTGGTGCAGAACCTGGTCAGGCAGGTCGACTTCGGCTCGATCCTGGACGGTGTCGACGCCGACCTGGCCGAGGCCGCGACGCTGCTCGGCGACGAGGCCTCGCCCTCGTACGCGGACATGAAGGCCCAGATCGACGGACTGGCCGCCGACGCCGCCGCCATCCGTGACGGGCTCAGCTCGATCACCACGGTCGAGCAGTACAACACCATGATCAAGACGCTGGCCACGCTGGTCGCGGCACCGGAACGGCTGACCCAGATCCTGACCCTGCGGCAGGGCCAGCCGAAGGGCCACTTCGGCCTGGACACGGCGGACTCGATGAGCCTGGTCTACCCCAAGGACAAGACCTGGCCGGGCACCGGCACCGCTCCGACCCTCGAACTGGCCCGCGGCGAGGCCGAGCACGTGCAGGCCGTGGTGGTGCCGTACGGCATCGACCTGAACGAGGTCCGGGTCTCGATCGACGGTGTGCGCGGACCGGACGGCAAGCCGGTGCCGGCCGACGCGCTGGCGGCGACCGTGGCGCCGATCGGATCGCTCTACACCGTGCCGAGTTCGGCGTACGGCCGGCCGACCTACACCGGCTGGACCCCGGATCCGATCCGGGCCGACCTGAGCACCGTCGACATCCCGGCCGGCGACGTGCAGCCGTACCTGGTCAGTGCCGAGGCCGCCCGCGACCTCAAGCCCGGCAGCTACAAGATCACGGTACGGGTGCGAGCCGACGGCCAGCCGGACCAGCGGCTCGCGATCGCGGTGACCGTCTGGCCGCTGACGCCGAAGGACCGGCCGGAGCTGCGCACGGCGTTCCAGTTCACGCCCTGGCTGGCCTGGGAGCTGTACGGGATGACCGACCCCGCCGAGCGCGAGGCGATGCGGCTGAAGTACTGGGATTTCCTGGCCGAGCACAAGATCCAGCCGGACCAGATCTACACGACGGCGAACAATCCGGCCGATCCCGGTCCCGGCGAGATCCGGCCGCAGCCGGCGGCCGACATCCTCAAGATCAAGGAGCGGTACGGGCTGACCCAGTTCACCGCGCTCTACCTGTGGGCCGGGCTGCTCGACCCGAGCAAGCCGGAGACCTGGGACACGCAGATCGACATCTGGATCGGCCAGCTGGAGACCGCGATGGCCGAGTACGAGAAGGCCGGCATCGCCGACAACGCCGTCGTGTACGGCTTCGACGAGTCGACCGGCCCGATGCTGCAGGCCGCGAAGCACACCTTCACCCGGATCAAGGAACGCTTCCCGAACCTGCCGATCATGACCACGCTCCGCGACGACACCTTTGGCCAGAACACCGGACTGACCGACCAGGTCGACATCTGGGTGCCCTGGATCGACGGCTACCGGCAGGATGTCGCCGAGGCCGCCCGAGCCCGCGGCGAACGGATCTGGTGGTACCACGCGATCTCCACCAACTACCCGCAGCCGAACTGGTTCAACGGCTACCCGCCGATCGACACCCGGATGCTGATGGGCGCGATGTCGCACCAGGCGAACGTGGAGGGCATCCTCTACTACGCGACCAACCGCTGGCCGAAGGCCGATCGCGGTGATCAACTTCTGGTCGACGACGGCATCCTGTCCAAGTGGAACCCGGCGACGTTCTACGGCACCGCCGGCGACGGCTCGCTCTACTACCCCGGCGCCGACGGCCCGATGTCCTCGCTGCGCTTCGAGAACGTCCGCGACGGACTCGAGGACTACAACCTGATGCAGGAACTCCGCCGCGCGATCAAGGCGCACCCGGACGCCCCGAGCGGGCTGATTGAGCGGGCCGAGAAGGCGCTCGGTGCCCGCGACGTCGTCACCGACTCCCGGCACTTCACCGAGGACCCGGTCGCCTACCGCGCCTGGCGCCACGAGGTGGCGGAGACCGCCGTCCTGCTCGGCCGGTTCTGATCATGAACGGTCCGGCCATGGCTGTCCCGATCAGGGACATCCATGGCCGGCCCGTGTCGGTGGACCGGGTCGAGGACGAGTCGGCGCCGCTGCCGCCCGCCGAGTTCTGGGGCCGGGTCGCGGCCGCGCCGGAGGACCCGGCCATCGCCCGGACCGACCTGTGGTCGATCCCCTTGCTGCGTCGCCACTTCGCCGCCCTGCCGCTCGAGTTGCCCGGCCGGGTCCGCACCTTCCACCAGGGCCTGCCTCGCCTGGATCCCTGCCTCGGCAGGGAAGTCGAGCTCGGCGATCCGCAGCTGGCCGTGGTGATCGCCGACGACGTCCGGTTCTCACCGCCGGCGCGCGCCCATCCGCGGAGCGGGGTCTACAGCCGTCGCTACTACCCGCGGCGGGTCAACGATTGGCTGCAGGACGACTTTCTGCCGGCGGCTCGGCTGAGCTCGGATCCGTACTTCGCCGAGCGGCTCGCCGAACTGCTCGGCTTCGCCCAGCACAGCCAGTACGACGGCGAGGGCCGCAACCCGTTCGTCGAGCGGCACGACCCGGCCGGCTATCGGACCTTGATCGAATCGGGACTGGCCAGGCAGTGGTCGGGTGGCTGGGACTACCTCTTCGACTGGTCCTGGCCGGACGCGTACGGCTACCGATGGCGACTGCACGAACCCGATCACCATGTCTGCAGTGATCTTGCCGCCGCGTTGGTCCGGGCCTACGAGTTGACCGGCGATCCGGACCAGCTGGCCTCGGCGACCCGGTTCGTCGAGCGCCAGCTGCCCCGCTACGGCTGGCACACCGGTCGCTGGCGGGACCGGCGCTACTTCTGGACCGAGTACGGGCCGAGCGGGCCCGGCCATCCGGACCGCGACGCGACCGTCAACATCCAGGCCCTGGTCGCCCGTGCGGTCGCGATGGCCGGCTTCCACAACGGGGACCGGCGATGGCTCGAGTACGCCCGCGGCCTGCTCTGGTACTGCGTTCGGGAGTGGGTCTGCGACGGCCGCTGGTACTACGACGGCGCCGAGAACCCGATCAAGGAGCGGGCCGCGATCAGCCACGACCTGGCCGTGCTGTTTCCCTTGCTGCACACGATTCCGTACCTGCTCCGGGCCGGCATCGACCTGTCCGAGGAGCTCGTCGTGCTCGGCGAGGCGTACGACTTCTACCGGGACAACTGGCCGGAGGAGGCGATCACCCGGGTCCGGTTCGGCCAGCTCACCGCGCTGCCCGCCGCGGGGACCGGGGACGGCCGGTGGCGGCTGACCTCGTTCTTCACGGCCAACCGGGACAGCGACCGCCTCGTCGTCCGGGAAAGTGTTCCGCCGGGACCGGAGCCAGTGAAGTTGATCATGGAACGGATGCAGCCGTGGCGGCCGACGGCCGATCGGGACCGCCCGTCGATGATCACGGTCAACCCGGAGTCGCTGCGGCGCGGAGTGGTGGTCCCGCTCCCACTGCGGCCCGGTGACCTGGTCCGGATCTCGTACGAGCTGAACGCGGATCCGGGGGCCACGGACGTCTCGGTGGAACTCGGCCCCGGGCAGACGGTCCGGACCGCGCGCCCAGGACCCGGCCACCAGTTGATGATCACCGCGGACACGTTCCTGGACACGGCTGCCGGCCTCGCGTTCCCGCCGGACTCTGGTGGAGCCGAGGGGAGTCGAACCCCTCCCCGGACGTCTCCGCATGCGGCTCTACCGTCCAGGTGAACCGTTTCCGGCCCCGTACCGAATCGAGAGTAGTGCAGCGGGCCAAGATCACGAAGTGGTTTTCAGCCGGACCAGGGGGCCGTTCTGGGCCACGGTCTCCCCCGTCTCGGCGACGATCTCGATCACGGTGCCGGCAGCCGGGGCGGTGACCGGGATCTCCATCTTCATGGCCTCCACGACGGCGATCAGGGCGCCAGCCTCGACGTACTGCCCCGGCTCGACGGCGATCTTGATCACGGTGCCCTGCATCGGCGCCAGGATCCCGCCGGACGGCTGGTCCGGTGGGGCCTCCGTGCCCTGGTAGGGCGGGATCGGGTTGTCCCAGTCGGTGTCGATCCAGCGGGTGTGCACGGTGAACTCGGCCGGGTCGTCGCCGGCGAAGGCGGGATGACGGACGATCTCCCGGTGGAACGGCAGCACGGTGGCGACGCCCTCGATCCGGAACTCGTCCAGCGCCCGGCGGGCCCGCTGCAGGGCGTGCGCCCGGTCCTCGCCGGTGACGATCAGCTTGGCGATCATGGAATCGAAGCCGCCGCCGACCTCGTTGCCCTCCGCGACGCCGGAGTCGACCCGGATCCCGGGTCCGGTCGGTTCCCGGTACGTGATCAGCCGGCCGGGTGACGGCAGGAAGTCGCGGCCGGGATCCTCACCGTTGATCCGGAACTCGATCGAGTGCCCGCGCGGCGCGGGGTCCTCGGTGATCGTCAGCCGGCCGCCGCCGGCGATCATGAACTGCTGCCGGACCAGGTCGATGCCGGTGGTCTCCTCGGTCACCGGATGCTCCACCTGCAGCCGGGTGTTCACCTCGAGGAACGAGATCACGTCGCCCTGCACCAGGAACTCCACGGTGCCCGCGCCGTAGTAGCCGGCCTCCCGGCAGATCGCCTTCGCCGCCGCCGCGATCCGGTCCCGCTGGTCGGCGGGGAGATACGGGGCCGGCGCCTCCTCGACCAGTTTCTGGAACCGGCGCTGCAACGTGCAGTCGCGGGTGCCGACGACCACGACGTTGCCGTGCCGGTCGGCCAGCACCTGGGCCTCGACGTGCCGGGCCCGGTCCAGGTACTGCTCGACGAAGCACTCGCCGCGGCCGAAGGCGGCCAGGGCCTCCCGGGTCGCGGACTCGTACCGTTCCGGGATCTCGTCCAGGGTGCGGGCGATCTTCAGGCCCCGGCCGCCGCCGCCGTACGCCGCCTTGATCGCCACCGGCAGGCCGTGCGCCCGGGCGAAGTCGATCACCTCGGCGGCGCCGGCCACCGGGTGTTCGGTCCCGGCCGCCATCGGCGCACCGGCGCGCAGGGCGAGCTTGCGGGCGGTCACCTTGTCGCCCAGGTCCCGGATGGACTGCGGCGACGGCCCGATCCAGACCAGTCCGGCATCCAGCACGGCCTGGGCGAAGTCGGCGTTCTCGGACAGGAACCCGTAGCCCGGGTGCACGGCGTAGGCGCCGGACCGGGCCGCCGCGGCGAGCAGCTTGGCGCCGGCCAGATAGGTCTCGGCCGCTGTCGTACCGCCCAGCGGGTGGGCCTCGTCGGCCAACTGGACGAACGGGGCGTCGGCGTCGCTGTCGGCGTAGACCGCGACCGTGCTCAGCCCGGCGTCCCGGGCGGCCCGGATGATCCGGACCGCGATCTCGCCGCGGTTGGCGATCAGCACCTTGGCCGGACCGGGCGGGCGGTCATTGCGGCCCGGTTGGTGGGGCCGGAAGGTGATCCGCTGGCCGGGCCGCGCCTGCGCCACGATCGGTACGTCCTCGGCGATCACCACCCCGATCACCGGGTAGCCGCCGGTGATCGGATGGTCCGCGAGGAAGATCACCGGCTCGCCGCTCGGCTGCACCTGGATCGCCCCGAGCGGCATGCCCTCGGTCGGCAGTTCGCCCGTGACCGACCGGGTGAGTACGGGCTCGTCGGCGGGCCGGGCCAGCCGAGCCCCGATCCGGTCCTGCTCGTCGGTGGCCAGCCACGATCCGGCGAACAGGTCGTCGGCGTTCCGGAACCAGTCCTGGCGGGGGCCGGGCACCACCCGGACCGTCAGCGGGCCGGGACCGATCGGGACCGGCGGCAGGTCCGCTGCGGCGGGAGCGGCCGGCTCGACAGGCACGGCGATCGGCAGGGTCTGGCCGGCGCGCAGCGGTTCGGGACCGAGTCCGGCCAGGGTGTCCCGGCTGCGTGATCCGAGGACGGGCTCGACGTCGAACCCGCCGCGGACGGCGAGATAGATCCAGCGGCCGGCCTCGGCCAGCCCGAGCCGGAGCAGCTGCCCGTCCCGCAGCTCGATCGGCCCGCTGCTCGGCGTCGGCCGGCCGTCGACGGTGACCGGCGCCCGGCCGCCCGTGACGGCGAGGACGACCTCGCCGACGGCCTCGAGCTCCAGGCCGCCGAGCACGGCCTCGATCGCCGCCGCACCGTCCTGATTGCCGACCAGCCGGTTCGCCCGGCGCAGGGACACCTCGTCGGCGGCGCCGGCCACGCCGACCCCGGACGAGAACCAGCCCGGTCGACCCAGGTCCTGCAGGGTCGCGCCGGGGCCCGTCGCCAGCACCCGTACCGACGACATCAGAGGTCCGCCTCGACGAACCGGACCCGGGTGCCCGGTGCCAGCAGGGCCGACTGCGGCCGGCCCAGGTCCCACATCGCGATGTCGGTGGTGCCGATCAGCTGCCAGCCGCCCGGCGCGCGGCGCGGGTAGACGGCGCTGTACCGGTCGGCCAGTCCGACCGACCCGGCCGGTACGGCGGTCCGCGACTGGGCTCGCCGAGGTACGGCCTGCCACGGCTGGTCGGACTCCAGGTAGCCGAAGCCCGCCGTGAAGCCGACGAACCGGCAGCGCCAGACCCGGCCGGTGTGGGCCGCGATCAGTTCCGGTACCCCGAGCCCGAGCAGCCCGGCGACCTCTTCAAGATCAACACCGTCGTACCGGACCGGAATGATCACCTCGCCGGCCTCGTCGTCCGGCACCGGCGCCCATGCCGCCAGGTCCGCCAGCAGGGCACGCAGGTCCTGGGCCACCTCGGCCTGGTCGGCGTCCGCGTCGATCGTGATCATCAACGTCTCCGCGGCCGGCAACAGGTCGGTCACCCCGGGCACGCCGGCCGAGCGGACCGTCGCCAGCATCCCGGCCAGCAGCTCGGCTCGTCCCGGCAGCAGGAGCAGGGCGCGGTCCCCCGCCCTCCTGATCTCGACCTCGTCGCCCGTACTGATCATGAAGGTTCCCGTCATCGCTGCCCGACGAACGGTGCGATCTCGACACCGGCGGCGAGCAGCGCCGCCCGGACCGCCTTGGCCATCGCCACCGCGCCCGGCGAATCGCCGTGCACACAGACCGATCGGGCGGAGACCGTGACCTCGCTGCCGTCGACCGCCCGTACCTTCTGCTCGGTGATCATCCCGAGCACCCGGCGCGCCACCTCCTCGACGTCGGTGATCAACGCGCCCGGCTCGCTCCGCGGCACCAGCGTCGCCGCCGCGGTGTACCCGCGGTCGGCGAACGCCTCGGTGATCACGGTCAGCCCGGCCTCGGCCGCCAACCGCAACCAGGCCGAACCGGGCAGGCCGAGCACCGGCAGTCCCGGGTCGTACGCCAGCACGGCCGCGACCACCGCCGCCGCCTGCTTCTCGTCGGTGACGATCCGGTTGTAGAGGGCCCCGTGCGGCTTGAGGTAGCTGACCCGGCTGCCGGCCGTACGGGCGAATGCCTCCAACGCCCCGAGCTGGTAGAGCACCTCGTTGGTCAGGGTCCCGGCCGGTACGTCGACGTCGCGGCGCCCGAATCCGGCCAGGTCGCGATAGCCCACCTGTGCCCCGATCGCCACGCCCCGTTCGGCGGCCCGATCGCAGACCCGGCGAAGGATGTCGGGATCACCCGCGTGGAAGCCGCACGCCACGTTGGCGCTGCTGACCACGTCGAGCAGGGCGTCGTCGTCACCGAGCCGCCAGATCCCGAAACCCTCGCCGAGGTCGCTGTTCAGGTCGATCCGAAGCGCGTTCATCGCAGCGTCGGCTCCTTCTCCCCGAGTTCGATCTTGGACGTCTCCGGCGCCAGCAGGACGCAGACGATCGTGATCACCAGCATCGCGACAGCGTAGACGGAGACGAACACCGAGGTGTCGAAGCGGTTCAGCAGCGCCACCGAGATGATCGGCGCCAACGCACCGCCGACCAGGCCGGCCAACTGATAGCCCATCGACGCCCCGGTGTAGCGGACGTTGGTCGGGAACATCTCGGCGATGAACGCGGCCTGCGGTCCGTACATCGCGGCCCAGCAGGTCAGCGCGACGATCGCCGCCAGCAGGATCCAACCGAACTGGGCGGTGTCCAGCAGGGCGAAGAACACCCAGACCCAGACGGCGGTGGCGATCGCTCCGACCAGATAGACCGGCCGCCGGGCGATCCGATCCGACAGGTGGCCGAAGAACGGGATGGCCACCACCTGGACCGCGGCCGCGATCAGCACCGCGTTGAGGGCGTAGTGGTTCGGCAGGTGCAGATAGGTGGTGAGGTAGGTCGTGATGAAGAGGACGAACGTGTAGAACATGACGTCCACCCCGACCCGGGCACCCAGCGCGAGCAGCACCTGCTTCGGGAAGCGCCGCAGCACCTCGAGGATCGGCGCCTCGGTCTTGCGCTCGGACGCCTCCACCGCGCGGTAGAGCGGACTCTCCGCGATCGACACCCGGATCCACAGGCCGACCACGACGAGCAGGCCGCTGAGCAGGAACGGCACCCGCCAGCCCCAGGCGTCGAACGCCGCACCCGGGACCAGGACGCTCATCAGGGACAGGACGCAGTTGGCCAGCAGCAGCCCGATCGGCACCCCGACCTGTGGCCAGCTGGCGTTGAGCCCGCGCCGTTTCGGGTCGCCCGACTCGAGCGTCATCAGGATCGCGCCGCCCCATTCGCCGCCGAGGCCGAGCCCCTGCAGGAACCGCAGCACCACCAGCGTGATCGGCGCGATCACCCCGATTGCGTCGTACGTCGGCGTCACGCCGACCAGGAACGTCGAGATGCCCATCAGGAGCAGCGTGACGACCAGCACGTTCTTCCGGCCGAGCCGGTCGCCGAAGTGGCCGAAGATCACGCCGCCGAGCGGCCGGGCGACGAAGCCCACCGCGTACGTCGAGAAGGCAAGCAGAGTGCCCACCAACGGGTCGAAACTGGGGAAGAACAGCCTGTTGAAGACCAGGGCGGCCGCAGTGCCGTAGATGAAGAAGTCGTACCACTCGAGTGACGTGCCGATCAGGCTGGCGACGACGACCTTGCGGGCGGATGACGGCGGCGGTTCCTGGGATCGCGGGAGAGCTGAGGTAGACATCCTTGACCTCCTGGAGTTCGAAACCCTCTGGAGTGGGCTGGATCACAAGACTAGTTTTTGTTGAACAATTGCACAAGAGGACAATTGGGCGATTTAGCCGTACGGTCACTAGGCTGAGCACGTCGAAGCGAGAAGGGGTGCACCATCAGCACGAAGTCGCCCGAAGTCAGCCGGCGCCGTCTGCCACGAGCCCTGAGCCGCCCCGAGCAGGCTGCCAAGGACCTGCGCGAGCAGATCATCAGCGGGGAGTTGCAGCCCGGCCAACCACTGCGCGAGGAGGAGTACGCCAAGGGGTACGAGATCTCCCGCAACACCGTTCGCGAGGCCTTCCAACTGCTGGCCCACGAGGGCTTGGTCGAGCACATCCCCTACCGCGGGGTGCACATCCGCCGCCTCGGCGCCGCCGACATCCGGGCCCTGTATCGCACCCGGCAGCTGATCGAGCCGCTCGGACTGCAGGCCGTGCTGGCCGACCCGGAGGCACAGAGCGAGCTCCGCGCGAAGGTCGACGAGGCCGTCGCCGCCGCCGAGCGGGACGACTGGCAGGAGGTCGGGACCGCCGACATCGAGTTCCACCGGATCCTGATCAAGGCCTGCAACAGCCCGCATCTGTCGGCCATGTTCGAACAGCTGCTGGCCGAGCTCCGGCTGGCGTTCCTGCAACTGTCGGACTCGCGGCAGTTGCACCGCCCCTACCTGGACCGCAACCGGGCCCTGCTGGAACGGATCGAGGCCGGCGACACGGACGACCTGGCCGCGGAACTGGCCGACTACCTCGAGACCGCCGAGCACGACGTGCTGCGGGACCTCGACCCGGAAAGTTGATCAAGAGGCGGTCAGCCGGCGGCGTACCAACGTAGGTAGTCGAAGGTGGCCGGTTGCGCGTTGTCGCCACCGTGGGCGATCAGGCCGAGCCGGGGCGCGATGCCGGCCGGCATCGGGTAGGTCAGGCCCCAGGTCCAGGTGTCGCCGTCGCGGCTGACGCCGGCCCGGTAGAGCTCCTCGCCGGTGCCGGGATCGATCCGCCGGGCCAGCGGGAGCCAGGTCGTCGGGGCCGCGGCGCCGAGATTGAGCACACTGCCGAACGTCGGGGTGGCTACCGGTACGGACTCCTTGCCGAACTCGGTCAGCGCCGTCCGGGCGTGGCCGCGGACCGCGAGCCGGAGGAAGTCGTCGTCGCCGCGGTAGATCACCAGTCCGGCCTGCGGGAACCGCGGGTCGAGTTGATCATGGAGGTCGAGGGACAGCTTCGTCTCGACGATCCAGTCGCCGGCCGGTACGTCCCGGAGCAGGACCGAGGCCGAGTTCGTGGTGCCGGTCAGGTCACCGCTCTGGACCGGGAAGGTCAGCGCCCCGTCGCCGACCGTGGCCGCTGGATCGCGGACCCAGGACCAGTCGTTCCCGAGCGGGCCGTCGAACTCCTCGGCCGCGCCGGGGAGCTCGGCGCCGGCCTTGGGCTCGGCCACCCGTTCGGTCACCGGCGCGGCCAGGTCGGCCACCGTGACGTCGTCCACGTCGACCTCACCGGATTCGGCGAGGATGCCGAGAGTCCCACCACGCAAGGCGTTCGCGAGGTCGAGTTCGGCCCGGGCCAGCGGATCGTGCAGCCCAGCCTCGGTCACCTCGGCGATCACCGTACGGCCGTCGACCCGTACGTCGAGCTCGTGCCAGCCGCCAAGATCAACAGCGGCCGGCAGCGCCGCCTCGGCCTGCTTCCCTTCGGCCTCGATGATCACGGCGTGCCGCTTCGCGTCGAGCCGTACCCGGACTCCGGGATCGTCGCCACGCGCGCCCACGACGAAGCCGGCCGCGGCATCCCCGGTGACCCGGAAAGCCGCCCGGGCCCGCGGCTCCGGCCCGAACCGCCGGCGCGCCAGCAGCAGGCCCGCGTCGGCCGGTTCGGCGTGCAGGTAGCCGCCGGCCTCCTCCCGACCCACCGTCCAGCCGGACCGGTCGGCCCAGAGCTCGGCGCTCGGCTCGGTCACCCCCTCCACGGCATCGGCGAAGGCGGCCGGGATCGGGCCCGGCGTCGGCCCCTCGCTGGCGAACTGTCCGGCCCGGACGACCGGCCAGCCGTCGATCCAGTCGAGCCGGTCGAGGTACATCGAGCGGACCAGCGGCGCCGACCGGTGCCGGTCCAGGGCGTGGTAGACCAGCCAGTCCTGCCCGGCGGCGTCGGTGGCCTGGGTGCTGTGGCCGGTGCCGGTCCAGGCGTTGCCGTTGGGCGTCAGCACCGGGGTACCGCCGGGGTACGGCGCGTCGGTGCGCGCGCCGGTCCGGTCGACGAATGGCCCGGTCGGGCTCTTCGACCGGGCGACCGAGACCGTGTAGCCACTGTTGGGCACGAGGCAGCAGTGTCCGGTGGAGAAGAAGAGCCAGTACCAGCCGTCGCGGCGGACCAGGAACGGCGCCTCGAACGCGTCCTCCCTGATCACCTGCACCGGATCACCGATCCGCTGCCGGACCTGTCGGTCGACCTCCTGGACGAACACGCCGCCGCCGAAGCCGCCGTAGTAGAGATAGCGCCGGCCGTCCGGGGCGGCGAACAGTTCGCTGTCGATGATCCCCTGCATCCGCGCCGGCTGGTCCGGGAACGGCTGCCAGGTGCCGGGCGGGATGACCGGTGCCGGATCCGCCTGCCACGGACCGGTCGGCGTCGGTGCGGAGGCGACGCCGATCGAGCGGTTCGGGTTCGGTGCGATGGCGGCGTCGATCGCGCTGAACGTGATCACGTAACGGCCGTCCAGCCAGGAGATGTCCGGGGCCCAGATCCCCGTCGTCTCCCGGAACCAGTCCGGCCGGTTGGCCTCGTTGAACACGGTGCCCGCCGGTTCCCAGGTGATCAGGTCTCGGGACCGTTGGATGGTGATCAACTTGCTGGTCGTGTAGGCGTACCAGTAGCCGTCCCGGCCCCGGATCACCGACGGATCGGCGAAACTCGCCGGGGCCGACTCCGCGACCGGGTTCTCGAAATCGGCGGCCGCCGGCGCGGCATCGGGTTGCGGCTCGGCGACGGCCACGGGCGTCGCGCCCGCGGCGATACCGATGATCAGACCCACGATGATGATCAGGACGGCAGGCGGTCGCTTCATGATCGGCTCCTTCGCCGGTCGGGCGGGCGTGATCAGGTCAGGTGATCAGTACTGGTCCTTGCCGTAGTCCGCGCGCGGCTTCCAGTTCGAGAAGGCGTAGTCCTCCTGCGAGACCTCGGCACCCTTCTTCTTCGCCGCGTCGACGGCGCGCTCGCGTTCGGCGTTGGACTTGTCGCTGAGTTCCTTCAGGGCAGCCGGAACGTCGGGAACGTCGCCGGAGAAGGCGCCCTGGACGATGTCGCCGAGGCTGGGCTTGATCGTCTTCGTCTCGGCGGCGACCTTGCTGGTCTGCGGATTCTTGACCACCGGCTCCGGGGCCAGGAACACCTGGTCGGCGAACCAGGTGATCAATTTCTTGTACGCGGGGTGCGCGGTCGACTTCTCCACCGCGCCAAGATCACGTGGCGGCTGGGACATCGTGTTGGCGATCTCGACCGAGTACTCCTCGGTGGTGAAGTAGTCGCTGAGCAGCAGGTTCGCCTGGTCGGCCAGCTTGGTCGACGGCGTGATCCAGTACTCGCCGCCCTGGGTGCCGCGGTAGGTGGCGGGCTCGCCGGGACTCGGGGTGAGGATCGGGCCGACACCGAGCGATTCGGCGAATTCCGGGGTGTTCTTCAGTGCGACGCCGGGGCACCAGGGCCCGTCGAAGTAGTAGCCGGCGATGCCGGCCGTCCACCGGGTCCGGGCGGCGTCGTCGATCAGGGTCTGCGAGCCGGGCACCAGGAGTTGATCTTGCTGCAGCGAGAGCAGGAACTCGATCACGGTCAGGTACGGCTCCGAGTGGTACGCGTACTCGCCGGTGCGGTAGAGCACTCCCCCGCCGCCCTCGAACCCCGCCGCCTGGGCCAGCACGTTGACCTGTTCGCCGATCCGGTCGACCATGCCGATGTTCCAGATCCAGCCCTGCGCCTTGCCGCCGGAGGCATCCCGGACCGCCCGCGCGGCCGAACGGAACTCGTCGTAGGTCCGCGGCGGCGCCTCCGGGTCGAGGCCGGCCTGGGTGATCAACTTCGTGTTGAACCAGGTGACGTTGCTGTACACGTGGTAGTCGAAGATCGGGAAGGAGTGCACCTTGCCGTCGAAGACGTGGATGCCCTCGATCAGCTTGCCGTCGAGCCGCTTCAGGGCCGCGTCGTTGAGTTCGAGCGGACCGACCCAGCCGCCGGCGATCAGTTGCGGCACCGGCACCTGGAGGCCGGCGTTGGAGTGGACGTCCGGCAGCTGGTTGCTCTGCTTGGCCAGCTGCAGGGCCTGACCGAGCTTGGCCGGATTGTTGTACGTGTAGTCGACCGGGACGCCGCCCTCGGCCGCGGCGAACTTCTCGAAGATCTTGCGCTTCGCGGGCTCGAGCTGGTTCTGGTGGTCCCACCAGGTCAGTCGGCCGGCAGCTGCCGAGGCGCCACCACCCGGAGCGCCTCCGGTGCTGCAGCCTGCGGTCAGTGCCCCGGCCGCGGTCAGCGCCGCCGCTTGCAGGACCCGTCGTCGGGTCAGGTCGCCCATCTCAGTGCTCCTCGTTCCCTGCGTTCTGTGCCACGTGGCAAGCACCAATCTGACACGAACCTTGCCGCGTGGCAAGGTCGTGCGGCAGGATCTCGAAACGAGAGGTGCGGGAAGGCGGGTGCAACGATGGTGACTCAGCGTGACGTGGCGCGGCGGGCGGGCGTCTCCGTCCGTACGGTCTCGAACGTGATCAACGACTTCGCCTGGGTCGCCGACGAGACCCGGGCCCGGGTCCAGGCCGCGGTCGACGAGCTCGGCTACCGGCCCAATCTGCTGGCCCGCGGCCTGCAGCGCGGCCGGTCCGGACTGCTCGCCCTGGTGCTGCCGCTCGACGTGCAGTACTTCCATGATCTCGCCGGTGCCGTGGTCGACGAGGCCGAGCGCCGCGGCTTCACCGTACTGATCGAGCGGACCGCCGGAAACCCTTCCAGGGAACGCGATCTGGTCAGCCGGCCGGAACGCGCCTCCCTGTTCGACGCGATCATCTTCAGCCCGCTCGCGCTGGACGACGCCGAACTGCGCCGCCAGCCCGGCGACACTCCGGTCGTGCTGCTCGGCGAGAAGCCGACCGGCCTCGGCTTCGACCGCGTGATCATGGACGACGCGGCCGCCGCCGAGGCGGTCACCCGGCACCTGCTGGAGCAGGGCCGGACCAGGATCGCGGCCATCGGGCAACCCGCCCGACCGGCGGGCCGGACCGCCCTGCACCGGACCCGTGGCTACCGGCGCGCCCTGAGCGCCGCCGGGATCGGCTTCGATCCGGCGCTGGTCGGCACCATCCGCAGCTTCCAACGTCCCGACGGCGCCGCCGCGATGGAGCGACTGCTGGACTCCAAGCGGCCACCCGACGCGGTCTTCGGCTACAACGACCTGCTCGCCCTCGGCGCCCTGCGTACCCTGCTCAGCCGGGGCATCCGGGTCCCCGAGGACATCGCCGTGGCCGGCTTCGACGACATCGAGGACGGCCGCTACAGCACCCCGACCCTGACCACGATCGCCCCCGACCTCCCCCACCTGGCCAGCCAGGCCCTCGACCTGGTGCAACGCCGCCTGGACGGCTACGACGGCCGCCCCTCGACCCGCCGCACCGGCTGGACCTTGATCACCAGGGAGAGCACCGGTGTCGCGAAACCTCTTCAACTCGAGCACTAGAGCCCGTATTCGCCTCCAGCGCTCGAGTTGAAGAGTTCTGGCGACACCCAGACCCGCTAACCCGGCGGCCCCGGTTCAGGAGCTAGCCAGCCGCCGAGTCGCCGGCCAGGACGCGGTCGAGCAGGTTCCTGATGCGGTCCGGTTCACGACTTCCAGTCGTCGGCAGACGAAGGAGCGGCACTCCGTACTTGGCACAGATCGCGTCCTTCTTCGCATCACGGGCCAGCTGCTCCGGCTTGTTCTCGTGATACTCGAAACCATCAACCTCGATCGCGCACGCCAACTTCTTGGTCATCCTATTGAAGACCACGAAGTCGACCGACGTTGCCGCATGCCTTACATACTTGAGTTCGTCCTCGTCCAGCAGCTCGGTATCGGGCACGAGCGCTCTCAATTTCACCTGAGCCCGGAAGGCGAAGACACGATAGGGATCCTCGGCAACAATCCCTTCCAGGACGGACCACATGATGTTCTCTGACCGATACCGAGATCGCTGCGACAGGCGCGCTGCAAGCGGCCGCAACTGACGAGAGTAGTCACGATAGAGAAGGTCGAAGACGGATATGACCTTGCTCTCACGCGCCCCTGATCCATGAGGATCGTGATACTCGATATAGCCAACAAGGTCTCTAATGTGTCGGCTTCGCGGCAGAAGCTTGTTATCAATCACGAGGACAAACCGCTCGATCGCGCGGGATACTGCGACGTTGATCAACCTCGGGTCGTCCACGAAAGTGATACCGAAATGCCCACTCTTGGACTCGTCGAGGACAGTCGTCAGGACCATGGCCAACTTCTCGCGACCCTGGTACTTGTGCACTGTGTCAGATTCTATGAAGTCACCAAAGGTCTCACCAAGCTTGTCGGCCTGCCGCCGGTAGGGCGTCGTGATGCCAACCTCGCCAACAGGAAGATCACCACAGACCTGCGGAATGACTTCCTCACGGATGACCTCGATTTCCCGCTGATTGAAGCGCCCACCGCTCCGATAGGTGCGCATGTGGAATCCCGGCGGAGTGGTCCAGATCACCAAGGGACTCTCAGTACGACGACGGCCAGTGTAGGGAATCAGTCGACCGTCGTAGAATTTCTGATTGCAGAACTCGATGATATCAGGAGCACATCGATAGTGCTCGATGAGTTCAACTTTCGGTAGGGAATCCCCGTACATTGCGACCAGCGAGGAAAGGATGCTGTGTCGGAAATAGTCGTAGTCGGACGCTGGCGCTTGCTCCAGTTCCGGCACGCCGGGAATGTGTGGAAGCTGGTTCAAGTCACCCACGACTACCAGATTCTTGGCGCATGCCATCGCGGCGCCAGACTGGAGCAGGTTGACCTGGGAAGCCTCATCGATGATCAAGTAGTCGACAGTATTGCCGCCCAGGTTGTTGCCCAGTGAGTCACAGGTGCTCAGGATGACCGGAAAGTCAGCACTGAACTCCGCGAAGTTCCTCCGATAGGATCCCTTGTCGTAACGAGTCGTCCCACCCTGATAGCGCTGCCAGAGAGCGCGCCGCAGGACCAGCTCGGACGTTCGTTGCTGATCTTGGATCAACCGGTCGTAAGTGCCAGCGCTCAGTTGCTGCTCGGTTCGCGCCAGATCTTCCCGCAGTTCACCCACGCGCTTCTCGTAGTAGATCCGTTGCAACCGCAACACTGCGCCGACGTCCGAAACATCGAGACCACCCGTGGGACCGTACCGAAAATAGCGTCTGATGCGACCGATGAATCGTGCCACCGGCCCCCGATAACCCAGGTCCACGTCGACCTCGGCTAGATAGGCCAAGATCGTCTCCGCAGACCGCGTTAACAAGGGCACCTTGCCAAGCTCCGGAAGCTCACGTCGATCGAAGGCTCGCTCGAAGTGCTGTTGTTCCAGTCGATAGGCAGCAAGCTCTTGCCTGATCCGGCCGGCCCGACGCTCCGCCTCCTGGAGGTCGTGGATTTTGGAGTTCAGTGCGTCCAGGTCGGCGGCCAGAACAGACTCGGGCTCGTCGCCATGCCGTAAGGCGTCGACCTGCGCGTTCCGGGCCGGCTGCCCGGCAAAGAACCGGTCCACCTTCTCAGACCGTCCGAGCGGCGCCGCGATGTATCCGAACCCTGCCATGGCCAGCTTGCTGGCGACATTCTCGACCGCTGCATTGTTGGAGGAGACGATTGCGACCGTGGTCTCGCCCTGGACAACCAGATTGGCGACGAGGTTGAGGATCGTCTGGGTCTTGCCTGTACCGGGAGGTCCGAAGATGACCGACACCGGGGAACCGAGTGCGTTGCGGACGGCCTCGCGCTGGCTGAGGTTCGACCGGAACGGAAAGATCAGCGGTCGGTTCGGCATCACCGGTGCCGGAAGCGGCTGCGACTGGAGATACCTGCCGAGCAGGGAGTCCGGTGACAGGTGCTCCAGCCGCTGGTAGAAGGTCCGGATCGATCGGCTCGCGTCGTCGAGCCGCGCGCCGATGCTGCGCCAGTAGCCCAGCACCGCAGCAGTGTCTGGTGTCGCGAGGCAGTTCGGCAGCAGCCGCACGCTCCCGCCGCACCGCACAGTCTGCCGCTCCCCATCGGACGTCTTGTAGCGGATCTTCCACCAGACTTCGGTCCCACGGCTGAACCGCAGTGCCTCGATCGCGTTCTCCCAGACGTCGCCCTTGACCTCGATCCGCGGTCCCGTCCCGCCGAGCCGGACCCGTTCCGGATCGCGCAGGACCCAAGCACGTTCCCGTGGGTATCCATAGGTTTCTGATCCATTGATGTACTTGATGAGCACCTTGGACCCGTGCTCATGACATGACTCGATCTCTGCAGTCTTGTCGGTGGGCTGACCAGTCTTCTTGGACCGAATGAGGATCAGCTGACTGTCTACGTCGATCATGTCGGCTCCCGCAGAGAAGGCTCCTTCTTAGGTTACCTGGGCATAATCCGACACTCCCGAAAAAAGTTCGGGCAGGATGTCGATCCCGGGCCTACTCCGTTCGACCTGGGGGTGAGAGGGTCCGCGAGGGACCCGGAACAACAGGAGAAGAACCGTGAAGTACATGCTGATCATGCGGGCCACCGACGAGGCGTACGCGAACATGGCCAACGTCGATTTCACCGAGATCATGGACACGATGGGCAAGTTCAACGACGAGCTGATCCGGGCCGGGGTGCTGCTCGCCGCGGAGGGGCTGGACGATGCCAGCGAGGGCGTCGTCGTCGATCATGGCTCCGAGCCGCCGGTGGTGACCGACGGCCCGTACGGCGAGACCAAGGAGCTGTTCGGCGGCTTCTACCTCCTCAACGTCGCGTCCAAGGAGGAAGCGGTCGAGTGGGCGAAGCGAGTGCCCGGGGCCGGGGCCGGTTTCAAGACCGAGATCCGTCGGGTGACCACGATCGACGAGTTCCCGCAGGACAACCCGTGGATCGCCAAGGAGCGGGCCTGGCGCGAAGCGACCGGGCAGCTCTGACGTTGAACCTCGCCCGCCCCGGCTGCCAGGTCGGGACACGAGATGGGTGATCCGACCGGCCGGGAGGCGGTCGCCGCCGTCTGGCGGATCGAGTCGGCACGGATCGTCGGTGCGCTCGCGCGCTACACCGGCGATTTCGTGCTGGCCGAGGACCTCGCCCAGGAGGCGCTCGCCGAGGCCCTGGTGACCTGGCCGCGGGAGGGCGTACCGAACAATCCCGCCGGCTGGCTGCTGACGGTCGGCCGGCGCCGCGCGATCGACGGTTTCCGCCGTCGTTCGGCGCTCGACGAGAGGTATGCGGCCATGGCCCGTGATCTTGGTGAGGGAGGTGCCACGTCGGGTGGCGCCACCGATCCCGAGCACGACGCCGAGCTGTGGGATCCGGACCGGATCGACGACGACGTGCTCTCGTTGATCTTCATCTCCTGCCACCCGGTGCTGGCCAGGGAGGCCCGGGTCGCGCTGACCCTGCGGGTCGTCGGCGGTCTCACCAGCGACGAGATCGCGAAGGCGTTCCTGGTGCCGACGGCGACCGTGCAGGCCCGGATCACGCGGGCCAAGAAGTCCCTCGCCGCGGCCCAGGTGCCGTTCGAGGTGCCGCTGGCCGAGCAGCGCGACGAACGGCTCGGTTCGGTGCTCAACGTGATCTATCTGATCTTCACCGAGGGATCGACGGCGAGCTCCGGAGCGGAGTTGATCCGCTTCGATCTTGCCGGCGAGGCGGCCCGGCTGGCCCGGGTGCTGACCCGGTTGATGCCGGACCAGCCGGAGGCGTACGGGCTGCTGGCGTTGCTCGAACTGACGGCGGCCCGGTTCCCGGCCCGGACCGGGCCGGACGGCGAGCCGGTGCTGCTCGAAGATCAAGATCGGCGCCGGTGGGACCGTCCGGCGATCCAGCGTGGACGGGCCGCGCTGGCGCAGGCCACGGCGTCCGGCCGCGGTCTCGGTGCGTACGGGCTGCAGGCGGCGATCGCCGAGTGCCATGCCGTCGCGCCGTCGGTGGATGCCACGGACTGGCCCCGGATCGTGATGTTGTACGCGGCCCTGGGGCGGCTCACCCGGTCCCCGATCGTCGACCTGAACCGCGCCGTCGCAGTGTCGATGGCCGACGGGCCGGCCGCGGCCCTCCCGCTGGTCGACCGGCTGGCCGACGACAAGGCGCTGGCCGGTTCGCACCTGCTGCCCACCGTGCGCGGCGAGCTGTTCCGGCGGCTGGGCCGGACCGCCGAGGCCCGGACCGAGTTGCAGCGCGCCGTCGAACTGTGCGGCAACGAGCGCGAGCGTTCGGTGCTGCTCGGCAAGCTCGCCGACCTGGAGCCCTGATCGCGTTCACCCGTCGTTCAGGTCGCGGAGCTAGCGTCCCGATCATGGAACAGGTTCGGGGACTGTCTCGTCGCGCCCTGCTGGCCGGTGCCGTGGGTGGCGCCGCGACCCTTTCCCTGGGAGCGGCACCGGCCTGGGCGCGGTCGACGCCGCGGGCCCGGGTGTTGATCGCCACCAACGAGCCGTGGGGGACGTATCACGTCAAGCCCCTGCTGGCCGCGGCCGAGCGGCGCGGCTGGGCGATCACCCAGCTGGTGCCGGACCTCGCGTCCGTCGATCCGGCCGACCCGGTGCCGGTGGCGACGCCGGACGACGCGCCGGAAGCGGACCTGCTGGTGATCACCGGCGCCGCCGACTGGCCGGCCGAGTGCGCGGCGACGCTGCCCCGGCTGCCGCTGGCTGCCAGTTCGCTGGCGTACCTCAATCCGGTCGAGGCGCCGCACGCCGAGTCGTTCCGGCGGCGGCTGAAGTCGATCACGTCGTCGTCGCCGGCCGAGGGGCGGGCCTTCGCGACCTACCTCGGCAGCCATCGGCGGATCAGCGTGGTCGGCTCGCCGCAGACCGACACCCTTCCGGTACGCGCTCCGGAGCCGGGCACCGTGCTGGTGCTGACCAGCGTCACCTATCCCGACCAGACCGGCGGCGCGGCTCCGGGCACCCAGCTGCTGCTCGATGCCGCGGAGCGCCTGCAGGCCGACGGCCGGCACATCCTGGTCGGGCTGCATCCGCGGGAGGACCCGAAGCTGTGGAGCCGGTACGAGGTCAGCTCGGTCCCGTCCCTGCAGGCGTCGGCCCGCGCCGAGGCCGCGATCGGGATCCCGGGCACCGTGTTCCCGTTGATCACTGCAGCCGGGGTCCCGGTGGTCGGCTGCGTCGACCCGGCGCTGACCGTGCCGGACTACCTGCTCGACGTCTGCTCGGCCACGATCGACGATCCGGCCGAGGCCGTGCCGGCGATCAGTGCGGCGAAGCTGCCGGACGAGGACGTGCTCTATGACGCGGTCGGGCCGGTCGGCGGCTCGACCGACCGACTGCTCGACGCGTGGGCGAAGGTCGCCCGCCGGACCCGCGACGACGCCCGCGCCGCCTGACGTTCGACCTGCGTCCGTCAGGCCCAGGTGATCCGCATCCGGGCCCGCCACTGATCAAGAACGGACCGGTCGCCCGTGAGTTCAAGATCATCGGGATCGAGCCGGTTCCACAACAGCCGATAGAGGTCGGCCGCCGTCCCGGCGACCGTCACCTGGCTGGCCCCGTCGGTGATCAACTCGGCCACCCCGGCCTGCACCCGTACCGTCCAGTGATCATCGGTGTCGGTCGTGCGCAGGCCGACCGACAGCGGCGGGTCGTCGGCGTGCCGCCGGCGACGCCGGCTGAAGAACCCGGTCAGCAACTCGTTGATGCCGTCGACCGCGAACTCCGGCGCGAAGTCGGCTGCCGCCCCTGCGTCGAGGCTGTGGATCGTCGCCTCGTGGGCCTGCCGTCTGGCCCAAAAGGCGATCGGCGACGGCGCGGGCAGGAAGCTCCAGCAGTCGAGCGCCGGATCCGCCGCCCGCAGGGACTCCACCAGCCGGGCATGCATCGCCCGGTACCAGTCGGTCAGCCCGGTCTCCGGCGCGGAGAGGAACTCCGCCTCCTCAGCTTCGGTGTACGACTCGGTCCGGCCGGTGATCACGAAGGACGCGGCCCAATGGTGCACCCCGCCGGTGTGCGCCACCACGTCGCGCACCCGCCAACCGGGGCAGTGCGGGGCCTCCGCGGTCAGGCCGCGACGGTCCGCCGCCTCGGCCAGCCGATGGCCGGCCGAGTCGAGTGCGTCCAGCAGAGCAGCGATCTCCATCGGCAACAGCCTAGGTGGCCAGGGCCGAACGCGCACTGAGCCTGTCGAAGCATGTCCTGAGCCTGTCGAAGGGTGCCAAGCCAGATCGGGCCCTGCCCTTCGACAGGCTCAGGGCACGTCAGTTGATCAAGGGCAGGGACACCTCGAACCGGCAGCCCGGGCCATGATTGCGTACGGTGACGGTGCCGCGATGCAGTTCGACGAGGCCGCGGACGATGGCCAGGCCGAGGCCGGCGCCGGTCTGCGGATCGTCGATGCCCGGCGTGCGCGCACTGCCGCCGCGGAAGCCGACCTCGAACACCCGCGGCAGCTCGGCTTCGGGGATGCCGCCGCACCCGTCCTGGATCGTCAGCCGGGCGGTGCCGCCGTCGACCCGGGCGATGATCATCACCGAGTCCCCGTCGGGGGTGTGCCGGACGGCGTTGATCAACAGGTTGCGCAGCACCCGGTCCAGTTCGGGACCGGAACCGGACACGGTCGGCCAGTTGCCCGGCGGATCGACCGCGAGGGTGACGCCGCGCCGGACCGCGGTGACGCTGACGGCATCGACGGCCTGGGAGACGGCGTCCTCCAGCGGCACCGGCCGATAGGTCAGCTGCAGGGCGCCGGCGGTGATCTTGGACAGCTCGAACAGGTCGTCGACCATCCGGGACAGCCGGTCGGTCTCCGTCGAGATCCGGCCCGCGTAGCCGGCGACCTCGGCCGGGTCGGTGACGACGCCGTCCTGCAGTGCCTCGCTCATCGCCCGGATCCCGGAGAGCGGGGTCCGCAGGTCGTGGCTGACCCAGGCGACCAGTTCCCGCCGGGAGGCGTCGACCTGGCGTTCGGCGGCCCGGGCTGCCTCGGCCTGGATGCCGCGACGGGTGATCCGTCGGCCGAGCACCACGGCGGTCGGGATCACGGCGATCGCGATCAGGCCGCAGGTGATCGCGGTCCAGCCAAGCTGGGGCGTGAACATGAAGCCGCTGATCATCACGACGAAGATCAACACGGCCAGGATCGGCACCACCACCAGGACGGTGATCATGACCTCGGCCGGTCGGTCCCGGACCAGCCGGAGCACCACGAGTTCGATCATGGTGGTCAGGACGCAGGCCAGCGCCGCCCAGGGCAGGATGTGCAGCAGGTCGTCCATCACGCCTCCCGGTCGTAGCGGTAGCCGCGGCCCCAGACCGTGACCAGCCGGCGCGGCTGGGACGGGTCGTCCTCGATCTTCTCGCGCAGCCGGCGGACGTGCACGGTGACCGTCGAGTCGTCCCCGAACGACCAGTCCCAGACTCGCTCCAGCAGCTCCTTCCGGGTGAACGCCCTGCCGGCGTGCCCGACCAGGAACACCAGCAGGTCGAACTCGCGGCCGGTCAGCCCGAGCGGGGTGTCGCCACGGTGGGCAGTCCGGGCCTGGGTGTCGATGATCAGATCCCCGTCGGTCAGCCGCGGTTCCGGCTCGCTCCGCGGGGCCGGCGGGCCGAGCCGTTCCAGCAACCGGCCCACCCGCAGGGTCAGCTCCCGCGGGCTGAACGGCTTCACCACGTAGTCGTCGGCGCCCTGCTCGAGGCCGACCACCCGGTCCGACTCGAGGCCGAGCGCGGTCAGCATGATCACGCCGACCGGAGCCTCGGCCCGCATCAACCGGCACAGCTCCAGACCGTCGGTGCCGGGCAGCATCAGGTCCAGCACGACCAGGTCCGGCCGCTCGGCGTGGAAGATCGCCAGCGCGTCCGGCCCTGTCCCCGCCTCGAGCACCTGGTAGCCCTCCCGGGACAGATAGCGGCGGACGACGTCGCGTACCGTCTCGTCGTCGTCGACCACCAGTACCCGCTGCATGAGGACAGTCTGCTCCATGGCGCTCAGCCGCCCGTTCCGGTTCACCACGGAGTCCAGACCAGGTGTGCGACGACCACGGTCAGCAGGACGGAGAACGCGAGCCCGGCCCGCGCCGAGACCGCCGGCAGCAGGGCAGCGGCGATCGCGACGACGTAGCCGAACGGCAGCCAGATCCGTTCCGTCTCCGCCTTCGACAGGCCGGACAGGTCGGCCAGCAGCACGGTGGCGAAGCCCGCCAGCCCGAGCACGGCCGGCACCAGCTGCTCCGGCGCCACCCTGCTACGCCCACCGATCCCGGGCAGCGCCCGCACCGCGCGGACGACGGCCGCCGCCATGATCGGTCCGACCATGATCAGGAACGCGGCCAGGTTGGCCCACACGAAATAGGCGTACGGCCGGTCGGTGGCGACGCCCTGGTAGTAGCGGGTGTGCACCAGCGACAGCCCTTCCCACCAGGCGAAGCCGGCCGCCGTGAAGGCGATCGCGACCAGGGCCACCGCCCCGGTCGCCACCAGCCAGCGGCCGAGCACCCGCCGGCCGTCCAGCCGGAGGGTCAGCCCGGCCGCCGCAGCGACGACGAGCCCGTACAAGATCAGTCCGTAGGAGAGGTACGGCACCAGGCCGAGCAGCAGCCCGCCCGCGAACACCGGGACAGGCCACCCGGGCCAGCGGCTGCGCACGCCGACGACGACGAGCGCCAGCCCGGCCGCCGCGACGCCGGCGAACAGCCCGTCGGCCGAGACGCCGACCCAGAGCGCCCCCGGCAGGAGGACCGTGAACGGGATGATCCGGCGGGCCGCCTCCGGGGCGCCGAGCGCGCGTACCGTCGCCGGGACCGCGACCGCGGCCAGGCAGCCCACCACGACGATGATCACCGCCGCCCAGTCCCCGCCGCCCAGCCCGGCCTGCTGGAACAGCCAGAACAGCCCCGTCACGCCGGGCGGATGACCGGCGACGTGCGTGGTCCAGCTGCCCGGCTGGAAGTCAAGAATGTGATCACTGAAGGTGGCCAGGAATTCGCCGAGCGAGGTGATCCGGCCCAGTTCGTGCAGATACTCGTGCCCGTTGGTCAGCCGGGAGCCGAGGCCGCCGGACCAGCCGTCGATCATGGCCAGCGACACGGTCCAGGCGATCGCGGTCAGGTAGCCGATGATCATGACCCGACGCCAGGACTGGACGGCGGCGAACCGCTGGGCCAGCAGGACGGCGATGATCGCCAACCCGATCACCGCCGGGGTTCCCGGCCCGACCCGCGGCGAGAGCCAGCCGAACAGGGGTGGGGCGTAGACCTCGATCCGGACGCCGGTGGCCAGCAACCAGGCGCCGACGCCGGCCGCGGCGATGATCAAGGAGCACGCCGCGCCGACCGCGATCCCGTCCGACTTGATCACGGTTCGACCCTAGGGGCCGGGACCGCCCGGCGACACCGCGCGGCCGTACCCGAAAGAGATCGGTAAGAACCTGACCCTCGATCCGTAAGGGCCGCGCTTCCTAGGTTCGAGGCATGGAACACCGGGTCGACGTCATCCTCCCCTGCCTGGACGAGGCCGCCGCGCTGCCCTGGATCATGGACCGGCTGCCGCGGCGGTACCGGGCGATCGTGGTGGACAACGGCTCCAGCGACGGCAGCGACCTGATCGCCGCCGAGCTCGGGGCGCTGGTGGTTCACGAAGCGCGGCGCGGCTACGGAGCCGCCGTGCAGGCCGGACTGGCCGCGGCGACGGCGGACCTGGTGGTGATCATGGACTGCGACGCCACCATCGACCCGGTCGAGCTGCCCGCCCTGGTGGCGGTCCTGCTGGACGATCCCGCCGAGTTGGTCTGCGGCCGGCGCCGGCCGGTCGACCGGGGATCCTGGCCGCTGCACTCCCGGATCGCGAACGCCGTCCTGGCCGCGCTGCTCAGCCTGGGCGGCCGGGTCCGGCTGCACGACCTGGCGCCGGTCCGGGTGGCCTGGCGCCGGCCGCTGCTCGGGCTGGCGATCACCGACGGGCGGTACGGCTATCCACTGCAGACGCTGCTTCGGGCCGGCCGGGCCGGCTGGCGGGTGGTCGAACGGGACGTCAGTTATCGATCCCGGCCGGACGGCAGCCGGTCCAAGATCACCGGCACGCTGCGCGGCACGGTCGCCGTCGCCACCGACATGCTGCGGGTGGCCCGCGCCGAAGCACGGCCGGTCGTCGCCCACGGCGGAGCCGCTGCCGCCCGGCGGGATGGGGTCGCCCGGTGACCGCGACGGTGTTGATCATGGCGAAGGCACCCGAGCCGGGCCGGGTGAAGACCCGGCTCTGCCCGCCACTGACCCAGCATGAGGCCGCCGCCGTCGCCGCCGCCGCGCTGACCGACACGCTGACCGCCGCCGGAGCGACGCCCGGTGTCCGCCGGGTGCTCGCGCTGAGCGGCGACCTCGACCAGGCGCTCGGTGCGACCATGATCAGGAGCGCGCTGGCCGGGTTCACCGTGATCGCCCAGCGCGGCGTCGGGCTGGCCGAACGGATCGTCAACGCGCACCTGGATTCCGGGCCCGGCCCGATCTTCCAGGTCGGCATGGACACCCCGCAACTGACCTCCGAACTGATCATGGACGCGATCCGGGAACTGCAGGGCGGGGACGGCCCGGACGCCGTCCTCGGGCCGGCGGTCGACGGCGGCTGGTGGGGACTCGGCCTGCGGCACGCCGAGCAGGTCGCTCCGGTCGGCCAGGTCCGGATGTCGACCCGGGACACCGGTTCGGACACCCTGGCGGCGTTGCGGGCCGGTGGCCTGCGGATCGGGCTGCTGCCCGCGCTGCGCGACGTCGACACGATCGACGACGCGGCGGCCGTCGCGGCCGCGGCACCGGGATCGAGGTTCGCCGACCTGGTCGGCACCCTGACCGGACCGGCGGCCCGATGATCACCTCACCGGTCCGGACGGACCGCCGGCTCAGCCCGCTCCGGCTCTACGCGGCGGCGCTGGACGGCCGGCCGACGACCATGATCACCGAATCCGGTGAGGAACGGGGGCTTCCGGTGGCGACCTGGACGGGTGCGGCCGACGATGCCGACCGGGTGCTGCTCGACCGCTGTGCCGGACCGACCCTCGACCTCGGCTGCGGCCCGGGGCGGCTGACCCAGGCCCTGCAGGCCACCGGGACGCCGGTGCTCGGCGTGGACCTGTCCGCCGGCGCCGTCCGGGCCGCGGTCGGGCGCGGCGTGGTCGCCCTGCGGCGCGACCTGTTCGCGCCGTTGCCCGCGGAAGGCCGGTGGCAGACGATTCTGCTGGCCGACGGCAACATCGGGATCGGCGGCGACGCGGTCCGGCTGCTCGCCCGCTGCCGTTCGCTGCTCGCGCCGTCCGGCCGGGTCCTGCTCGATCTGGCCGAACCCGGCACCGGCTACGTCCGCCGCAGGGTCCGGCTGTCCGCGGTCGGCCGGGTCAGCGGCTGGTTCCCGTGGTGCTGGGTCGATCAGCCTGCGCTCGCCGTACTCGCGGAGTGGTGCGGGCTGCGGCTGGTCGATCACTGGACGGCGGGCGAACGTTGGCAGGCCGAGCTGAGGGCGGTGCAACCGTGGTGATGATCAAGAACCTCCGACCGCCGAGCGAGGAGGACTTCCGGTCCCCGCTCCGGTCACCCACCCTGACCAGCCTGATCGGGATCGCCCTCGGCATTGCCTTCACCGTCTGCATGATCACCGGGTTGATCAGCCACCTGATCCAGCATCCGCCGGGTTGGTTCGCCTGGCCGACCGGGCCGTCCTGGCTGTATCGGGTCACCCAGGGCGTGCACGTGACGACCGGAATGATCTCGATTCCGTTGCTGGCGGTGAAACTGTGGTCGGTCGCGCCGAAGTTCTGGCACCGGATCCCGATCTCGGTCTCGCGTGCGACGCTGATCGCCGTGGTGGAGCGCGGCACCATCCTGCTGCTGGTCGGCAGCGCGTTCTTCGAGGTGCTGACCGGGCTGCTCAACGTCGCCGAGGCGTACCTGTGGCCGTTCTACTTCCCCGAGGTGCACTACTTCATGGCCTGGCTGCTGATCGGCTCGGTCGCCCTGCACCTTGCGGTGAAGCTGCCGACCATGATCACCGCGCTGCGCCGTCAGGCTCGTACAGTGACGCCGACCGGCACGACCGTGTCCCGCCGGCAACTGCTGACCGGCACCGCGCTGGCCGGGGCGGTGATCGCGATCGCGACGCTGGGCGACAAGATCCCGGCGCTGCGGGGTGTCTCGTTCCTGGCCCAGCGGTCCGGCAACGGCCCGCAGGGTCTCCCGGTGAACCGCACCGCCGCGGCCGCCGGCATCACGCCGGAACAGGTCGGCGACGGCTTCCGGCTGACCATCGCCGGAGCCCGGACCGTCGAGCTCGGCCTGCCCGACCTGACGGCCCTGCCGCAACGGACCGTCGACCTGCCGATCGCCTGCGTCGAGGGCTGGTCCCAGCTGGCGACCTGGACCGGGGTACGGCTGGCCGACCTGATCGCCCTGACCGATGATCACGACTTCAGCGAGGTGCGCCTGCTGTCGTTCGACGCCGGCCCGTACGGCCGCAGCGTGGTGGCCCGGCCGCTGGCCCTGCACCCGGACACCCTAGTCGCACTGTCCCTGAACGGGCAGGTGCTCGATCGTGATCATGGCTATCCGGCCCGGTTGATCGCGCCCAACCGCCCCGGCGCGCTGCAGACCAAGTGGCTGACCCGGATCGAGGTCGTGCGATGAAGTCGGTCTCGGCCACCCTCGTGGTCCGGTTGATCATCGGTCTCGGCGGCGCCGTCGCCATCGGGTACGGCCTGTTCCTGGCCCTGACCACCCTGCGGCGCTGGCCGGACGTGTTCGCCGCGGCGCTCTGGTTCGGGCTGCCGCCGGTGATCTTCGACCTGCTGCTGGTCCCGGTGATCGGCCTGCTGGGTGCCCTGGTCGCGGCCCGGACCGGACGGCGCTGGCGGGCACCGTTGATCATCGGGCTGATCATCAGCGGCGCCCTGCTGGTGATCGCGGCGCCGTTCGTGGCCGGTCTCGGCCGCCGCGCCGACAACCCGTCCCTGCTGGACCGTCCGTACCTGCTCGGCACCCTGATCGCCCTGGCCGTGATCTGGGCCGGCGTCGCCCTCTGGGGCCTGATCCGGAAGGAATCCTGATGCGCATCCTGGTCACCGGGGCCGCCGGCTTCATCGGTTCGACGATCATGGACCGGCTCCGCACGTCCGGTCACGACGCGGTCGGCCTGGACCTGCTGCTGCCGAAGGCGCATCCGGCGGCGAGCCTGCCGGACTGGTCCAACCCGGAGTTGATCATCGGCGATGTCCGGGACCCCGACGTCCTGGACCGGGCCCTGACCGGCGTCGACGCCGTGTGTCACCAGGCCGCGATGGTCGGCGTCGGCGTGGACGTCGCGGACCTGCCCGACTACACGACGCACAACCTGCTCGGCACGGCGACCCTGCTGGCCGGGATGGCGCGGGCCGGCGTCAGGCGGCTGGTGCTCGCGTCCTCCATGGTGGTGTACGGCCCGGGCGGCTTCCGCTGTCCCGCCGACGGAGCGGTCCGGCCGTTGCCCCGGCGCCCGGCGGACCTGGCCGCCGGCCGGTACGAGCCGCGCTGCCCGCACTGCTCAGCGGACCTGGTCGATGTCCCGATCGACGAGGACGCACCGGCCGACCCGCAGAACACGTACGCAGTAACGAAGCACGGGCAGGAACTGCTGGCCGCGTCCTGGGCCCGCGAGACCGACGCCGCCGTCACCGCGCTGCGCTATCACAACGTGTACGGACCGCGGATGCCGCGGGACACCCCGTACGCCGGGGTCGCGTCGATCTTCCGGTCCGCGCTGGCCGCCGGAACCCCGCCGCGCGTGTACGAGGACGGACGGCAGCGGCGCGACTTCGTCCACGTCCACGACGTCGCCCGGGCCAACCAGCTCGCCCTCGAACGCCTGGCCGCCGAGCCCGGTCACGAGATCCTGCCGCTGAACATCGCCTCGGGCGAACCGCACACGGTCGCGGAGCTGGCCGAGGTCCTCGCGACCACGCTGGCCGGACCGGCCCCGGTCATCGTCGGCGGCGGGCGTGCCACGGACGCACGGCACATCGTCGCTTCCCCGGCCCGGGCCCGGGCCGTGCTCGGCTTCACCGCCGGAATCGGCTTCGCCGACGGCGTGGCCGCGCTGGCCGCCGACTGACGTACAACGATCGGTTTTTCTTTTACAACGAGCGTTGTACTCTGACGGCATGTCATTCTCCACCGCAGAGATCGAGTACCTGCGCTCACAACCGGTCGGCCGGATCGGAACGGTCGACGGCGACGGGCAGCCCGACGCCGTGCCGATCGGGGTCGAGTTCGACGGCCGCTACTTCTACGTCGGCGGCGGGCACGAACCACAACAGACCCGGAAGTTCCGCAACGTCGCCGGCGGCCAGGAGAAGGTCGTCCTGCTCTGGGACGACGTGGTCGCGATCACGCCCTGGACGCCGCGCTTCCTCCGGGTGTACGGGACCGGCGACTTCGTCGAGCACGAAGGGATGTTCGGCCCCGGGACCTACCTGCGGATCACGCCGACCGTCTCCTGGAGCTGGAACCTGGAGTCACTGCCGTTCGACGGATCCGATGATCGCGAGTTCGTCCCGCGCCGGACGGTGCATCGGCTCGACGAGGCCGCGCCGGCCGGCGAGACCGTGAGCACGGTGCTGCCGAACTCGATCTGACCGGTTCAGCCGCGGTAGCCGTAGAGGAAGGCGCGCACCCCGGCGGCGACCGCCTCACCACGGTCGGAGTCGCTCAACGTCCTGGCCTGCAAGGAAGGATTCGGCACCGTGATCAGGACGGCGAAGTGGTGCGCGGCCCGCTGCGGGTCGTCCACCTCGAGCAGGCCCTGCTCGGCGAGCCGGGCCAGCCGGTCGGCCAGCGCGTCCAGCACCCGGCGCGGCCCGGCCTCCTGCCAGGCCTTGATCGCCCGCCGCGGGATGTGGCCGGACTCGGCGTTGATCTGCCGGACCAGTGCCGAGTGATCGGCATAGTCGGGCATCGGGGTGACCCAGGCCAGGCCGAACTCGATCAGATCCGCTTCCAGGTCGGTCACCTTGCGCAGGTAACTCTCCACGATCGCGATCTGGGCGTCGGCGACCCGGCTCGCGCTCTCCTTGATCACGGCCTGGAACAGGTCGGCCTTGTCCTGGAAATGGTTGTAGATCGTCCGGGTCGAGACCCCGGCCCTGGCCGCGATGGAGTCGATGCTGGCCCGGGTGTAGCCGTCCCGGGCGAAGATCGTCAGGGCGCCGTCGAGGATGGCGCGGCGCTTGTCGGCCAGGCCGCCCGCCGGTCGCTTCCTGGTCGTCCTGCCGGCCATGCCTACCTCCTGCTGCAACGTGCGTTGTGGTGACGACAGTACGCGTTGCAGGCCAGGATCAGGTGAAGGAGGCCGGGTCCGGCGGGACCGCGGTGCCGAGCTGGATCCGGGCCCCGTACTCGTCCCGGATGCCCCAGTGCTCGGCCAGCCGGTCGCCCTCGGTGCGGAAGATGTGCGCCGTCTCCATCCGGTACGTCTGCCCGGCCGCGCCCGGACCGTGCACGGCGTCGACGCCGATGCCGATGCCGGTGGCCCGGATCACCACCCGGTCGGGCGATTCGATCACGTCCTCGATCTCGTACCGGAGTTCGAGGACGGTGGTCACGAAGGTCAGGATCTGCCGGTAGCCGGCCGGTCCCGGCGGGATCGGGAACGGCGATCCATGATCGACGAAATCGTCGGTGACGGCCTCGTCGAGGCAGGAGAGGTCACGGCTGTTGATCCCGTCCATGACACGCAGCGCCGCCGGCAGCGCCGGGTTGATCGAAGTCATCGCAACGGAAGGAAGCGGTGCCGTTGAATCAGCCAGGTCACGAAATCAGCCCCTTCACCAGATCGGAATGTCCTGAATCCGCACCCGACTCTACGCGGAAGCGCCGGTGTAGCGACGAAGGGCGAAGAACCAGAAGACCCGGGAGCCGACGAAGAACAAGATCGCCACGCCGACCGACAGCAGCGTGGTGGGCAGGTCCAGGGTTCCGGACAGAGCCTGGGCCGGAACGGTGACAGCGAAGCCGACCGGGATCACGAAGGTCAGCACCACCCGCAGCCAACCGGGGAAGATCGTCACCGGCCAGCGCCCGGCCTGGCCGAACACCGAGCCGAAGATCGCCATGATGTTGTCCAGCTTGACGAACCAGAACGCGCAGGTGCCGAGCAGCAGGATGAAGCTGTAGACGATGACCACGCCGCAGATCAGGGTGATCACGAACGCCAGCACACCGAGCGGCGTGACACTGTCCAGCTGGACCCCGGCCCAGATGATCACGCCGAGGCCGAGCACCGAGTCGGCCAGGGCCGCCGGCGAGATCCGTTGCACGCTGGCCAGCAGCTGGGAGTCGGCCGGCTTGGTCAGGGTGAAGTCGAAGGTGCCGAGCCGGATCCCCTCCATCATCGCCTCCACCGACGGCCGGATCACCATGCCGAGCAGGCCGGAGATCATGAAATGGATGCCGACCAACAGCATCATCCCGGCGCTGGTCCAACCGTCCAGCGTCGCGGTCTGGGAGAAGATCACCCAGAGCCCGATCACCTGGGCCAGCAGCGTGATCACCGCATTGATCACGGCGATGAAGAACTCGCCGCGGTACTGCATGAAGTTGAGCATGCCGAGCCGGACGTAGGTACGGATGATCAGGCCGCTGTGCCTCAGGTGAGAGATCATGCGCCGACCGCCGAGTAGTGGCGCAGGGCACGGGACCAGACCAGGCGCAGCACGATGATCGCGATCACGATCCAGCCGGCCTGCATCGCGTACCCGTACAGGATGTCGAGGCCGGTGCGCCGGCCCATCGCGACCTCGACCGGGAAGGCCAGCGACCAGGAGAACGGCGCCCACTGGGCGACGACACCGAAGGCGGCCGGCATCACCGCCAGCGGAGCGAAGCCGCCGCCGAGGAACAGCTGGACCGAGAAGTAGAGGTTGTTCAGCGCCGACACCTTGGTCAGCCAGAACGCGCTCAGCGCCAGCACCCACTCGATCGCGAACCGGAGCACGGCGGCGCCGATCAGCGCCGGAATGAACGCGAGCAGTTGCAGCGGCCGGATCCCGGACAGGTCGGCACCGAAGACGATCATCAGCAGGATCGCGCCGGGTAGCACGCCGAACAGCCCGATGATCTTGTACGACACGTTGTCGATGATGTCCTTGTGGATGGGATGGATCGGCCGCAGCAGCAGCGGCGAGAAGGCGCCCTCCCGGATCCGCCACTCGAACTCCCACATCAGCCAGATGAAGGTGAGGTGCTCGACCACCATCAGGATCGCGAAGTAGGTGACGAACTGGCCCGCCGTGTAGCCGCCGACGGTGCCGGACGGGCCGGCCACGGTCTGCCAGACGACGATCATCACCAGCGGCTGGATCACCGAGGTGACCACCCAGATCATCACCTGGCCGCGGTAGGCGAGGTTCACCTGGGTCGACGCGACGAACTCGCCCCGGTAGTAGTCGCGCAACGCCCGCCAGGGCAGGTGCCGGAAGTCCGGCGCGCGGGTGGCCGTGTCAGACATCGGCACCCGGTTCCGCCGCCGACGTCGCGAACACCTTCTCGATCACGGTCTCGATCGGCTGGTCCTCGATGGTCAGGTCGGCCACCGGGAGCTTGGACAGCAGCTGCGCGGCGACCTCCGGCGTCCGGCTGGCCGGTGCCTGGATCCGCCAGCCCGACCCGGTCGACTCCAGCGGCGCCCCGTTGATCATGGCCGCGACGTCGCTCTGCTCGACCCGATGCCCCTCGGTCAGCTCGACGGTGATCGTCTTGTCGGCGGCGAACCGGCGGACCAGCCCGGACAGCAGCCCGTCGTAGAGCAGCTCGCCGTGGTGGATCACCACGACCCGCTTGCACAGTGCCTCGACGTCGGCCATGTAGTGGCTGGTCAAGATCACGCAGGCACCGGTGCGGGCGTTGTATTCGGCCACGAAAGAACGGATCCGCCGCTGCATCGCGACGTCCAGTCCGATCGTCGGCTCGTCGAGGAACAGCACCTGCGGCCGGTGCAGCAGCGAACCGGCGAACTCGCACTTCATCCGCTCGCCGAGGGACAGGTTGCGGGCCGGCTTGCGGAGCAGGTACTGCAGCTCGAGCAGGTCGGTCAGTTCGTCCAACCGGGTGGTGAAGTCGGATTCGGTGATCTGGAAGATCGCCTTGTTCAGCCGGTACGAGTCGACCACCGGGATGTCCCACTGCAGCTGGCTGCGCTGCCCCATGATCAACGCCATCTGGCCGAGGTAGCTGCGGTCCCGCTTCCACGGCGTGTAGCCGAGCACCGTGGCTCCGCCCGACGTCGGGTAGAGCAGACCGGACAGCATCTTCAACGTGGTCGTCTTGCCCGCGCCGTTCGGCCCCAGGAAGCCGACGACCTCCCCCGGCTCGATGCTCAGGCTGAGATCCTTGACCGCCTCGACCTCCCGAGTCCGCCGCTTGACCAAGGCCGCCACCGCCGCCTTGATCCCCCCTTCGCGCTCCGGAACGACGTACGTCTTGCGGAGTCGGTCCACCACGATCGCTGGCATGGCTGGACCCTAACCGCTCGCTCTGACGTTTTGTCCAGGGCGATTTCGACGACAAGAGTGAGAGTCGCCGGCCAGTGAGCCGGTTGCTGGTTGGCGCGAGTGCGTCGCAGCTGCTGGATCTGGCCCGGACCGCGCGAGCCGGGTTTGAACGCAGGAGATCAGCTCATCCTGGACCGGTGACACAAATCTGCAACGCAACGCGCACTGCAATCGATTTCTCGTCTTCCGGGAGCCGTTGCATTGCAGATTTGTGACAGACCACGCCCTTCCGGGGAGTCAGGAACGCACCTTCGGCTCCGGGAAGTCCAGCACCAGGAACGCGTCCCAGTCGTCGGCCAGCCGGAACATGATCTCGCGGCTCGGCTCGTCCAGGATTCCGTCCACCTCGGCCTTCCAGGAGCTCGCCCACCAGACCGAACCCTGGTCCTCCCCCTCGATCTTGATCGCCAACGACCCGCCGAAGCTGATGGTCACCTGCAGGAAGTCGTCCGGGATCAGGTCGTTCAACGAGGACTGGTTGATCGACGGCAGTGACTCGACCGCGTCGATCTCCGAGAACGTACCCTCAGCGACGCCGGGCACCCGGGTGTACTCCCCCACCAGGCAACCGTTGGTCTGCATCAGCCAGCTCCGGTACTTCTCCGGAAGCCGTACTCCCAACGCGGTTTCGACCGCAGCGATCTGCTCCTCTGAAGCCCCCGCTTCGGGTTCAATCGCCAACCTCATTCATGGATCCTTTCTGGATCACCCGCACCCCGCCCCAATGCCGCACATCGCTGTGAAGATCACGGTCCAGCAGGAGCAGCGTCTTGCCGTCCTCGTGATGATGCCAGACCGTTCCCCGGGGCTGCCGGGAAAATCCGGCCCTGAGGTTGGATTTCCTGAAATCCGATTCGTAGTCGCCGGCGAAGCCCTCCTCGTGGCGCACGGCGGCGATCGCGTAGTCCTCGAACTGCGGGAATCCCTCGTAGGAGAAGGGAACGCCGTCGGGATACTTCGCGTGCAGGGCCGGGTTCCGGTAGTCGCGATAGACCGTCCCGGCCCGGCTCCGGTTCGACCAGTTGGTGGCGGCGACCGCCCGCTCCGCGTTCGGCGCCAGTTCGGCGATCCGTTCCTGCCGCTCCGCCTCGGTCAGGTCCGGGTCGTACTTCGATCTCGGACCGCCCAGCTCCCTCGGCGGCGACACCTCGGTATGGCCCGCTTCAGTACTCCTGGGCTCATCGACGGCCATGGCGGTCACCTCCCGCAGTCCTATCCCATCGAACCTGAGGCCGCAGGCGTTTCCCAACATCAGCCACAACTCTTCGGCCGATGGCCCCTCCCGCGTCACCGCGTTGTCCCACAACGGTTCGCGGCGCGCACCATGATCAAGATCGAGTGACCGGCACGCTGCGACTGCACCACGATGACTACGGAAAGGTAGTCAGGTCCGAGGACTACCAGAAGGTAGTCACGGGAGGGCGGCGTGACGTACCCGGAACTGATCTCGAGCCCGGAAGCCCTGGGCAGCGTGCTGCGCCAGGCGAGGCGCCTCAACGGACTGAGCCAGCGCGAACTCGCCCGCCGGCTCGGCACCAGCCAGCGCTACATCTGGGAGCTCGAGGCCGGCAAGCATTCGATCTTCGTCGACCGCCTGTTCGCCCTGCTGGGACTGACCGGAACCAGCCTGATCGCGATCCTCGATCCGGAGCACGCGGCCAGGTCCGCCCGGGGTGACGACGGCTCGTTCCTGACGCAGAAGTGACACCCACTCAACCCAGAGAATTCCGCTCGGCCGCCGCGACCTGCGACTTGGCCTCGTCGACCGCGGCGGCGGCCTGCTGGGCGGCCTCCAGGGCTGCGGCCGCGGGGTCCCGGCCGTTCTTGCCGTCCGTGAGCTCGCGGGTGTCGTCCGGCTTCGCGGCCGGCTCTTCATGATCACGCTTCGGCGGCGGAAGCGGGCTGGCGGCATGATCACCGAAGGCCTCGGTGACCGACTTGATCGCCTGGGTCAGTTCGCCGGGGATGACCCAGAACGTGCTGTTCTCGCCACCGCCGAGCTGCGGCAGCATCTGCAGATACTTGTAGGCCAGCACCTTCGGGTCGGCGTTGTTGCGGTGCACGGACTGGAAGACCTGCTCGATGGCCTTGGCCTCGCCGTCGGCCCGCAGGATCGCCGCCTGTTGATCACCCTGCGCCACCAGGATCTCCTGCTGTCGGGTGCCTTCCGCGGTGAGGATCTTGGCCTGTCGCTCGCCTTCGGCGTGCAGGATGGCGGCCCGCTTGTCGCGCTCCGCCCGCATCTGCTTCTCCATCGCTTCCTTGATCGTGTTCGGCGGGTCGATGGCCTTGATCTCCACCCGGTTGACCCGGATGCCCCACTTCCCGGTCGCCTCGTCCAGCACCTGGCGGAGCTGGTTGTTGATGTTCTCCCGCGAGGTCAGGGTCTGCTCCAGATCCATGCTGCCGATGACGTTGCGCAAGGTGGTGACGGTGAGCTGGTCGATCGCCTGCAGGTAGTTCGCGACCTCGTACGCGGCCGCCCGCGGATCGGTGATCTGGTAGTAGAGCACCGTGTCGATGTTGAGCACCAGGTTGTCCTGGGTGATCACCGGCTGCGGGCGGGAGGAGAGCACCTGCTCACGGATGTCCAGCTTGGTGTTGACCCGGTCCGCCAGCGGGATGATGAAGTTCAGACCGGGCTGCAGTGTCCCGCGGTAACGGCCGAACCGCTCGATGTTGTAGCGGTGCGCCTGCGGCACGATCCGTACCGTTGCGGCGACCAGGAACACCACCACCGCCGCGATGACGACGGACAGTACGAAGATCTCCATGTCCTTCCACCTTTCGACAGTGCGCTAAGGCAGCAACTCCCGCGGATAGACCACGGCCGTGGCACCGTCGATCTCCAGTACGTCGACCATCGTGCCGGCCTCGATCACCTGATGTTCGTCGTACGAACGCGCCGACCACTCCTCGCCGGCGAGCTTCACCAGTCCCTGCATCGCCGTGACCTGCTGGAGCACGACCCCCGTCCGGCCGATCAGGGCGTCGCTGCCCTCACGGGTCAACGGAGGATGTGCCAGGTGACGCCGGGCGATCGGCCGCACCACGAGAAGTCCGGCGACGGCCGCAGCAGCGAACGCGAGCACCTGGACCAGGAGAGGGGCGCCGAGCCCGGCCGTGAGCGCGGCCACCAGCGCCGCTGCCGCGAGCATCCCGAAGATCAGCGACAGGGTGAAGAACTCCACGACGCCCAAGGCGGCCGCGAGCACCAGCCAAACGATCCACGCCATTGTGTCAACCCATTCCATCGGGGTTGACGATCACTCTAGCTCGGCAGTCGAAAATCGGGCAGGCCCAGGCTGGCCGGACTCCTCACGGCTACCCTCCCTGGCTCTGCCGGTGACGTTGGATGGCCTGGTCGATCAGCCTCCGGGCAGCAGTGCCCCGCACGGCCTGATCGGACAGGGCGGCGAAGGTCCTGGCATAGAGGTCGACCTCACGGGGCTGGGTGATGGTCAGGTGACCGGACACCAGTTCGACCTGCACCTGACCCGTCCCGTAGATCCAGAAACCCTCGACCGGGCGATGGTGGCGGCCGAGTTCGGAAGCGACGACACCGAGGCTCACATTCGGCAGTTGCGCGACCTTGATCAAGTGGCGAAGTTGCTCGACCATCACCTCGGCATCACAGATGTCCGAGTGGAGGGTCGACTCCTCCAGCAGGAAGGCGAACGTGCGGCTCGCCTGGTTCAGCAGACGTTGGCGATCCAGCCTGACGGCAACCGCATCCTCGACATCGTCGACGAGGTGCCGGCGACGCTGTGCCGCGCGCAAGACCTGCTCGATGTAGGACCGGGTTTGGATCATGCCTGGAATCAACCAGGACGAATATGCCCGGAATCGCCGAGTTCGTTCGAAGATCGGACGCACGGACTCCTGTGCCTGGCGGAGTCCTGACCGCTCCAGCCGCTGCCATTCGACGAACATTCCCTCGACGGTCCGTAACGACGCGACAAGATCAACAGCTTGGTCCTCCACTCCGCAGGCGCGGCACCAGGACCGGAGGTCGTCAGCGGACGGAGCAGTCCGGTTGTGTTCGATGCGTGAGGTCTTCGACGGATGCCAGCCGCACACCGCGGCGAGGTCCCGCCCGGACAGGCCCGCCTGCTCACGCAACTCCCGCAACCGATCGGCGATGAGCTGCCGCGCCTCGCGCGCGCTGGAGTGTATGGAGAGGGCCATCGGCCGCCGATTAGACCGGCTTGTACTCGTGGTGCGGGACAGCTCGCACCCAGACGGCCTCGAACGCGGAGGCGCACAAACGCACGACCTGATCATCCTCGATGAGTTCGTAGCCTGGCTCCGACTTCTGTCCGTTACCGGCGAAGTGATTCACCATCACGAGCCGATCGTCGAAGATCCAATAGTCGTTTCCGGGCAACGCAAGATCTGTCGCACGCCGGCGCGGCAGCCAGCGCACCTGTTCCCCTGATTCCACGTTGCCGTCGGTCACGTCGTACTCATAGTGGATGTAGTCGCTGATCGGCTCAGAAACGATGCGGGCACGGCGCATGTCCACACCGCGAGCGACCGTCTGCCGCACGAGATCCAGCCAGTCCGGCCACCACTGCCGCGGATCGATGTGCTGCCCATCCTGCCAGGCGACGAAGGCGGGATCGTCGGCCATGTAGGCGTCGCGCATCTCCAGGTGCGCAGCCGACCGCCGGGTTGATGCCAGGACTTCCGCGAAGCTGATCACTGCCTGACGGCCTCCTCCGGTCCCGGGAGGAACTGCCGCATCACCGCCGGCAGACGGATCATCGACTCGTGCGCAGGTATATCGGTGGAATGGCCTGGAATCGATCCGACTCGCTGGGCCTCCGCCACTGTGCCCTGATCAGCGGTCCATGACTGGATGATCAAGTCGCCGGTCTCCTCCTCCACCCAGATCGTCGGCGAATCGTTCGTGGGTGTGTTCGGAAAGATTCCGAGAAATCGCAGAGCCATGAGTGCCCCCTTGCCGAAGTTGCACGCGATTGCACAAGCAGCATCGCTTCGGAGAAGGCTGTGAGTCAAGGCCGCGCTGGCCCGTGTGCAATGTCGTGCAATCCTGCGGTGACAGGGTGCAAGGCCGTGCAATCACATCGCCTGGAGGGCAACGCGCTCCCTAGCCTCTGATCCATGATCAACAACGCCGGTCTCGCCGTGATCACGATCCTTGCTCTCGTGGTTGCCGTGGCACTCGCTGCACGGCTCGTGCGTGACATCGTGATCGACCTCAGCGAGCGGAGGTGACGTTCCCGGAGAGTCAGCCGAGCCGGAGGATCCGGCTGTGGTTCGGACCGCATCTGATCGCCGACTATTGCGCCGACGCAACCACGGCCGCTCGCTACCAGGCAGCGATCGAGCTCCGCTTTCCTGGACTGGACACAACCAACGACCCCTGCGAACCCTCGAGTCGGGCGAGTCAGCCGGAACCGTTACCGAGCGAGCAGTTGTGGTTCCTGACTCCTTGAACCCATCGGTTCGGCGAACGACACCGGCCCTTCTGACGGCGTCGATCAAGGGGCAGGCGATCCAACCGGGGCGGGCTCGGATCGCCCGTGCGTCATGTGGAGCCCTCCACTGAGGGAACGCAAACCGGGCCGGCCTCCGAAGAGACCGGCCCGGGGTGCTGCTCAGTTGATCACTTCAGATCGAAGCGGTCCAGCTCCATCACCTTGACCCAGGCGGCGACGAAGTCCTCGACGAACTTCTGCTTCGCGTCGTCGCCGGCGTACACCTCGGCGAGGGCGCGCAGCTCGGAGTTCGAGCCGAAGATCAGGTCGGCCCGGGTGCCGGTCCACTTGACCTCGCCGGTCGCGGAATCCTTGCCCTCGAAGACGTCCGAGCCTTCTCCGGTCGGGGCCCAGTCGACGCCGGGCTCGAGCAGGTTGACGAAGAAGTCGTTCGTCAGGGTGCCCGGCTGGTCGGTGAAGACGCCGTGCTTCGAGTGGTCGTAGTTCGCGCCGAGGACGCGCAGGCCGCCGATCAGGACGGTCAGCTCCGGGGCGCTCAGGGTGAGCAGGTTGGCCCGGTCGATCAGCAGGAACTCGGCCGGCAGTCGGTTGTCCTTGCCGAGGTAGTTCCGGAACCCGTCGGCCTTCGGCTCCAGCTCCGCGAACGACTCGACGTCGGTCTGCTCCTGCGACGCGTCGGTACGGCCCGGCGTGAACGGCACCTCGATCGCGTAGCCGGCGTCCTTCGCGGCCTTCTCCACGCCCGCCGAACCGGCCAGCACGATCAGGTCGGCCAGCGAGATCTTCTTGCCGCCGGCGTTGAAGTCGGCCTGGATCCCTTCCAGGGTACGGAGAACGGTCGCCAGCTCGGCCGGGTTGTTGACGTCCCAGCCGCTCATCGGCTGCAGCCGGATCCGGGCCCCGTTGGCGCCGCCGCGCTTGTCGCTGCCGCGGAACGAGGAGGCCGACGCCCAGGCCGTCGACACCAGCTGGTCGACGGTCAGGCCCGACTCGATGATCTTGGTCTTCAGCGCGGCGACGTCCGCCGGGCCGACCAGTTCATGATCGACAGCCGGCACCCGGTCCTGCCAGATCAGCTCTTCGCTGGGCACCTCCGGGCCGAGGTAGCGCTCGATCGGCCCCATGTCGCGGTGGGTCAGCTTGAACCAGGCCCGGGCGAACGCGTCCGCGAACGCCTCGGGGCTCTCCAGGAACCGGCGTGAGATCTTCTCGTACTCCGGGTCGAAGCGCAGCGCCAGGTCGGTGGTCAGCATCGTGGGCAGCCACCGCTTGGACTTGTCGTAGGCGTCCGGGATGATCGCGTCCGCGTCCTTGGCGACCCACTGGTGCGCCCCGCCCGGGCTCTTGGACAGCTCCCATTCGAACCCGAACAGGTTCTCGAAGAAGTTGTTGCTCCACTGGGTCGGCGTCTTGGTCCAGACCACCTCGAGCCCGCTGGTGATCGTGTGCGGACCCTTGCCGGTGCCGAAGCTGTTCTTCCAGCCGAGCCCCTGCTCCTCGATCGGCGCAGCCTCCGGCTCCGGCCCGACGTGCGCGTCGGCGTCCGCGGCCCCGTGGGTCTTGCCGAACGAGTGCCCGCCGGCGATCAGCGCGACCGTCTCCTCGTCGTTCATCGCCATCCGACGGAAGGTCTCCCGGATGTCCCGCGCCGCGGCCACCGGGTCCGGGTTGCCGTTCGGGCCCTCCGGGTTGACGTAGATCAGGCCCATCTGGACCGCGCCCAGCGGCTTCTCCAGGTCGCGATCACCGGTGTAGCGCTCGTCGCCGAGCCAGGTCTGCTCCGGGCCCCAGTAGACGTCCTCCTCCGGCTCCCAGACGTCCTCGCGGCCGCCCGCGTACCCGAAGGTCTGGAAGCCCATCGACTCCAGCGCGACGTTGCCGGTCAAGATCATCAGGTCGGCCCAGGACAGGCTGTTGCCGTACTTCTTCTTCACCGGCCAGAGGAGCCGGCGAGCCTTGTCCAGGCTGGCGTTGTCGGGCCAGCTGTTCAGTGGCGCGAACCGCTGCTGGCCGGCACCGGCACCGCCGCGGCCGTCGCTGATCCGGTAGGTGCCGGCGCTGTGCCAGGCCATCCTGATCATCAGCGGGCCGTAGTGCCCGTAGTCCGCGGGCCACCAGTCCTGCGAGGTGGTCAGCAGCTCCGCGATGTCGGACTTCACCGCGGCCAGGTCGAGGGTGGAGAACGCCTCCGCGTAGTTGAACGACTCCCCCAGCGGGTTGGCCACGGCCGGGTTCTTGGCCAGGATCTTCAGGTTGAGCCGGTTCGGCCACCAGCCCTGGTTGCCGCCGCCCTGGGTCGGGTGCGGCGCACGGTGAGCGACCGGACACTGACCCCGGCTCTCCGCGGTTGCCTCTGCGGGGACCGGCTGATCTTGAGACATTGCTTTCCTTCCAAGACTCATACGTGTTCGAGGATGATCAAGAAGTTGGTACGGCAGCGCAGGCGGCACACCGACCCCAGAAGATGACCTCGGCCTCGTCGATCACGAAACCATGATCATCGGACGCCGTCAGGCACGGTGCATGCCCGACCGCGCAGTCGACATCGGCGATCGCGCCGCAGGAACGGCAGACGACATGGTGATGGTTGTCCCCGACCCGCGTCTCATAGCGAGCCACCGAGCCGAGCGGCTGGATCCTGCGGAGCAGCCCGGCACCGGTCAGCGCGTTCAGGCAGTCGTAGACCGCCTGGTGCGAGACCTCGGGCAACTCCTCACGAACCGCGCCGATGATCGCATCGGTGTCGGCGTGCGGATGGCGGTGGGCCGCCCGCAGCACCGCGACCCGGGGACGGGTCACGCGCAACTCGACCCCACGCAGCAGGTCCTGCAGTTCCGCTGTGGTGGGCATGACCGCAGCCTAACGCTTTTCTGGAATGAGTCAAGAAAGCGGGGTCGGTCAGTTGCCGCCGTGTCGGTGATGATCATGGTCCTCGGCGCCGCCGGAGCCCTGGTGCTCGGGCGCCCGGGCGGCGCCCTCGTCGCCCGGCTCGACCACGGCGAACTGGCCCATCATGCCTTCGTCCTCGTGCAGGAGCATGTGGCAGTGATACATGTACGGCATCGCCGGATCGGCATAGTCCGCGAAGTGCAGCAGCAGCCGGTAGCGGCGGCTCGGTTCGAGGTAGATCGTGTCCTTCGGGCCGCGCAGCCACTCGGGCGGCGGGGCGTCGTCGATCGTGAGCACCCGGAACTGCACGTCGTGCACATGGAAGCTGTGCGGCATCGGCACCGTGCTGCGGAGCTCCCAGACCTCGGTGCTGCCGACGGTCACCACCTCGTCGATCCGGGACAGGTCCATCGTCCGGCCGTTGATCTTGCGCTCGTCCAGTTCGAAGGTACGGGTCCGGGTCGCCGCCGAATCGTGCAGTTCGTCCTCCGCCGCCTGCGCCGAGCGCGGCCAGTCCGGCGCCGGCGACGGCTTGAGCGAGGCCGCCGCGCGCAGTTCCAGGACGTCGAACGCGTCGTTGCCGCCCATCGCGAAGGGTACGGCGACGCCACCCAGGTCGACCTCGAAGGAGCGCAGCCGGGCGGTGCTGCCGGGTTCCATGATCACCAGCAGCTCGGCCCGTTCGCCCGGCGCCAGCCGCAGCTGGTCCACGGTCAGCGGCGCGTCGAGGAGGCCGCCGTCGGTCGCGATCAACTGCACGTCGCGATCATCGAAGCCGAACTGGTAACTGCGTGCCGTGGAGCCGTTGAGCACCCGGAGCCGGACCCGCTCGGTGCCGACCGGGAGGTAGGCCCCGGCGATGCCGTTGGTGGTCACGATGTCGCCGAGGATGCCGGGCTCGCCGCCGTCGCGCCGCAGCCGCAGCGCCCCGTCCCGGTCGAGTTGTTTGTCCTGGACGATCAGCGGGATGTCGTCGACGCCGTACGTGTGCGGCAGGGCGGCCCGGCCGGAAGCGTCGTCGTCGATCAGGAACAGCCCGGCGAGGCCGCGGTAGACGTGTTCCTCGGTGACACCGTGCGGATGCGGGTGGTACCAGAGCGTCGCGGCCGGCTGATCGATCCGCCAGCTGGGCCGCCACCGGCCGCCGGCCGGGATGGCCTGGTGCGGACCGCCGTCCATCGTCGGCGGCAGATGCATCCCGTGCCAGTGCACGCTGGTGCTGACGTCGAGCCCGTTGGTCACCTCGACCGCGACCTGTTCGCCGCGCTCGGCCCGCAGGGTGGGCCCGAGGCTGGCGCCGTCGTACCCCCAGGTCGGTGAGTCGAGGTCGGGCAGGATCCGGGTCCGGCCGGCGCCGGCCTTGAGCGAGAACACCCGGACGCCGTCGATCACGCGCGACGGCGCCAGCGGCGGGATCGGCAGCTTCCGGGTGAACGGCTGGGCGGCCACCCGGTTCACCGACGTCGACCCGCCCCCGCAGCCAGACAATCCCGCGGCCAGGCCGAGGCCCAGGGCACCGGTCAGCAGCCGACGGCGGGAGATCGGCAGGGCGGTGGAGTTCATGCTCTCAACCCTGCGGCGACGGGCGCCGCGGCACATCAGTGCTCAGGCGTCTCCGCGGTACGGCAGCAGGCGACCTCCGACGTCGCCGTGGAGCGACGCCGACCCCGAGCTCAGCCGGTGATCAGCCGGGACAGCCCGGTCAGCAACGAGCCGCGCCAGCACAGCCATTCGTGCCCGCCCCGGAAGATCTCCAGTTCCACCTCGTGCCCGAGCGCGGCCAGGGCGTCCCGCAGCGCGACGTTGACCGCGATCTGGCCACCCTCGGCGCTGCCCACGTCCATGATCACCCGCAGCCCGGCACCCGCGGAGACGCCGGCCTCGGCGTCGCTGATCAACCGGCCCTTGATCGGCTCCGTGTCGTCCACCGCGCCGCGGATCCGGTCGAACTCCGGCCACCAGAACGAGCCCGACTGGCTGACCGCGCACCGGAATCGATCATGGTGGTGCATCACGGCATGAACGGCGGCCAGTCCGCCGTAGCTCTGCCCGGCCACGATGCTGCGGGCCGGGTCGTCGGTGAACGGCACCAGCTCGGCGGCCGCGGGCAGCAGCTCGTCCCGGACCGCCTGCCAGTAGGGCTCATGACAGGGCAGCTCACGGCCCCGGGTCTCCTGGTCCAGGGCGTCGACCAAGATCACGACGCAGTCCGGCCAGCCGACCCGCCGAGCCTGCTCGTCCAGCGCGCCGAAGATCGGCAGCCGGTCCGCCCAGTGCCGGCCGTCGTGCAGCAGCACCACCGGCCGCTCCGCCGGCTCCGGATGATCATCCGGCCCGGTCACCTGGTAGACCCAGATCCGGCGTTCATTGCCCAGCACGGCGCTGCGCCAGGTGAAGTCGACCAGCCGTTCCGGGTCGGCACTGAGCCCGTCCTGATCGACCCGATGCCAGGCCGGCTGGGCCGGCGCGTCCGGCCCGGCCAGCAGGGACTGCGCGTTGTCCCAGGAGCCCCGGAAGCGCGGGCCCTGGTTCAGCGGATCGGCCTCCGAGCGGGTGATCACGGACCGCCACCAGGTCCAGCGCGAGGCCGGGTCGTCCACCGAGTCGATCAAGGTCTCGGACTCCGCCCCGGTCAGCGGGACGAAGCAGTAGCTGCCCCGGAAGTCGTTGTCCAGTTCGGATTCCCAGAGCCAGACGTCAGTGCCGGGCACCCGGTCCAGTTCCGCGGGCGGCCAGCGGTGGTGATCGGTGAGGCCGTTGACGTCGATCAGCACCCGCTCGATTCCGGGGCCGCCGCGGTAGCAGTTGATCACCCGGGCCCCGTCCGTCCCGGTCGTGATCACCGGCAGGCCGGCCCGTTCCAGGGCCTGCCACCAGGGCTCGCTGCCCACCGCGTGCCGGTCCAGTTCGGGCACCGCGGCCACCAGCCCGCGCAGTGCCGTGCCTTCGACGTCCATGTGATCATCCTGTACAGTCCTCTTAGTTTAGGCAAACCTAACTGAAAGACGGGGACGGATGAAACGGCTCGTCGCGGCGGCCCTGCTGATCGTGATCGCACTGGCCGGGTGCAGCACGCCCGGCCCGACCGAGCAGGCCCCAGCCGGCGCTCCCGCCGAAGGCTGGCCGCGGACGGTCGAGACCGAGCGGGGACCCGTCGAGCTGACCGCGGCGCCGAAGCGGATCGTGTCGACGAGCGTCACGATCACCGGCACCCTGCTGGCGATCGACGCGCCCGTCGTGGCCTCCGGAGCGACCGGGCCGAACACGTACCTCAGTGATGATCAAGGATTCTTCCGGCAGTGGTCCGAGGTCGCGCAGCAGCGCGGCGTGCAACGGCTCTACGACCAGTCCGCGCCGAGCGTCGAGGCAGTCCTGGCCCAGCAGCCGGATCTGATCATCGTCTCGAAGTCCGGCGCCGACTCCGCCGCCGACCTGTACGACCAGCTCAGCAAGATCGCCCCGACCCTGGTGCTCGGGTACGACGACAAGAGCTGGCAGGACCTGGCCACCCTGCTCGGCGACGCGACCGGGCACGAGGCGGACGCCCGGCAGGCCATCGAGGACTACCGGACGAAGCTGGCCGAGACCCGGGCCGCGATCACCCTGCCCGAGCAGCCGACGTCGGCCTTCGTCTTCGCCACCGACGCCGGCGTCAGCGCCAACGTGTGGACCGCGGAGTCCGCCCAGGCGGTGCTGCTCCGTGACGTCGGCTTCACCCTCGCCGAGGTACCGGCGGACCTGCGCACCACCCGCGCCGGCCGGAAGGACGTGATCAACATCGCCGAGGAGAACCTCGAGCGCGGGCTGGCCGGCCGGACCTGGATCCTGATCGCGCCGGGTCCGACCACCGAAGATCAGGTACGCCGACATCCGCTGCTGGCCGGGACCGACGCCGTCCGGAACGACCGGGTCTACGCCATGGGTGCGGACTCGTTCCGGCTCGACTACTACAGCGCCGGCAATCTGCTGGACCGGCTTCGCGAACAGCTCGGCTGACCAAGCACCGAAGGGAATCCCCGTGACTGTCCTGCTCACCCACGCCCACCTCCGGAGTCGCCTGATCACCGCCGGACGGGAGCGCTGACCGATGCCGTTGCCGCACCGCCTGCGCAGCACCCTGGTGGCCCTGATCGGGTCGACCTTGATCACGGTCCTGGCCGTCGCATGCTCGTCGACCCCGACGGCCGGCCCGGGCGCGGGCGCGGCCGAGGACGGATTCCCGGTCCGGCTCAGCCACGCGTTCGGAACGATCACCGTGGAGCAGCGGCCGCAGCGCATCGTCACCCTCGGCGAGGATCTGGACACCCTGGCCGCGCTGGGCATCACGCCGGTCGCGTACGCGCCGACGGCGCCGGGGTACAGCGACGACGTGCCGTACCTGAAGGACCGGATCGATCTCTCCGGCGCCACCGTGCTCGACGGTGCGGAGACCGGCGAGTTCAAGATCGAACAGATCGCGGCGGCCGCGCCCGACCTGATCCTGGCCAGCAACTTCTACGGCATGCCCGAGCTGTACGACGAGTTGAGCAAGATCGCGCCGACGCTCGCGTACGCGACCGGCTGGGGCGAGACCAGCTGGCAGGAGCTGAGCGCGACGATCGGCCGGGCCGCCGGCGAGGAGGACCGGGCTCGCGCCGCCGTCGCGGAGACCGAGCAGTACCTGGCCGACCTGCGGGCCGACCTGCCGGCACTGGAGGGCAAGACCGTCGCCGGCGCGTACTACCACTCCTCCGGCACCTTCGCCGCCAACCCGCGGTCGGCATCGATGCAGAAGTACACCGCGCTCGGGCTGCGGGTCAATCCGCCCCTGCTGGAGGCCCTGCCGGAGGGCGCGTCGGACAACAGCGTCAGCCGGGAGACGATGGACGTCCTCGACGCCGACCTGCTGATCTTGAGTTACGGCAGCGACGCCTTGCGGTCCGAACTGGAGGCCGACCCGATCTTCCGGCGACTGAAGGCGGTACGGAGCGGGACGATCTACGTCAACGACCCGACCGACCGACTGCCGACCTTCGCGGGCAACAACCCGACCCTGCTCAACATCGTCTGGCTTCTCGAGCAGCAGCGGGAGACGCTGGCCAAGGTCCGCTGAGCGGGGTCAGCGGCAGGCGACCTCAGAGATTGTTCGCCTCGAGCACCTTCAGCGCCTCGTCGAGGGTGTCTTCCTGATCTTGACCGGCGGCGGTGCCGCGCTGGTAGATCTCGGCGACCTGATCTTGAACCGTCGCGTACCGCTTCAGGTAGCCCTCGGAGTCGGGGCGCCAGTAGCCGACGATGTCGTAGCGGCCGGAGGGCCAGCCGAGCTCCTTGCGGAAGTACTTCCGGATGTCCCGGGACGCCGCCTGCTCGCCACCCATCCATACGTAGCCGGGGCCGGACGGCAGTTCCAGGTCCCGGGTCGCCTCGACGAGCCGGCCGGCGCCGGACTCCAGGTCGGGGCTGTCCAGCCAGTGCACGGTCAGGTCGGCCGCGGATTCGAGCTCCAGCCGCGCCTCGGGGCCGGGGGTCTCCAGCAGCGCGATCGCCCGCCGCCCGGCCGGCAGCTCGGCCAGGATCCGGCCCGCGGCCGGCAGCCCGGTCGGGTCGGCGATGATCAACTCCCAGTCCGCGTCAGGCGCTGGCCCGTACCGGCCCCAGGACTGGCTCATGATCACCTGGTCGCCGGGCTGGACGGCCCGCACCCATTCGGAGGCGGCGCCGTGACCGTGCAGCATCACGTCGACGGTGATCACCGGGCCGTCCGGGTCGATCGCCCGGATCGTGTAGTACCGCTGCCGCGGCCGCGGTTCGTCGAACACCGCGTGGCCGTCGACGATCTTGGGCGGCGGCACCTCGGTCCGGCCCTCGGCCGGCAGCACGAACCGGAACCACTCGTCGGCGTGACCGGACGAGCTGTAACCGGCCAGACCGGGTCCGCCGAGCACCACCCGGCGGAAGATCGAATTCAGGTCGGTCACCCGCATCACGTCGGCGGTGTAGTACTGCTCGGCGTCAACCATCACTCCCCCTTTTCTTAGCCTAACCTAACCCATCCTCGGCGGGCCGGGACAACCGCCGTCCCAAAATCGCGACAGGCGGATTCCGGCCCGGTCATGATCATGATTAGCTGCCGTTGAAACGGTCCATCGCCGACGGCCCAACGAGGGAGCTCGATCATGGCGACTCGACGACGAGTGCTGCAGTTGACCGGATCCGCACTGGCGGCCGCCGCCGTTGCCGGTTCCCTTCCGGGCCTGGCGCACGCCGATCCGGAGGGCGAGGAACTGTCCTGGTCCGACGACTTCGACCGGGCCGACGGTGATCCGGCCGGCGGCTGGTCGGCCCTCCGTGGCGACTGGCTGATCGCGGACCACGGGCTGGAGAACCCGGCCGGCCCGGCCGAGCGGCTCACCGTGCAGACCGGCTTCGAACTCGGCGCGCGGTTCACCGTCACGGCCACCCTGCGCAGCCTCGCCCATGATCACTGGGCCGGGATCGCCTTCAACGTCGTCGATCACGGCGACGGCACCCAGGACTTCTACGCCGTCCGGCTGGTCACCCGCGGCGACACCCGCCCGCCGTCCTGGCAGCTGCTCCAGGTGACCAGGTCGGTCGTCGACAGCGCCAGCCTGATCGCCCAGGGCCCGATCCCGGTCGTACGTGATCACGACTATCTGATCAAGGTCGGATCGCCGAGCTACGGCGTGGTCGAGCTGGAGATCGCCGACGGCACCGAGGTGCTGCTCTCGAGCCCGTACGTCGTTCCGCTGGCGAAGCTGCTCAGCGCCGGCCGGATCGGCCTGTACGCCAACGCCGGCGGCATCAGGGTGGATCGGATCGCCGTCACGACGACGACTCCGGCCGCAGCACCGCCGGCCCCGGGACCGCTCGAGTTCGTACCCTTCGACGGCGAGCCGTACGAGCTGCCGGGCGGCGACGAGACGATCACCGGGCGCAGCACCGTCGGGCCCTGCTGGTCCGGCCACTCGGTCGGCCAGTCACTGCTGACCGTCGGTGATCAGCAGTACGTCGCCTACTACGCGCCGGACCAGACCATGACCGTCGCGCAACGGGCGCTCGGCAGCAACAGCTGGACCATGCAGCGGCTGGATTCCGTGATCGGCTGGGACAGTCACAACTACGTCACCATGGCCGTCGACGAGGCCGGCCAACTGCACGTCTCGGGCAACATGCACGTCGTTCCGCTGGTCTACTTCCGGACCACCCGGCCGGGCGACATCACGTCGCTGACCAGGGTCGCGTCCATGGTCGACCCGGACACCGAGCGGCGGGTCACGTACCCGAGATTCTTCACCAGCCCCGACGGGAAGTTGATCTTCCGCTACCGGGACGGCAGCAGCGGCAACGGTGTCGATCTCTACAACCTGTACGACAGCCAGACCGGGCAGTGGAGCCGGCTGCTCGACCAGCCGCTGCACGACGGCCAGGGGTTGCGCAACGCCTATGTCGAGGGGCCGCTACTCGGGCCGGACGACTACTACCACCTGGCCTGGGTCTGGCGGGACTCCGGCGACGCCGCCACCAACCAGCGGCTGTCGTACGCGCGGAGCCGGGACCTGCGCACCTGGGAACGCAGCGACGGAACCCCGCTCACCCTGCCGATCACCTTTGCCAGCGGGGAAATCGTCGATCCGGTCCCGATGAACGGCGGCATCATCAACGGCAACACCAAGCTCGGCTTCGACGCCGACGGCCGGGTCATGATCACGTACCACAAGTACGACCGGGACGGCAGCACGCAGGTCTTCCTGGCCCGCCGGGAAAGTCGCGGCTGGGCCCTGCGCCGGGTCAGCGAATGGACCGGCCGCTGGACCATCGGCGGTTTCGGGACGCTGCGGTTCGAGGTCACCGTCGGCGGAGCCTCGGTGCTGCCGGACGGCAACCTGCGGGTGGACTTCACCTGCCAGGGCCACCGCCGCACCTGGGTGCTGAACAGTGGGCTGCGCCCGATCGCCGAGGTCGGCACGCCACAGCTCCCGGCGGAGATCTCGACCGTGCGGTCGGACTTCCCGGGCATGCTCGTGCAGTCGCCGGCCGGGCTCGGCAGCGCCGCCGAGGGCAGGTATCTGCTGCGCTGGGAGACCCGCCCGTCCAACCAGGACCGCCCCTGGGACCCGCCCCACCCCGACCCGAGCCCGCTCGAGGTCTACCACCTGACCTGAGCTCCAGTGCTCCACGGATCTCCGCCGACCGGGCACAAAAGCAGGCGTTCTGGCGGCGTGTCGCTGCACTGGTGCCCGGTCGATGCTTGAGGCGGTGGACGGACAAGATCGACCTCGAACGGTGGGCCGATCTCAGAGGCGGTCGGCGAACTGGGTCCGGGCCACCGGCACGACCTCGCTGACGAAGCGCTCCAGGCCGGCCCGGCGGACCGGGTCGAAGAGTTCCAGTTCGCCGACGTGCTGCACCTCGTGGCCGAGCGCGGCGTGGTAGCGGCCTAGTTGATCAAGGACCTGCTCGGCGCTGCCGACGTAGTACGAGCCGGTCGCGACGGCCTGCTCCAGCGTGTCGAATGGAAGCTGCTGCTTGAACGAGTGTTTCAAGCCCAGGAAGCGTTTCCGGAAGATCGGTTCGAACTCGGCCAGGGCCTGTTGCGAGGTCGCCGCGACGTGTACGGCGGCGGCGCCCGCGCCGACCAGGGCGTCCTCGGGCCGGTGGCCGTGGGCGGCCCAGCGTTCGCGATAGTGCCCGACCAGCTCCGCGTACTGCTCCAGCCGGCCGGTGACGTTCGCCGAGAACAGCGGATCGCCGAACCGGGCCGCGAGTTCGGTCGACCGGGTGCTGGTGGCCGAGCCGTGCCAGACCCGGGGCGGGGTCTGCAGCCACCGCGGCCGCGGTGAGAAGTCGATCAGGTCGGGACGGTAGCGGCCGGACCAGGTCACCGACTCCTCCCGGATCAGCCGATGCAGCAGGGCGTACTTCTCCTCGTTTCGATCCCACTGATCATCGTTGGTGTAGCCGAACACCCGCGCCTGCGTCTCCGTGTTGCCCTTGCCGATGATCATCTCGACCCGGCCGTCCGAGATGTTGTCCAGCGTCGCGTAGTCCTCGGCCACCCGGACCGGGTCGAGCAGGGACAGCACCGTGACACCGGTGAACAGCCGCAGCCGGGTGGTCCGAGCCGCGATCGCCGCGAGCAGCACCGGCGGCGAGGAGATCTCGGTGTCGGCGGTGTGGTGCTCGCCGACCCCGAAGCCGTCCAGCCCGGCGTCCTCCGACCACACCGCGGCCTCGATCACCCGGCTCAGCCGTTCCTTGGAGGTGAGCGCCGGCTGTTCCGGCGTAGCGCCGTTGAACCCGAGGGACAGTCCGACGAACCTCATCGGGCCACCGGATTCCACTCACCGGCGGTGACGCCGAACGGCAGCGTGTTCCCGGCCGGCGGCTTCGGGCAGGTGCCGTACGGGGTGAACGCGAACGGCAGGTTGGCCGCCCGATTGAAGTCCAGCTGCACCAGGCCCGGACCGATCGGTTCGACCGGCAGCACCCGCCAGGCCGCGGTCGCGGCCCCGTTCGTGCGGTCGTGAAACAGGATCGTCAACACCCCACGACGTAGTCCTCCCCCGCTTCGCTCCTCCGAACTACGCCGCGGGGACCCCGAAAGAGTGGTTCCATGATCACCGAAGACCAGCAGCCGGTGCTCGGCGCCGTCGTGCTCGAAGATCACCTCGCCGGTCGCGAGCCGATCATGGACCAGACCCGGCTGCGCGCCGTCGACCCGGATCGGCCGGGGCTCGGCGTACGGACGGAACTCGGCGTCGATCACCCAGGACGGATCGAAGGCGTAGCTGCCGATCCCGGCGAAGGCGCGCAAGGCCGGCGCTGCCGGGTCGTACACCCGGAGCCCGTACCGGCCGGTCCGGCGGACCACCTCGATCTCGATCCCGGCTCCGAAGCCGAGGAACCGCACCGCGCCGGCCTCGGCCACCTCCACCGCGACCGTTCCGGACAGCGGACGGTCCTCGGACAACAGGACCAGGCCGTCCGCGCCGGAGGCCGTCACCTCGGCACCGCCGGCGCCGGCCCGCCACTCCCCCGGCAGGCCGGGGAACCGCTCGGGTTCCGAGCCCAGCCAGTGCAACGCGACCTGGCTCAGCACACCGAGCGGTTCGGCGAGCCGACGTTCCCGCTCCACCCGCCACTCCTGCCAGGCCCGTTCCCGGTGCACCAGTTCATGATCGATCTCGGTCATCTGCCCCTCACTAGTTCGCCGCGTTCGCTGTCGCCGCCCGGAATGGCGGCGAGAAGTTCGGTGGTGTACGGATGCTGCGGCTGCTCGAAGATCCTCCGCACCGGCCCGGTCTCGACCAGGACGCCGCGGCTCAGCACCCCGACCCGATGCGCGATCTGGCGGACCACCGCAAGATCATGAGAGATGAACAGCAGGCTCAGCCCGAGCTCGGACTGCAGCTCGGCCAACAGGTCCAGGATCGTCGCCTGGACCGAGACGTCGAGGGCCGACGTCGGCTCGTCGCAGACGACGAGTTCCGGCTTCGGCGCCAGGGCCCGGGCGATCGCGACCCGCTGGCGTTGCCCACCGGACAGCTCGGCCGGCCGGCGGCGGCCGAAGTCGGCCGGCAGCTCGACCCGGTCGAGCAGGTCCGCGGCCCGACGGCGTTGCGCGGCCCGGTCGCCGAGCCCGAAGGCCCGCAATGGTTCCATGATCAACTCGGCCACGGTGAGCCGCGGGTCGAGGGAGGCGTACGGATTCTGGTAGATCAACTGGAACCGGCGCCGCTGCCGCCGCAACGCCTCGCCGCGCAGCCGGGTCAGGTCGGTGCCGTCGAAGATCACCGAACCCGAGGTCGGCTGCTCCAGCCGGACCGCGATCCGGGCCAGGGTCGACTTGCCGGAGCCGGACTCCCCCACCAGGGCGAACGTCTCGCCGCGCCGGACGATCAGGTCCACCCGGTCCGCAGCACGGACCGTGCCGGCCGGGCCGGGCAGCGCGAAGTCCTTGGTCACCTCGCGCAGCTCCAGCAGCACGGGGCGTTCCGCCGCGTCCCGGGGCCGCTCCGGGACGGCGACCGAGTTGAGGCTCGGCGCGGCCTTGATCAACTGTTCCGTGTACGGGTGCTCCGGCCCACCGAGCAGCCGCGCCGCGGGTCCGGTCTCCACCACCCGGCCCGCCCTCATCACGACGATCCGCTGGGCCCGCTCGGCGGCGACCGCCAGGTCATGGGTGATCAACACGACGCCGGTGCCGAGCCGGTGGGTGATCTCCTCGATCCGGTCCAGGATCCGGCGTTGCACCGTGACGTCCAGGGCGCTGGTCGGCTCGTCGGCGATCAGCAGCGCCGGGTCCGCGACCATGGCCATCGCGATCAACGCCCGCTGCCGCATCCCGCCGGACAGCTCGTGCGGGAACTGCCGGGCCCGGATCTCCGGCCGGTCGACCCCGGCCAGGTCCAGCGCGTCGACCGCCGAACGCCGGGCCGAGGCCCGGTCTGCCAGTCGGTGCACCCGGAGCACCTCGGCGATCTGATCACCGATCCGGACCACCGGATTCAATGCGGTCAACGGATCCTGCGGGATCAGGCCGATCCGCACGCCCCGTACACCGCGCCAGCGGCGTTCCGGGAGCCGGGCCAGGTCCTCGCCGTCGAAGTCGATCACGCCGGACTCGATCCGCGCGGCGGCCGGCAGCAGGCCGACGATCGCGTGGGCCGTGGTCGACTTCCCCGAACCGGACTCGCCGACGACCGCGAGCACCTCGCCGGCTCCCACCGACAACCCCACCCCGTCGGCCGCGACGACCCGGCCGGCGCCCGTCCCCCGACCGGTCGTCCGGTAACTGATCGTCAGGTCGTCGATCGCCAGCAGCAGGCTCATCAGGCCGCCCGTTCCGTACGTTCCAGCGCCCGGGCGATCCGGTTCGCGGCCAGCACGCTGGCCACCACGACCAGGCCCGGCATCGTGGTCAGCCACCAGCCGGTGTCCAGGAAGTCCCGGCCGGCCGACACCAGCGATCCCCATTCGGGCGTCGGCGGCTTCGCCCCGTACCCGAGGAAGCTGAGCGACGACACGGCGAGCAGCGCGGTGCCGAAGTCGAGGGCCGCCAGCACCAGCACCGGGCCGACCGAGTTCGGCAGGACGTGCCGCAGCACCACGGTGAGCGGCCGGACGCCGAGCGAGGTCGCCGCCTCGACGTAGGTGCTGACCTTGACCCGCAGTGCCTCCGAGCGCATCACCCGGGCGCAGCTCGCAACGCTGCCGAACCCGACGGCGATCGCCACATTCACGGTGCCGAAGCCGAGCGCGATGATCAAGGCCAGCGACAGCAACAGGCCCGGGATCGCCATCAGCACGTCCATTCCGCGCATCAGCACGGCGTCCAGCCAGCCGCCCGCGAACGCGGACAGCAGGCCGATCGCCCCGCCGACGACCACGCCGACCGCGACCGCGATCAAGGTCGCCTGGAGCGACAGTGCCGATCCGTGGATCACCCGGCTGAACAGGTCCCGGCCGATCTGGTCGGTGCCGAACGGGTGTACCGGCGACGGCGGTTGCAGCAGCGCCGCCGGGTCCACCGCGTACGGATCCCGCCCCGTCAGCAGCCCGGGCGCGGCCGCGGCGAGCAGCACCAGGACCAGCCAGAGAGCCGAGATGATCAAGCCGGGCCGGAGCCAGCGGGCCCGGTGCGCCATCCCGGCTCGCCGGTCGGCTGTCGGGGCCGCGGTGGAATCGGCCACGCGATCTTGAACCGGTGCGTCCAGGGTCGCCGTCATGATCTTGCCTCCTCGGCACTCGTACGCAGGTTCCGGCGGACCAGCACGATCCGCGGGTCGAGCAACGGATAGACCAGGTCGATGATCAAGGTGCAGACCACGACGATCGCGGCGCCGAAGACGACGATCCCCAGTGCCAGCGGGATGTCCTGGGTGCTGACCGCCGTCGCGGTGAGCTGGCCCAGGCCGGTCCGGGAGTAGACGGTCTCGGTCACCACCGCGCCACCGAGGAACTGGCCGACCAGGATCCCGACGATGGTCAAGGTGGGCAGGGTGGCGTTGCGTGCCGTGTGCCGGAGGTGCACCCGCGCCCGCGAAGCGCCCTTGGCGCTGGCGAGTTCCACGTACGCCGACGTCGCCTCGGACCGAAGGCTGCGGGCGAACACCTGCGCGATGATCGCGCCGCCGAGCACGGCCAGCGTGACCGACGGCAGGACCAGGCTGGCGAAGCCCTCGTTGCCGAAGGCCGGGAACCAGCCTAGCCGGAACGAGAACACCTGCAGCAAGATCAACGCCAGCCAGAAGCTCGGCACCGAGACCCCGAGCGGCGGCAGCGACAGCAGCAGTTGGCGCAGCCAGCCGACCCTCAGATAGGTCGCGACCAGCGCCAGTCCGCCGCCACCGATCACGGCGATGACCGCGCCGAGGCCGGCGATCTGAGCGGTAGCCGGCACCGCGGCCAAGATCGATGCCGCCACCGGACCGGTCCGCGGCGACGTGCCCAGATCCCCCTGCAGCAGGGCCACCAGGTGCTGCAGGTACTGCACGCCGACCGGCTGGTCGAGGCCGTACTGGGCCCGCAGTGCCGCGATCTGCTCCGGCGTCGCGGTGCTGTTGGCCGGGTCGCCGCCGGAGGCGATCAACGCGGCCGGGTCGCCCGGGAGTCCGTACAAGATCACGAAGGCGAGCGTGTACGCGGCCCACAGCACCGCGAGCGCCTGGGCCAGCCGGACCGCCAGGTACCTGATCATGCCGACCGCCTAGCCGGATCCGGAGCCGGCGACGGCGCCGTGCAGCTGCAGCCGCGAATAGGAGTCGAACCGGACGCCCTCGACGCCCTTGGCCAGCCCGAGCACCGTGGTCAGCTCGAACACCGGGATGCCGTACGCCTCGTCGATGATGATCTGCTGCGCCTGGCCGGCCAGCCGGTTCCGCTCGGCCTGGTCGTTCGTCGCCTGCTGGCCGTCCAGCAGCTTGATCAACTTCCGGTCGGACAGCCCGTACGGCGTGTTGCCGTTCTGCCAGTAGACGTTGCGCAGGATGTCCGGGTCCGGCCTGGTGCTGTTGCCCCAGGACAGATCGAACTCGCCGGTCGCCAGCTTCGACTGCAGGTCGCCGATCGGCGCCGAGTTGAGATCGAGCTCGATGCCGACCTCGCGGGCCTGCTGCTGGATCAGCTCCAGGGCGGCCTGGTTGGGGTTGAAGTTCGTGCTCCAGTACGTCAGCAGGGTGAGCCGTTTGCCTTCCTTGGTACGGATCCCGTCCGGCCCGGGCGTCCAGCCGGCCTGGTCGAGCAGCTGCCGGGCCCGGTCCGGATCGGACTGCAGCCCGGCCGACAGATCGACCCAGCCGGGCGTGGTCCGGGCCAGCGTGCTGGACGCCGTGCCGAAGCTGGGACTCAGCACCGCCTTGACCACTGCATCCCGGTCGATCGCCGCGCTCAGCGCCTGCCGGACCCGGACGTCGGTCAGCGGTGCCCGCTTCAGGTTCGGCCGCAACGCGAACACCTGGCCTGGGTTGGGCCGGACCTGCAGCGTGAACCCACCCGCCTTGAGCGCGGCCTCGTCCTGCGGCGGCACGCCGCCGATCGCGTCCACCTGGCCGGACTTGAGCGCACCGGACCGGACCCCGGACTCGGGGATCACCTTGAAGATCAACTTCTGGCTGACCGCGGCTCCGGATCGCTGCCACAGCGACGATCCCCAGGCGTAGCCCTCGCGGCGGGTCTCCACCACCTCGGTGTTCTTGGTGTAGCGGTCCAGCACGAAGGGGCCGGAGCCGATCAGGTTGCCGGCACACCGCTCGGCCGGCGGAGTGGCCAGCGAGGACGGCGCCAGCAGGCCGAGGAAGTGGCTGGCGCTGGCCTGCAGGAACTGCGCGTTCGGCGTCTCGAACTCGACCCGCGCGGTGAGCTCGTCGACCACAACGGTGCGCCGGTAGCCGGACAGGAACTGCAGCGCGTTGGGCTGCTCGGCGCCGTGCTGGATGATCTCGTCGAAGTTCTCCTTGATCGACTTCGCGCTCACCCGGCCGCCGTCGGAGAACGTGACGCCGTCCCGCAGCGTGAAGGTGAACTGCCTGGCGTCGTCACTGGCCTTGAACGACTCGGCCAGCCACGGCTTGATCTCGCCGGTCTCCGGATCCTGATCGGTGAGCGAGTCGACCAGCTGCCGGGACGGGTAGGCGCCGTCGTTGTTGCCGGCCACCCGCGGGTTGAGGCAGCTCGGGTCGGACGCGAGAGCGAACGTGAAGGTGCTGTCGGCGGCGGGCTGCCCGGCCTGCGGACCACCGCCGCAGCCGGCCAGCAGCAGCGTGGCGGTGACGCCGATGATCACCGCGCCGGCCCGCACGCTGATCATGAGTCCTCCGCCAGCCGGGCGAACTGCCCGTCGTGGTAGACGAGTGGGCGGCCGTCTCGTACCTCGGCCTCCACGATCTCGCCGACCACCAGGCTGTGATCACCGGCGTCGACCAGGTGCCGTACCTCGACCGTCATCCAGGCCAGCACGTCCGGCAGAATCGGCAGCCCGGCCCGGTTGCGCCGCCAGCCGGGGACGCGGGCGAACCTGTCGATCCCGCTGGTGGCGAAGGTGGTCGCCAGTGCGGACTGATCATGGGCCAGCAGGTGCACCGCGACCGCGGCGGCACTTCGCAACGCCGGCCAGCTGGAGGACCGGCGGTTGATGTTGAAGCTGAGCAACGGCGGCTCCGCGGACAGCGAGCTCAGCGAGGTGGCGGTGAAGCCCACCGGCGCGGACCCGCCGACGGTGACCACGGCGACTCCGGCCGCGTGCCGGCGGAACAGGTGACGGAAGGTGCCGTCGGCCAGGCGCGGGCCTGGGCCGGGCGTGGTGGGAATCGGTTCGGCGCTCACGCTGAGGTCCTTCCGGAGGTGGGTTCGGTGAGTATGGATTCGAAGGCGGTTCGGGCTTGCCCTGCGACAGGCTCAGGGGGCGTTGTCGGGGCGGGCAGGCCGAGGTTGTCCCGCAGGGTCGGGCCGGCATAGTCGGGGCGGACCAGGCCGCGCCGGCGCAGGTCCGGCAACAACCCGTTCACCACGAAGTCGTGCTGGGTGTCGTCGGCCAGGTTGCCGACGCTGATCACGTCCAGCACCCCGGCCCGGAAGCGTTCCTCGATCGCGTCGGCGATCTGCTCCGGCGTGCCGGCGACCGCCCAGTGGCCGGTGTCCTGGGCCGCGATGATCAACTCGCGCAGGGTGCGGCCCTGCCGGATGTAGTCGGCGAAGATCTCCACCCGGCCGCGCCGGCCGTTAATCGAGGTGAGGTCCGGGATGATCGACTCCGGCACCCGTTCGTCCAGGCCGATCCCGGTCAGATCGACCCCGCCGCCGAGCATGTCGATCAGGCGCTCCCGGCCGCGGTCCAGGTCGAACGCCTCCTCCCGCTCGCGGACCTGGCGCAGCGCCTCGGCCTCGGTGGCGCCGTAGGTCGCGTGCAGCGAGCTGAAGATCAACGGCAGTCCGCCCGGCCGGCCCAGCTGCGCGGCCCGGCTTCTGATCATGGTGGTGTACGCCCGCGCATGATCGAGGGTCGGCAGCGAGGTGAACACGGCCTCGGCGTAGCGGGCGCCGAGCTCGACCCCGGCCTCGGATTGGCCGGCCTGGAAGATCACCGGCCGGCCCTGCGGCAGCGGCGGGATGTTCAGCGGCCCGGCCACCGTGAAGAAGCGGCCCCGGTGATCGATCGGCTCGACCAGGTCCGGATCGAGGACCGCGCGGCCATGATCACCTCGCCGCAGGGCCCCGGGCCGCCAGCTGTCCCACAGGGCGTTCGCCACGTCGAGCACCTCCGCCGCCCGCGCGTACCGCTCCTCGGGACTGGGCAGCGGAACGCCGTAGTTCTCCTCGCCGATCGAGGAGGTGACCAGGTTCCAGGCGGCCCGGCCGTTGCTGACATGGTCGAGGGTGCCGAACAGCCGGGCCAGGTTGAACGGGTGATGGAACGTACTGGTCACCGTCGCGATCAGGCCGATCCGCGACGTGATCCCGGCCAGCGCCGCCATGAAGATCAACGGCTCCTGATTGCCGATCGGGCCCTGCGCCCCGAACCGCAGCAGGTCCGCCGTGAAGAGGGCGTCGATCCGGGCGTCCTCGGCCCGGCGCGCGATGATCTTGGCCTGCTCGATCGTGGACCGGTCGGGGTCGACCGCCTGGTCGTACACCTCGGAGCCCTGGCCGCCGGCCCCGGCGACCGTCGCGATCGTGCGCGGCGGAGTCGAGGTCGCCATCAGCTTGCCTCCGCCGCGACCGGGGCGAGGGTCCGGCGGCTCAGCGGCGGCCGCAGCCCGAGATGCTCCCGCAACGTCGCGCCGGCGTACTCGGTCGGATAGACGCCGCGGTCCTGCAACGCGGGCACCAGCAGGTCGACGATGTCGTCCAGCCCGTGCGGCACCAGGTACGGATGCAGGTTGAACCCGCCGACCACGCCGGACCGCACGTAGTGCGCCAGCTGGTCGGCGACCTCGCCGGCGGAACCGACGAACCCGCGGGACTTCGTGAAGTGCAGCACCAGCTGGCGGATCGTGTACTCGTTGGCCTCGGCGAGGTCCCGCCAGCCGGCCACCAGTTGCGCCGGCGTGAGGTTGTGGCCGACCGTGCCGCCGCTGACGCTCACCTCGTCGATCACCGGATCGATCTCGGGCAGCGGGCCGTCGACGTCGTACTCGGAAAGATCACGACCCCAGCCCTTCTCGATGAAGGCGAGCGCCGCCCGCGGCGTGACAGTCTGCTGCCGGATCCACTCCGCCTTCTGCTCTGCTTCGGCGCTGGTCCGGCCGACGATGATGCTGGCGCCGGGCAAGATCACGATGTCGTCGGCCGGCCGGCCTTCCCGGACCAGGCGGCGGCCGATGTCCTCGGCGAACGCCCTCGCCTCCTCGAACTCCGCGTGCCGGGAGAAGATCACTTCGGCCTGCCGGGCAGCAAGATCACGGCCGCCGTCCGAATCCCCGGCCTGGAACAGCACCGGCTGCCCCTGTGGGCTCGGCGGCACCAATGGATGCACGGTCAGGTCGTAGAACTCGTCGGCATAGTGGACCGGCGGGACCGGAGCGCTCCAGACATCCGGGCCCTGGGTCCGGAACGCCTCGTCGGGCCAGCCGTCCCAGATCGCCTTGATCGCCCGGACGTGTGCCTCGGCATGCGCGTACCGCTGATCATGAGGGAGGTAGCCGCCGCGCCGGAAGTTCTCGCCGGTCCACGCGTTGTCGGTGGTGACGATGTTCCAGGCGGCCCGGCCGCCGCTGAGCAGGTCCAGCGTGGACAGCCGTCGGGCCAGATCGATCGGGTCGTTGTAGGTGGCGTTCTGGGTCGCCGCCAGGCCGATCCGGCTGGTCACCGCGGCCAGCGCGGTCAGCACCGTGATCGCGTCCGGACGTCCGGCGACGTCATGCGTGTTGAAGCCGTCCAGGTGTTCCCGGACCCGCTGCCCGTCGCCGACGAAGAACGCGTCGAACAGCCCGCGCTCGGCCGTCTGCGCCATGGTCGCGTACGACGCGAAGCTGACCTGGTCACCGCTCTCCGGCTGTCCCCAGACCACGGACCCGATGGCCGGGTAGAAAACGCCGAAGTGCACCCGGGCGTCCGGCCGCGGATAGTCCCCATTCGCCATCGTGATCATCACCTTCCCGCCGCTGCGGCGTATCGGTTGGCCGGCCGCGGCAGTCCGAAGACCTGGCGGAGGGTGCCGCCGGCCGGCGGCGGTACGGCCTTGCCGTGCTCGCGGAGCGCGGGCAGCACGGCACGTTCCAGGACCGCGAGGTCGAGATCGATTACCGCCGGCCGCAGGACGACACCGTCCACCGCACCGGAGAGCCGGCGCAGCAGAGCGACCAACCCGGCCGGGTCGCCGACGTGGCGCAGCCCGCGAGCCGGCCAGTCCGCGTGCCGGTCAAGCTCGACCAGCCGCTGCGCCGCCGTCCGGTCCGGCAGGTCGAGCAGCACCTCGACCTCCGCAACGACCCGCGCGGTGCCGAGCGTCCGGGCCCGGTCGGCGGTCGTCGCCGCCTCCAGCTCGGACGTCGCTTCGATCACCGTGACGTCCACCCCGATCGGGTCGGCGCCGGCCCAGGGAGCGAAGACGACCGGCTGGCCCTGCGGCGGCCGCGGCGTGATCAACGGGCCCCGGACCGAGAACGTCGCACCGTTGAAATCGACGTGGTGCAAGCGATCGCCGTCGAGATAGCGGCCGCTGACCCGGTCCCTGATCACCGCGTCGTCCTCCCAGGAGTCCCACAGCCGCCGGGACACCTCGATCACATCGGACGCCTCCCGACGCAGCGAAGCCGGAGCGATCACTGCCGGCCGCCCGTACCCTGCGGCCAGCTCGGCCGAACCCGACGCGGCCACCCACCAGCCGGCCCGGCCGAGTGTCGCATGATCAAGACTGGCCAGCTGAGTGGCGACGTGGAACGGTTCGCTGAAGACGACCTCGGTCTGCGCGACCAGGCCGATCCGGCTGGTCAGCGGGCCGGCGAACACGGCGAGCTGCACGGCGTCCAACCGGCCGGTCACGTTCGGCGCCGTCCCGGGCGGCAGCGGCGAGTCGTCAAAGATCACGTAGGAGAAGCCGGCCCGTTCGGCCGTCTTGACCAAGGCGGTGAGCCGCTCCGCCGACAGTTGGCGCTCCGGCGGCTGCTCCGCGTACCGCCAACCGGCCGGATGCCCACCGTCCACGGCGATGCCGACCGCGAACGCCCCCGTCGTGGTCACGCGACGACCTCCTCGCCGGCGCGGCGGCGGACCAAGGGCACGACCGGATCCGGCCAGGGCGGATCCGGAATCGTCCGGCGCAGGACCGGCGCCACGTCGGCCTGGAACAGTTCCAGGCTGTCGACGTAGCCGGCCTGATCAAGATCACCGCGATGGCCGGAGATCGAGATCACCGAGTTGCCGAAGGCGGCGTGGTAGCGGCCGATCTTGTCGATCACCTGCTCCGGGCTGCCGACCAGCGCCGAGCCGCGCTCCAGGTAGTCCGCGTAGTCCCGATAGAGGGTGAACGTGCCCGGCAGTTGCCCCGAGTCGGCGACCCTGGCGGCGAACCGCTCGTAGACCGGCCGGTACGCCTCGATCGCCTGCTGCGAGTTCCTCGTCACGTACGCGGTGTGCCCGGCGCCGACCAGTGCGGTCCCGGGATCGCGGCCGAGGCCGGACCAGGTGTCGCGATAGTGGTCGATCAACTCCGCGTACCGGGTGATCGGGTTCATCCCGTTGGCCGAGAACACCGGATCGCCGAACTCGGCGGCCAGTTCGACCGAGCGCTCGGCGGTGGCCGAACCGTGCCAGATCCGGATCCGCGGCTGCAGCGGCTGCGGATGAACCCGGGCCCCGTCCAACGGCGCGGTCCGGATCGAAGGAACACCCGGCGGCGGGCTCCAGGTCACCGGCTCGCCGGACCAGAGCGCCCGCAGCAGCCGGTAGTTCTCGGCGATCGTGTCCCAGGCGTCGGTCCGGCCGATCCCGAACAGCTCGACCTGCTCCGGTCCGTTGCCCTTGCCGATGATCAACTCCACCCGGCCGCCGGAAAGATGATCAAGGGTCGCGTAGTCCTCGGCGACCCGCACCGGATCGAGTACGGAGAGCAGGGTGACCCCGGTGAACAGGCGGATCCGGCGGGTCACCGCGGCGATGTGACTGAGGACGACCGGTGGCGCACTGGACAGGAACGGCTCGTGATGCCGCTCCCCGACCGCGAACCCGTCGAACCCGAGCTCCTCGAACAGCACTGCGTTGTCGATCACCTCGGAGAACCGGTCGGTCGGACCGGTCCTCCCACCGTCCGCCGACTGTCCGTTGCTGATCAGATCGAGCCCGATGATCTTCACCATGCCGACACTCCCCCTCGACCGAGGACATCGCTCATTGCCCCCATTCCCTAGTAACAAAGTAGGCTATAAAACCGGTTGATCAACCCCGTCTCGATTCGTGGACCGCTTTCCGCGTTGCCAGGTCTAGGGTTCGATGGAACCGGAAGAGTCAGCAGATGAGGAGTCGCCCATGCCCACCGACCTGCCGTTCGACGAGGTCCTCAGCACCACCCGCGCCGTCCGGCGGCGGCTCGACCTCGACCGGCCGGTCGACCCGGCGGTGATCGACGAATGTCTGCAGCTCGCGCTGCAGGCTCCGTCCGGCAGCAACTCCCAGCGCTGGCACTTCATCGTGCTCACCGACCCCGAGGTGCGCCGGCCGATCGCCGAGCTCTACCGCCGCAGCGCCGGGCCGTACCTCGACCAGCGCGGCGCGGGTGCCGCCACCGGGCCGCAGCGGCGCGTGCACGACTCGGCGCGCTATCTGCACGACGTGATCGACCGGGTGCCCGCGCTGGTCATCCCGTGCCTGCAGGGCCGGCCCAGCGGCGACAACCAGGCCGGCTTCTTCGGCTCGATCCTGCCCGCCGCCTGGAGCTTCTGCCTGGCCCTGCGGTCACGCGGGCTCGGCTCGGTCTGGACCACCCTGCATCTGGCGTACGAACGCGAGGCCGCCGAGGTGCTCGGCATCCCGGACGACGTGACCCAGGCCGCCCTGCTCCCGGTCGCGTACACGATCGGGACCGACTTCAAGCCGGCCGCCCGCAAGCCCCTGGACGAAGTCCGCTCCTTCAACGGCTGGGCGACGGTCGCGGACCAAGATCGCTAGGGAGCCAAGATCGCTAGGGAGGTTGTGGCACAGGATTGCACTTTGCTCTCGCTCACCGGCCGAGAAATCGGTGCCCCGATGCGACAAAGTGCAAAATCGTGCCACTCGACGCCGCTTGAGCACGGCTCGCGATCAGCCGCGGTTCAGGCGACTGCCCCAGTGAGCCGGGTCAGCCGGTCGAGGGCACCGGCGGCGGCCCAGCGGTCCACGGCACCGCCAAGATCATCGAGCTGAGCCTCCGTCAGGGCGAGCGCGTTGGTGGGCAGGGCGGCGCCGAGTTCGCGGAGCACCGGCTGCAACTGCAGGTCGGTGGACAGGGTGTGGGCCGGGGCGCCGGCGACGATCACCGGCACGGCGATCACCTCGGTCAGCGATCCGGCTCGGAAATGATCAAGGAAGGCCTTGAGCAGGCCGGTGTAGGCACCCTTGTACGACGGCGTCGCGATCACCGCGATCGTGCTGGAGACGACCCGCTGCACCGCGGCGTCGACCTGCGGATGGTCGGCCGCGAACAGCTCGCCGGCGAGGTCGGACAGCTCGATCGGTTCCGCGACGTCGCCCTTGAGTTCGCGGCCGAGCAGGTCGGCGGCGGCGGACGCGACCCGCAGGGTACGGGACCCGGGGCGCGGGTTGCCGGAGACGACGGTGATCGTGATCGACATGGGGATTCTCCTTGTCAGTGGTGGTTCCAGGCCTCGGCGAGCAGCCGGTAGGAGCGGACCCGGTCGGCGTGCCGGTGGGTGATCGTGGTGATGATCAACTCGTCCGCGGCGGTCGCCTCGGCCAGCCGGTCCAGCCCGGCGACGACCTGCTCCGGCGTACCGACGAACTGGGTCTGCAGCCGGTCGGCGACCAGTTCCTGATCATGGTCGGTCCACGGCAGGACGGCGGCCTCGGCCGGGGACGGGAACCGGATCGCCCCCTCGCCGGACCGGATGCTGCGGACCCAGTGCCGGTAGCCGCTCGCCAGCTCGGCGGCCCGCTCCTCGGTCTCGGCGACGACGACGTCCGCCGACACGGCGACCTGCGGCTGCTCCAGCCGTGGGGACGGGCGGAAGGCGGCCCGGTAGCCCTCAACCGCCTCCAGCACCCGCTGCGGCGCGACGTGGTAGTTCGCGGCGAAGGGCAGGCCGCGGGCCCCGGCGAGTTGGGCACTCTCGCCGCCGCTGCTGCCGAGGATCCAGATCTCCAGCTCGGCCCCTTCGCCGGGAATCGCGTGCAACGCGATCCCGTCGGCGGACCGGTAGTCCCCGTCCAGCAGGGAGAGCAGATCGGCCACCTGGTCGCCGTACTCCTGATGATCACGACGGCCGAACAACTCGGCCTGGGCCCGGAACCGGGGCGACTCGGCGAGCCTCGCGAACAGGTCCTTCGGCGCGGCCGGCAGCGGCAGCCCGTTCGGCGCCGTCGCCGGCGGCGAGGGCGGCGAGGTCGGAGCCGGACTCCCACCCGGTACGGGAGCGCCCGGCTTCCGGCTCGCCGAACGGCCGAGGCCGAGGTCGAGCCGACCGGGATGGACCGCGTCGATCAGGCCGAACTGTTCGACCACCCCGAGCGCGGTGTAGTGACCCGCCAGCACGGCACCGGACCCGACCCGGATCGTCGTGGTCGCCGCCGCGATCAGCGCGATCGCCACGATCGGCGCGGACCCGGCGACGCCGGGATTGACGTGGTGCTCGGCGATCCAGAACCGCCGATAGCCGTACGCCTCGGCCTGCCGGGCCAGGTCGATCGCGTTGCCGACCGCCTCCGGCACCTGCTGCCCGCTGGTGACCGGGATCAGGTCGAGCACCGACAGCGGGACGCGCCGGCCCGCGGTCACGACGCCGCCCGGTGCGAGGCCGGATCAGCCGCCGGCTGCTGCCCGGCCGGCGGCAGCCCGAGCCGGTCGCGGAGCGTGCCGGGCTCGTACTCGGCCGGATAGACACCGAGGTCCTGCAGCTCCGGCACCACCCGGTCGACGAACTCCTCCAACCCGCCCGGCGTCAGGTGCGGGACCAGGATGAAGCCGTCCGCCTCTCGGTTCCGGACCGACGCGGCCAGCTGCCCGGCCACCTGCCGCGGCGTGCCGATGAAGGACCGGCTGGCGGCGACCTCGATCATCAACTCCCGGATGCTCAGGTTCTTCGACCGCGCCAGGGCGCGATAGCGATCCGCCAGGTCGTTCTCGTCCAGCCGCCGGGACTGCCCCTGGACCACCGCGGGTCCGGACCGGTCCGGGTCGAACGACGGCAGCGGCCCGTCCGGATCGAGCTCGGACAGATCGGCGTTCCAGACCTGGCCGAGCAGGGCCAGCGCGGTCTGCGGCGTCACCTGGCCGCGGCGGATCCGGTAGTCCTCCTCGTGCGCCTCCGCCTCCGTGTCGCCGAGCGCGAAGCCGACCCCCGGAAAGATCTTGAGGTGATCGGGATGGCGCCCGAACGACGCGGCCCGCTGTTTGAAGTCCGCATAGGATTCCCGCCGCCGCTCGGCGGTGTCCCACCAGCGGGCGAAGATCGCGTCCGCGGTCCGGGCACCGAAGTCCCGGCCGTCCGCGGAGTCGCCGGCCTGGAAGATCACCGGATGGCCCTGTGGCGGCCGCGGAGTGTCGAAGGTCCCGGTGATCGTGAACTGCTCGCTGTCCCGGGCGACCGGCCGCACCGCTCCGGGACGCAGAAGTTGATCATGATCGGCGACCACGGCATCGTCGTCCCAGCTGTCCCAGAGCTGCCGCGCCGCGGCCACGGTGTCCGCGGCGCGGAGGTAGCGGTCCTCCTTGGCCAGATAGCCGCCGCGGCGGAAGTTCTGACCGGTGAAGGCGTCCGACGAGGTGACCACGTTCCAGCCGGCCCGGCCGTCGCTGAGCAGGTCGAGGGTGGCGAACTGCCGGGCGAGTTCGTACGGTTCGTTGAACGTCGCGTTGATCGTGCCGACCAGTCCGAGGTGCTCGGTGACCGCGGCGAGTGCGGCCAGCACCGGCAGGGTGTCCGGCCGGCCGACCACATCAAGATCATGGATCCGGCCGTTGCGTTCGCGGAGCCGCAGTCCCTCGGCCAGGAAGAAGAAGTCGAACAGCCCGCGCTCTGCGGTCTGGGCCAGGGTGCTGAACGAGGAGAAGGCGATGTGACTGCCGGACCGGGGATCGGACCAGACGGTGTGATGGTTCACCCCCGGAAAGTGGGCGGCGAGGTGAACCCGTGGCTGTTGTTCGGCCATGGTGCGGCTCCTTCTTCGACGACGGTCAGCGCGCGGCGGTGGCCGCGCAGCGATCGCAGTGGCGGTGCGGTGCCGGGTCCGGCGCCGCCTCCGCCCGGGGTTCGGTCGCGTAGCGGTTGACCGGCCGGCCGAGGCCGAAGGTCGACCGCAACGATCCGGTACGGGACTCGGCGGCCAGCCCGCCGAGACCGGGGACCCGAGGCAGCACCCGGTCGACGAAGATCGGCAACTGGGTCGGCAGCACCGAGAAGTTGATCACGAAGCCACCGACCAAGGGCGCCGTGTCGCCGAGGAACTCGGCCAGCCGGTCCGCCGAGCCGACGAACCGGCCGGCGTCCTCGCGGCGTGGCCCGCCGATCGCCTCGTCCAGCCGGCCGGCGACCTCGGCCGCCTCCGCCGCGGAAGCGGCGACCGTGACGTCCAGTTCGGCCAGCACGGTCACCGCGCCCTCCGGCCGTCCGGCCTCGGCGACCAGCTCCCGTACGTCACGGACGAACGCGTGATGATCATCGAGCCCGCCCCGGTCGTCGGGCCCGGCCAGCCGGCTCACCACGACGTCGGCCCCGTGCCCGATCACCGCTTCGGCGTTCGGATCGGCGGTCCGGACGAACGTCGGCGGCTGTCCCTGCGGCGGCCGCGGCGTGATCGACGGTCCCTTGACCGAGAAGTGATCACCGGCGAAGTCCACGTAGTGCAGCCGGTCGGCGTCGACGAACCGCCCGGTGGCGACGTCGCGGATCTCGGCGTCGTCCTCCCAGGAGTCCCACAGCCGCTGCACCACGTCGGCGGCCTCGGCCGCCTCCCGCCAGGCCTCCGCGGAGTCGGGCGCCGAGCGCCGGCCGATCAGGTCCGCCGCCACCGGATCGGTGCTGATCCCGACCAGCCAGCCGGCCCGGCCGAGGCTCGCATGATCAAGAGTGGCGACCGACTTCGAGACGTGGAACGGTTCGGCATGGGTCACCGCGAACGTCGGCACCAGCCCGATCCGCTCCGTCACCGGCGCGAGCCTGGCGGCGAGCAGTGCGGCGTCCAGCCGGCCCCGGAACGCGGGACCGTCGGCGGCACCGCTGCCGTACCGGTCCTCGAAGATCACGAAATCGAAGCCGCCGCGCTCGGCGAGCCGCACCTGATCGAGGTGGTAACGCGCGCCGTACGCCGCCCGGGCCTGCTCCGGCGCCAGCCGCCAGGCCGCCGGATGACTGCCGATGCCGTCGACGACCAACCCGAGCGGAATCGGAGAAGGAAGCTCTGCCATGGGTCCCACTGTAGGCAATTCCGAGTACTCCGATTATTCCGACTCACATACTAGGATTTAGCCGAGCATCGGCTCTGCGGCGATCGATCAGGATTCAAGAAGTGCAAGGCCGTACGGGATCCCTAGTCTGAGGTCATACCGACGAGGAAAGGGACCCGAGATGGCCAAGGCAACGCGGAAGACCGACCAGGCATCGTCCTACGACGGCTTCACCGAGGACGAGCGCGCCGCGATGAAGCAGCGCGCGGCCGAGCTCAAGGCCGCCAAGAAGGCGGGCACGGCGGCGGAGAAGGCCGCGGCGGCGGAGGCTGCCGTGGTCGAGAAGATCGCCGAGCTGCCGGACGGCGACCGGCAGCTGGCCGAGCAGGTGCACGCGCTGGTGAAGGCCGCGGCGCCGGAGCTGGCGCCGAAGCTCTGGTACGGGATGCCGGCCTACACCAAGGACGGCAAGAACCTCTGCTTCTTCCAGCCCGCCTCGAAGTTCGACGCCCGCTACGCGACGTTCGGGTTCGAGGGCACCGCGCAGCTGGACGACGGCACGATGTGGCCGACCGCCTATGCGATCACCGAGCTGACCGAGGCCGCCGCCGAGCGGCTGACCGCGTTGATCAAGCAGGCGGCCGGCGAGGCCTCCTGATCAGACTGACCTGCCCCCTTCGACAGGCTCAGGACATGCTTCGACAGGCTCAGGGAACGTGGTGGCTTGATCAGAGTTCGACCGGTTCGCCGGTCGGGCCGGCGACGACCAGCCGGTAGCGGGCCGGCTCGCCGGTGATCAACTCCGCCGCATCGGCCGGGTCGAGACCGAGGGCCCGGACCGCGTCGCGGGTCGGCTCCGGGTCGGGCTCGATCCGTTGCCAGGCAAGAAGTTCCAGGGTCGGCAGGTCGGCCAGGCCGGGGTGCGGCGTGTCGCCCCAGTCGATCAGGAACGGCACGTCGAACCGGTCCTCGCGGCGGGCCAGCCGCCACGCGAGCAGGGTGCCGTCCGGCGTGGTGCGGGACAGGTCGGCGACGTCGCCCGGGTCGTAGCCGGCGCTGCGGGAGGCCGCGACGACCGCGTCGATGCCGCCCGGATGGACGGCGTAGGTGACGATCGTCGGGCGGTCCAGGTCGGCGATGCCGAAGGTGTCCGGGCGGCGAGCCTGTCCTGAGCCCGTCGCGGCGGGGTCCGGCCCGATCAGCTCGAGGTAGTGCGACCCGCGCCGGCCGGCGACCGTGAAGGCGATCAGGGCGTTCGCGGTGCCGCGCGGGTGCACGCCGCCCGGGGCCGCGGTGACCCCGGTCCGGTCGGCGAACCAGGCCACCAGTTCGGCGAGGTCGGGTCCGGCGATCACCACATGATCAAGAAGCCTGGCCACCGACGTCATTCGGCGGCCTGCCGGCGTGCCTTGACCTCGGGCTGGCCCAGCGACAGCATCAGCCGGTTGGCCCAGTTGAAGAAGGCCGCGCTGTTGATCACGTCGATGATCGCGGCGTCGTCGAAGCCGGCGGCCCGGAGCCGCTCGATCTCCGCCGCACCGAACGCCGACGGGGTCCGGGTCAGCGCCACCGCGGCCGCGACGATCGCGTTCCAGGCCTCGTCGCCGAGGTCGGCGCCGACGCCCTCGTCCAGTAGCCGCTGCACGTCGTCCCGGCGGCCCGACTCGCGGGTCGCGGCGGCGGAGTGCACCGACGCGCAGTAGACGCAGCCGTTGTGCCGCGAGGCCGCCGTCGCGGCGAGCTCGCGTTCGGCCCGGCCGACGCCGCCGGCCGGGTTGCGGAAGATGTCGAGGTCGGTCAGGGTCCTGGCCTCCAGCGCGTCCGGGTCGCGCACCAGCAGCCGGAAGTACGGGCTCTTCGCGCGAACCGGGTCGATCAGCGCCTCCCGCTGCCGGTCGGTCAGCTCGGCCTCCTCGACCGGGGCCAGCCAGGGCACCCAGCCGAGCGACTGCTGGGTGAACCGGTCCGGGCCGGTCAGGTCCTGCGGGTCGGTCACCGTCATCGGATCGCTCCTTCGGAGTTCGCGGCCTGCAGGACGCGGAGGGCGGTCGCGGTCCGCAGCTGGAAGGAGAGGAACGCGACCAGCTGGGACAGCCGGACCACGTCGTCGGCGTTCCAGCCGGCGTCGGCCAGGGCCTGCAGCGCGGCCGGGCTCGACTCGCGCGGCCGGAACACCAGCAGGTGGGTGTGCGCGAGCGCGGCCGCCAGCCGGTCACCCAGCGCCGCGGCGGTCTCGGCGTCCGCGGTCCAGGCCGGGCCGGGCTCGCTCTCGTCCGCCAGGCCGGGCTCGCGGTAGTTGCCGTACGGTCCGGTGCCGCGGGCCGTCTCGGCGGCCTTGGTGATCACCGGCACAAGGTCCGGCTGCTCGTCCTCGAGCAGGTCGCGGTAGAACGCGGCGGCCGGCTCGTCCTGGTGCAGCGCGGCGGTGAAGGACGCCACGGCGTACCGCTCGCCGACCGGGAACGAACCCGGCTCGGTCGGCTCCAGCAGCGCCTCGAAGCTGCGCTGCGCGTGCTCGCGGGCCTGCGCCCGGGCGTCGCGCAGGGCGGCCAGCGGGCTGCCCGGCTCGATCCCGGCGAGCAGGTCGATGATGTCGGCGTTCCGGCTCATCGTGGTCCTTCCGTGTTGATCTTGTGGGCGTCCCGGAGTTGGTCCGTGATCAGCTCGCCGACCGGCCAACCGAGCCTCGGCGCGACCTCCGTCGCGAGCAGTTCCAGCGATCGCAGGGTGAGCTCGTGCGGCGCGTCGATCGAGTGCACCTGGAACGCGACATCGCTGGCCCGGGTCAGCGTACGGTCCGCGGCCAGCGACTCGGCGACCTCCTCCGCGGTGCCGACGTGGGTGTCGGTGAGCCGGATCAGGGTTGCCAGTTCAAGATCGTCCGCGTCGGCGCCGAGGAAGGTCTTGGCCAGTTGGCGCAGGCCGGGCTCGGCCAGCGCGAGCGCCTGATCACGCCGACCCGGATCGACGACCAGCGCGGTCCGCGACGCCAGCACGCGGTACGGCGAGCCCGCCGGCAACGCGGCCGCGTAGGCGTCGATGATCGGCAGCTGCAGCTCCGCCAGCGACAGGTCGCGATCATGCTCCGGCCGCGGCTGGGTCCGGGACAGCATCAGCCCGTCGCCGCGTTCGCCGGCCCGGCGGCCGCCGTCGGCCGAGAAGGTGGCCTGCCAGATCCGGCGGTCCAGTCCGTCCGCCGGCGGGTAGAGGCGCGCTTCCGTACCGCGGATTCCCTGGCCGGACAGGGAATCCAGGAAGATCGCGAAGTGATCGGCGAACAGCTCCCGGCGTTCCTCCGATGCGCGGCCGAACGGGGCGAACGACGACGGCGTGCCGCCGGCCGCGACGCCGAGCTGCACCCGGCCGCCGCTCAGCGCGTCCAGCACGCTGGCGTCCTCGGCTGCCCGGACCGGGTCGTCGATCGGCAACGTGATCACGCCGGTGGCCAGGGCGATCCGGGAGGTCTGCCGGGCCGCCGCGGCGAGCAGCACGAACGGCGACGGCAGGCCGCCCTCGTCCTCGCCGAAGTGGTGCTGGGCCAGCCAGGCGGACGCGAACCCGTGCCGCTCGGCGTGCTCGATCTGCTCCAGCGCGTAGCGGTACCGCTCGGCCGGGGTGGTCCGCTCCAGTAGCCGGGTGAAGAAGCCGATCCGCGGTCGGTGGGTTTGGTCGGTCATCCACTCCTCCTCGTCGGGTTCGCCCTGAGCTTGGTCCCCGGGATCGCCGCGATCAACTGCCGGGTGTAGTCGTGCTCGGCGGCGTCGAAGATCCGGCCGGTGGCGCCATGCTCCACCTGCCGGCCACGCTGCAGCACGGAGACCGTGTCCGCGATCTGGCGAACCACGGCAAGATCATGGGAGATGAAGACGTACGTCAGCGCCAGCTCGTCCTGGAGCTTCGCGAGCAGCCGCAGGATCTGCGCCTGGACCGTGACGTCGAGCGCGGACACCGCCTCGTCCAGCACGACGAGCTCCGGTTCCAAGATCAGCGCGCGGGCGATCGCGACCCGCTGGCGCTGGCCGCCGGACAGCTCGTGCGGCCGGCGGGCACCGTACTCGGGCGCCAGTGAGACCAGGTCGAGATAGCGGTCCACCCGCTCCGCCTGCTCGGCCCGGTTGCCGATCCGGAAGTTCTGCAGCGGTTCGGCGATGATCGTCGCCACGGTCTGCCGCGGATCCAGCGACGCGTACGGATTCTGGTACACCAGCTGCGCCGACCGGTGGAATGCGCGCCGGGAGCCCCGACGGGACCGGCCCCGGGCCACGACGTCGGTGTCACCGACCACGATCCGGCCGTCGGTCGGCCACTGGAAGCCGGTGATCGCGCGCCCGATCGTGGTCTTCCCGGACCCGGACTCGCCGACCAGCGCATGCGTCGTGCCGCGGGCCACCGTGAACGAGACGTCGTCGACCGCGACCAGCGGCGGCCGGCCGGACCTGCGGAACTCCTGCCGCAGCCCGGACACCTCCAGTAGCGGCGCCGCCGGAGCCGGAGCCTCGGGGCGTTGCGGCCGTTCGACGATCTTGGTCAGCGACGGGGCGTCGGCCAGCAGGGCCCGGGTGTAGTCGTCGGTCGGTTCCGACAGCACCTCGGCCGCGTCGCCGCGCTCCCGTACCGCTCCGTCGCGCATCACGACGACCGAGTCGGCCCGGTCGGCGGCGACCGCAAGATCATGGGTGATGAACAGCAGCCCGGTGCCGGTCTCGGCGCGGAGCCGGTCGAGCAGATCGAGCACCCGCTGCTGCACGGTGACGTCCAGCGCGCTGGTCGGCTCGTCGGCGATGATCAACTCCGGCTCCAGCGCCAGCGCCGCGGCGATCAGCACCCGCTGCCGCATCCCGCCGGACAGCTCGTGCGGATACTGCCGGGCCCGGGCCTCCGGGTCGTCCAGGTCGACCCGCTCCAGCAGCTCGTGCACCTTGGTCCTGATCTTGGTCCGGTCCCGCCAGCCGTGGATCCGGAGCGCCTCAGCGACGCTGTCGCCGATCCGCGCGACCGGGTTCAGCGAGTTGCCGGGGTCCTGCGGGATCAGCCCGATCCTGGCGCCCCGGATGGACCGCCAGCGCCGGTCCGGCAGGCCGACGAGTTCCGTTCCCTGCAAGGCGATGCTGCCGCCGGCGATCCGGCCGTTCGGCGGCAGCAGGCCGATGATCGACTGGGCCACCGACGACTTCCCGGAGCCGGACTCGCCGACCAGCGCAGTCACCTGGCCGGCCTCGACCTCGAGCGAGACGCCGGCCACGGCGGTGACCGGGCCACGCGCCGTGCGGTACTGCACCGCAAGATCACGAATCGCGAGCAGCGTCATCGCGCCTCTCCTCCGCGGATGGCCTGGCTGAGCCGGTTGGTCGCCAGCACGACGGCGGCCACGATCACGCCGGGCAGCGCGGTCAGCCACCAGGCGGTGGCCACGTAGTTGCGGCCCTCGGCGATCAGCAGGCCCCACTCCGGGGTCGGCGGCGGCGCGCCGTAGCCGAGGAAGCCGAGGGTGGAGATCTGCAGGATTGCCGAGCCGAACTGCAGCGCGGCCAGGGCGATCACCGGGGTCAGCGAGTTGGGCAGGATGTGCCGCCAGAGCACGCCGAAGAACGTACCGCCGGAGCCGAACGCCGCCTCGACGTATTCGCTGACCCGGACGCTGACCACCCGGGAGCGGGCCAGCCGGGCGAACGCGGCCACGGAGGTGACGCCGACCGCGATCGCCGCGTTCGTGGTGCCGAAGCCGAGCAAGATCACCACACTGAGCGACAACAGCAGCGCCGGTACGGCGAGCAGGACGTCGACGAACCGCATCAGGACGTCGTCGACCACGCCGCCCACGGCGCCGGCGATCACCCCGATCGAGGTCCCGACGACCAGGCCGACCAGCACCGCGATCAGCGCGCCGCTGATCGAGTTCGAGGCTCCGTGCACCACCCGCGCGAACAGGTCCCGGCCGGTCGCGTCGGTGCCGAACCAGTGCGCCGCGCTCGGCGGCTGCAGCGCGGCGGCGACGGGCTGGGTCGGGCTGAGCGGCGCGAACACCGACGGCAGCACCGCCCAGAGCAACGCGACCAAGATCACCAGCGACGGGATCAAGACGCCCGGCCGGAGCCAGCCCCGTACCGCCGCCGGCGTTGTCGTCTGCAGCGAGCTCATCGATCGCCTCGCTTCCGCAACCGTGGGTCGAGCACCGGGTAGAGCAGGTCGACCACGAGATTGATCACGACGAACACGGCCGTGGACAGCACCACGATCGCCAGCAGCACCGGGGTGTCCCGGTTGGCGACCGCCTGCGCGGTGAGCTGGCCGAGGCCGGGCCGGGCGAACACCGCCTCGGTGACGACCGCGCCGCCGACCAGTTCGCCGAACAGCAGGCCGGCCATGGTCAGCGTCGGCAGCAGGGCGTTGCGGGCGACGGTCCGCCAGAGCAGCCAGGTGGTGCTGGCGCCGCGGGCCCGGACCACCGAGACGAACGGCAGCTCGCGGACCTCCTCGATGCTGCGGATCAGCACCTGCGCCAGCGGCGCCGCGATCGGTACGGCGAGCGTCGCCACCGGCAGGATCAGCGCTTGGGCGGGATCGGCGCCGATCAACGGAACCAGGCCGAGCCGGAACGAGAAGATCTGGATCAGGATGATGCCGATCCAGAACACCGGCAGCGACACGAACAGCGGCGGCAGGTTGGCCAGCGCCCGGCGCAGCCATTCGCCCGGGCCGTAGGTCGCCGCGAACGCGATGATCACCGCGAGCAGGACCGCCACCAGCAGGCCGATCGAGGCCAGCACCAGGGTGGGCGGCAGCGCCGTCGTGATCAAGGTCGACACGGCCGCGCCGCTCTGCACCGAGAAGCCGAAATCGCCGCGCAGGAAGGAGAAACTCGACTCCGCGTAACGAATGATCAGCGGCCGGTCGGCACCGTAGGCGGCCCGGATCTCCTGCAGCTGTTCCGGCGACAGGCCGAGCTCCGGGCTGCCGTACCGGGCCAGCACGGCGTCGCCGGGCAGAGCCGCCAGCAGCAGGTAGGCCGCGGTGTAGGCGAGCACCAGGACGATCACGGCCTGGCCGGCCCGGCGCAGCAGGTACGGGACGGGCATCCGGTCAGCCGGCCAGCCAGGTGCCGTAGAAGGTGGGCCGGCCGACCGACTCCGTACCGAAGCCCTGCACCTCGGTGCGCAGCCCGAAGACCTGCGACTCCTCGAAGATCGGCAGGATGTAGGCCTGCTCGGCGAGCAGTTCCTGCGCGGCGGCGGAGGCGGCCTCACGCTGCTCGACCGTCGGCTCGGACGCGATGGCGCTGAGCAGGTTCTCCAGTTCCGCGTCGCCCACACTGCCGTCCTTGGTGTCCAGGTTGAGCAGGGTGTTGCGGTTCTTGGAGAAGTACTGCGACTTGATCACGTCGAAGTCCGCGCGGCCCACCATCGAGTGGTAGACCTGGATCTGCTTCGGGTCGAGCCGGGCGGTGTCCTGCGCCGCCTGATCACCGGGGAACAGCTTGACCTCGATGCCGAGTTCGGCCAGCTGGGCCTGGATCAGCGTGACCACCTCCTTGGACCGCGGCTGCGGCAGCGCCTCGTTGAAGGTGAGGCTGAGCCGCTCGTCGCCCTTGATCCTGATCTTGTCCGGTCCGGCCGCCCAGCCGGCCTCATCGAGCAGCGCGGCGGCGCGCGCCGGGTCGTGGGCGTAGTGCTTCGAGGTGTCCACGTAGCCGAGCGCGGTCTTGGCGAGGGCGCCGGTGGCCAGCGGATAGCTCTTGGTGAACAGGGTGTCGACGATCGCCTGCCGGTCGATCCCGGCGATGATCGCCTGCCGGACCCGGAGGTCCGACAGCGCAGGGGTACGGAACCGGAAGCTGAGCCCGTTGTTCACCCCGTTGGTGGCCGCCGCGTGCAGGGCCAGCCCCTGCCCGGCGAACTGGGTCTCGTCCGGCGCCTCGATCTGCCGGGCCAGCTGCGCCTGGCCCGACACGACGGTGCCGACCCGGACGCTGTCCTCCCCCGCGACCACGTAGGTGATCTTGTCCAGCCGGGCCCGGCCCTGGTGGCTCAGCGACGGCGGCGCCCAGTCGTAGTCCTCCCGGACCTTGAAGCTCAGCTGGGTGCCGACCTGCTCGTCCTCGATCACGAACGGCCCGCTGCCGATGATCGACTTCGCGTTGCCCGGACCGAACCCCTCGCTGGTCTTGTCCAGCGTCGCATTGGACAGCAGGCCGGAGTTGATCGTCGAGGTGGCCTGCGCGAAGCCCGGCGCCGGGGCGCTGAAGTGGAACCGGACCGTCTGCTCGTCGACCACCTCGCCGTGGTCGTAGTTGTTGATCGCCTCGGAGACGGTGAGCGCCCGGCCGCTGTCGCCCTTCCCGTACAGGTCGAAGTTCTTGACCACGTTCGCCGCGTCGAGCGGCGTCCCGTCCGAGTAGCTGACGCCCTTCCGCAGGGTGAACGTGTACTGCGTCGCGTCCTTGTTGATCTTGGGCAGTTCCGCGGCGATCCACGGCTCCAGCTCCAGCGTCTCCGGGTTCTGGTAGAGCAGCCGGTCGGTCAGGTTGTTGATCACGCCGCCGTTGGGGTAGAAGCCCGCGGCCGGCGGATAGAGCGTGGTCCACGTCTGCGGTTCCAGGTACGTCAGCGCACCGCCCGTCCTCGGCTCGCCGCTGACACTGCCCCCACCGGACTGCGGATCCGTGCCGCCGCAGGCCGCCAGGAGTCCCGCCACCGAGGCGGCCGAACCCGCGATCAGCAGATCGCGCCGTGAAACCGTCATGCCCCTGAGCCTCCCGTCGTGCCTGGACCGCTCTGGTCCACGCCGACCCTAAGCAGCCGGGGCCGCGGTGCCGGTCCGCTCTCGTACCGTGAGACAGGACCTACCTGAAAGGTAGGGAATCCGCAGCCGGGCTCAGCGCTTCCGGGGTGCCGCGGTCGAGTCCCTGATCACCAGCTCGGTGGCGATCTCGATGTTCTGCGGCTTGGTGTCCTCGCCGGCGATCAGGGCGACCGCGGTCTCGACGCCGACGGCACCCATCTCCTCCAGCGGCTGCCGGACGGTGGTCAGCAGCGGGGCGCAGTTGCGCGCGACGACAAGATCATCGAAGCCGACCACGCTGACGTCCTCGGGCACCCGGAGCCGGAGCCGGCGGGCGGCGTCGATCACGCCGATGGCCTGGAAGTCACTCGCCGCGACGATCGCGGTGGGCGGCCGGTCCCGGCTCAGCAGCTCGGTGCCCAGCGCGAGGCCCGACTCGAACGAGTAGACGCCGGGCACGACATCGGCGTCGCCCCGCGCGAGCCCGTACCCCTCGAGGGCGGCGGTGAAGCCGGAGACCCGGGCCCGGGAGACCAGGCCGGTCGCCGGGCCGGACACCATGGCCAGCTCCCGATGTCCCAACTCCAGCAGGTGTTCGGTGGCCGAGAAGGCGCCGCGCCAGTTGGTCGCGTTGATGCTGTGCGCCTTCGTCGCCGTGGTCGAGTGCACGTCGATGATCACCACCGGCATCCCGTGCGCCGCGAACCGGTCGAACTGCGCGTCGGTCAGGGTCGAGGAGATCGCCAGCGCGGCCCGGCGCCCGGTGGAGGCCAGTTGATCAATCCAGCGCAGGTCGTCCGAAGCGGCCGGCAGGGTCTCCAGGAAGACCTCGCAGCCGAGCTGCTGGGACCGGGACACCACACCGCGGATCACGTCGAGCGTGAACGGCGACGCGACATCGCGCAGCATCAGGGCGACGGCATAGCGCGGCCGGCGCTCCCGCGTGGACAGGTAGCCCATCGCCTCCAGCGTCTCGCTGACCCGCTGCCGGGTCGCTTCGGCCACGTGCGGCGAGTTGTTGGCGACCTTGGAGACGGTCGACATCGACACCTTCGCCGCTTCCGCGACCTCGGCCAGCGAAACCTGCTTCGCCTTGCGCTTACGGCCAGTCATCCTCCGCCCCGACTCCCTTCCTCTGCTTCGATCAGGCACCCTACCAGTAACAAACTTGCAGAAATTTTCCTTGACGTTGTTTACAGAACGCTTCTACGATTTCGGCAGGCGCTCTGCCCATGACGAAGGAGTCATCCCATGCCCCACGCCAAGCTCAGCCGCCGGGCCGTCCTCGCCGCCACCGCGCTGACCACCGGTGCCGCCGTGATCGGCGGACCGGCGGCCCTCGCCACCGCCGCCGCCGCGACCACGCCCGTGGACGGCTACCCGGCTCGCCGGATCACCGGCTACGACACGCTGAGCTACCTCAACTACCCGCACAACAACGGGTTCTTCCGCGGTGGTAGCCACGTTCTGATCCGCAAGCAGGCCTTCCCGTCCGACCTGCCCGCGTACCTGACCATCCACAATCTCAAGACCGGCACCTTCCAGACGCTGCCGGAACGCAAGCCGGGCCGGCCGATGCTCGGCGGCTACTTCGACGTGAACTACCGGACCGGGCTGCTGGTGATCCCGGAGAGCGCGGCGCAGGCGGCGCTGGACGGCACCACCGTCCGGGTCTGGGCGATCAACCTCAACGCCGTGGTGGAGCACGGCACCGCCGAGTGGCGGGAGGTGTTCCGGCTGCCACCGAACACGACCGTCGCCGACACCATGGTCGGCATCCACCCGGACGGGACCAAGATCGCGTTCAGCATCATGTCCAATGATCTTGTGCCGGGCGGCGAACTGCCCGGCGACCGGCATTGCCGGATCGTCGAAGTCGATCTTGGTACGGGAGCGGAGCGGACCCTGGTCGAGCACGACCTGCTGTCCAACCACGTGCACTACTCGCCGGCGAACCCGGAGTGGGTGATGTTCACCCGCGAGGGCGACGTCAACCTGCACACCCAGCGGATCTGGGGCTATCACCCGGTGCATGCTCCGCACGGCGCCAACATCGGCAATCAGTTGCTGCCGAACGGGAGTTACCTGCGCGTGGGCCATGAACGGGCCTGCTTCGACGAGGAGGCCACGGTCGCCTGCAACTACGCCGCTCCGCGCAGCCTGTACAAGTTCTACTTCGACCAACGGCCGCCGGTGGAACTGGCCAGGGGCTGGTTCGAGCACTGCGACGTCAGCCGGGACGGCCGCTTCGTGGTCAGCGACACCGGTGGCCCGGCCTATCCCGGGCAGACCAGCCTCACCGTTGTCGATCTTGGTCTGGGCAACACGGCGACTACGGTGCTGACCGATCTGACCCGCGGGCTGAACCATCCGCGGCACATCCATCCGGTGTTCTCCCCCGACGGCCGGTACGTGTTCTTCAACGACCCGGACCCGGTCGACCGCAACGCCGCCGGCCTCCGGGTCGGCTACGTCGACCTGCGCCCGCACGGGTTCAGCGACGCGCTGCCGATCGTGATCGGCCGGGTGAACACCGAGGTGCCGAACCGGCGCGGCCCGTCCGACCGGACGTTCCTGGACGAGTTGTACAAGTACGCGCCGTTCGGTTCACCGGACGCGCTGCGCCGGCGGGTCGACGAGACCGTGATCAAGTGGCGCCGGGCCGGCCTGCTGTCCGACGCGGAGGGCGAGCGGGTCCGGCTCGCCGCCCGCTGAGCGCCGGCGACCAGGGAGCTGATCATGTCCGACGTACGATTCCCGCGCCGGTCCGTGCTGGCCGGCGCGGGCGGCCTCGCCCTGACCGCAGCGGCCGGAGCCGGGCCGGCGACCGCGAAGATCAACGCAGAGCTGCCGGTCCGCTGGCTGACCGACCACACCGACCGGAGCTTTCTCACCTATCCGCACCACAACGGCTTCCTCAACGGCGGCGCCCACCTGATCATCAGGTATCAGGACCTGGCCGCCAGCCAGCCCGAGTACCTGCACCTCGTCGACCTGGCGACCGCGGCCCGCACCCCGCTGCCGGCCCGGCCCTCCGGCGACCAGATGGGCGGCGGCTACTTCGACGTGCACGCCCCGACCGGAACGATCTTCTGTGTCGAGAGCCCGGCCGACCCCGCCGTCGCGCCGTTCCGGGTCTGGTCGTTCGACGCGGCTCGGTTCCTCGCCGACGGGACCGGCAGCTGGCAGCTCCGCCACACGCTCCCGCTGAACCAGCGGATCGCCGATCACCTGGTCGCCGTCCACCCGGACGGGACCAAGATCGCGTTCAGCGTGCTGACCGGGACCACGCCGAACTGGCACTCCGACATCACCGAGATCACCCTGGCCACCGGCGCCGCCGAAGTCCTGGTGTCGCAGGACAAGCTGTTCAACCACGTCCACTACCACCCGGCGTTCCCGACCTGGTTGATCTTCGCCCATGAGGGCGACGTGCTGACCACGAGCGACCGGGTCTGGGCGCACCACCGGACCTACCTGCCGAACGGCGGCAACATCGTGCCGCAACTCACCGGCACCGCCCTCCGGCTGGCCCACGAACGAGCCTGTCACCACGACGACTCGGTGGTGGTGATCAACTACGCCAACCCGCGCGGCCTGGTCCGCGGTCACCTGGACAGCCGGACCCCGGTCCAGCTCGCCGACGGCCGGTTCGAACACTGCGACATCAGCCGGGACGGCCGGTGGATCGTCGTCGACACCTCCGACCAGGCCGGCATCGGCACCTCGATCGAGTTGATCGACACCGCCAACGGCAACCTGGTCATCCCGATCGTGACCGGCATCGTCCGCGGCCAGAACCATCCGCGGCACAACCACCCGATCTTCTCGCCCGACGGCCGGTACGTGCTCTTCAACGACCCCGACCCCGCCCGCCCGGACGACGGCGGGCTCCGGATCGGCGTCGTCGACCTCAGCGGCCTCTGAACCGCACCATCCAAGGAGAACCATGCACGACACGTCAGCACCCCCGACCGGGCGCCGGGACTTCCTCCGGCTCGGCCTGACCGGCGCCGTCCTGGCCGGACCGCTGGCCGGCGCCCTGGCCGGCTGCGCGAACCATGATCAACAGAGCGGCGCCTCCGGGGCCGACCCGGCCGGCCGCGCCCTGCTCCCCGCCTACCGGGCTTTCCAGGCCGGCACACCCGACCTGAAGGGCGAGCACGGTGCCTCGGACGGCTACTTCCACTACCCGGCCGAGCCGGCCCGCACGGTGGACGCCAAGCCGGGTGACGGCAAGCCGATCACCGCGATGGCCTCGATCTGGTCGCCGGCCCCGCCAGGGCTGCCGGAGAACCTGGCCTGGCAGCACCTCAATGATCAACTCGGCAGCGAGTTCCAGTTCCAGGCGGTGCCGGCCGCCGACTACAAGGCCCGGTTCGCGACGACGATCGCCGGCGGCGACCTGCCGTCCATGATCGAACTCGCCCAGGTGCCCCGGCTGCCCGAGCTGCTCCGGGCGACCTGCATCGACCTGACCGAGCACCTGACCGGCGACGCCGTCCTCCGCTATCCCAACCTGGCCAACCTGCCGGGCCCGGCGTGGCAGGCCGGGATCTACGACGGCGCGATCTTCGGCATCCCGACCGACCGCGGGCTCTGGCAGAGCGGAATCCTGTTCCAGCGTTCGGATCTGATCAAGGAGAAGGGGCTGTCCGCCGCCGACCTGCGGGACTTCGGCGACTTCGCGGCCTTCTGCGGCGAGCTCACCAACGCGCGCAAGAGCAGCTGGGCGCTGGCGACGGTGCCGATCCCCTATCTCCGGCAGCTGCTCGGCATCCCGAACGGCTGGCGGGTGGACGGCGACACCTTGATCAGCGCGTACGAGGTGCCGGAGCAGGAGCAGGCACTGCAGGCGTGCATCGACCTGTGGCAGGCCGGCGTGGTCCATCCCGACGCGTTCGCCGTGGCCGGGAACCTGAAGGCCAAGCAGCTGTTCGGCGCCGGCCGGGTCCACCTCGCCTGGGACGCGTACGCCGCCTGGTTCCAGTTCCACCGGGAGAACCCGCCCGGGACGCCGTTCGACCTGGACGGGATGCCGCTGTTCGGCTTCGACGGCGGCACGGTCCCGTTCCACCTCGGACCGCCGGCGTACTCGGTCGGGGTCATCCCGAAGGGCAACGAAGATCGACTGGAGACGATCCTCGGCGTCTGGAACTACCTGGCCGCGCCGTTCGGCAGCCAGGAGTACCTGCACACGACGTACGGGAAGGAAGGCCCGAACTTCACCCGTCGCGGCTCCGACCCGGTGCGCACCGAGCGGGGCAAGCGCGAGGTGCTCAGCCTTTCCTGCCTGGTCTGCCCGCCTCTGGTCGGCTACTACCCGGAGGATCCGGAGCCGACCCGCCGGTTCCACGCCCACCAGACCGCGATGGCCGCGAACACCGAACCGAATCCCGGCCGCTACCGGTACTCGGAGACCAACGCCAGCGACGGCATCAAGATCAACGCGGTGATCGACGACACGTTCAACGCGATCATCCAGGGCCGCAAGCCGATCAGCGACTGGGCCGGTGCGGTCGCGACCTGGCGCAAGGACGGCGGCGACAAGATCAGGGACGAACTGAAGATCGCCCTGGAGCTCTAGGGTCCTAGGAGGGTGGTGTTTGACACCACCCTCCTAGCGCTCCTCGAACTTGCCCTCGTCCCGGATCCGCCGGTTCAGCTCGGTCAGATAGAGGTCCTCGTCGAAGTCCATCGGGACCTCCTGGCCGAGCCAGCTGGAGAGGTGGATCGCGTTGGCCAGCCGGACCCCGTTGATGCCGTCGCTACCGGGAGCGAGCAAGGGGGTGCCGTCGAGGATGTTCGCCGCGAAGTTCTCCAGGACCCCGGCGTGCTGGGATCCCCAGGCGGAGCTGAGGTCGATGGTCTCCTCGGTGTACAGCTCGCTGGTCTTCAGCTGTCCCTTGAAGAGGTTGCGCACCTCGTCGGTGCTCAGGTTCGCCGAGATGTCCTGCTCGTCCTTGACCAGCCGGGTCACCGTGGCGATCTTGGACCGGTCGACGACGATCTTGCCCCGGTCGGCCAGGATCTCGAACCGGTCGGTGCCGACAAGATCATGAGTCGCCGTGGTGAAGGTGCCGGTCGCCCCGTCGCCGTAGTCCACGACGGCGGTGACCTCGTCCTCGACGGCGATGTCCCGGCGGAAGCCGTACGCGACCTTGGCGTAGACCGACTTCGGCACGCCGCAGATCCACTGCCACAGATCGAGCTGGTGCGGCGCCTGGTTGACCAGGACGCCGCCGCCCTCGCCGCCCCAGGTGGCGCGCCACTCGGACTGGTCGTAGTAGCCCTGCGGCCGCCACCAGGTGGTGATGATCCAGTTCGTCCGGCGGATCGTGCCGAGCTCGCCGGAGTCGACGATCTCCTTGATCCGCTGGTAGAGCGGATTGTTGCGCTGATTGAACATGATGCCGAACGTGAGCTCCGGCCGGGTCGCGGCGAAGTCGTTCAGTTCCTTGACCTGCTTGGTGTACACACCGGCCGGCTTCTCCACCAGGGCATGGATCCCGGCCCGCAGCGCCGCGATGCCGATCTCCGGATGCAGGTAGTGCGGCACCGTCGTGACGACCGCGTCGACCTCGCCGGAATCCAGCAGCGACTGATAGTCCGGGAAGAACGGGACGCCGTACTCGGCGGCCACGCTCGCCTTGTCCGGGTCGGTGTCGGCGATCGCGGTGACCTTCATGTTGGGTACCAGACCGCGCCGCTCGATGAACTGGGCGTACATCGATCCCTGGGTGCCGAGTCCGATGATCCCCAACCGCACCTTGTCGTCAACCATGCCAGTCCTCGTCGTCATAGCGGGCAGTTCCGGTCGTCAGCACGAGCCCTGGTTCCCGTCCGGGCGGCCCGTGCGCATCTCACTTTGCGCGATCCTGCCCGCCGACCGCAAACGCTTGCCATCGGTTGTCATGATCAGTCTGCGGCGCGCGGGATCAGCCCCAGGGCCGCGCCGAGGTCCGGCGCCAGCCCGTCCAGCCGTTCGTGCGGCGGCTTCGGCAACACCAGTCCGAGGGCCGCGGCGAGGGCAGGTCCCAGCCGACGGATCTGCTCCCCCGGCCGCGGGTCGACCGCCCAAGCCGTCCGCGGTACGGCAGCCAGCTCGCCGCGGCGACGGGCCACCGCGAGCGCGATCGGGGCACTGCCGGCGACGCTGGGCGAGGCGCCGTGGCCGGCCAGGGACTGCACCACGTCGTCCGGCTGAGAGCTGTAACTGGCCAGGTGAACCGTCCCCGGCCAGTTGCCGCGACCCGGCTCTGGCAGCGGTACGGCAGCCGGCGCGACCAAGATCATCGGGTCGAGGCCCAGCTCGATCCGCTGCGTCCCGGGCGGTGTCGCCAGGCCCGGCGGCAGGGCGACCACGGCGCCGTCCAGCAGGCCCTCCGCGATCAGCCGGACCAGCTGACCGCCGTTCTGAATCCGCTGGTCGACCAGGGTTCCTTCCGGCAGCAGCGCATCCAGCGCGCTGAAGACCGACACCGAGAGGCTGGTGAACGTCCCGAACCGGAGCCGGTCCCGGCCCGCTGCCCGCCGGGCTTCGTCGGCGGCCTGCTGAACCAGGGCCAGGATCTCCCGGGCCCGCTCGACATAGCCGACGCCGGCGTGCGTCGGCCGGGTGCCGGTCGCGCCGCGGTCGAACAGCGGCACACCGATCCGGCGCTCCAGCGAACGCAGCCGGTTCGAGGCCGACGGCTGGGCGATGTGCAGGCTGGCCGCCGCGGCGCTCATCGAACGATGGTCGGCCAGAGCGACCGCGAGCCGGAGGTCGTCGATGGAACTGGTCCCGTTCGCCCGATTGGCCATAGCCGCAGCCTATCGACTAAATGAAAGTGAAAGTCACTTCTATTCAGGTCCGGGACCGCTCAGACTGGTGGAGGCTGCGGGGCCGGCCCGGCCGGGCACATCCACACGACGAGGACAGGTTCAGCGCGCGATCATGACAGGCAGCCCCGAGGTCCGCTGGCGCCACCTGCCCCTTCCGGTGCGGTGGCTGGTGATCAACCAGTTCGGCGTCAACCTCGGTTTCTATCTGCTGGTCCCGTTCCTCGCCGCGTACCTGATCGACGACCTGCACGTCGCGCTCGTGGTCGTCGGCCTGATCCTCGGCCTGCGCAACCTGGCCCAGCAGGGCATGTTCCTGCTCGGTGGCTCGCTGACCGACCGGATCGGCCCGCGGCCGGTGATCATCGCCGGCTGCCTGCTCCGGGTGATCGGCTTCGGCCTGTTCGGCTTCGGCCAGACCGTCCCGCTGCTGATCATCGCGGCGGTGCTGACCGGGCTGGCCGGCGCGCTGTTCAATCCCGCGGTCCGGGCCTTCGTCGCCGCCTCCGCGGCCGGACAGCGGGCCGCGGCGTTCTCCTACTTCGCCATCGGCGGCAACGCCGGCGCCCTGGTCGGACCGGTGCTCGGCAGCGTCCTGCTGCAGGCCGACTTCCGGCTCGTCGCTCTCGTCGCGGCCGGCGTCTTCGCCCTGCTCACGGTGCTGCAACTGATCTGGCTGCCCGCCGCGGCACCGCCGGCGGACCGGCGGCCGCTGCTGGCCGGTTGGTGGTCGATCCTGATCAACAAACGGTTCGTGATCTTCACCCTGGCGGGCAGTTCGCTGTTCGCGCTGCAGAACCAGTTGTATCTGCTGTTGCCGCGCCGGGCCGACCAACTGCTCGGCGGCCAGGTCGGCACGGTGGTGATCTTCGTCGTCTCCACCGTCGTCGCCCTCGGCAGCCAGCGGCCGGTGACCAGGGCGGCGCAGTCCCGGTGGGGCGGCCACCGTTCGATCATGGTCGGGATCGGGCTGATCGGTGCCGGGTTCGCGGTCCCCGGCGTGCTGGCCGCGCTGCCGCTCCCCGTACCGGATCCGGTCGATTTCGGGGCCGTCCTGGTCGCCACGGTCGCGCTGGCGGTCGGGGTGGTGATCGCCCAGCCGTTCCTGCTGGAGCGGATCGCCGATCATGCTCCGGCCGAGCTGACCGGGAGTTACTACGGCGCCTTCTACCTGGTCTCCGGGGTGATCGCGGCGGCGTCGAGCGCCCTGGTCGGGGCCGCGCTGGACGTCAGTCCCTGGCTGCCCTGGCTGATCTGCGCCGCCCTCGGGCTCGGCTGCGCCGCCGTCGCCGCGCTGCGGGTGACCGCTCCCGCCTCGAACCCGGTCCCCGCCTGAATCCTCGTGAAGCCCGTTCTCCGGAAGGGAGATCTCCCATGTCGTCACCTCTGATCAACCGGCGCGGCCTGCTCGCCGCCGCCGCTCCGCTGGCCCTCGGCCTGGCCGCCTGCCGGACCGGCGGCGCGGCTCCGGCCGTGGCCTCCGGCCCGCCGAAGCAAGGTGGCGAGCTGCGGGTCGCGTTCGCCGGCGGTGGCGCTCAGGAGACCCTCGACCCGCACCGGGCCAATCTCTTCCTGGAGGGCTCCCGGTCGAAGATGATCTTCGAGAAGCTGGCCGACTTCGGCGACGACATGGCGGCCGTGCCGCGGCTGGCCGAGTCCTGGGAGGCCTCGAAGGACCAGACCACCTGGACGGTGCGGCTGCGTGCCGCGACCTTCCACGACGGACGGCCGGTGCGCGCCGCCGACGTGCTGTACAGCTACCGCCGGATCATCGATCCCAAGCTCGGCTTCCGGGCCAAGACGAACCTCGAAATGCTCGACGTGACCCGGTCCGGCGCGATCGACGACCGCACGGTGCGGCTGGTGCTGGACCGGCCGTACGCGGAGTTCCCCAACTCGCTGGCCGCCTTCGGCGCCTTCATCGTTCCGGAGGGATCGGACCGGTTCGACGCCCCGGTCGGCTCGGGTCCGTTCGCGTTCGACGCCTGGACGCCCGGGTCATCGCTCCGGCTGCGCGCCTTCGACGACTACTGGGAGGGCCGCCCGTACGTCGACCAGCTGGAATACCTGATCACCAACGAGGAGTCGGCCCGGATCAACGCGCTGATCGGCGGCCAGGTGCAGTACGCCCACGACGTGACCGCGGCGACGGCGAAGAGCTTCGCGAACCGGGACGCGATCACCTTCACCCGGCTGCCGAACAGCGGGATGAACGGGTTCGCGCTCAAGGTCGACCGGCCACCGTTCGACCGGCCCGGGGCGCGGCAGGCCCTGTTCGCGCTGGTCGACCGGCAGGAGTTGATCGACGCCGCGCTCGGCGGCGCGGGCACGATCGGCAACGACCTCTACGGCCGCGGCTACCAGTACTACGCCGACGACATCCCGCAGCGGACCCCCGACGCCGACCGGGCCCGTTCCTTGATCATCAGCTCCGGTCTCGCCGACGCCGAGCTCGTGATCGACACCGCCGACGTCGGCACCGGGCTGGTCGCCTCCGCCAACGTGTTCGCCGACCAGCTCCGGGCGTACGGCCTGCGCGCCTCGGTCCGCAACCGCGAGGCCGGCACCTACTGGGCCGACATCCTCGACCAGGGCACGATCTGCGCCTACCGGTCCGGCGGGATGCCGATCGAGTCGCACATCTCGCAGCGGCTGCTGACCACGTCGAGCACGAACGCGACCCACTGGCGCGACGAGGCCTTCGACGCCCGCTACACCGAGGCCATCTCGTCGGCCGACCCGGCCCGGCGGGCCGAGCTCTACCGGGACCTGCAGACGACCCTCCATGATCGCGGCGGCTTCCTGATCTGGGGCTTCGCCGACTGGATCGTCGCCTCGTCGCGGAATCTGGCCGGGATCGCGATCGCCCCGGCCAATTCGTTGAACTGGGCGCGTTTCGACCGGGTCTGGCTGGGATGACGCTTGCGCACTACCTGGTCCGGCGGCTGGCGCTCGGGGTCGCCCAGATCGTCGGTGTCGCGACGTTGATCTTCCTGCTCACGGAGGCACTGCCCGGCGACGCCGCGGTGGTGCTGGCCGGCGACACTCCCGACCCGGAACGGATCGACCGGCTTCGGACCGCGATGCGGCTCGACCTGCCGGTCGGCCAGCGCTACCTGGACTGGCTGATCTCCTTACTGCGCGGCGATCTGGGCCGGTCGCTGGTGTCGGACCGGCCGGTCGCGGACACCTTGATCACCGGGCTGACGCCGACCCTGCTGCTGGCCGGCCTCACCTTCCTGCTGCTGGTCCCGACCGCGCTCGGCCTCGGGGTGCTGGCCGCCCGCCGTCCCGGCTCGCTCACCGACCGGGTGATCAGCGGCGTCACCCTCGGGTTCTACTCGGTGCCCGAATTCGCCTCCGCCGTCTTGTTGATCGCGATCTTCGCCCTGCAGTTCGGAGTGCTGCCGGCCAACGCCCTCGGCGTCGACCGGCTGACCGACGAGCCGGCAGTCCTGGTGCTGCCCGTCCTGGTCCTGCTGATCCGGCCGCTCTGCTCGGTGTCCCGGCTGGTCCGAGCCGGGTTGATCGACGCGGACCGGTCCGACTACGTACGGCACCTGCGCCGGTTCCCGATCACCGAACGGCGCATCGCCTGGGCCCACGCCCTGCCGACTGCCGGACCGCCGGCCGTGCAGCAACTGGCCCGGACCACCGACTGGCTGCTCGGCGGCGTGATCGTCGTCGAAGCCGTCTTCGTCATCCCGGGGCTGGGAACGACGCTAGTCGAGGCGGTCGGCTCCCGCGACGTGCCGGTGATCCAGGGCCTGGCGCTGATGTTCGGCACCGTCACCGTCATGATCAACATCCTGGCCGACCTGATCTGCTTCCGGCTGAACCCGCGGACGGCGGAACTGTGACCCGGTCCTGGAGCTGGTCCGGACGGGTCCGCCGGGCGGCGATCCTGCTGCTGGCCGGGGTACCGGTGCTGACCGCACTGGCCGGCCCGGCGCTGGCACGTCCCGCGGACGGTCGCGGGATCGCCTTCGACCCGGCCCGAGGACTCTTCGGTACGGATTTCGCCGGCCGCGACGTGCTGGCCGAGGTGCTCGCCGGCGGGATCCCGATCATCGGGGTGACGATCGCCTCGACGCTGTTCTGCTACCTGATCGCGGTGCCGCTCGGGCTGGCCGCGGCACTCGGCCGGCGACGGCATCTGGACGAGTTGATCATGCGTCCGCTGGACCTGGTGCTGGCCATCCCCTCGTTGCTGTTGTTGATCATGCTGGCCTCGATCGGCCCGCGCGGCTGGTGGTTCCTGGTCGGCATCGTCGTGGTCATCCTGGCGCCGGACGCCACCCGGGTGATCCGGGCCGCGGCGCTGACGCCGGCCAGCAGCCCGGCCGCCGAGGCGATGCTGCTGCAGCGGGAGAGCCGGTTCCGGATCGCGTTCGGCTACGTCGGGCGTTCCGTGATCGGGACGGTGATCGCCGACTCCGGGGTGCGGTTCATCGGCGCGCTCTATCTGGTCGCGTCGGCGAGCTTCCTCGGCGTGGGCGTGGATCCCGACGCCAGCAACTGGGGCGTGATGGTCGATCAGAACCGGGACGGGTTGTTGCTGCAGCCGGCGGCGACGCTGGTGCCGGCCGGGCTGATCGTCGCCCTCGCCGTCGGGCTCAACCTGGCCGTGGACGAGTTCGTACCGGCGCGCCCGGGGACGAAGGAGCGTGCGACCGATGGCTGACCTGGTCCATGATCATCGGACGGCGGCGGCCGAGGTCCGCGGCTTCACGGCGAGGGCCGGCGGCCGCACGATCGTCGAGCCGCTGTCGTTCCGGGTCGGCCGGGGCGAGGTGCTCGCGCTGGTCGGCGAGTCGGGCAGCGGCAAGACCACGACCGGGCTGGCCCTGCTCGGCGAGGCGATGCCGGGCGTGGTCACCGCAGGTTCGGTCGCGGTGGACCGGGACCGGGTCGGCTACGTGCCACAACATCCCGGCTCCGTGCTGACGCCGAGCCGCCGGGTCGGCTCGGTGCTCACCGAGATAGCGCTGGCCCGGTTGCGACGGGCGCCGCGGGCCGGTCGCCGGGCGGCGGCCACCGCGCTGGTCCGCCGCGCGGCCGAACGGGCCAGCCTGGATCCGGACCTGCTGAGCCGGTTCCCGCACCAGCTCTCCGGCGGCCAGCAGCAGCGGGTGGTGCTCGCGCAGGCGTTGATCGGCGATCCGGTCCTGCTGGTCGCGGACGAGCCGACCACGGGTCTTGATCTTGCTCTGCGCGATGCGGTCGTCGCCGAGTTCGCCGACCTGGTCGGCCAGGGTCTGGCGCTGGTCCTGCTCAGCCACGACCTCGGGATCGTCCGCCGGCTCGCCGACCGGACCGTCGTGCTCCGCGGCGGCGTGGTGGTCGAACAGGGTCCCGACGTCTGGACCGCACCGGCCTCGCCGTACACCCGGCGGCTGCTCGCCGACGCCGACGCCGCCGAGCGGCTCGCCGGCCGGGCCGCGCCGGCCCGGGCCGAGGCGGCCCCGGCGGCACTCTCGGTGTCCGGGCTCGAGGCCGGCTACCGACGCGGTTCACCGGTGCTGCACGGAATCGATCTTGAGGTCGCCGGCGGCGAGTGTCTCGTGATCGACGGCCCGTCCGGGGCCGGGAAGTCGACGCTCGGCCGGTGCATCGCCGGGCTGCACCTGCCGACTGCCGGGAGGTTGCGACTCGACGGCCGCCCGGTTCGCTGGCCCGCCGGCCGGCGTAGCCGGGACGACCTGGCCCGCAGTCAGTACGTGTTCCAGGACGCCCGGTCCTCGTTCGAGCCGTTCCATCCGGTCGGCGAACAGGCCGCCCGGACCGCGATCCGGCTCCGCGGCCTCGCCGCACCGGACGCCCGGCGCGCGGCGGCGGCAGCGTTCGCCCGAGTCGGCTTGGCGGACGGCCTGCTGGACCGCCGGGTCACCGAGTTGTCCGGCGGCGAGCTGCAGCGCGCGGCGCTGGCCCGGGCGCTGCTGGCCGAACCCGGCGTGCTGGTCTGTGACGAGGTGACCACCGGTCTCGACCCGGTGACCAGGAGCCGGCTGCTCGACCTGCTCGACGAGCTGCGCCGTGACGGGCTGGCGCTGGTGATGATCACCCACGAGCCGGCGGTCGTCGGCCGGCTCGCCGACCGGGTGCTCCGCCTCGACCCTTCGAGCCAGCGGACCGGGGGCGATCGTCGTACCGTGTGATCATGGCGAGCGGCATCGTCGACGCGTTGCTCCGGTCGGAGGAGCCCTCGGTGCAGTGGCGGGTGCGCACCGAGGTGCTCGGCGAGCCCGGCGACGCCGCCGAGCTGCGCCGGCTCCGGGACCGGATCCGGAGGTCGGACCGGGTCCGGACGCTGCTGGGCCACCGCGGGCCGGACGGCCGATCGCTGGTGCGCAGGGGGATCTACGCGAAATGGCAGGGCGCGCACTGGGCGCTGGCCGCGCTGGCCGACCTCGGCTACCCGGCCGGTGACGACGAGCTGCGACCGCTGGCCGAGCAGCTGCTGGACGGCTGGCTCGGCGCCGAGTTCTACATCGAGTTCGAGGCGAGCGCGAAGCCGGCCGCGTACGCGCGGCGCGGCGTGCCCGTGATGGCGGGCCGGCACCGCCGGTGCGCCTCCCAGCAGGGCAACGCGCTGCGCAGCCTGTGCCGGCTCGGTCTGGCCGACGACCGGACCGGAGCGCTGGTCGAGCGGCTGCTGCACTGGCAGTGGCCGGACGGCGGCTGGAACTGCGACAAGAACCCGACCGCGGACACGTCGTCGTTCGCCGAGACCCTGCTGCCGCTGCGCGGGCTGGCCGCGTACGCCGAGGGCCATGATGATCATGAGGCGGGGCAGGCTGCCCGGCGCGCCGCCGAGGTGCTGCTGACCCGGCGGCTGCTCTACCGGCGCAGCGACGGCACCTTGATCAACGCCGAGTTCACCCGGCTGCACTATCCGCTCTACTGGCACTACGACGTGCTCGGTGGGCTGCGCGGACTGGCCGAGCTCGGGATGCTGGGCGATCCGCGGTGCGCGGACGCCCTCGACCTGCTGGTCAGCAAGCGGCTGCCGGACGGCGGCTGGCCGGCCGAGCACCGCTACTACCGGACGTCGGCCGAGGTCGCCCTCGGCCACGACTTCGTCGACTGGGGCGGCACCAGCATCCGCCGGAGCAATCCCTGGGTCACCGTCGAAGCGCTGTCCGTGCTGCGCGCCGCCGGCGTTGTTGATCACGCAGGCGTCAGCCGTTGATCTCCGTGTACGCCTCCGCGTATTCCTGGGCGATCTGGTCGCCGCCGTCGGCCTTCCACTTCTTGATCAGGTCGTCCCACTCGTCCAGCGTCTTGCGGCCCTGGAAGAACTCGCTCTGGAAGTCCGAGACCAGCTTGCCCAGCGTGACGCCCTTGGTGGAGTTGGTCGCCGAGTAGAGGCCGGTGGTCGGGTCGTCGATGATCAACGGCGCCTCCTTGGCCAGGTAGGCGTGGATCACCCGGATGTTGTCCTGCTGGCCGGCCGCGTAGACCACGTCCGGTGCGTCGGCGACGTAGTACGAGGGCAGCAGCAGCTCCTGCGCACCCTGTTCGGTCGCCACCGGGTCGGAGCCGTCCAGGGTGTAGTCGACGTCGACGACGCCGAACTTGCGGAACAGGTACTCCTCCGTGCCGAACGGGGCGGCCATCCAGTTGCAGACCTGCAGCAGCTGCCGGATCCTGGCCTCGTCGGTGCGCTTCAGCGACGTCATGGAGAACAGCGGCGCGCCCTGCGGGTGGCTTCCCTGGCCGCCCTCGAACCCCGGCTCGACGAACCCGTCCACCCGTTCCGCCTGGTCCGGCCAGTCGGAGAAGATGTCCAGCAGCCAGCCCTTGTAGCCGCCGGTGAAGTAGACGACGTTGCCGGTCCGGAACCACTGCTTGCCCTGGATCGAATTCGCCGCGACGCCGTCCGGGTGACAGGAGCCGTCGGTGACCAGCGTGCGCACGGCGGACAGCGCCCGGCGGATCTCCTCGGTCTCGTACTGGCTGGTGAAGCGGCCGTCCTGCTCGGTCCACCGGTTCGGTTTGCCGAGCATGTTGATCACCAGTTGCAGCGCCGCCGCGGGCCGGTCGATCGCCCACCGGTTGCCCCGCGGATCGGTCGCCTCCCGGCAGATCCCGCGGAACTCCTCGAACGTCTCCGGCGCCGGGTTGAGCGACTTCTCGGCCAGGAAATCCTTGCGCTGGAAGGTGATCGAGCCGAACACGCCGCGCGGCACCGGCACCCCGTAGATCGATCCGTTGAACACCGTCGACGCCCAGGACGGGGTGGGCAGGTTGGCCAGGAACGGGTAGTCCTTGACCGCATCGCCGGCCACGTACTCGTCCAGGCTCTGCAGGACATGGCCGGCGATCTGGGACATGTTCGGCCGGGTCGCCGGGGCCGAGATGCACAGGGCGTCCGGAAGATCACCACCGGCGAGCATGGTGGTCAGCTTGCTCACGTACCCGTCGCCGTCGGGCACCATCTGCAGCTTCAGTTCCAGCCCGAGCCGCGCGTTGAGCTCCTGCCAGTAGCGGTTCCGGTCCAGCGCCGGTGGCAGCCCCGAGGTGATCGGGACGAGCTGCTCCAGGGTGCCGCCGTCGGCCGGCGGCTCGGTGATCTCCCGCTTCGGATTCGCGGGGTACGTGAGGTAGCCGGCCAGCCCGCCGTCCGCGGAGGCGGCGAGATCGGGCTCCGCTCCCTGGTACGGAACGAAGGCCGGCAACGTGACCCGGCTGTTCGCGGCGTTCTGCTCGGCGCCGGTCGGGGTGCGGCTCTGAGTCGTGCAGGCGGCCAGCGATCCCAAGCCTGGAAGGGATACCGCGGCCGCTGTGGCCACGCCGCCGCGCAGTACGGCGCGCCGGGTGAAGGGAGGAAGGGGGTCGGGGCGGTCGGTCATGGCTCGATCCTCTCGAGGTCAGCCGTCCCGGATCATCGTATTCCCGCAGCGGCCGGACCACCACGGTCCGTCTCAGCGACGGGCAGCCCCAGCCGGCCGCGCGTGATGATCACCGCGACCACCGCGAGGGCCGCGATCCCGAGCGCCGCCGGCCAGGTGTCGGTGACCGGGCGGCCGGTGAGCGCGGCCACGGCGGCGAGCGCCCAGTTCAGCCCGTTGTGCCCGATGATCACGATCAGCAGGCTGCCGCCGCTGCCGTTGCCCAACCAGGACAGGACGACCGAGAGGCCGATCACCAGCACCAGGTAGGCGGCCAGCTGGGACGGGCCGGAGCGGGCCGTGTCCCACTCCCGGGTCAGGAACAGCGGCGCGTGCCAGCAGCAGTGGATCACTCCGATGATCAACGCCACCGGCAGCGGCGACCGGCGTTGCTGCAGCAGCGGCTGCGCAACGCCGCGCCAGCCCGGCTCCTCCTGGATCGGGCCGCCGAGCAGGTAGCTGACGTACGTGATCATGAGCGGGGCCGCCTGGCTCGCGGCGTCGAGGTCGGGAGCGACCGAACCGGTCACCAGGTAGCCGGCCCCGGCCGCGACCGGGATTCCGATCACCGCGAGCCCGTACCATCCGGGATGGATCCGCCACCGCAGGCACCGGCGCCACAGCTCGCGCAGCCCGGCCCGTCCGTCCACGATTCCGGTGATCACCAGCGCGGCCGGGAGCGGACCGGCGAACAGCCCGAGCTGGTTGATCCCGAGGACGGCCGTCTGCGGCAGCTGGTACGCCAGCACGCCGATCCCGCTGAGCGAGAGCCACCACGGGCTCCAGGCGATCCAGGAGCCGAGGTAGGCCAGCAGGACGAACGCCAGGAACGGGCGCCGCCGAACCGCTGTGATCATGAGCCACCCCCGGTCCGGGATCCTAACGGCCGACGGGGGACGTTCGGGGCGATGCTGCTCGTGGCCGTGGAGTGTTTTCACCGCGACCGGCGTCCGGTAGGCGATGATGCTGAGGTGATCATCGTCGGATTCGTGCTCGCCGTGCTGGCCGCCGCGCTGCACGTGTTCATCTTCTATCTCGAGTCGATCGCCTGGCGGAGCGCCCGCGCCCGAGCGGTGTTCGGCACGACGCCCGAGGAGGCGGAGGTCACCCGGTCGCTGGCGTTCAACCAGGGCTTCTACAACCTGTTCCTCGCCGTGCTCGCGGTGCTCGGCACCGTCCTCGCCGCGCTCGGCTCGACGGCGGTCGGCGCCGCCCTGACCCTGGCCGGCGTCGGCTCCATGCTCGCCGCTGCTCTCGTCCTGTTCCTGTCCTCGGCGCAGCACCGGTCCGCCGCGATCAAGCAGGGCGCCGTCCCGCTGCTCGCGGTGATCGTCCTCGTTATCGGGCTGCTGGTGGCCTGACGCACTGGCCGCTTGGATTCGTGATCTTGGTCGGTGATCAGCCGGCCGGCTCCCGCAGCAGCCGGCGAAGGTGATGCAGGAAGATTCGGAACGACGCCTGCCGCAGTGCGGCCTCCCCCTCTTCCCGGTACTGACGGGTCAGCCGTTCCGCCATGATCGTGATCGCGGTGCCCTGGATGCGTTCGTGGAAGTCGGGCGGCTCGCCCGCGACCTCGGCGTAGCCCGCCTCGAGGTGCGGCACGGCCGCGTCCTCGAGGGTGGTGTTCCGGTTCGGATCGGAGAGCCGGAAGGTGGCCAGATCGTGCCACCGGTTGCTTCCCTGGATGTCGCCGAAGTCGATCATGCCGGTGTATTGGCCGTCCTGGTGGAAGACGTGGGACACGTAGAAGTCGCCGTGCGCGAGCCGGCCGTGGGCCGGAGCCTGCCGTACCTCCGCTGCCACGATCCGCTCGATCCTCAGCACAGTGTCCGCGCCGAATCCCAGGTTCCGTAGCGGTGCGGTGTCGAAGCGCCCGATCCAGCGCCCGAAGTCAGGATGCTCGGCCCGGAGCGGCAGTTCGCCATGATCATCACGGATCCAGCCGAAGCCGTCCACCGGGACCTGGTTCACCAGCGCCAAGTCGCGACCTGCCGCACGGTAGATGCTGGACAGTTCCGTTGCCCCCGGATCGTCGAGAAACCCTCGCCCTCCCGGTCCGTAACTGATCATGGGCCGTCCGGGGACCTCCGTCGTGACCAGCACCGCTCGCCGCAGTCCCTCGTCGAACGGGTCGTAATGCACGATCTCGGGAACCGCGACGCCGAGCCGGCGCAACTCGGCGTGGACCGCAGCCTGGGCCGCGAACCCGGACTTCTCGTCGACGGGCAATCGGAGATAGAACCGCTGTTCGCCGCGCCTGATCCGGTAGACCTCGGTCGAGACTCCCTCTGCGGTCCGCTCCCAGCGCGTCGACTGATCGCCGAAGATCCGGACCAGCATCCGCTCGATCGCCGACGAATCAGCCTGGGTCATCCGCGATCACCTCCGCCGACAATCCGGGCGCCCCTCGACGCCGGCCGTGACTGCCTGGTGGTCCGAGGCCCGAAGAGGCAACACTCGCGTCATCACTGATTCTCCATGAAACAAAGAGTATTCGCTTCTCTTCGAATGTTTGTTCGAATATAATCTGATCATGACCACACCGACCCTGGACACCACGGCACCAGCCGGTGCCGCACTTCGGGAGGTGCGCGCCGCGATCGCCGGATTCGTCGAGGTGGTACGGCAGGGTGGCCTTGATCATCACGACGCCGCGGAGCTCGTCTTTCTCCTGGCCGAAGCCGAGATCGCGCGGAATCAACTGCAGGCGGCGGATGCCGAATTGATCGCCGCCTGCCGCGACGCCGGAGTCCCGGAACGGGAGTGCCAACGCTCCATGGCGAAGGTTCTGGAACGGCGATTCCTGATCGGGCCGCACGAGGCTTCGCGGCGAGTTCGGGCGGCGGAGGCGACCGGCTTGCGAAAGTCCATGTCCGGGTTGCCGTTGCCCAGGGTGCGGCCGGTGATCGCCGAGGCAATGGCGACCGGCGCGATCACCAGCGAGCAGACCATGATCGTCAACCGCACCTTGGACCAGCTCGATCGGGCGAAGGTCGATCCGATCAAGCTGGAGTTGGTCGAAGCCGAGCTCGTCGACCGTTGCCGCCGATTCGGCCCTGGCGATCTTCGGCAGCTGAGTCAGCGATACCTCGACTCCTACGACCCGGACGGCGCCGAGCCCGACGAACGGCGCAATCAGGACCGCCGGTCCTTCCGGATGCGCACCCTGCCCTCAGGAGCAGTGACGGGCGAGTTCCGGTTCACGCCCGAGACCGCCGTCAAAGTCCGGGCGGTGTTGGAGCCGCTGGCACATCCACGGCTGGACCCGGTCGCGAGTGCCGGAGATCTGCGCAGCCATGAGCAGCGGCTGCATGACGCGATCGACGAGGTGTTCGCCCGGATGCTCCGCACGGGCGACGTCCCCGAGTGCGGCGGAATCCCGGCCACGGTCCTGATCGCTACCGACGCCGACACCGTCCTCACCCGGCCGCGACACCGGTCGGAGTTCCCCGCACCAGTTGGAGGACCGGGCCTGGATCCGGCGGCCGGCCCGACCCGAGCCCGGAGGATTCCCGAACCCGTCGACGGTCGATGCCCGATCACCTCATCGCCGACCAGACCAGCCCGCCGCCACGGCACTGCCAGCGACGGCACCGTCCTGTCCACTGCCGAGATCCTGCGCCTGACCGGTGAAGCCGAGATCTATCCGATCGTTCTCGATCAGCACGGCATCCCGCTCGAACTCGGCCGGACCCGCCGGATCGCGTCCAAGCACCAGACGATCGCCCTCTTCGCCCGCGACGGAGGTTGCTCCTTCCCCGGCTGCGATCGGCCTCCCGAGTGGTGCGAGCGACATCACGTGATCCGCTGGATCGACGGTGGTCTCACCGAACTAGCGAATCTGACCCTGCTCTGCAGCCACCACCACCGGAACTTCCTCGACCGCGGCTGGCAGGTCAAGATCAATGATCAAGGCCTCCCGGAATGGACACCGCCAAGGTTCGTCGATCCCGAACAGAAGCCCATGATCAACAACAGAATCCTGGCCAGGATCCGGCAACACCCGTTGATCAGTTAGCTTCGATAGGGATCGAGGGCGGCCCGGACCTGCCCGCGCAGCCAGTCGGCCGGGGTCCCGTCGCGATGGATCGCCCAACCGATCAGCGCCCCGTGATAGACGGTCTCGATCAAGGTGGCCAGGGCGGCCGGATCGGTGCCGGAGCGCAGTTCGCCGGCATCGATCGCGGCAGCCAGCTCGCGTTCGACGCCGGCCCGGACCGCCCGCGCGCCGCGCAGCGTCTCGGCGTGGAAGTCCGGATCGGTCAGGTCGAGCTGGAGCAGGGCGATCGAGTTGGCCATCTCCTCCGGGGAGTCGATGCCGGCGATCGCCCCGACCAGGCCCTCCTCGACCCGCTCCAGCGCCGATCCCGAGTCCGCTCGGTCCAGCGAGCCGACCCAGAGGTCGACGCCGCGCCGGTCGGCGGCGAGCAGCATGCCGCGCTTCGAACCGAAGCGCTGCACCAGGGTCGCCGCCGACAGTCCGACCTCGGCCGCGACGGCGGCGAAGGTGACCCGGCCGGGGCCGATCCGGTGCGCCAGCGCCAGGACGGCGTCCAACAGGTCCTCGTCGCTGACCGTTCGCGGCCTGGGCATCAGGCCGGCAGCCCGGTCTCCAGGACCACCTGGCGAGCCGCCTGGTCGACCGAGCCCCAGTCCGGCCGGGTGCCGTCGGCGTCGACGAGGTCGTACTCGTGCATCAGGTCCCAGGAGCCGAGGCAGTGACCGGCGAACCGGGCCCGGTCCGGGTCGGCCGCCAGCGCCGCGATCCCCCGGCCCAGCAGGTGCGGGGTCTCGGAATGATCGAAGTACGGCAGCGTCGCCGCCCGCTCCCGCCAGTTGTCCTCGGTGACGCCGTAGCCCTCCAGCATCGCCTCGGACCGCAGCCAGCCCGGCGTCACGGTCAGGGCGGTCACTCCGTGCGGCCGCAGCTCGTGCGCCAACGCGGAACCGAGCCGGACCACGGCCGCCTTGACCAGGTCGTACGCGACGTTGCCGCGGAACGGCACCTCGGCCTTCCCGTCACCGACCTCGATCACCAGTCCCCCGGTGCCCTCGAGCACCAGCGGTACCGCGAAGTGGTTGGTGATCAGATGCGTCTCGATGCCGTTGCGCAGTACGTCGATCGTGGCGTCCAGCGAGTGCTCCCAGAGCGGCTTCTCCCAGTCCAGGAAGGGATCGCCGCCCCACACGTCGTTGATCACGATGTCCAGCCGGCCATGATCACGACGGATCCGATCGACCAGGGCCGCTACCTGTTCCCGATCGGAATGATCGCAGCGCACGGCGATACCTTCGCCGCCGGCGGCGGCGACCAGCTCGGCCGTGTCCTCGATGGTCTCCGGGCGGTCGATCGGGGACCGGCCGGCCCGGGAGGAGCGGCCGGTGCCGTACACGGTGGCACCGAGGGCGCCGAGTTCGATGGCGATGGCCCGACCGCAACCGCGGGTCGCGCCGGTGACCAGCGCGACCCGGCCGGTCAGAGGAGGTTCAGGAAGGCTCATGCCCACCACTATAACCGAACGTTCATTTATAACCACCCGCGGGACGTCACGGGTAGTGCGGTCCGGTATCGTCCGGCTCACGATCGAGGAAGGGTGGCACCGTGTGGACTCCTGATCATTTCGCGGCCTCCGAGCCGGGGTGGGACGCCCGGTTGATCGCCGAGAATCCGTTCGGGATCATGATCAGCAGCGACGCCGGGGTGCCGCTCGCGACTCACGTGCCGATGCTGATCCACCCCGAGGACCGGGATCGAGCCCGGTCCGGACTCGAGGGCTGCCGGATCATCGGCCACCAGGCCCGGGAGAACCACCAGTGGCGGACGATCACCGACGGCGACCGGCTGTTGTTGATCTTCAACGGCCCGCACGGGTACGTGTCGCCGAGCCAGTATCCGGACCAGCCGGCCGCGCCGACCTGGAACTACACGGCCGTGCACCTGACCGGTCCGGTCACCCTGTTCCATGATCACGACGAGCTGCTCCGCGTGATCAACCTGACCATCGACACCACCGAACGGGACCGCGATCCCGGCTGGGACCGGGAGCCGTCACGTGACTACTTCGACCGGATCGTCGGTGGCATCGTGGCCTTCCAGGTGACGGTCGAATCCGCCGCGAGCACGTACAAGCTGAGCCAGGACCAGCCGGAGCACCGCCGCACCCTGGTCACCGATCAGGCGCTCGCGGATCCCGATCACGGCCGGCGCCGGCTCGGCGACTGGATGCGCCGGGCCGGCGGCTGAGCGGTTCGTCGCCCAAGTAGATTCGTGCCGTGAACCAGGATGCGGATGCGGTGACCCGGGCCAAGGCGGCTGCCGGCAGCGGTGATCTCGACGGGGCGAAGCGGCTGCTCGAGGAGGCCTCCGGCGCCGGTGACGGTGAGGCGATGCTGCTGCTCGGCAACCTCGCCTACCGGGCCGGCGAGCCCGCGGCCTACGACTGGTGGGACCGGGCCGGCGCGGCCGGTCTGACCGTCGGCTGGCGGCACGCGGCCGTGCAGGCCGGACGGACCGAGGGGCTCGCCGCTGCGGTGCCCTGGTGGACCAAGCTCGCCGCCACCCAGGACGCCGAGGCGATGTATCACCTCGGCCTGACCGCCTACCAGAGCGGTGATCAGGAAGCCGGCCGCCGCTGGATGGAGCAGTCCGCCGAGCTCGGCCTCGGGGACGCGATGTTCACCCTGGGTCACTGGGCCGGACAGTCCGGCGATCCGGTCGCGAACCGCACCTGGTGGATCAAGGCCGTCCGCGCCGGCCACCAGGACGCGATGGCCGAACTGGTCGGCGAGCCTCCTGCCGCCCGGCGGGACGCCGCCGACCTGGCCGACGTCCGGGAGGCGGCCGCCGCCGGAAACGTGCTGCGGATCTTCCGGCTCAACGGCGGCTGGAACGAGGACCAGCTCCGGTCGATCGCCGAGGCCCTGGCCGCGGCCTCCGGGATCGAGGCCGTCCTGCTGATCCAGGCCGCGCTGCTCACCCGGGCCTCACTGCCGGCGACCGCCGACCCGATCATCGCGGCCGCCGTCGCCCTCGAGCCGGCGGACGATGATCATCTGGCGCGCTGGGCCCGGGCCCTCGGCCGCGCCCACACGGCCGGGAAGCCTTACCTGGTTGCCGATCACGTCGATTGATCCGCCCCGGTGCTCTCCCGGGTGATCACGGTGAAGCGGGCGGTGACGTGCCGGGCCGGTTCCGTCGCCCCGCCGATCCGCTCGGTCAGCATCCGTACCGCCGCACGGGCGATCTCCGCCTTGTCGGGGGCGATCGTGGACAGGGTCGGGGTGATCGTCCGGGCGGCCTCGATGTCGTCGATCCCGATCACCGCAACGTCGTCCGGGACCCGTACCCCGCGGCTGGTCAGGGCCCGGATCGTCGCCACCCCGAGCCGGTCGTTGAAGCAGAAGATCGCGTCGACGTCGGCCGCCCGCGCCAGCAGGTCCGCGACCGCGTCGGCGGTGCGCTCCGGCGTGTGGTCGCCGTCGACGGTGCTGATCAAGGTCTCGTCGTACGCCAGCCCGGCCGCCTCGAGCGCCGCCCGGTAGCCGGCGTAGCGCCGGGTCGGCTCCAGCCGCTGCCGGCCGGCGGCACCCTGCTGCGGTGAGCCGATCACACCGATCCGGCGCCGGCCGAGCCCGAGCAGCTGATCAACGGCCGCGGTCGCGACCGCCCGGCTGTCGACGGCCACGCCGTCCGCGGTCCGGACCCGGCCCTCGCCGAGCAGCACCAGCGGCGTCTGGTCGGTCCGGGCTCGGAGGAAGCGGTCGGAGACCGACCAGGGCTGCAAGATCACCCCGTCCAGAAACCTGCTGTGGAAGCCTTCCGCGACGTTCCGCTCGCGCTGCAGGTCGCCGTCGGTGGCCTCGATCAGCACGGTGAGGTCGTGGCCGGCGGCCTCGCGGGCGATCAGGTCGGCGAGCTCGGCGAAGTACGGACTGACGAAGGTCGGCAGGGCCAGCGCGATCATCCCGGTCCGGCCGCGGCGCAGGTTGCGGGCGGCCAGATTGGGCCGGTAGTCCAACTCGGCCAGCGCCCGTTCGACCTTTCCCTTGGTCTCGACGGTCAGGTGCGGATAGTCGTTGAGGACGTTGGAGACCGTCTTGATCGACACGCCGGCCAGCCGGGCCACGTCCTTGATCGTCGCGCTCATGATTCGAGGAAGCGTACGTAGTCGAAGGTCGCGGTCAGCCCGGCCCCGGGGGCTGCGCCGAACGCGGCCAGGCCGAGCTGCGGCGACGGCCCGGCCGGCAGCGTGCGCACGCCGTGCCAGACCCAGTGATCACCATCGACACTGACCGCGGCCTGATACCGGTGCTCGCCGGTCGCCGGGTCCACCTCGTGACGCAGCCGCAGCCACACAGTGTCGCCGGTGGTCGGGCCGAGCCGGGCGTCGCCGTAGACCACCCGGCCGTCCCAGGGCAGCTCCTTGCCGAACGTCACGTGCCGGGTCCGCCGAGCGGCGGCGTAGGTGAGATTCACGAAATGATCATCGTCGGTGCGGGCGATCAGCCCGGCCTGCGGCCAGGCGCCCGGATAGCCCTCGCCGTACGGCACGGTGACCCGGGTCTCCACGGTCCAGTCCCCCGCCGGCGGCTGCCGCAGCAGCAGCGCGGCGCCGTCGTCGGCGACCGGACGCTGATCGATCAGTTCGGTGGCCTCCTGCACCGGCAGGGTCAGCCGGCCGTCCCGTACCTCGGCCGCCGGATCGCGCAGCGGCTGCCAGCCCGAGCCGAGACCATGATCGAATTCGTCGCCGGCTCCGGGCAGGGCCGGACCGACGGCCGGGTCCGGGAGCTTCGTAGTGACCGGGGTGTAGAGCGGCGCCGCGGTGAGGTCGTCGAAGTCGGCGGCGGCCTGGTCACTGAGCAGGCCGAGCCGCCCGCCGCCCGAGGCCGGCGGCAGCGACAGCCCGGCGGTCGCCAGCGGATCGTCGAGACCATGATCGGTGACCGTCGCCTCGAGCTGCCGGCCCCGGATCCGGACGTCCAGTTCGTGCCAGTCGTCGTAGCGGAAGCCGGCCGGCAACGGTTCCGCCCGGCGCTCCAGGACGGTGCCGTCCCGTCGCACCAAGATCACGAACGACTCGGCGTCCCGATCGATCATCGCCTCGACAGAGAGGTCGCCGCGGGTGAAGCTCAGGCCCGCCGAGCCGCGCCGGTCGTCTCCGTGCCGGACCGCGCCGCGGAGCCGGACGTCGCCCCGGGTCAGCCGTGCCGCGTCCAGCGATTGCCGTCCCGGCGGACTGCTGAGGAAGCCGCCGGCCGGCTCCCGGTCGACCGTCCAGCCCGGCGCCGGCTGCCACACCCGCGGCGACAGGGCCCCGTCCTCGAACGCGTCGGCCGTCGTCGCGATCAGGCTCGGCGCGGGCTGCGGACCGTCCAGCAGGCCGCGGCCACCGTTCGTCGTCGGCCAGCCGTCGACCCAGTCGAGCCGGCTGATCACCAGCTGCCTGCGGCTCAGGGTCCCTTGCAGATAAGGGTTGTGGCGGTCGATGGCGTGGGTGACCAGCCGCGGCTGGCCGGCCAGGTCGGTGGCCAGCGTGTTGTGGCCGACGCTGACCCACCGGTTGCCCGTCGGCACCTGGACCGGCGTGCCGCCCGCGTGCCGGCCGAGCACCGAGTGGCCGTCGCGGTCCAGGAACGGGCCGAGCGGGGTCCGAGCCCGGCCGACCTGAACCGGATAGCCGGAGGCCGGCCCGGCGCAGCAGCCGCCGATCGCGGACAGGAAGAGGTAGTAGTAGCCGTCCCGGTGCACCAGGTGCGCGGCCTCGTAGCGGTTCTCCAGGGTGACCTGGACGGGTTCGCCGACGGCGGTCAGCCCGTCCGCGGACAGCGGCACCACCCGGACGCCACCGTCGACCGAGCCGTAATAGAGGTACCGGGTGCCGTCCGGCGTCGCCACCACCTCCGGGTCGATCACGTTCCGCCAGGCCTCGGTGCCCGGCACCGGCTCCCAGGTCTCCGGCCCGGTCACGTACGCGCCGGAGTCGGTCCACGGACCCTCTGGGGCGGCGGCCGTCGCGACCCCGATGGCCCGCCAGTGCCGGTCGTCCCCGGCGTTCACCACGTACGAGTAGTAGAGCAGGTAGCGGCCGTCGACGTACTCGATGTCGGGCGCCCAGTACAGCCGGTTGGCGCCGTCGCCCAGTCCGTCGTAGCGCGGCTCGGTCTGCTCGGTGAACACGTCGTCGACGTACTCCCACTGCACCAGGTCGGCCGACCGGGCGATCATCAGCTTGCGGTAGTGATCACCGGGGAACAGCGGATCGCCCGTCGCGTACGCGTACCAGTAGCCGTCGCGGCCTCTGATCATGGTCGGGTCGGCGAAGTTGGGAATCGTCTCGCCGCCGACCGGGTTGGCGAACGTCGGCGGCGACTCGGCCACCGCCCGTGGCTGTGCTGTCCCGCCCATCGCCAAGATCAACGTCAACCCGAGCAGGATCGAGACCATGGCGACGCGGTGCGTCGATGCCATCCGTGTGACCACCGGAACCTCCCCCTGTGCAGCTTCCTACAACGTTGTCTACTACGTTGTAGAAGCCGCTGTCCAGCTCGCCCGACCGGTAGCAGTCCAGGCACGGGCCCTCCTGGTTCTGCAGTTCCAGGAGCTCGAGCAGGCGGGTCTCCTCGGACGAGGCCGCCATCACGCGCAACACGCCGCGGTGGTCGGCCAGCATCAGGCCGGCCCGCTCGGCATCGAGCAGGTCGGTGCACCGGGCGACCAGTTCGTCCAGGAGTTCGACGACATCGAAGTCGCTGACCAGGCTGTCGGCGAGCCTGACGAAAAGGTGCCCGAGCCGTACCTCTTGAGATTCCATTGCGCTCATCTGCCTACCCATCCCTTATCCCGCCGCGTCACGGCTCAAACCTGATCAGTCGGGAAACCACGTCGCGGGCCACCTCCGCCACGGACCGGTCCTCGGCGAACGCGTACGCCCGCAGCCGGGCCAGCGCGGCCTCGATCGGCACGCCGAGCTGCACCATCACCATGCCGGAGGCCTGATGGATCTCGGCACTGCCGAGGTCCTGGAGCGCGTTCGGCGTCCCCGTACCCGGGTCGACCGCCGTGTCGAGCGCCAGGTCGGCGGCTTCGTCCGCCGCCATCATCAGCCGGCTGAGCTCCCAGGTCCCGAGATCGCCGGCCGTGCCACGATGGGCGACCAGGACGCCGAGGCTGATCGCCCCGATCCGCAACGGTACGGCGAAGACGGCGGCAATGCCCAGCCCCGACGCCTCCCGGACGAACAGGGGCCATTGCGCCAGCCGGCCGGGATGAGCCAGGTTCCCGACCAGAACGGGCAGCCCGACGGCCGTCGCATCAACCGCGGGCCCTCGTGGCACAGCGCGGAGAGCTCCTCCAACCGATCCGCCATCACCCCGGCCGCTCCCCACACCACGCGATGACCGCCCCTGCTGATCAAGATCACGGCGACGCCGTCGACGGAGAGTTCCCGCACCACCGACGTGCACAACTCGATCGACGCCGGCGATGGCGACGCACCCGCTGCTTCCTCGGAACCCTCCATCCGGCCCTTCCTTCGAGCACACCCTAACCGCACCGCCGGGTGCCGGGGCGCGTTCCGGATCACCGGTCCTCGCGGAATTCCACGTGCCGCCGGATCCGCGGATTGTCAGCGGGCAACTTGCCTGTTTGACCGTGCAGATGTTGATCTTGCTCCGTGACTAGCGAACCAACTAACCAACCTTGGTGGCAGGCCGACCGCCTCGCGATCACGGCGCGAATGCTGATCCAAGCCGACTATCTGCCTTCTCCAGACGACGTCGTCGACTTTCTTCAAAAGCCGTGGAAAATGGGAGCCCGAGAGGAATCTCTGGATCGATGCCGGACGACCTTCGCCCCATCAGGCCCACTGGGATCTCTTTGTCGCCCGCCTCGAACACCGTGAGAACCTGACGAAACGCTGACCCCAGGTCCATGCTCCTACCAATCCGAGCATCGAACCACTACGCGCGATGTTCAACCGATTCGTGTCCTCAGCATCCGACAGCGAGCTTTCGTTCATGCCGCGCCGCAGTCGAATGCGACTACGCGCAAGGCGCCCTTTCCATGGGCCTGACAGCACACATTGGACGCAACCTCGGTGTCACCGGCTTATCTGGCTCCGCGTCCCCTGACGGTGGGCCTCGGTGGCAGCCGCGCCGCAATGCCGAGATCGCCGGCGTTACGATCGATACGCCACAGCTGCCGGCCGATGTCAGTGATGTCAGTAGGTACCGACAGCCACACCTCGAGGACCTCCGGATGCTTCGCCAGCTTGGTCTGGAGAATGTCGAGATTCTTGGCCGACATCATCGTCGTACCCTCCGGCGCCGCATAGGGCATGTGGGCGATCACAACGCCGCGCTCGGTGATCTGGCCGCCCGCAATTTTGTCGAGGATGCCGTCACGGAGCGCTGTCTCGGAAAACCTCGACGGCGGCTCTGCCGCTCCCCGAGCCCCTCGTTGGGCTGCCGGGAGCTCGGTCGCCCGCGCCCGCGTGGTCTCCCGGGCCCGCGCGCGTGTGACGGTGCGGATCTCTGCTTGGACCGTTCGCACCTCGCCGGTGCTGAGGTGCAAGAGAAAGTCCGCCGTGGGCGTCCCTGAGCGGCTCGCTACGACCTCGATCCGGACGATCGCCCGGTTCGACGATGCGAGCTGCTTGAGCACAGCAAGCTCGCCAGCCGCCGCTCGTAGCTGGCTGCGCTGGACGCGCTCCGCGAGTGTCCGCCGGAAGATCTCGGAGAGACCTCGGAGGGTGCCCTCGTCCCGGGAGATCCTTGGATACTGCACAAGCACCTTTTGTACGCCGTTACGGACCGCCGCAGACGCCTTCGGCAGGGTCCGGGCGACAAGCTCACCGACCTCGCGGGCCTCATCTCTGGCGACGCGCGCTTGCAGCGCCCTAACTCGCCTCGCCGCTGCAGACTCGATTTGGGAGATTCCCTCGCGTCCTGCCGTGCGACCAGCAGCGGCTGTGTCGCCTGCTCCTCCCAACGACTCCCCGATCCGGGTCCGTGCACTTGTGCCGACGCCACGGTCCGCCGTCCCCCTAGCTAGAGCGGAAAGCGCGGATGCGGTTTCTGTAGCGGTCTCAACGTCCGCTCTCATCATCGCTCTTCTCGCCAGGAACCGGACACTTGCCCGGGACCCCCATCGGATCAGGAGCACGCCGTCAACGATCGACGCGATATCAAAAGCCGATTCGGAGATCGAACCGATCACGTCGAGGGTGCGCTCCAGTCGCGACAGCTCCGCCGGTCGCGGCGACGCGGCGATCTCGCTGGCGCTCCAGTCGATCCGGAGCATGAGCTCTGACTGGGGTTCGCCCGGCACCCAGATGTGGTCGGATGGCTGGGGTCGGGCTAGCGCGCCCATACCGCGACTCTGCAGCCTGTCCCTTTGCAGCCTCTCCCTTTCCCGAACTTCTGACGCCACGCGGGGGATGTTCTGTTCCCTCCAGCGCTGCAGTTCTGGGTTTGGAATCTTGACCGGCAGTCCGGCCACCGTGCCGAAGATGTACGCGTCGGGAAACGCGCCACGGCTCGGGCTGTGAATTAGTGTGACCCTGCCCCTCAGCTCCGGGCTAACCGCCGTCCCCCGCTTGAGCGCCTCGATCACCTGGTCGACAAACTCGCGTCTGACCTCGATGAACTGCTCCCGCGCGCGAGTCAGCTCATACTCGCGCATGAGAACGGAGTCCCGCTCGGTCCACTGTCGGGCCCTCTGCTCAAGGACCGATGTGGCCGGGGGGCGACTTTCCAGCAGCATGCCGAAACTCAAGGGTTCGCGCCCGCCAGTAACCCTGCGTCTTAGACGAAGCTCGGCTCCGACCCGGAAGTGATGCACCTTGGTCAGTTCGTCCCTGACCTCAAACGACATCCGGACCTTTCGATCTGAGCGCAGCGCCCGCAGCTGTGACTCGATGAAGTCGCGGCTTGTCTCCGGCGCCGGCATGGTTCTCGGAAGCTCAGGTCTCGTCGACGATCGAGGCAGACCGACCGTTGATGAGCACCTTCACGGTGGCCACAATGAGCGAACCGATCGGTACCGGGATCTCCTCGGCATCGGGCCGAGGATCCAGCAACCTGGCCACCCGGACATCGTCAATTGTCTGCATCAAGTCACGGAACTCCCGCGCGGTCAGGCACTGCCTCATGCACCGCATAACGTCCTCGACCACCGACATCGTGCCCACCGGCTAGCCTCCCCCGCCACCAAGACCGCCGTCACCGCCGGGACCACCGGGTGGGGCGGGCGGGGCGACGATCGGGGTGGTGGTTCCCTCGAAGACGTACCGGGAGGAGACGTCCGGGTCGTCGAGGTCGTTGGTCAAGATCCGCTGGGCCCTGCGGACGTTGTCGAGTCCGGTGGCGCGCAGCGACTCCTGGGCGGCCTTGATATCGATGTAGCGGTGGGCGACCTTGAACTGCTCCATGATGGAGTGGGTGCCGGGCAGCGCCTCGATGTAGAGGTTGCCCGTGCCGACGACGATCTCCTCGTTCTCGCGGACCTGCCGCTGCAACAGCTTTCGCAGCCGGTCGCGCAGCTCGGGGATGGCGGCGTCGAACCGCGTCTTGGACAGCGTCGCCTTCAGACAGCACACGTAGTCGGAGAACTCTTCCAGCGACATGTTGCCGGTCGGGTCGGGGTCGCTGATGCCGTACTCGCCTGCGGCGAACTCCACGTAGGGATCCATCATGAAGTCGGTGACGGCGTTCGTCTCATACATCGCCAGGATCATGTAGTTGCCCATGAAGCCGACCGGGTTACTGAGGTCGGCGACCTCGGCGAGCGGGCGGGTGGGGATGTCTTCGGGCTTCGGCGGGAGGACGTCACCGCCGTAGCTTGCGCTCGCCAGGACCATGTCGTCGAAGTCGGCGGAATGGGTGGGGACGACGAAGTCGTGGGTCGAAGGGTTCATCTGTAGGGTTGGGATCGGGACTTCGCGCAGCCTGAGGAAGCGTTGGTCGTCAGGTTCGTGGGCCCAGATCGCCTGCATGTAGTACAGGATGTTCTGATAGATGTGGGTGGAGAGCCTCTCGACCTGGGTGAGCTCGGCCAGGTGAGCAGCCAGCCGGGTGTTGTAACTCGTGCGCATCATGGCCAAGGTGGACTGCGCGTCGAGCAGACGTTGCCTGAAGTCCACTTCTTCACGGCGTTCTCGCTCCCACGCATCGCGTGCGGCGGCCTCCCGGATCTTCGAAGCATTGTCCTCTCCTTCGGCTCCGCCGCCGAGGATGCCGCCGATCAATCCGCCGCCGCTGACCAATCCCGAGACGGTGTCCCAGACGCCACCGCCCCCGTCGCCGTCGGCTGCCTGCGCGGTCCGTTCGATCTGGCGTTCCAAAGAGGCGTAGCGCAGCCCGGCCATCGAGCGCCGGTCGGCCAGGTCCTCCTTCAGCGCCTCGACCAGGAGCTGCTGGTCGAGGAGGTCCTGGCGCATCCGCGCCAAGGTCTGGCGGTCGGCGACCAGGGTGGTGGCCACGTACTGCAGGGCGGGCCGGAAGGAGTCGTCGAGCAGGACTCGGCTCAGGATCCAGTCGTGCCGGATCAGCCAGTCTGGGTCGAGGTCACGGGCTTTGGGCACCTCCTGTGCGACCAGGACGACCGACTGCAGCCGGTGCAGCTTCTCGTTGATCCGGTAGCGGCGCTGCAGCTCGTAGAGCAAGAACGTGCACGTGATCGCGTCGCTCGGGTTTGTCAGTTCACCGGTCTCGGTGACCTCCAGCTCGAAGGACTCCTCGGTTTCAATCTCGAGCTTCGTCTCAAGCCGGCGTTCGGTCGAAGCCTTGACGACCGCCTCGCGCATGGTCTTCTTGACGTCTTGGGAGTGGCTGTCGGCGTCCGACTGAAACGACACAGTCCCCTTCGCGCTCCCCCCGTATCCGGTGTCGGAGCCGAACGAGAACGTTCCCTCCGAGGTGTGCGCGAAGCTGGTCTTGCCGCGCGCGTCCGCAAGGATCTCTGTCTCGGCGCGTGAGGTGTCGGAAGTGTCGTACTTGCTGCCGCTCACGTGGTGCTCGAGCTCGCGTTGGGAGCGGCGGCGCTTGTGGACCTCCCGCTTGGTGTAACGGCGCGTCTCACGCGGTCCGAGCGGAACCGTGGAGACCAGGTCGCCGACCTGGTAGGACACCGGGGTCCAGATCTGTCGGTAGGTCACCATCACCCCGAAGTTGACGGAGCGTTGAGTCGGGGTCGCGGCGAAGTAGCGGAACGCGTAACCGCCGTTGCGCCGCGACTCTAGGCGACGAATGATCTCGTCGGTTGGCCGGTAGGTGGCGCTGCGTTCGCGGTCGATCAGCAGCTGCCTGGCGTGGGCGACAATCCGGTCGGCCTGTGCCTGCAGGATCTTGATCTGCTCCAACGCCCGGACCGCGTCCTGGCGGTAGGCGGGCGTGCCGCCGGCAACGAGCGCGAGCAACGGGCCGATCGGCGTTTTCGCGCCGGTGACCGGATCAGTCAGGATTGAGCTGACCGTGTCGGCAAGATCTTCCCAGAAGCCCCCATCTCCGCCGTCTTCGGGTGCGCTCAGCAGCACCTCGACGAGGTTGTCCCGTTTCGTGGCGATGTTGGAGGCGATCAGGTCGAGCTTGGCACGCAGGCTGGCGGGCAGCGCCCGGTACTCGACCAGGCTGACCCGCACGTTCGCGGCAGTGTCGTCGGGCACCGCCGAGATCGCGGTGAGCAGGCCAGTGAGGGTGAAGATGATGGAGTCGATGTTGATGACTCCGGTGCTCGCCTCGTCGACCTGGGACAGGCCCTCTTCGACGATCCGGTCATAGGCGGAGTCGAGGTCGTCGAAGACGCGGTCGTCGAGCGCTTCACGCCATACCGGCTCAAAGGCCAGCTGCAGCTCGGAGAAGTCGTGGAATGCCGGCACGTCGGCCGGGCCCGGCATCAGGGTGACCCCGCCGATCGCCGCCGGAAGCTCGTCGGAGGTGAGGGTGGGTTCCAGCGCGATCTGCAGCTGGTCCTCCGGCGCCGTCTGGGTGTCCATCAGGGCGGCGACCGCGCCAGGAGTGTCGAACGGAGTTGCGCCGCCGGCGCTCTCGCCCGCGCTCTCGCCGGCGCTCTCGACTGTCCTCTCGCCCGTGCCTTCTCCGTCGTCGCGGTCCAGGCATTCGTCGGCGTGGGTCCGTGGGCGGCACGGATCCTCGATGGCGGCGCTCCGTTCGACGATCGGTCGCTTCTTCAGGCTGCCTCCCAGGACGGCTTCGAGCTGGTCCTGGGTGATGGTGACGTCACCGGCGGCCCCCTCCACGCCCAGCGCACTGCGTTGCGCCCGGGTCAGCCTGAGCCGGACGCGATGTCGAACCTGCCCTGCCGGTGCTCCGCCTCCGGGTCCGGCGGCACCGAACAGCTTCCCCAGCTCAGCGTGCTGCACTCGAGTTGCCCTGGCGAGCACTTCGTTGTCCGTACGAACGAACCGGCCACTGCCACGCTCATGCGCAGTGGTCAGCGATAGGTCCTCAACCACCTTGGGGACGACCTGTTCGCGCCAGGTCCTGCGTTTGGTGGCTCCGGCCTTCATCCGGGTCACGGAGAGCGCTTCGGCGGTGTCCACCACGTGGGTTCGGTCGGCGTCGGCCTTGGCGAGCGCGTCGGCCTGACGCTCCGCGGTAGGCCGGACGTCGGCGACCACGCGGCCGAGACCTCTCGCGGTCAGGGTGGCGGCGTCCAACTCGACGAGATACATCTCGCGGCGCGCCATCGTCGTCCGCTCGTCGGACTCGAACAGTAGACGGCCCTCGCGGTCCACGCTGGGGGCAGCCGCGCTGAGCACTACCAGCCGTAGCCGCAGCGGGCCGGCCTCGCGGCCGGTCGTCCGGAGCCGTACAGGGACCGCGAACCGGCCACCCGATCCGGTGATCGCCGAACCCAAGTTGGCGTCGGTGCCGCCGGCAACAACCTCGACGACCAGGCCCGGCACACCGACGTCGCTGCCGGCAACTCTGACCACGCCGCCGACGAGGACGACTGGCTCCGGAGGAACTGCAGGGGCTTGAGGGGGAGGCTGAGCAGTCAAGATGCACCTCTAATCGGGCCTCGCGCTTCTACCAGCCAAGCGATTATCGGACGGTACGGCCAGGGCCAAAGGTCCTGACCGCTGCCGGACTACGACGTGCAGATGATGATCAACTACAGTTCCATGATCAACTAACCCCCAGGCTGCCCGTTACGCGGGCAGTGGCGCAACGCGCGATGGTGATCGGGCCCCATGGTCGTCGAGTTCCCGGGGCGTGGGAGCAGATCAGTGCCGAACCCTCGCAGTGGCCCCTGACGCAAAAGGCGCGCATGGGACCGAGTCCACCGACGGGTCCCGGCACGACTGGCAGCGCACCCTCGGTCTCAAGTAGCCGCTCAGACGGGGCTCGGGAACTCCCCGCCGGCGGCTGTACGCAGCGCCCGTAGATAGCGTTGGTTGAGCGGGTCGGTGCGATCGAACCATCTGACCTTGTCGAGCTGATCGAGATCTTCGCGGCTGCACTCGGGCCAGAAGCGTGATCGACCGTAATCGTCCGGGTTAGCCATCTCCAGCGTGGGACTCGCGACGGGCACCAGACCGGCCCTGAAGTAGCGCCGGGTCGCCCACAGCCGATGTCGGCCGTTCTGCAATGTCTCGTCCCACGGGTCGACGCAGACCTCCTCGAATTGAAACCAGGAACGGACGATGCCGCGCTCAGTCGGAGACATCGGGCCCAGCTGCGCGACAGTGACGACTCCGGACTCGCCCGGCTCATCATCCACATCGGAACTGACGGTCCAGGCACCGGCGGCGAGCTCGTCCCCCACAGCCGCCACCGCGGCCGCGATCAGCGGCCAGCGTTGCCGATCCCGATCGGGCCAGCGCTGCACACCGTCAGCTCGATCCGGATCGGTCCTCACCCACCGCCGAACCCGTCGAGGCCTCGCCCGCCACCAAAACCGCGGCGACCGAACCTCGACTCGCAGCGCCGGATTCCCGTTGACCTTCATCCGCATCATCATCCACGGCGCCCGGCCCGCGGCCGAACTCTCGCCCTGACAAGTCTCAGCATCGCACGCGATCCCCTCTGGCCCCGTGAGGTCAGAGTGGACCACCGACGACTTCCAGCGCGGTAGCGGAATCAACGCTTTCGCCGCCGCTGGACGATTCGGACGTGACGATGTAGCTGGGAAGGAAGATGATCGCCAGGGCCGCGGCGACGGCCAGGGCGGCGGCGAGGACTTGCAGTACGCGCTTGGCCCGGACATACCGTCGGCGGATATCGACGCCCGTCAGTTCCTGATGCTCCTGATAGGCACGGTCAGCGACATCAGCTGCCGGGCCGAGGTCACGGATCGCAGCCGAAGCGTCTGCGCCACTCGCGATGGCGTCCGACAGGTGGGTCTTCACGCCGTCCAGCACCTCGGCCCGCTGCCGGCAACCGGAAGGCCAAACTCGGACGGATGCCTCAGGTGAACGCGGCCAACCCGAGGCATTCCGGTTCAGGCAGCAAATCCGCCGGCTGCAGAGTTCCGGAGTTGATCATTCCTACTGCGGTATCGAGGTTCTCGAGTGGCCATTTCGTCGCCATTATTGCCCGCAGGTCTTCAGGATGGCTTGTCATATGATCGGCGATGGCGCGCAGGCCGCTGAGGTATGCCTGGTCCTTCAAAAAGCCGCCAGGCGAGTTGAGATCCGACAGCCCTCGCTTGACCCGTAAGGAGATGCTAGTGGCGTCGTCCCAGCCCACTGCTGGGTGAAGACAGCGAATGATCGATAAGATTCCGTGATCGGCCGCCAAGTGCGCTGCGACTGTTCGAGCCGCGTAGAGCCGGTGTGTCCGGGGGCTGGCAACGCCGAACTTGATCTCAAGCCAAGCGGCAAGTCCCTCTTCACTGACAGTTGCATCACCCAACGCGAAGCTCGCTACCGGGTCGGGCTGCCGTACTGCGTTCTCCCCTCGGAGCACATGCCCACCGACCTCATGTACTAGAAGTCGTGCCATGTCCGAGCGCCGGAAGGTCGCGTCGCTGCGGATACGCACCTGCCTCGTTGCAAGGTCGACCGAAACCGTGGCGAGTCGCTCTAGCGTGACCGCGGTCCAGCCATCCAGCGAGTAATGCGCAAGCGCGGCAGAAACTGCTTCTTGCAAGTCTGCCGCAGTAAAGGACCTGGGTTCGGTCTCCTCAGGCAACGGGGCCGCAAGGATGTCTTGGGCCGCTTTCACAGCTGCCGGCGTGGGTTCCCCGTGATGGCTCCTGGACCAGCTACTGAACTTGTGGTCGTCCCGGCTGCCGATCGCGTCGACGGTCGCGTCTGCCTCGTCAATCTTGGCGACGACCACGCCACGGAGGGGGTGGTCTGGTAGTGACCGAGCGGCCGACCTTGCTGTCCGAACAGCTGAGCGCACGGTTTCGACCGGCAGTTCGGGGTAGGTCGGGCTGATCGGCAGAATGTCGGCACCTGATTGTGCGGCCGCTGTTGCGGCCGTGGTCACTGCTGCTACGGACGTAGGTGTGCACCATGCGATCGGCTTTATGGCATCGAGGGCGGCCTGGATCCGTGCAAGGGCTTCAGCTGGGCTCATGTGGGCATCGCCTTCATCCTGAGGTTCTTGACCGTCCACTCAATGACCGAGGAGCCGCGCGTGTCGAGCCGCAGTTTGTCGGCAAACTTCGCCAATGCTGAACCCTCGCGGAAAGACCAGCGCAGCGGGCTCTTTCCTGCCACTTGTCCGTGCACCAGCAGGTGACAGATCTCGTACGCCGCCCGGAGACGGTAGTCGCCGATCTCGGGGGACTCGAAGTGGTCTCGATCGGACCATTTCATCGTGGGGACTAGGGTTCCTGCCGCAGCGCGTTGACCGTCGCCCACCTGCGCCGCAATCTGGTCTAGCGCACGCAACTGATCTTGTGCTCGCTTCACGGGCTCATCTGATGAAATCGGATCGAGTCCAAGTTGCCGTTCGTACCACTCTCGCGCCGTGTCGTCACTGGGGCGCAGCAAGATCAACATGACGTCACCGCTGCTGATCAGGCTCGCGATCGACTTCCACAGTCGGTCCTCGATGTTCTTCGGCGCTATCCCGATCGCATAGACGGTTGGGTAGGCCGGCGTGACATGACGAATATGGTCGAGCGCGCGACGGAGCTCGTCGTCCCGGACCTGCATGTGGCTGACCCGGAGCGGCAGACCGGTGATCGCGCCGGCGAGTTGCTGGAGGGTGACGGCATCCCAGCCCAGGCCGTCTGCGATGAGCCTGCCCAGTGCAGCCCCGCCCGACGAGGGCGGGCAGAGCAACACCAACCGCTCCGGCAGTGACGAACTCTGTGTTGAGCGAGCATCGCGCAGCCGCGTGGTTGTGGCCGGATCTGGCGCCAGGTGCGAGCCTGCTGCCTCGAGGAAGATGTGCCGATCCGTCGGTTCTGTGCTCTGGACCAGGTGCTTGTGCACCTCCCAGTCGGCCAGTCCGTAGCGGTTGTGCGTGACCAGCGGGAGGACCTTCCTCATCCTCCAGGTGATCTCGGCGCGCTCCCAGACTCCGGGTGTGTTCTTCGACCAGTTCTTCGCGCCGCCCGCGTACATGATTCGGTCAGCCTCATCAGGCATGAGGCGCTCGACTCGCTCACGCAGCGCCTTCGAAACCCCTGGCTGGTAACCCCGGGGGCCAGTTCCCGTGCCGCGCCATTGCTGGACCTCTAGTCCGTAGTAGCCCACCCGCTGGTAGCGGCGGCCGACGGCAACGTCGAACAGCCGCGACCGCCACACGCCGACATCGCCGGTGTCACGACACGACTGCAGTACGGCCGCGGCGGCCTCTGTCATGCCCGGTCGCACCATGGATACGGCGTCCAGGATGCGCCCGATCTGAGCCGACAGTATGGATCGCGAGACTCCGAAGTCTGGGGAGACGTCGGCCGCTGACAGCACGCCCAGGTCGCTGAGCTGATCCACCACGGGATACGTCAGCCTCCCTGCGACCACTTTCAAGGTCGGGACTGTGGGCATGGGGCATTCCTGCTGGCCCATCCAGCTCCGCAACGACCGCAGTGAGACTGGCATCTGGTGCGCCAGGGCCTCGACCGTCAGCCGCTCGTTGTTAACGACCCTGCGCACTTCTTCGCGAAGCCGCTCGCGCCATCTGGCGTCGCTCGGGAGCTTGGGTGCCCGCTTCTCGTCCTCCACACCCGTGTCGCCCATTGCATCTCCTCGGCCCGATACATGCACTACAAGTCATCGTCATGATGCATTTTGCTGCATCACACTGATCATAAGTCCAGCAGGTCAATCGGGGCCAGAGCTGGTCGAGTCGATCGGGGGAAACCGTGTCGAACTCTCTGCGCAAGTTCATCGGCGAGCTCCAGGCGAGCGGCTACCAGGTGAAGTGGACCCGCCGCCAACACCTTCTCGTCCTACGCGACGGACGCATCCTTACCTGCTTCGCAGGGACGCCGTCCGACTGGCGGTCCTGGAAGAACTCCCTCGCCCCGTTGAAACGTGACGGGTTCACCTCTGGTGCTGCTGATGCAAGGAGGAATCATGAAGCTGCGTAAAGCGCTCGTGGCCGGTGCGATCGTCCTGCTCCCGCTGTCCATGGCGGCGACGTGCGCCCCGCCCAAGCCGGCGCCGCTGGTCACGGTGGCTCTGACCGCGACTAGCGCCGAGCCGTTGCCGTCGGTGGCGGTGCTGCACGACCAGCTCGTGGCCTACGCCCTCGCGGCGCGTCACCCGGGCGAGGCGACCGTCAGGGTTGTGACCGCCAAGAGCACGATCACGATCGATCTCACCCCGATGCGCGGCACGGCGATCGAGCGCATCCCCGATAGGGCGGCCACGAAGATCGAGGAGAACCTGACCGAGCTTGAGACGACTGTTGCCGGCATTACGGCGACGGAGCCGGGGCTGGACACGATCGCGGTGCTGGACCGGGCGATCTCGGAAACGCCGCGCGGCGGACAGCTCTACCTGCTCAGCAGCGGCTACTCCTCCGTCCCGCCGGCAGACCTGCGGAAGGCCGGCGGCTGGATCGCCAATCCCAAAGGCTTCATCCAGCGCACCCGCACCGCCGACCTGCCTCACGCCGATGGTCGGCACCTCACCTACGTCGGTCTCGGCTACGCCGCCGGGCGCCAGCCCTCCGCTGGCCCTGCCGCCCGGACCGCACTGACCACGATCTACCTGGGGCTGTGCAAGAAGGCCGGCGCCGCGAGCTGCAAGTCGATCGACCGGCCGGTGAGCGAGGAGACACCGAAGGCCACGGCGCCGGTGCCGCTGATTTCGCTGACCGAGATTCCAACCGCTTGCGTCGCGAGCCGGATCACGATCGACGCCACGGTCGCGTTCCGGTTCGACAGCTGGCACTTCACCAAGTCGGCGACCAAGATCCTCCGACCGATCGCCGAACTGCTCCAGCAGTGCCCGGCTGGCAAGAAGGTCACCATCACCGGCTACTCGGCCAGGACGCCGACCAGCACCGGACCGGCGACCGACCTCGAACTGAAACGCGCTCGCGCGGTCCGCAACCGGCTCCACGACCTCGGCGTACCTGACAGGGTCCTCGGCCCGGCCAAGGCCGGCGGGCAGCTGGTCAACAACATGCCCCATGGCCAGTACTCCGCACAGATGGCTCGGGCGAATCGTGTCGTGGTTTTGACGATCCAGTGACCCAACCGACACCACAGAAGGGAATTCCAATGACCGCTGACGAGCTCGAGCGGATGCTCCAGCCGCCGAACGAGAGGCCGGGACCGACGCCCCTCGCCACCATCCCGATCAAGGACAAGATCTGGTCGGTCCTGGGCTTCGGCCCGATGCCGGCCACGAAAGTGCCGGCCACTCAGGCCCTGGTCGACGAGATCAACACTCACGGTCCGACCCTGGAACCGGTAACGCCCCGCGAACAGGTCATCCTGCTCCGCGCCGTGACCCGGGCCCAGCATCGCCTTGACCACGCCGTGAAGAACGATGTCGAGCCGCTGGCCGACACGATCAAGAAGCTGCACTCGCAGATCAACGGCCTGTCCAAGGCCAAGGACATCCTGAGCCGTGCCCCGATCGTCGACCCCACTGGCGCACTCCTGACCCCCGAGAATGCGCAGCAGCGGCACGACGATCTCGCCGAGCAGGTTGCGACGGGCCGCAGGAACGGCGACCGCAAGGACGACCTGAACAGCAGCAGGGACGGCTGGAAGAGGATCATCGCCCTGTGCGCCGACTGGCTGGTGCTGTTCTTGACCTTCGCCATCCTGCAGAACGTGAACGTGCAGGACATCCCCGTGGCCATCGACGGCTGGATCCCGGCGATTTCCGCCGCGATCTTCGCCACGCTCGGCACTGTGTTCGTCGCCGTCGTCGCCAAGGGCCTCGGTCGGAGCCACCGCCGGTTCAAGACCAGTGCCGGCACGATGCCCTCGCCGCGGACGCCGACGGGACGCCGAATCCTGTTCGAGCGGATCCTGATCGTCTTGATCATCGGCGCGCTCGGCACGCTGATGGCGGTCCGGATCATCAACGACGGCCGCGACGCCGAGGCGTTCCTGCCGCTGATCGTGGCCATGGCCGTGCTGCTCCCGCTGCTGATCATGGGATCCACCTACCTCATCTACAGCGACACGATGCACGACGGCAGCCTCGACACCGACGAGCTCCGGCACCGCTCCGCCGGCCTCTTCTCCCGGCAGGCGCAGATCCAGCGGTACGGCAAGCAGATCAGCAACAACATCGAGGCCGCCGGACTGCTGACCCACAATCTCGCCAGGTTGCTTCAGCGCATCCGCACGACGACGAATGACGTCGTGAGCAAGTCGGCTGAAACGCGCTGCGTCCTCGCGGCTCGGAGCTACAGCGGCCGCAACGCCGCTCTGCCGAAGCCTGACCTGGACTGGAGCAGCCTCGATCTTGCCGAGAAGCAGGCGCAGGAACTGGCTGAACACCACCGGTTCCTCCTCTGTCGGCAGACCGATGCCGGGATGGAAGGACAGCAGGATCCGTTCGACTTCGAGGAGGGCCGGTGACCAACGTCGGCCGTGACGTCACCGGCGCGAAGGCTCGCGGCCTGGCCCGGAAAATCCTGCAGCGCGGCAAGCAGGCGAAGGCCGTCCTCGGGATCGGCGCGGCCCTCGCCATGCCGAGCGGCGTACCGCAGACGCCTGCCGCACAGATCGCCGCACAGTCCAAGGACTTCAGTAAGTACGCGACGGAGGTACGCCTCCCTGCTACCGACCGGGAGATCACGAAGACCCTCCGGGCCGCCACCCGCATGAAGCTCAACGGTCCCGCCGGGCTTACTCGGCGGGACCGCCGCGAACTTCGTTGAGCACGCAGCAGGTCGGAAGCCGACCCAGCGCGGTTGCGACGTGCCCGCGTGCCGTCCGGCCAGCCTTATCACGGCGCAAGTTTGGACACCCAGCCCACCACGATCCATCCCGGCAGATCCTCCTCTATCCGGTCCTCCTTCAGCGGAAGTCACGGGACGCTGTAGTCGGCTCCAAGACGAGTGGTTCGAAGTGTTCGGCGCTGAGGCTGGCGCCCTGCCCGCGGCGTTGGGCTCCTCCCGGTCACGACCCGCTACGCGGGCGTGAGACCACTGATGGAACTGTAGTTGATCATGACCTCGCACCATGATCAACTACAGTTCCATGATCAACTAATCCCCCACTGCCCGCTACGCGGACAGTCGCGTTGGAGCCTCCTCCGTCGCTATCGCGGTCGCCGGCGTTTGGCGGCACGGGGTGTGACGGCGTGGGAGGCGAACAGGGCGCGGCAGCTCGGCTCGCCAGCCCGACGTTGCGTTGCGATGCTCAATTGAGACTCGGCTCTTCTCTAGTACCGCTCCCGCGACGTTCCAGTTTCATGGATACTCGGCTTCAGGCGGCCGGATCGGGGGGATCCGGCTGACGCTAGGCATACCCGTCGTTGGCCCCCTGAGAGCAGGAGCCATTGATGGCTAGTGCAGGTCAATTTCACGCGCAGCCGGCTGATTTGGGCAGCAGGTTTGCGTCCTGCCTGCTCGATGGGGCTCGTGGTGGTCGTCGCGATTCTCCGATCGCCGCGCTGATCTATCTCTTCGCCCGTGATGCCCAACCAGGAGCTCCCGGACCGTTGATCATTGGCTTGGCGCTCTGGGTCGCGGTCTGAGTCATGGCGATTCCAGCAAGCTCCAATCAGCCAGCCGGTGAGCGCGCCGTAATCGCCGCACTGGCGACCATCGCTCTGTTGAGCGGCTGCGCAATGAACAGTCCGACTCCGCCAGTTCCGCCCCCGCTCCGCCGGCCTCGTCCTCTAGCGCACCGGCGGCCGAATCTGTCACGGTCCGGGTAAGTCCGGCCGAGACCACAACTGCGCGAGCCGGCAGGTTCGAGGTGTCCCTACCGGCGGGAGTCACCAAGGTTCCGGGCGAGCTCGCGGTGAAGGCAGGAGATGGCGAGGCTCTCGATGTGCCGGACTGGGGACTAGTCGCTCGACTGAGCCTCATGCTCGACGGAGGATCCCAACCACTCCAACCGATCACAATCAGCTATCACCTGTCTGAACCACTTCAGGAGAAGAACACCGCTGTGCTCGTGCGAGGAGATCACCGCTCCGATGCAACGAGCATCCTTGAGACCTGGGTCAGCTCCGATCGCAGCACAGTCACGGCAATCACTGATCACCTGAGTGACTTCGATCTTTTCATCGGGTCGCTATCAGAGTCCATGGGCACGCTGTTCTCGGTTCGAGGTGAGCAACCACAGTGCGCCGGACAGAATCCGGACTGGGTCGACGAAGTCATCGTCCCCGACCAGACCTACGACCCACCGATTCTCGTCTGCACTGGCGCCGACAAAGCCGATCCTGAGCTGTTGGTCGTCAAGATCACCAACAACCGCGGAACCGGGATGACGGTGACATCATCTCAGAGCTGGGCCTGGTCGTGGCGAAGGTCAGCCGGTGCCCTGAAAGGCACCATGGTCGACCTCCTGTCGCAGGCGAGCACACCTGCCGCGGCACGGACCGTCCTCCTCGCACCAGGTCAAGAAGTCCACTTCGGGTTCACACGCCCCGCGGACAGAACATTCCAGATCGAATTGGTCGGCACCGCGACGACCGCCGCCGTCCTGTACGGCCTTGCCCTGGCAAGCCGCCGAGGGTCTCGAGTTGACTGGTCCGGCAAGGTGGCAGTTCGCGTCGGCAGTGACTGCTCACTGCTTCGCCAACGCCTTTGGCGATCCACTAGCCAAAGGTTCGGCCGACACGGTCAGGCTGGTCGCGGTCGAAATGACTCGGTGTGTAGCCGCCAACTGGCCAGTCCTGATCCGCGGCCTACGATCGATCCTGAAGCCCGAAGATTGGCAGAAGATCAGCCGCGCGGCCTATCGATCTCGGATCATCGGAAAGCTCAACATCGCCTCGACTCTGATCACCCTGGGATACGGGCTGCTCGACAACCTCTTCTCACTGAACCTCGACCCCTCGACGCGATCCGTAAACGTCTTCAGCAAGGTTGCGACTGGTAAGCCTGAGCGAGGCAGCGTCGGGTTCAACGCCGTCCTCGATACCAACGGGCTCGGGCCACTGAAGATCGGGCAGCCCGTGACGCACCTGGTCAACCAAGGCTTCCTCGAGCCCAGCACCAAAGAATGTACGGGCGGACTCGCCGAATCGCAGCAACTCGAGTCGAAACGCGTCCGTTTGGTGTGGTTCGACGTCGTCGAAGAGGTCCACCTCTTCGGCCCGGCATACCAGACCCGCAGCGGCGCCCGGGTCGGCATGAGCCTCCGACAGATCCGCGCCATCTACGGCAACAGGATCAAACAGGTGTCCAAGCAAGGCAACGGTGGCCCATTTCCGGTCTTGACCGTGACCGTCGGAGACCGCGAGATCGTCTTCCTGTTCAAGAACGAGGTCTCCAATCAGACGCTGCCTGAGGACGCCAAGGTGTACCAGATCACTGCTCGTCGTGTTAGTCCGGACTTCTTCGGCGAATGCTGATGCTCGACATTGTCCCCCCGCATCGCGGCGCAGACCGGCGCTAGGTCTGAGTGGTGGACCGTCATGATCGGCTGTCGCGGGATCGCAGCAGTGGTGGCAGCCGCTTTGGTGATCGTCTCCTGGCTGCGGCCTGCCCACGGGGTCACCGGGCGCCAGGCGAGTCCCGACATCTGGAAGTCCAGCAGCGGGGGAACGAGAGCGGCCACCCAAGGAGACCGGTCCGGTGATCATTGGGCCTGGCCCGTGGGCCGCGGTCATGAGCTCCTTCGTGCGATGAGGATCCAACGAACGGAGAGACCATGTTGAGGACCTGGCAAGCAGCGGCCGTGACCGCCATTCTCGCACTCGGGCTCGGTGCCGCAGGGGGGATCGCCATCGGATCGACCATGCAGCCCACCAAGTACGTAGAGGTTCCTGGGCCGGTCGTGACCGTGAGCGCACCCACTTGGGAGGGCTGGGAAACCAAGCGCTACACCCGGGCGGAGTGGAAGGAGCGCTATCAGGCGTCCGCTTCGAATCCGTGGCAGGAGCAGGGAGCCGAGGAGGACTGCATCCATGGCGGTTCAAGCAACGCCATTACGGTGACGGTGGTCGAGGATCATTGCGAGCTGAACACCGAACAGATCCTGGACAACGCCTCCGCCGCATACGCCTTTGGATGGATCTTGCGAGGTGGCAACTGGGTGGCCTACGCCGAGAGCGAGTCCGATTTGAACTGGGTCGCTGGGGTCATGGGCGGATCGCTGTACGAGGTGGCTCGATGAGTGAAACCCGAAGCTGGGACCTCGACAGCAGTACCCTGATCAAGCAACAGTTGATCAGGGCCGTGACGGTCGCATTGGCTTTGGCTTAGGTCTAACCCTCAGAGTGCGCCTGGCCCAGATGAATCCCGCGGCAACCGAAGAAGAGCCCTCCGCGTTGGCCGAACTGGTCGCATGGCAGAACGGTAACCGGCGGCCCTGACGATTTCTCGGTCACGGCGATCAGATCGAACGAACGCGATGATCATCATCGGAAGTCGCCGAACGCTGTAGTTGGCTCCAAGACGAGTGGTTCGAAGTGTTCGGCGCTGAGGCTGGCGACCTGCCGCCGGCGTTGGACGCGACCTTCGATGATGAGGGCCCGGGCGGAGCGGCCCCAGATGGAGCCTAGTGGTCGCCCTCGATGGCCTGCCGCTGCCAGGTGCCAGCTGGCAGGTCAGTGAAGGGCCACGACACGAAGAGAACGCCGGCCAAGGAGATGAGCACCTCGGGATCGGCGCTGGCATCCTGAGGATGAACCCGGGCCACCAAGGACAACGGGCTGCCTTGCCTTCCCACTCCAGAGCGGTAGACCTTGAGCCGGCTCGCTGCCTCGCTCTCAGGTAGCGAGGCTCGACTGGGCGTATCGCGGGCAGCGATCAGATCGCCCCGGATCGCCTGTGCATCGGCTGACTCCGGCACGTCACCGCGGTACAGACAGGCCGCAAGGTAGGCGTGTTTCAGCAGCGCCAACCGCCAGCGCCGCGGATCGGGCTCGCGGTAGTTCAGCCAGAACGTCCCCGACTCCATCATCTGGATCACTTCAGGGGTGAGCTCCCCCGCCGGGTTCAGCGCGAACCGCTTGCTGCCCTTCTCCTCCAGGTAGTAGATCGTCGGAAGCCGTCGCTTGCCCGGAATCTCTCCGTCGTGGCTCATGCGGACCTTGGTCAGAGCCCGGTCGAACCAGTCCTGAAGTTCTGCCTCCACCCGGGCCCCGAGATCGTTGTTGCACCGCCGGCAGGTGCGGGTCATGACGCGGCCGCCGAGGGCTTCCTTGTGGCACATGTTCCTTCTCCGTGCCAGCCTCGACGAGACAGATCGGACAGATCGCGTCAGCCGCGTCGATGTCCGTTGGGTCGCTGGTCACCTGTCGAGTATGAGCGCAGGATCAGCAAGACGTTCCGGAACTCGCCGAGTTTCGCGAGCAGCACATCTGCTCAGTCTTCGATTCGTGATGGTTTCATCGGGAAACTCGGCAACGACCCGGAGCCGGCCGCCGAGAGCGGCGACGTAGGACTCGAGAGAGTGGGTTATCTGCGCAGGAGACCTTCGTCAACTGACCACAGCCAACCGTAGTAGAGCTGCTCCAGCTTTCCGCAGTTGAGTCCACCGTCCATGTAGATGACCGAGGAATCGGTGTCTCCAGAGTGATTGGATTTGCAGGATTTGTCCACGTCTTCTTCTGTGGAATACAAGAGAATGAAGTCCGGCTTGAGGACGTCTCTCGCAAGGGCTTCCGACTGCTTCTCCTTGACTCCGTAGAAGAGCCTGTTGGATCGATCTGGACCGGAAACCCCAAACGTCCCGGTGACCTGAGCATTCACCGGGACGGTTACTCCCCCTGGCCGCGCATGCGGATCCTCTGTGTCGTACATCGAAAATCCGCCCAGGATCAAGAAGCACCCCTTTGTTGTGAACTCCCTTTTCGCTTCCGGGTTGTATGTGCCCTCGATCCGTTCACAGACCGCGGAGCCCTTCTTGTACCAACCAACCACGCCGAGATCTGATCCGCCGAGAGGCAACTCCCGGCCGGGTGTCGTGTTAGTGACTGTCGCCGACCCGTCGAGCGGAAACGACAATCTGGTAAATCCCGGCTTCTCCTCTGAGATGTCTGCAGTTGGTGACGAGATAGATCCCGAGAATTCTACGGTATAGGTGTAGCCTTCGCCCGTCTCGATATCAGCATTGCCTGAGAAGTCAAGAACGTCAAAATTTGGATCGTCACTGCGCTCGTCACTGGGCTCGTCACTGGGCTCGTCACTGGGACCATCACCGGGCTCACCACTGGGCATCGGCGTTGACTCGGAGGTGGGATCTGCTGAAATAGGATCAGTTTGTGGACTGCATGCCATCGTCCCGAATAAGAGACCGGCGAAGATGATTCCCCACGCTAGACTCTTCATCGGGCCTGGATCCAAGTGACAACTACCATAGACCGAGAAATGTGACACAACGGACTGTGATGTGGCGCCGCGCAAAGCGCGGGGATCATTTGAGTAGCCATAAGGATCCTTCGAGGTTGACGCCAGTGAGAAAATTCAGTCTGAATGGTATTGACGCCCCGCGTGCCAACCTGTACTGAATCGTAATGAATGAACCGAGTCTCGCATCCGCCGGCGACACCACTCCATCTCGTCCCCAGCGGTCAACGAGGGTTCATCACCGGCAGGCATTCCTCAAGGAGCGTGGTGGCCGGACCCACCTGATCTTCGGGGGAGGTCACCGCCCAGGGTCATCGGCATCGCCTCGAGGAACACCGCGATCGTCATCCGAGCCAGCCCGCTGATCTCGTCCTTCAGTGGGGCTGGCTGTTCCGTTCGCGGTGCCCGGGACCGTTGTCTGACCCTGCTCGGGTTCGCGGCGGCGCTGCGACAACTGATGGCGGTCCTGCCGGCTGTCCGGAGCGCTGAACGCGGCGAAGGCCCTGGTCGACGGCCACTCTGACGCCCTGGCCGCGCGCTATCGACCAGAGACACGCCTTAGCCGGCGGCACAAGCCCGATTACCTCTGCGTGGCCGCCGACGACGGTTGTTGGGGGTACCCTTCGCTACGCCCTGCTACGCCTCACCCGAGCCGGCAGCGCCTTCGCCGGCCTGGACGTCACCAGGGCCTAGACAGACCACCGCACCGAGCTCGCCGAAACCGGCCGCGTGCTGATGCAGGCCGGCTACCTGTCCGAGCCAGATGACATCGCCGACTTTCTGTGCAAGCCATGGAAATGGGAGTCCGTGCGAAACCTCTGGGTCGAAGCCGGACGACCAGCACCGAGCCACCATCGATGGGGCCCACCAGGCGCAAGGTCACGCTCAAGCGAGAATCCCGGGATTTCATGGGTACGTGGGTTGCGTCCGTGCACCTCGGGTGCCTTTCAGATCTCATCAGACGAAGTCGACGCACTCTCGATTGCTCTCTTGCGGTCAGCGCGTGCCCATAGTTTCAGCTTTGGCCACTCCAGACGAAGTCGATCGCTTGTTGTCGATACTTCATCCCACAGTTGGCTCGGGATTCGCCTGGATGGCGCCCAAGACCACATGGCTGGTACTGCGGGGATGTCGCCGAGGGCGCATCGGAGCAGCGCGTGGTAGGTCTCGGCTGGGGTTCCGCCGGCGTAGCCGTAGGCAAACGCGTCCCGCATTCCACCTGGCGGCAGCGGCACCGGATCCACCCGCATATGTCCATCCTCCGTGGGTGTCAGCGCGAGCAAGGCCGTCACGGCACCAGCGTCGTTGTCTCCGGCGATGATCGTCTTGTCGGTCCAGTGCTCAGTGACGTCCAGCGATACCGGCCACTCGGCCAGGACATATTTCGCCTCGCGGGGTAGTTGCACGATCCAGACGAAGCGGCCGTCACGGTCGCGGAAGCCTTCGATCACATCCGATTCGGAGTATCCGTCCAGCAGTCGAGCGCCTCGGCGAAGCCGCATGGCCGCTTTCACATCGACAATCGGCGAGAGGTCTCGGCGCCAGGACTCAACGACCTGGCCGGCCCAGGGAGCACGGTACCTGACGAGTTTGTCGTCGGCGACCGGCACATACTGCCTCCGCTCGGCGCCAGCGAGCACACGTAGATGCGCTTCCGTCAGTTCGATCGCCGCGGCGAACACCGCACCCCGCGGGTCCTCGACATCGAGGTCAGCCTCCACTGTGCGCATCTCGACCAGCTCATTTCCGACGAGGACGGGATCGGAAACCGGCTCGGCTGAGGTAATCAGCTGCTCAAGCTCGATCGGCGGCGCCGGCCGCGCCGGCCGGCACACCAGGTACCACCCGGCTCCGCGGTCCGGCGTACGCTCGTGGGCCTCGTGCACTGTGGCCAGACCTTCTGCCGCGTCGACACACAACAACGCGAACGCCGCTGGGTACTCCGCCGGAAGGCCCACCTCAATCGCCCGCTCCAGACGACGCTGAGCAGCCGGCCAGTCCGTCGACCGATCAGGAACGATAAAGGTTTGGTTGTACGACAGCGTCTGCTGACCGTGCTCCGACAGCGTCGTGCCGCTCAACCACAGGGGAACTGGCGTACCGATGGCTGCCGCAATGACTCGAGCCTCGACGGGCGTGCCCAGGTCGGCCTTAGGGCGGGCGTCTGAGGCCTCGGACGCCGGACCAGCAATCCAGCGCCTCAAGCCCTCGACGACACCGCCCCGACCCTGTGCCCCATCGTCAGCCGTGCGCAGCCGATACACCATCAGCTCCGGATCGTCGTCCGCCAAGTCGGAGCCACCGAGCGATGTCCAGCCGGTCGGCATGATCACCAGAGCATCAGCCCACCACCGCGGTTCGATGAGCTCGGCCGCGTGCTCAGCGAACTGGCCCGGAGTGAGCTCCTCACTGTCCATCTGCTGCAGGTAGATCACGTGCCCGCGCTCCGTGTCCCACACGATCGCATAGGCCTTCAGCCGATCCCTGCCGCCGAGCGAGACCACCCCACGTTGCAGCTCCACTGCCGCAGTCTTCGCCGGCGGGACACGAAAGAACCACAGCGAGTCATCAGACACACTCCGACCCTGCCGTGCGCACCACGCGTCAATGGTGGCCGCTCTCCACAGTGGTCGCCCATCAGCATCCCGCTCATCGGGCCGCGGAAGCCGGCCACGGTCAGAAGCCCACATGGCACGTGCCCGGCTCTCCGAGATTCCGGCTCGTCGAGCCAGCTGTGCCAGCGTAAACGGCCGCTGGAATCCAGGTCCGTAACTATCCATACGACCCTCCTCTCAACCTAGCGAGCGGATCCGCTCGCGCATTGAGCATAACAGCTCCCATGACATGCGGAATCGCCTTGGTGGCCGGGCGGCGTCTCCCATCGAGGGGCTCGATCGCTCCTGGTGGGAGCGGACTTCCCAGAGGCCGACTGCCCTGTTGCGCATGTTCGCGAACTGATCTCCGCTTGCTGCACGGCGGAGTGCAGACCCAGGCGCGCGGTCCGCGCACTAACAACTGTCAGGAGTCCGCGACGACTAACCCGCCGGTTGCACCGCGTAGACGTCTCCGTTGCGCTTCTTTCGGCTGCGGCCGATGATGCCGTGGCGCTCCAGAGAGTCCAGCAGCCCAAGGGTCCAGAGCGGCACCTCAACTTGCTCCTTGCCGAGATGCAGATAGGGGTCTGGCATCTGGTCCAGAAGCGCTTGGGCTTGCTGCGGAGCGAGGTTGGGTGACTGTTTCGCAAACAGCTCGACGAACGGCTGTGGATCCTGGCAGCAGTGACGTGCGAGGACCGTGAGTGTGTCGTAGGGGACTCTCTCGATCTGCTGCGCACGCTTAGTGATCTTGCTGGCGGCCGTCTCGTCGCATCTGGCCAGCAGGGCCGGTGCATCGAGAAGCACGCGGACGGCCGCCTGGTCGCCGTCATCGGCGAGCGCGGTGAGTTCGCCTGCCGACAGGTCGGTCAGTTCGGCGAGATAACTCGAGATCTGCGTTGCGATGGCAATGTATCGGCGCGCGACCTGCGCGTCTGACCTCGACCGGCGGAAGGCGGTCAGCGAATCGTCCATGAGGCCGGCCTCGACAAGGTCGGGGATGATGTTGATCTTGCCGTCTGGCACCTTCGAGGGATCGATCGGAGACCGGAGTTTGAGTGTGGTCAGAAGCTTGATGCACGTGTCGGATTGAACCGTCATCGCCAGGATGGCTGACGCTACGGCCGTCCTTGTCTCCTCGCTGTCGTCCGGATCGGCCTCGAGGCGAGACGGATCATCATCGAGATGCTCCGACCAAGCGTCCAGGTCCGCCATCTCCTGTAAGTAGGCGTGAAGGTTGGCCACCGATGCAGCTGCTCGTCCGGTGTGAGCGAGGGCGCGCCAGAGGGACTTCGGAATACCGTCGAGACGGTCGATCTGGGCGCTGTCGGGCGCTCCATCTACGAGTTCTTCAAGCTGTTCCGGCCGAAATTGCGACGGGAGGTCAGGAAGATCGCCTACGCACCTCAGGACTGCCTCGTACTGATCCAGACTGTCGATAACGGGTCGGTTTTCCTTCTGGCACAGAGGCAAGTAGATAGCCAGGTTCTGCAGCACATGGTCACGAACCGCTACTTGCAGAGGGTCAAGGGCGACAGCGTCGTCGACCGCCGGGAGCTGGCTGATCACCTCGTCGAGAGACGGGAACTTCCCGAACAGTTGGTCGATCGCGAGGTTGGCTTTGGTCACCGCCCAGTGGTGCTGCTCGAACAACGCGTTCTGCAGGGCAGTGGAGTAGGTTCGCATATCGCTCACCGGGACCTGAAGCTTTTCGAGAACGGCAGCGATCGTGGGTCCATCCGGCGCGTTGGGGGAGGCGTCGCTGAGGCTGGCGAGATGTGCGCCGTTCGTGTCAATCCAGTCGGAGACTGTGTGCGAAGTCGTGTAGGCCACCGACTTGGTGGCTCCGCGAACGGCCGCGTCCACGAGATCCTGAGCGGGCTCCGTGCGGTCGTTGATCAAGTGGGTGAAGATGTCGGCCCAATGGCGGGACACCGCTTGGGTGAAATCTGCTGCGTGCTTGCTCTCGGCGATGACCGCGTCGAGAAATTCTTGATCAGCGGCCGTCCCTTCGCCGACCAACCTCGCCAGCGCGTCGACCTCCGGTCTCTGGTGCAGGATCAAGTGGTCGAGGATCTGCACGTTGAAGGCTCGCCGGTCGGAAAGGAAGGCTTCGCCCGCCTCTCGAAGGACGCTGGGTATGTCGGATTCGGGATCGTCGAACTGGAATCGGGGATCGGGTTTGTTCGGCTCAACGACGGCAAGGACGAAGCGGAGCGCGCTCGGCCTGACCGCCGGGTCATGGGCGGACGCATAGAGGGAGAAGTTCCGGTCGATGTAGCCGTGGTTGATCATGTCGAACACGAGGCTGTCGTTGATCTTGTGTCTGACCAGGTCGCGGAAGTCAACGGGTGCTCCATCGTGGTTGATCAACTCGCGGTCGGTGTCCATGAGGTTCTGGATGGAGGCGCCGATGATCTTGGTGCGTGCTTCTTCTGTCTCGCGTGAGGCGCCTTCTCCGCTCTCGACCTCCATCTCCTTAACGGTGTCTGAGGTCAGTGGTTGGTCTATCAGCTCGGACAGTCGAGTGTTTGTGAACGCAGCAGTCTGCCCTTGCCTCGTTAGGAAGTAGGAGGTTGATTGCGGGCCAGAGGCCGCAAGTGCGGACCAGAAGTCGTAGGCCTCCCATGAGGTCTCCGGGTACTGCTGTCCATTTGGAGCTTGGAGGCTCGTGGAGTTGATCAGACTTGCTGTTTCCTTGAGTCGGCGCGCGGCCTCAACGAGTGCGGGATGCAGCGGCCCTTGTGTCGCGCGTTGCTCCAGATCCCGGGCCGTGCTGTTGACGATCTTCCGGTACTCGTCATAAACTTGGTCCAGCTCGCTTGTGCCGGTCGAGACCTTCTCGAACTGCTCCGGGTACAGGTTCTTGTAGACGATCATGGCGAAGAGTCCGGTCGGTGTCAGGATCTCGATGTCGAAGTCGTCGCGCAGGATCATCGGGCGGAAGACTCGGAACTCGTTCCCGATGTTCAGGATGAGTCGCATATCGGTGACCTCACGTGCGACCAGGTCGATGAGGTTGGCATCGACGTCGTTACCGACCGCCCTGGTCAGGTGTTCTCGTGACGTGCGTCGGGTGGCGAACGGAAGCACGGGGATGACGACGTCGAAAAACTTGGTGCGGCTGGACCCGACCGACTCCGGTCCTCCAGCCCGATGTGCAATGAGTCCATCGGTCTGCGCGGGTTCAGACGGTTCGGTGTCCGATGAGCTTGACGGTGTTGCCTCCCTCGCTGCGTGCTTGAAGATGCTGTCCCGGGTCGCATAGACGAATCGGATTGGCCGTTGCCGTTCCAGCTGTTCGGTTTCGTTGAGGAGGATGTTGAGTTCGCGTAGCGACTCAAAGATGCTCAGGTTGTCGAATCGATCGATGTCTTCGAAGATCACGACCTGCGTCTTGCTCACCTGAAAGAAGTAGATGATCTCGTCGAGATGATCATCGAAGTACGCACGGCTGTCGTCGAGGTGCAGCGACGCACCGGCGGCCCCGATCTGCTTGAGCGAAAGGCCGGCACCGTTCCGCCGGACGACCCACACAGCGGCTAGTAGAGCGGCCAGTGCCCCGCCTGCCAGCGTCCACCAATAGTTCTGAGTCACCGGCCCGATGCCGATCAACACGGTCACCGCGGCCGCCAGGATCGCCCAGCTTGCCGTTGTCTCATCGTCGGGCGCGGCAGTACGGCGGAACCGGGAGCCGGGCATCCTGGTCGGGGTCTCCCGGTACAGGAGCTGCTTGACGATCTCTCGTTCCAGCGCGCGTGTGACTGCGTGTGTCGAGCCTTTGTGGCCGTGATCGGAGCCGTACTCCTGCGCTACCGCTTCCTTCTTGGCCGTGTCGGAGTTGAGAGTCGACAAGGTTAGCTGGATGACCTTGGTCTGGGGACGCGTCGCTGAGAGCTGGCTCTTGAATCCGGCGAGGATGCTGCTCTTACCGCTGCCGTACTGTCCCGAAAGTGCGATGTTGCGATTTCCGTCATCGTCGATGGCAGCGAACAGGAGGTCGACGTAGGACTGGTGGCTGTCCCGGTCGAATCGGGGCTGAAGCGACTCCAGTTCGGGAACAGACCGTTGGCTCTCGGACCGGGTGTTGCCGGATTCAACGGACACGCTCCGGATCGTAACTGCGAACCTGACGGTCGACTGACGTTTCCTTCGGATTCAGACGGCGCAGGCGAGTGGTGCTGCAGGTCCTGCAACAGCCGCAAGGCCGTCATTGTCAGTGGCCGAGATCCGGGTTCACCCTCAGGCCGCCCGCGGAGACGTCCTGGCGCGGACTCGCCGATCTGTTCCCACTCCTGTGGATCGCCTGCGGCCGGCCACCAGTGATCTCGGTCGATCAGTGGTGGCTCGCCACAACTAGCCGGCTGTACGGGGGCCACCGATGATCAGGTGATCCGGCCGGGCCGGCTGTCTGATCCAACTGTTCCTTGCTGTTGCTGCTGTTGCGGCAGGTCACCGCTGCACAGCCTTTGACAAGTCGTCGGCCAAGAATGAGGCCTGAAGGGCAACAGTCTCTGGATTGCCGATCCCGGTCTCGGCTCGGCCCGCCATCAACGCACCAATCGCTGACGGTCCGTCACCGAAGAGTTGCTGCAGCAGTCCGATAGCGATCTCCGTTACCGCAGCGCTGACCTCGTGCACGCGCAGCTGCTCCAGGGACTCTGCCAGCACATCCGTTTCGGTGTCGATGAGGATCCGGTAGATGTCGTGCGCGTCCTTGTCTTGCAGACGGTCGGGGTTTCGATCGTTGACCCGCTCTCCGATCTTGTGGAGCTTCGCGACCAGGAGAGCGCCGCAGCCTGCGACCTTGATCGTGTAGCGGCGGGCGTCTGCTGGATCGAGGGCAAGTACCTCCATCGGTGAGTTGTCAACGAGGGCTGCTTCGAGTCCTGCGGCCCGCCGAGCTGCCTTCTTGCTGTGCGGGGGGATCCGGGCGCCTCGAGCCTGGGATCCGCCGCTGCCGGCCAGTGCCTCTGGAACCATCAGGTCCACGGGAATGCCAGTCGGGCTGAGCCAGCTTCCGGGTTGGAGCGTGTGCGGGTTCAGGTAGAACCCTGCTCGGGTCATGGCCTCCTCGATCAGCGGGTCTTCTCCCAGCTCGCGGGGATCGACCGCCAGATCGCTGTCCTTGGTCGCCTCGGCGAGAGCAACCGGAGCCGCCGCCGTCCGAAGGTAGACCGCCTGAGCTCCGATCACGATGACGGCGGCGCGATGTGCCTCGAGCGCTGCCAGTGCGTCGAGCATCGCCGAACGTGCGCGGATCAGAAGGTCAGCGCTGGCGCCAGGTTCGTTCATTGCGTGACATCCAATCGATGAGTTCTTCGCCCTCGGAGGGATTCCGCCCCGGGCCAGTCAGAAGGTCGACAGCGACCTGGGCCGGCGCTGCAATGAGGTAGCCACCGGAAGTCGCGGTCTGAGTCCGCGCGAACACTGCGGCGCTTTCGGGTTCGGCAAGCACGACGTTCGCTCCCGCATCAACTGAACGCAGGCCCCACTCCTGTGCGGCTTCTGCTGCATCCGCCGTGTAGATCATCGCCGAGCGTGCCGGAGCGTGCGGGGCCCATTCGGCGGCGGCCAGGGTACCCGTTACTGCGTACTCACCCTCGGTAGCCGACACACGCTCCAGAAGCCTGTCCAGTCCGCGTGGAGCGACCCAGGTGGAGGTACTGCTGCTCGCGACGAATTCATAATCCTGACTCCAGCGCCGCAACAGCGGCTGCCAACGCGGAGACCGGACCCGTGAGTTCCGTCTTTCGATCAGTTCCTCCTCCTCGAGGAACTGCACCACTCGGTACGCCGCGCCCGTAGACACCTCCGCGGTCTCGACCAGACGCCGAATCGACCACGACCGGTCAAAGTCCAGCAGCGCACGAACGACCTTGCCAGCAGGTGCCCCTTTCAGGCTCCCACGTGGCCGGCCCGGACCTCGCCACGGGTCGCGATCGGCGCCGTGATCGGCCAGAAAGAAGCCTGGCCTCGAGGAACTCACTCGGATGTTCCCAGTGGCATCAACGAACGACAACCCCGCCTCAATCAGCTTCTGCCGAACCGGAGGTGACAGGTAGCGCGCTACAACGACTCCAACAACAGCCGGACCTCGGGTCGCCAGACCTTCGGTGTATCGCGCGATCTGGCTGCGGATGGCCTCTACGTCACGGCGATCGACAGTTCGCTTCACCTCGAGCACCAGTCGGACCCGTGCCCCATCAGGAGACTGGAGCTCTGCGATGAGATCGATTCCCTGGTCGGCCGCCGCGGGCACCACCTGCACCTCCCACCCTGGAGGCAGTCGCTCCGCGAGGATCTCTCGACTCCTCGCCAGAACGTCAGCCTCCGTGACCGGCGCTGTCATGATGGCCATCACACCTCCTGTTCGGGAAATAGCCTATCTCCGCTGTCAGCGGAGAACAAGCATTACCCGAACACGGATCGTCCCATGTCCCGTTAGTTCCATATTGAGCCGAGAACGGTGATCACGACTACGACGACGACTGCAGCGACGGCAGCCAGCACCAGCGGCCAACGCCGGCGGCGGCGGACATGGACCGGATTCGGCACAGGACGCGGTTGTGGTCGTCTTGGTGGATCCGGAACGGGTTCCCACCGTGGCGGGCTCGGCATGACCCGAGGAGCCGGGTCCGGCCGGGCTGGGGCCGGCGGTCTGTCGGCGGCGGGAGTCGGCGTGTAGGGAGGAAGATTCAGGCCCCGACGACCGCGGGTCCGGGGCCGGTTGGTACCTCCGTGGAATCGCCTCGAGCTGGCGGCGCGCGAGATCAATTGCTGCATCAGTACGGTCACTCTGGTCCGGATCGGGCTCGGTCTCGGCGCGACGGCACCGGTGGCACGGGTTCTTGATGTGGTCGCGATCCTTCTTGAGCGCGATCTTCTCGATCCCTCGCTTCGATCCCATCGCCCGGCGCAGCAGGTCGGCCTCTTCACCGGAGATCTCGCCGACGGCTTAGGCCATCTGCATCAGCTGTTCCTGGAACAGCGGCACCCCCAACGTGCGGCTCAGTACCGGTTCGAGTCTCGGGTGCAGGTAGGTGATGGGTTCTTCGCCGGTGCGGCGGCGGATGAACGGGTGCACGGCGCCGCCTTGGATCGGGCCGGGCCGGATCAGTGCGATCTCGCACACCAGGTCGTAGAACCGGCGCGGCAGCAGCCGGGGCAGGGTGGACATCTGGGCGCGGGATTCGACCTGGAACACGCCGACGGAGTCGGCCCGGCACAGTTGGTCATAAACTCCGGCCTCTTCCTTCGGGATGGTGTGCAGCGACCAGTCCTCGCCGACATGATCACGAACGAGGTCCATGCAGTACTGGAGGGCGGCGAGCATGCCGAGGCCGAGGAGGTCGAACTTGACCAGGCCCATGTAGGCGCAGTCGTCCTTGTCCCACTGCAGCACGGTCCGGTTCTCCATCCGGGCATGCACGATCGGCACTACCTCCCCCACTGGCCGCTCGGTCAGCACCATCCCGCCGGAGTGGATCCCGAGGTGTCGCGGGAAGGTCAGCAGCCGGGTGGCGAGGCCGGTGACGTTGGGTGGGATGCCGCCGTCGTCGCCGGTGTCGGCGGTGATGTCGGGCGACCAGCCGTCGACTCGTTTCGACCAGGCGTCCTGCTGTCCGACCGAGAACCCGAGCGCCTTCGCTGCGTCCCGGATCGCCGACTTCGGCCGGTACGAGATCACGTTGACGACCTGGGCGGCGTTGCGGCGGCCGTACTTGGCGCAGACGTGCTGAATCACTTCCTCGCGGCGGTCGGAGTCGAAGTCGACATCGATGTCCGGTTCCTCCTCCCGTGTTGCGGCGAGGAACCGTTCGAACGGCAGCCCGTACAAGATCGAATCGACGGCGGTGATGCCCAGCGCGTAACAGACTGCGCTGTTGGCGGCCGAGCCGCGGCCCTGGCACAGGGTTCCTTGCTGGCGGGCGAAGTCGACGATCTCGTGCACGATCAGGAAGTAGCCGGGGAAGCCGCGTTCCTCGATCACTGCCAGCTCACGTTCGAGCCGTTGGTAGGCGTCCGGCCGCTGGTCGCGGGTGCCGTAGCGCAGCTCGGCGCCGGTGAAGGTGAGGTGGCGCAGCCACGACGCCGGCGTGTGTCCGTCAGGCACGTCGCGCAGCGGCAGCTTCGGCTTGGCCCGCCGCAGATCGAACCCCAGCTGGCCGGCCAGGTCGACCGAGCGGGCGACCGCGCCCGGGTATCGGCCGAACCGGGCGGCCATCTCCTCCCCGGATCGAAGGAACGCCATCCCCGACGCCGGTTGCCAGCCGTCCATCGCGTCCAGGTCCTGCCGGGCCCGGACCGCCGACAACGCGGCGGCGATCTTGTGCTCGGCAGGCTTGGCGTAGTGCACGTTGTTCGTCGCCACCACCGGCAGCCGGCGGTCGGCCGCGAGCCCGGCCAGGGCGTCATTGATCAGTGAGTCGTCGGGCAGCTGGTGGTCGATCAGCTCGACCACGACCCGGTCGGCGCCGAACAGGGCGACCAGGCGATCCAGCTCGCGGCCGGCGGCGGCACGGCCGTTCGGGTAGCCGGCGGTGGTCAGGGCGTGCCGGACCGCGCCCTTGCGGCAGCCGGTCAGCACGACCCAGTGCCCGCGGCCGTGATCGGCCACGGCCTCGAGGTCGTAGACCGGGCGGCCCTTCTCCCCTCCCGCCAGCTGCGCCCCGGTGACTGCCCCCGACAGCCGGTGGTAGCCCTCCTGGCCGTCGGCCAACATCAACAGATGCCCGCCCTCAGGATCGGCAACGCCATTCTGCGGGCCCGACAATCCCAGCGACAGCTCGGCTCCGAATACCGTTAGCAGGTCGTAAGCGGCGGCAGCTTCGGCGAACCGGGACGCCCCGTAGAAGCCATCGTGGTCGGTCAGTCCCAGCCCCGACAGCCCCAGCTCGACCGCGGCCTCGACCAGGCCCTCCGGCTGCGACGCACCATCCAGAAACGAGAACGTCGAGTGCGCGTGCAGCTCGGCAGACGGCACCGCGCTCGCCGGCCGCTGAGGCCGCCCCGTCGGCACGTACGGCCCCCGGTGTTGACTCCAGGCGGGACTGTCCCCACCGTCCCCGCTCGCGGGCCGATCGCCATGGGAGCCCGGCCGCGATCGACTCGACAACCGCCGCTCCAGCTCAGCCCACGGCACCGGCGGATTGTTGTACGCCAACTCCGAACACCTCCTAGCCCGAGAATAGGATATGTGTTCGATATCGGGCTATCGTGGGATGCATGTTCGGGCTTTCACAGTCCGCCCGTCCGAGGACGGCGGCACCTTCGGAGTCTGGGACGGCGCAGTCAACGGCTGGCGCGCGACCGGTCTCAGCCGGGCCAAAGCCAGCCTGATGGCGACCGACCTCGACATCCAGTACGACGCCCGCGGCCCCCGGAACCCGGGCGCGGTCCGATGCCTCGGTGCGCCGCGCCCGGTACTCGAAGCGGGATGGTCCGCGGCCGGCGATCTCGACGTTTGGCTCGTTGACCCGCAGGGAGCGTGGTACGGCCGCGTCTGCGATGCGGACGAGGTCTACCGCTGGGTTTCCAGCCGCGATCTACGACCCGGATAGACCTGATGCGCAGGGTCTCCAGCAACGATCGATCGAGCTTTGGCGGCGCTTCGATAGCAGGGGGCGAGAGGGCGGCCCAGTGTCAGCGACAGCGCTCACACTCGGACCGTGGCTGATGATCTGCGACCACTACACGCTGCACGCCGTTCCTGTCCGTAATCGTCCGCTTCGGCTCGCTAATGATGATCATGGCTGCAGCGGCGCTGCCCGGGGCGCCCACGGCGTCCGGCTGTCATCATGATCGGCACCTCGGGATCACACTCAATGCCAGGCAGACAGGAAGAGGAGGCCCGACCCGGCATGAACGGCGCAGTCTCGCAGCCCGACTACCGAAGTTCCCGCCAAAGGCACCTCGGACAGATGCTCGACCAGCTCGACGAGCAAGGAGTCCTTAGCTGGGAGTGGAGATACGACCACACACGATCGGCTGCAATCTTCATGATCGCCAATGCTGCTTCCGACGGGCCATACGAGCCGTTTACCACCGGCGCCGCGGAGGCCCTCGTACAAACCCACTGCGATCTACTCGAGATCGCCTGGCGTCCTGTACCGGCGCCCGGCGGCCGCCGGGAACTCGACCAGACGATGGAGTGGATCAGGAGACATGGCGGCTGAACATTCCCGCTGAGATGCGCGAAGGCCGGGTCCCGTCATCCGGCGGGGGTTCCGACCTCACGACTTCCGATCTGACAGCGACAGGCGGCTTAACGCCAAGCCTAGCCGTTTCAGTCGGAATGTGCTCAGGGACGGCCCCAAACCCAGAGCTGGTCAGGTGTGCATGAAGCTGGCCGCCTTGCGCGTTCCAGCCGATGGTGTAGCCGTCCGGAGCGAGACGCTGGTGCAAAGCGGATCGTGCCCTGATCAACAAATCTCGAGTTGCGGCCCACTCTGCGGCGGAGAGCTCGAACAGACCATCGCGGTGCACGATCGGAACGATTGCCCCCGAACCCGGAAGCACAGCCGCCGATTCCATCATGCAGCGCACCGAACCATTCGTACTTCCGCACGACCAGTCGGTCCGGTCATTCCGCTTGTTTTTCTTCGTGGCGTAGGTGTAACCGGTTCCCGCCGTCGACCTGAGCTTGATCACCGGACGCACCTCGTTGCGCCGAGCTATCGACGATCTCTTCCTCGCTGGTTTGTATATGACAATCATGTTCATTAAGGTACAGGGGAACCCCACCGCGACGAGGAGCCGACGATCATGAACGACAGCAGCCCGTACGTCTCGGTCGCGATCATCGCCGCCGTCGACCCGGTCGCCCGGCAGTCCGCGGCGGCGACCTTCCTGCTCGACCTGCCGGACGTCGTCCAGGTCAGCTACGGCCTGGTCACCGACCGGCCGGCGATGGCGCTGCACCGGGTGGTCGCGGATCAGGACGGGACCGCCGAGTCCGAGGTGATCGAGCTTGATCACGAGTGCCTGGGCTGCACGCTGCGGCACGACGTGCTGGAGACCCTGGTCCGGCTGGCCGAGGTCGGCCGCTGGCGTACGGCCGTGCTGGCGCTGCCCCTGGCCACGCCGCCGGAACCGATCGCGGCGGCGATCGACACCGCGATCCGGGACGGCCGGCTGACCGGGATCCGGCTGGCCCCGGTGGTGGCCGCGGTCGACGGCGAGACCGCCGTCCAGGACGTACTCGGCGACGACCTGCTCGACGAGCGCGGCCTGGCACACGGCTCCCGGGACCGGCGTTCGGTCGGCGAGGCGGTCTGCGCCCAGGTGGAGTACGCGGACGCCGTGCTGGCCGTCGGCAACTCCGGCCGGCAGGCCATCGGCCTGCTCCGTCACCTGCGCGCCCCGTCCGCGTTCCTGGCCAGCCCGCACCGGGTCGACGTCGCGGACCTGATCGGTCGCCGGCACGACCTCGAGCTGGCCCGGACGAGGACGGATCCGCTGCGTCCCGCCGCCTCGCCGCGACCGGACGCCGACGGCGTCTGGACCTTGGTGCTGCAGTCCGGCCGGCCGTTCCAACCGCACCGGCTGATGGCCCGGCTGGAGGACCTCGGCACCGGCAGCATCCGGTCCCGCGGACACTTCTGGCTGCCCAGCCGGCCGGGCGTCGCCTGTGTCTGGGACGGCTCCGGCGGCCAGCTCAGCGTCGGCGTCCACGGCCCGTGGCGCGACCGGATGCCCGGCACCTCGCTCACCGTCACCGGCGTCGACGCGGCGGAGCGGGAACGGATCCGGGACGCGTTCGGCGCGGTCCTGATGACCGATCAAGAGCTGGGCGACCTGGACGCCTGGCGCGGCGTCGACGACGGCTTCGACCCGTGGCTCGGCGCGGCCAGCTCCGCGGCCTGACCATGATCATGAACCTCGAGCGGAGTTGACCGTGCCCGAGACCTCACCGCCCGGCCATCGCCGCGGCTTCGACGCCGCGGCGGCCGACTTCGACGCGCTCGGCCGGCACCTCTGGGGCCCGATCGGCCGCGCCACCGTCGCCGCGACCCGGCCCGGGACCGGTGATCGTGTCCTGGACGCCTGCTGCGGTACGGGTGCGTCGGCGATCCCCGCCGCCCGGGCCGTCGGCACGGACGGCTCCGTCGATGCGGTCGACGTGTCCCCGCCCATGATCGACATCGTCCGCCGGGCCGCCGAGACGCTGCCGCAGCTGCGCGGTCAGGTCGCCGACGTCCTCGGCTGGACCGGCCGCGACTACGACGTGGTGCAGGCCGCGCTCGGCATCTTCTTCTTTCCCGACCTGGTGTCCGGCACCCGACAGCTGATCGGGATGGCCCGGCCCGGCGGCCGGATCGGGTTCACGATCTGGCGGCGCGGGGCGATGGAGGTGCCCGGCGACCACCTGGCCCGAGCCGTCTCCACCGTCACCGGCGCCCCGGCACCGGAGCGCCAACCCCATCTGATCAACAAGATCAACGCGGCGGAACCGTACGCGGCGTGGCTCGAGAGCCTCGACCTGACCGAGGTCTCGGTGATCACCGAGGATCTGCGACTGGTCCTGACCGAGGAGCTGGCCTGGTTGATCATCACCGGCTCGGGCTACCGGTCGGCGATCACCGGCCTGTCCGCGGACCAGACAAGTTCGGTACGGGACCGCTACCTGGCCACCCTCGCCGCCGACGGAGTCACCGAGATCGACGCCACGACCTTGATCGGCCTCGGCACGGCTCCCGGACGATCACCGCGTCAGCCGGCGGCCCGGACCGACTGAGGCCGCAGCCGGACCAGGGTCTCGACGCAGGCCAGGCTGACTCCGAACGGCACCACGCCGTACGCGAACAGGGCGGGCAGCCAGTCCGGCGGGCGGTCCACCAGCCCGAGGGCGGGGTCTCCGGTCAGCCCGGTCACGGTCAGGTACGCCAGGTGCAGACCCGCCGACACCCAGACACTGCCGCTGACCGCCCGGGCGTAGCCCAGCGCGATCCCGACGCCGACCGCGTACGAGGCCTCCACCGCCAGCGCGATCACCGGCGCGCCACCGCCGACCAGGCGCAGCACGGTCAGGAACACGCCGTAGAGCAGTCCCTGGCGGATGATCATGCCCCAGCCTCCGTAGCGTTCCGAGAGGTTGCTCTGCACCACCCCGCGGAAGATCAACTCGTACGGCAGCACCTGGCCGACCATGATCACGCCGAGGTGGACGGCGACCGGACTGAGCCAGGCCACCCCGTCCGGCACTCGTAACCCGACCTGCCCGCCGACGGCGAGGACCAGGATCGCCGCGCCGGCCGGCACCAGCCAGGCCAGGAAGCCGAGGAGCAGCTGCCGCCCGGCCAGGGCGGTCCGGACCAGGCCGGCCTCGGCCGGGGAACGCCGGTCGAGCAGCCGCAGCGTGACCAGGGCCAGGGCGATGATCAGCGCCCCGCCGACGACCGCGGCGACCGGTCCGCCGACCAGCCGGGCCGGTACCGCGACGGCCAGCGCACCGAGACCGGGCACCGCGATCCGCACCGGCAGCGGCCAGCGGTGAACAGCGCTCGAGTCCATGATCATCCCTCCCGGTAGCGGCGGGCCAGGGCGCCGAAGGCGAGCTTCGGCAGCCACGACTCGGGCTCTTTCTCGTCATCGCGCGGCAGCACCCGGACGATGCCGAAGCTGGCCCGGTCCAGGTCGTGCACGGGATCGTCGGAGCACGGCAGGCTCGGCTCGCTGAAGCCGAAGACGAAGGTGCCGTGGACGCCGGCCCGGGCGAACAGGTCCAGCGATTCGTTCAGGTAGTCGGCCTGCTCCTGCTCGTCGCGGACCAGGTCGGCCGGCACCGTCGGCGGATCGGTGCGGGTGTTGATCACCAGGAAGCCGCCGGCGCCGCGCGCGGCCGCCCCGGTGTAGCCGCAGCAGCCGAACTCGGTGATCAACACCGGCTTGCCGGACCGCGTGTGCCGGGTGACGTCGGACTCGAACCGCCACCGGTTGCCGGCGTCGAGGTAGTAGTCCAGGCCGATGAAGTCGAACGGTGCCCAGTCCACCGATTCCCAGTCGCCAGAGCCGTAGCTGAGCGGGCCGCCGAATCGCTCGCGGGCCAGCGCCGCGGCCCGGCGAAGGAAGCGGTTGAGGCGCAGATCGAGGACGGGCTTGAGCCAGAAGAGCCACGGCAGCAGGGTGCCGCGCCGGACGAAGCTGCGGCCGGGGACCAGACCGTTCATCGAGAGACTCAGTTCGCAGCCGACGTTCAGGCCGACCTCGCCATGGCTGCGGCGCAGTTCCTCGGCCCGCTGCGCGGCCTCGCCCAGGAAGGCCAGCACGTCGACCGGGTCGGCGTCGAACAGCCGTGGCTGCAGCCAGACCGAGAGCCCGACCTCGCGGGCCGCCCGGCCGGTCTCGACCAGCCGGTCCAGGTCGCTGGCCATGATCATGACCGCGTTGCAGCCGAGTTCGCCGGCGATCACCCGCAGGTCCCGGCGCATGTCCTCAACCCGCCACCCCGGCCGCGACGGCATCGTGCCCTCGTAGAGCACACCGGCGTCGTAGCCGATTCCGCGGACCGGCGGCAGCGGGTGCCCGGTCATGTCGCGCCCACCGCCCGGAGCAGCAGCGGAACCAGGCGGTCGCCGTACCGGTCCAGGTCGAGTCCCGGATCCCGCTGCGCCTCGGTGATCGCGCCGTCGATCGCGTGCACGATGGTGACCGCCGTGATCTTGACGTCCAGCGGCGCGAAGACCTTGGCCCGCCGGCCGCGCTGCAGGAGGTTCTCGAGCAGGGCCGTCTCCTCGCCGCCGCCCTGCAGGTAGAGCGGGGTCCCGTCGGCGTCCCGGTGGCTGATCACGATCTCGTTCGCGGCCAGGATCCGCTCCCGGTGATCACGCACGTAGCCGAGTTCGGCCCGGACGTAGGCCTCGAGCTTGCCGGGCCAACTGTCCGCTGCGTCGACGGCGGCGATGATCAGTTCGCCGACCTCGCCGTACACCTGCTCGACCACCTGGGCCAGCAACTCCTCCTTGCCGTCGAAGTGGTACGAGATCACGCTCTTCGACGTCTCCGCCCGGGCCGCGATCACGCTCAGCGAGGCCCCGGCGTAGCCGTGCTCGTTGACCGCGACGATCGCCGCCTCGATGATCTGGGCCCGGCGTGCTGCCTCGATGAACGTACCGCTGCGTCGGCCGACCGAACCGGAACCAGGCTGCATGAACTGATTCTAGGCCGATCGGCCTGATTCACAAGTCCCGCGGTCAGCCCAGCACGCCGCAGTAGGTCAGGACGAAGGCGGTGCAGGGCACCAGATAGGTCGCCGCCACGACCGTGATCGCCCCGAAGCCGGGCCGGTGCCGCAACAGCACCCGGTAGGTCACCAGCAGGATCGGCGCCATGATCAGATGCAACGGCAGCAGGGAACGGTCGAGGAGCGTGCCGGTCGCCGCCAGCCCGGCCGCGATCACCGCGCTGCCGGTCCACAACGCGAAGCCCAGTTCGAAGGTGGCCCGCTCGCCGAGCGCGACCGCGGTGGTTCGCGCCCCCGCGGCACGATCGGCCTGCCGGTCGACCAGCGTGGTCGGCAGGTAGAGCGCGGCCACCGCGAGCGAGCCGATCAGCGCCATGGGCCACGGGAAGCCGGCGGTCGTTCCGGTGAGTGCGACCCAGCCGCCCAGCGGGCCGAGGCCGGCGACGGCGAACGCGTTGACCGCGACATCGGCGCCGGGCCGGGCCTTGAGCCGCAGCGGCGGCGTGCTGTACGCCCAGCCGAGCAGGACGGTCAGCCCGACGCCCAGCGTGAACAGGCCGCCGAGCGGGATCGAGGCCAGCACCGCCGCCGCCCCCGAGACGATCCCGATGCCGATGGCCTGGCGCCGGTCGAGGACGCCGGTGACCAGCGGTGCGCCGGCCTTCCTCGGGTTGCGCCGGTCGGTCTCCTGATCATGGGCGTCGTTGATCGACAGCACGGCCAGCCAGATCAGCGGGCCGGCGATCAGCCCGGCGTACGCCAGCGTCAGGGCCTCGGCGCCGGTCGGAATCAGCCGCCGGGTCGCCAGCACGAACCCCAGTTGCAGGGCGACCAGCGAGACGAGCCAGAACTGCGGCCGCGCCATGGCCAGCACCGCCGCCGCCCGATGCCGTACCCCGATCATGGAAACGTCCGGCGCCTCCGGCACTTCGGATCTGATGATCACGGTCCCTCTTCCGGCCAGCCCCGGCCGACGCCCTGCCGGCCAGGACTCGATCACACCAGGGTTCCGGGCGCGGGCGATCCCCCGGCCGGGTGATCTTCAGCGGCCGCGGTCGCCCGGGCCGGTGATCATGATCACGGCCGGCGCTCGTCGGCTCCCTTGCGGGCCAGGTGGATCGGGTACGAACGCTCGGCGTTGTCCTTGGTGACGCCGATGACGATCCCCATCGACTGCTCCAGCGCGCTGAACTGACCCTCCGGCGCGCCGACGACGAGCTGGAAGCCGAGCCGGCGCCAGGCGTCGACGCCGCGGGCCGCGTGCCGGACGTCGGCCTTGATGAACGCCTCGTCCAGCACCACGGGCATGAACCGCGGCCGGTCCCGTTCCTCGTCGCCGAGGTGGTAGCGCAGCGCGGCACCGACGATGAACGCGGTCAGCGTCTGCGTCTCGCCGCCGGACTTGCCGCGGAGGTAGTCGTACCCGGCGCCCCGGATGCCGTTGCCGTCGACCTCGCTGGCGGTCACCTTCAGATGCTTGCGGACGTCGAGCAGCAGGTTCCGCTCCCGCTCGTCCCCGGCGGGCCGGATCCGGTCGACGGTGGAGCGGATCGCCTCGAACTTGGCCTCGATCTCGTCCAGCCCCATCCGCGGGTCCATCGAACCGCTGGCCAGGGTGCGCAGCGTGTTCTTGAACGCGACCACCACCCCGGGCGTCCGGGCGGAGCTGTTGATGTCCAGCGTGGTGTCGTCGCCGAACGGGATCTCGGCCAGGATCCGCTTGATCGGGCGCAGCCGCTCCTCGATCTCGTGGTGGGTCCGGTCGTACGCGTTGTGCAGCGTCATCAGGTCCTCACCGCCCCACTCGATCACCTGGCGCGCCCAGTCCTGCCGCTGCTCGCTCAGCCCCTGCTCGCGCAGGTCGGTGAGGATCGCGTGATAGTCCTCGTACGAGGCCAGGCCGGTCCCCCGGTTCGGGTCGTACCACTCGTTCTGGAAGGCCGCGAAGGCGCTGGTCAGCCCGGTCACGGCGGTCTCCAGCCGGCTCTGGGCCAGGCTCTGGCTGTTGGCCAGTTCGCGGGGCAGGTGGCCCAGCTGCTTGCCGCGCAGGTCGACGTACTCGTCGAAGGTCTCCAGCGTCCCGTCCCAGGTGCTGTTGGCCAGGGCCTTGTCCAGCAGCACCCGCTGGTCGTCGGTGAGCACGATCGACTCGTCGTCCTGCATCGCCCACAGGTGTTCCCGGAGCAGGTCGGCGCCCTCGGTGAGATCGCCGCGCTGCCGTTCGCAGGCGGCCGCGCGCTGTTCCTGTTCCCAGGAGAGCTTCTGCGCCTGCTCCCGTTCGCCCTCGAGTTCCGTCAGGTGCTCGCTGAGCGCCTGCAGCTTGTCCTTCGAGGAGAGCAGCCGGGCCTTGGAACCGTTGTAGTCGTCGATTTCGGTACGGGCTCCGACGACGTCGATCTCGGACCACTGGGTGTGGCCGATGTGTTCACAGCCGGTGCGGCGCCGGACCAGCCGTTCCCGGTCGCTCTCCACCGCGTCGAGGTAGGTCTCGAGCTCCTCGATCTCCGGTTCCAGCCGTTCGATCTCGGCGCGCAGTTCGGCCCGGCGGGCGTGGTTGGAGAAGCCGATCGTGCGCCGGCCGTGGCCGCCGTGGGCACCGCGGCCGCGCCGCTGGGTCTGGCCCGAACGCGTGACCCGGGGCTGATCACCGTCGCCGAGGTCCTCGGCCCGGTCGACGCACTCGTGCACGAACTCCCGGTTCAGGTGATTCCGCAGCCAGCCCTCGAACGGGCTGTCCGGCTTCACCAGCAGCCGGCCGGCCAGCACGGATTCCCCTGCTGCAGCAGGGATGTCGAGGCCGGTGGCGACGCCCCGATACTCGATCCGGAGCGGGCTGCGCAGGCCGTCGATCGCCTTGCGCAGCGTGTTCCGGTGCCGCTCGTCGACCAAGATCGTGTTGGCGAAACCGCCGAGGACCGCGTCGGCCGCGACCCGCCAGTCCGCGTCGTACTCCTCGGCCATGTCGATCAGTTCGCCGACGAACGGAAGGTCTTCGACCGCCAGCCCGGCCGCCTGCGCGAAGTCGACCCGGATCCGGTGCCGCTCCGGATGGATGTTCCCGGCCCGCTTGCCGAGTTCGGCCTCCTCCTTCCGTGCCGCCTCGCACTGGCTCTTCAGTTCGCCGTGCCGCAGGGTCGTGGTGCGGACCTCCTGGCGCAGCCGCTGTTCCTCGTCCGCGTAGTTCGCCAGGAACTCCCGGGCGTGCGTCTGGGCCGCGGTGAACTCCTCCTCGGTCCGCGGCGCCTGCATACCGAGTTCCCGGGTCGCCCGCTCGTACGCGTTCCGCGAGTTCTCGATCTGGCCCAGCCGCAGCTGCAGCCGTTCCAGGGTCGCGTCGAGCGCCTCGATCTCGGCGCCGCCGAGGTCCGCCCACTGCCGCCGCTTCTCCTTCACCTGCGCGGTCAGTTCCCGGACCCGGTCGTCCCAGCGTCCCTTGGCCGTCTTCGCGGACAGCTCGGCCTCGGCGGCCGCCGCGATCGCCGTCTCGAACAGCTCGTCCTTGCGGGTCTCGGCCCAGAGCACGAACGGCGACCGGTCCGGATCGCGGAGCTTCAGCGTGTCGACCCGCTCGATCTCGTCCTGCGCGTCCCGGAGCGCCGCGTGGTGCTCCTCGATGTCGGCCAGGATCCGGGCCTGCTTCTCCTTGTCCCGCATCTCGCGGTGCATCTCGTCGAGATGGTCGAAGGAGCCGATCACCGCGTCGGCGACCGCGAACGTGCTGGGCCGTTCCAGCACCAGCTGCTTGAACAGGGCGTCCACGCTGGTCACGGCGGAGCCGGCGTGCAGGTCGTACAGCAGCCGGAGCGCCTTGGCCCCGCCCTCGGCGTGGGAGCCGATGTTCAGCTGCCGCTGCGCGTGGTCGGCGTAGTCGCCGGGCGTCAGCATCCGCAGCCCGGGCAGCGCCCGCTCCATCAGGTCCTTGCGGAACGACTTCACGGCCAGCGGTTCGAACTGCTCGACGACGTGGTGCTCGCGCAGCCCGCCGGTGTAGGTCGCGAACCGGGCCTGCAGGTCGCCCATCCGGGTGGCCTCGCGCGGCGCGTAGAACAGCCGGAGCAGGGTGAACCGGGCGCCGGTGGTCGAGGCGAACACCATCGCGATGCAGGACCAGGTGTCGGCGTTGTCGCCGCGCAGGACCAGCGGCTTCATCGAGCCGTCCGGCTGCTCGGTGTGGTCGTACACACCGCGGACGTACGTCAGCGGCGACCGGATGCCCTCGCCGCGGGTCTTCGCACCGGTCTCGTTCGAGGCCGAGTTGAGCGGCTTGTTCGGGTGCATCAGACACGTGTACGCGTCCAGGATGGTCGACTTCCCGGCGCCGGTGGCCCCGGAGATCAAGGTCGACTCCGGATCCAGATCGACCCGGTGCACGCCGTCGAAGCCGCCCCAGTTGCAGAGCAGGAACGCCTCCGCGCGCCACTGCTGGTTCCGGTCGTCGACCGGGCTGAGCAGCGCCGACTGGGCCGGCTCGTCCATGATCACGTCCGGCGTGCCCGCTTCGGGACTGATCGTCTCGGACTGGGTCATCGGCCCTCCTCACTGGTCGGCTCGTCGCCGTCGTCACTGTCGTCGCCGTCGTCACCGGACTCGGCGCGCTGCTCCGGCGGGCCGTCGACCGTCAACGCCTCGGTGAACGCCTGCAGCTGCTCGACGGTCAGCAGGGTCTCGATCACCGGCGAGATGCGCAGCCGATCGGGATCCTCGGTGACCTGGAGAAAACGATCTTCGGTGAGCCGCTCGATCGCGCGGACGGCGACGGCGTCGGCCCGGACCTGGTCCTTGGTGTCTCCGGGACGGATGTAGCGCAGGGTCTCCAGCAGTTCCGCCCGCTCGACGTACGCGGCCTCCTCGCCGTCCCGCTTGGCCCGGTGGTGGGCGTCCCGGATCCGCAGCAACACAGCGACCTCGTCGCGGGTGTAGCTGCGGTTGATCAACAACGTCGGGAACGCGCGGCCGAGTTCCTGACCGGCCTGGCGCTTGTACGCGACCTCGTTGACCGGGTCGATCACCAGCTCGAGGAACATGTCGTTGAGCCGGGACCGGAGCTCGTCCTGATCTTCGACGATCGCCTGGAACTCCCGCTGATGCCGGTAGGCGGCGACGTGGGTGCGCTTCAGCAGCAGCACCAGCGCCCGCCGGGTGATCAACCGCAGGGTCCCGGTGTCGCCGTCGAAGTAGACCCGGTCGTCACCGTCGTCGAGGTCAAAATCATCAAGGTCGGCGTCGACGGCCGCTTCCTGATCTTCGGTCTCGGTGTGCTCGAGCTGTGTGTCAGTCATCGGCGGCCGTACTCCCCTTCTTCATCAGCGGACCTGCCCAGCTCATCGGATCTCAATGGCGTCGACGAACGTCACGGCAGGACCGAGGTACGTCACCGTCGACCCGTCGGGCCGGACCGCGTGGTACTCCTCGACCGGAAGGCCGGGGCGGAGCGCGCCCAGCTCGGTCGCCAGCGTCAGCAGGCCGAGCAGGTCCACCGGCCGCCGCAGCTGATCGGGCAGCCGGTTGAACAGGGCCGCAGACGCGGCGATCCGGCCGCGCACGGTGGCCCGGCGGATCTCGGCCGCCAGCTCCTCGTAGAACGGGCCGCCCTTGGCCCGCAGCTCGTCGGCCGAGAAGTCGCCCGGAGCCGTACCGTCGGAGTCGGCGAGCGCCTTCAGCGAAGTCGGCACCCGCTGCTGTCTCGGCTTCTCACGCAGGGTGGCGATGCCGGCCACTCCGACCTCGCCGGCGGTGATCACCGGGCCGTCCGGATCCTCGCCCTCCTCGGCGTGGTGCCCCACCGGCAGCGGCACGGTCGCCCGCGCCCCGTGCTCGGCGGACCACTCGCGGAGCGCCGCCTGCACCGCCCGCAGGGCGTCGTCGAGTTCGCGTTCCCGCTGGGTGTCGTTGGACAGGATGAACGAGGTGAGCCGCCGGGTCATCGCGCGCCGCTGCTCGATCACCGCCGACACGCTGTCGCCGATCATGTGCACCGTGCCGCGCAGGTCGGCCTGCGCCCGCGGCGGCAGGTAGAGGTCGGCGAACGGGTGGGTCAGGATCGTGGCGATGTGCTCCTGCAGCTGCTGCCGTTCCCCGGAATCGGTGAGCAACCGCTTGGCCTGCTGGAAGCCGCGGCCGTACCGGTCGGCCTGAGCCAGGTTCCGCGCCTTCGCGAGATATTCGGCGACCACCTCGCCGTGCGGCCGGGTCTCGGAGAAGAAGGCGCTGAGCAGTTCCTGGGCGAGCGCGTGGAACGACTCCTCGACCCGCTTCAGGTCGCTCGGCAGCCGGTCGATGTCGTCGCGCAGCAACAGGAACTCGTTGTGGACGTCCTCGTCGTCGGTCAGATCGACCGGGCCGCCGTCCTCCAGCCGTTCCAGCTCCGCGCGGTGCCGGCCGAGCTCGTGCTCCAGCCGCCCGATCTCGGCCCGCAGGCTGTGCATCCGCGCCACGGGATCCGAGGTCGCCTTCAGTGCCAGCCGCTGCGCCCGGTCCAGGACGACCCGGACCTGGGACTCGCTGACCGCGGCCCGGGTGTTGGTCATCGACTGGACGATCCGGATCGCCTCGCGTGCCTCGGCCGACATCCGGTAGACCTCGCCGCCGGCGGAGTCGGTGTGGCGGAGCAGCCAGCCCTTCTCGACCCAGGACTTGCAGGTCGACCGGACCGCCTTGGGGTCGTCGCGGGGCACCGGGAAGTCCTCGGCCTGTTCCCGCAGGGTGTCGAAGGTCCGGCTGACCCGGAGGTGGAACTCCTCGGACGGCATCTGATGCTGTCCCCGGTCCAGCACCGTGGAGAGGGTCGCCAGGATGATCGGCGCCCATTTCTCCTGGCGCAGCAGCAGCCAGGTGGCGTTGCCCATCGCCTCCTGGGCCTCGAGCATGCTCGAGACCGGATCGGTCATGACAGTTCCTCCCGTTCGGATCCGCAGTATGTCGCAGCCTCAGCCGCGCTCGCGGGTCGGCCTCGGCGCCGGATAGCTGCGCAGGACTCCGCTGGGACGGAAGCCGAGCCGCCGGTACAGGTGCACCGGGGTGTCGCCGACCTCGGCGGCGATGGTGATCTCGCCGCAGCCCTGATCGCGCAGTACGGCGACGGCGCGGTGCAGCAACGCGGTCGCCAGCCCGGTGCGCCGGTGCCGCGACTGGACGAAGACGTCCTCGATCACGCCCCGCCCCTCGGGACTCCGCCAGCAGCACAGGAATCCGGCCAGTTCGCCGTCCCGCTCGACCCAGAGGTACGTGGCGGACCGCTCGAGTTCGCGACGGTGATCGACGATCGCGTCGGTCGCCGCCTGGGGCCGCGGCGCGACGCCGTGCCGGGCATCCTCCTCCAGATGGTCCTGCCGGAACAGGGCTCCGCGCGCCGACCAGTCCGGGTCGGCCTCGCCGGCCGGCCGGACCTCGATCGCCGGCGCCGCTCCGGCCGGCGGTTCGCCGGCCGGCAGCACCAGCCGGTATTCCTGCTCGAGGTCGCAGCCGCGCAGCAGCAGCTCGGCCTCGACCCAGTCCGGGGTGTCCGGCTCGATGACGATCCGGGCGTTCTGCCCCGGCTGCCACGCGGCCAGGTCGCGGTCGAGGTCGGCCACGGTGCGCGGCCGGAGGTCGTACAGATAATTGGCCAGGCCCAGCGCCGGGGCGACGGGGCTCCGGACCGCCGTCGACGCCCCGAGCCGCGTGGCCCGGCTGCCGAGTCCCCAGAAGCGGGTGACGTCGTCCACAGGTGCGCGCACGGCGCCCACTCTAGAAGCCCGTGCCGCTCAGACGGGAACGTGGAACACGACGAACGACGGTACGAACTCGGGCGCCTGGACGACGAGCAGCCGCAGCGTCTCCCGACGGCCGTCCGGAAGGTCGAACGTCCGGGTCCGGGACCGCTGCAGCTGCACCTCGTGCTGGTTCCACCAGTCGCGGAACTCGGCGCGGGCCCGGAACTCGGCCAGCCGGGCCCGGACCTGCGGGTCGTCCGGGTGCGCCGCCACGATCGCCCGCCACCGGTGGACGACGTCGCGCGCATCCTCGGTCCACTGCGGCAGCCGTCGGGGCGCCTCGTCGTCGAACAGCAGCCAGCGCAGCATGTTGGGCCGGTCGGTCGAGGCCGCGCCGAACCCGCCGTAGTAGTCGCCGGCCGCGCGGTTCCAGGCGATCAGGTCGCAGCTCGCCTCGGCCGCGTACACCGGATACGGGTTGTCCTCGTTGAGCTCGACCAGCTGCCGAATCAGCAACTCACCGGGCACGTCGGCCGGCAGCGGCTGCTCCCGCTCGACCGTACGGGAGGCCAGCAGATGCAGGTAGCGGCGCTCGTCCTCGGTCAGCCGCAGCACCCGGGCCAGCGCCTCGAGCACCTGGTCGGAGGGCCGGACGCTGCGGCCCTGCTCCAGGTAGCGGTACCAGGTCGGGCTGATCCCGGCCAGGACCGCGACCTCGTCGCGCCGCAGGCCCGGGGTGCGGCGGCGGATCCCGGGCGGCAGCCCCGCATCGGCCGGCGACACCTTCGCGCGGCGGGTCCGCAGGAAGTCGGCCAGGGTCTCCCGGTCGTCGCTCATCGGGCGTCCGGCGATGGCGTACCGCGGAAAGGGGGAACCAGGAGTGCCACACCACGCGTGGCTCCCCACCCGGCCTGGACCGGGGTGAGGATCGGCAGATGAGCACCCTCGACCTGTTCCCGTACAGCCCGATCGTCGAACGGCCGTCGTTCGAGTGGCCCGGACGCAGCCGACTCGCGTTCTACGTCGGTCTCAACCTCGAGCACTTCCACGTCGACAAGCCCTCCACGGCTCTGAATGACGCCACCACCCACCTGGTGCCGGACCCGCTCAACTACGGCTGGCGGGACTACGGCGTCCGGGTTGGATTCTGGCGGGTTCTGGAGCTCCTGGACAAGTACGGGCTGCGGGCCACCGGCCTGCTCAACTCCGAGGTGGCCGACCACTACCCGCAGCTGATCGAGGCCGGCCAGGCCCGCGACTGGGCCTGGGCCGCCCACGGACGGACCAACTCGGTGCTGCACACCGGCCTGGACGTCGACACCGAACGGGCCGAGCTGACCGAGATCGTCGAGACCATCGAGAAGGCCACCGGCTCCCGGCCGCGCGGCTGGCTGGGCCCGGCGCTGGCCGAGACCTTCGCGACCCCGCGGCTGCTGGCCGAACTCGGCCTCACCTATTCGCTCGACTGGACCAACGACGAACAGCCCTACTGGTTCACCGGCCTGCCGGTGCTGAGCGTTCCGTACACGGTCGAGCTGAACGATCTCGGCGTCTTCGGGATGAAGGGACTCTCCGGTCCCGACTTCGCGATCATGGTCCGCGACCAGCTTGATCAACTTCTCGACGAGGCCGGCTCCGGCCGGGTGGTCGCGCTGGCCCTGCACCCGTTCGTCATCGGCCATCCGTTCCGGGCCCGGTACCTGGACCGGGTGCTGGCCGATCTCGCCGACCGCAGCGGCATCTGGCTGACCACGGCCGACGAGATCGCCGAGCACTTCGCCGCGACCTTCCCCCGGGACTGATCGCCGTGCGTTGCGTCGTCCTGCTCCGCGGGATCAACGTCGGCGGCCGGGACAAGGTCTCGATGGCGGACCTGCGAGCCCGGCTGATCCGGTCCTTCTCCGACGTCCGGACCTACCTCCAGTCCGGCAACCTGGCGTTGGACACCGATTCCGGTCCGGACGAGGTGGCCGTCCGGGTCGCGGACGAGCTGGCCCGGACCTTCGGCCTGGCCGACGCCCGGCGCCGGGTGCTCGTCCTCGACACCGACGCCTACCGGCGGGTGATCCGGGCCGCCCCGCCCGGCTTCGGCACCGAGCCGGACACCTACCGGTACGACGTCGGGTTCTTCCTCGGCGTCTCGGCCGCAGAGGTGAAGCCGCACCTGGACGTCCACCCCGACGTGGACGACGTGTCGGTCGGCGAGGCCGCGTTCTACCATCGCCGCCTGACCGCGCTGGCCCGCCGGAGCCGGGTCGCCCGGGGCCTGCTCGGAACGCCCGTGAACGCGTCGTTGACGATCCGGAACTGGCGTACGGTCTCGGCGTTGGCGACCTTGTAGCCGAGCGACGTACCGGAGGATGAGATGGCGGAGGACGAGCGGCCGGCCGGTTCGGCGCGCTGGGTCGGGGTGACGGTCGACTGCCTCGACGTGGAACGCGTGGCCGGCTTCTGGAGCGCCCTGCTGGACCGGCCGGCGGGCCCGAGCCGGCCCGGCTGGGTCTATCTCGGCACGCCCGAGGACCCGCAGCCGCGGCTCGTCTTCCAGCCGGTGACGGAGCCCAACCGGGGCAAGGTCAGGCTGCATCTCGACGTCGCCGTCGACGACCTCGACCGGGGCCTGGCCCGGATCGTCGAGCTGGGCGGCCGGTTCACCGGCGAGCGCCACGACTACGACGAGGGCTCCGTGTTGATCATGGCCGATCCCGAGGGACACGAGTTCTGTCTGGTCCACTACCACGGGTCCGGCGACGCCTGAAACTGCGGTCCGCGACGCGCCGAAGGTTCCCCGGGACGGTTGGTCGCCGCGCCGGCACCTCGGTATCGTCGCCGGTGCGTACGACATTCAGGGGCAACACCGCACCTGATGTAGCTAGGGGGCCCAACGCCATGCAGATCGCCGTCACCGGATCGATCGCGACCGACCACCTGATGCAGTTTCCCGGTCGCTTCACCGACAGTCTCGTCGACGGCAAGCTGGAGCGGGTGTCGTTGTCCTTCCTGGCCGATCAGCTCGACATCCACCGCGGCGGCGTCGCGGCGAACATCAGCTTCACCCTCGGCCGGCTGGGGATGACGCCGATCCTGGTCGGGGCCGTCGGGGCCGACTTCGACACCGACTACCGGCCCTGGCTGGAGAAGCACGGCGTGGACACGAAGTCGGTCTACGTCTCGAGCACCCACCACACGGCGCGGTTCGTCTGCACGACGGACCAGGCGCAGAACCAGATCGCGACGTTCTACGCCGGCGCGATGATGGAGGCCGGCCGGATCGAACTGAAGCCGATCGAGAGCCGGGTCGGCGGGCTCGACCTGGTCGTGATCGCGCCGAACGACCCGGCCGCGATGATCGCCCACACCGACGAGTGCCGGGCGAACGGGTATCCGTTCGCGGCAGACGTCTCGCAGCAGCTGGCCCTGATGGAGGGCGACGGGATCCGCAGCCTGGTGGCGGACGCCGCGTACCTCTTCACCAATCAGTACGAGTCCGAACTGCTGATGCAGAAGACGGGCTGGACGAAGGCGGAGGTGCTGTCCCGGGTCGGTCGTTGGGTGATCACCCAGGCCGCCGACGGCGTGACGATCGAGTCGGCGACCGAGCCGATGCTGACCGTGCCCGCCGTGCCGGTCACCCAGGTGGCCGATCCGACCGGTGGCGGCGACGCCTTCCGGGCCGGGTTCCTGTGGAGCCTGCACCGCGGCTTCGGCCTGGAACGGGCCGCGCAGGTCGGCTGCGGCACCGCCGCGCTGGTGCTGGAGGCCATCGGCCCGCAGGAGTACGTGCTCGAGCCGGTGACGTTCGCCGACCGGATCGGCGAGGCGTACGGCGAGCAGGCCGCGCAGGACGTCCGGGCGAACCTGAACGCCCCCGCCACGGTGCCCGCCGCCGGCTGAACCGGCCGCCCCTCAGCGGGCCGAATCGAGGGCCGTGCGGGCGGCCTCGAGCAGACCACCGACGGCCGACTCGGGTGAGCTGAAGACCCGGGGCTCGGCCGTCGCCAACGCGCCCGCCATCGAGGCCTGGGCCAGCACGACCACCGCGTCACCGGCCAGTTCCGCCTCGACGGCCTCCCGGATCAGCCGGTCGTGCCCAGCCTGGTCGCCGCGTTCCCGGCGGGCCACCGCGTTGTCGATCACCTGCGACCGGACCGCGACCGTACCGGCGGCCGCCGCCTCGACCAGCCGGGTGGTCGGCCCCAGCGTGGACGCCAGGGTGGCCAGCACCGTGATGCCGCAGCCGCGCCGCTCGGCCTCGGCCGTCGCGGCCCGGGCCATCGCCGTGTCCACCCGGACCACCGGGACCGGAGCCGTCGCCGCCACCTCCTCGGTCGCCTCGCCGATCGACGAGCAGGTGATCAACACCGCGGTGGCGCCGCGCCGGGCCAGGGCCTGGACGTGATCGGCGATCCGCTCGACGACCAGCGGGGTCACCCCGTCGGCGATCGCGGTGTCCAGCAGCCAGGCGTCGCAGACGTGCACCCGTTGCGCCCCGCGGAGCCGTTCGTCGTCGGCGATCCGGCCGGCCACCAGTGCGTCGAACACCGGCGGGTGCATCGCACCGGTGTGCAGCAGGCCGAGCACCACCTCGCTCATCGCGCGTCCCACGGCGTGGCCAGTTCGTCGACGATCGTGATCAACTTCTGCAGCCGCGGTACGGAGACCTCCTGCAGCGCCTCCACCAGGTCGGCCCGCCCGACCACGTCGGCCCAGAGCGCCCGGCCGGCCAGGAAGCCGCTCGCCCCGGCCCGGCAGGCGGCGGCGACCGCATCGGCGAAGTCGGCGGCGGCCACGCCCTGGGACAGCACCACCCACGGACCCGTGATGCAGTCGTTCAGCGCGGCGCAGGCCCGGTCCAGGTCATCGCCGTCGGCCTTGCCGAACAACGGAACCTGCACCTTGTAGAGGCTCTGCCCGACGACACTCAGTTCGCCGGCGGCGGTCCGGATCGCCTGCTCCCGGTCGAAGTCCGCCTCCTGGCCGCGGGCCGGCTGCACCACCGGTTCCAGCACCGACAGCAGTCCGCGCTCCGCGGCGGCGGCGGTGAACCGCCGGGCCAGCTCGACCCGCGCGGCGCGGCGTTCGTCGTCCCGCCAGATCAGCAGCAGCTTGATCGCGCTGACCCCGGTCAGGTCGAAGTCGTCGGCCAGCACCACCGCGTCCAGGTCGGTGTCGTCGACCGGCCCGCCCGGTTGTTGATCAAGCTCGTCCGCGGCCAGGATCAGGCCGGCGGTGTCGGGCAGCAGCCGCTCGTCGCGCACCCGGTCGAAGCCGTGCGCATGATCGATCAGGAAGCCGGAGGCCAGCGGGCCGAGGGCGCGCGCGACGGCGATCTTGAAGTCCACCAGGTCCGCGTGCCCGGCCTGGACTCCGGCGGCGGCGAACATCGTCGTCAGGCTGTCGCGTTGGTCCATGGCGACCATCGCCAGGGCGCCGCTCGGTCGGGCGATCGCGGTCAGGGTCGGGGGTCGGCTCGGGTCGGGCATACGGAGATCCTGGGCAGGTCGGGCCCGCGGCGCAAGCTCAATCCCAGCCAGCGGCATCACCCGGCACCGGATCCTCCGGATACTCGGGTTGCCTGAGCCGGGGCGGCTCGTTGTCGGCGCGCGGCAACGCGTCCGGCGTGTCCGGCACCGCGTCCGCGCCTCCGTACGACGTCTCGGCCGTCGAGTAGCCGGACGGCCCTTCCGAGGGTTGTCCCGACACCGGTGTGGGGCGCTGATCAGTCACGCCCACCCGGGTACCCAGCGAGGCGGCCCGCCACACCGCACTCCGCCAGACCGAGCCGGGCGGATTGCCCGGCCGGCGACCGGGTAAATGCACCGGGGGTACGAGGACGCGAACCGGATCGGGGTGACGCCGAAGATGGACGGAACGGATCGGCCGGGGACCGCCGGGATCCACCGGCTCGCCGGGGCCGTCCGGCAGGCCTGGCTGCGCCATCCCGGCTGGTCGCTCGCCGCGAAGGGCGCTGCCGCGGCGACCCTGGCCTGGTTCGCCGGAACGCTCGCGCCGGCCCCGTTCTCGAAGTACCCCTACTACGCCCCGCTGGGTGCGGTGGTCGCCGCGGGCGGCACGGTGGTGCGTTCGGTGCGCGACTCGGTCCAGTCGGTGGCGGCGGTCCTGGCCGGCGCAGTGCTCGCCCGGGCCGTGGACCTGCTCCCGCTGCCGGACGTCGTGAAGCTCGGCGCGGTCGTCGGGCTGGCGCTGCTCTGTGCCGGCCGGCGGGTGTTCGGCGACCACGGGCCGTGGGTGGCCATGTCGGCCGTCTTCGTCCTGATCGTCGGCGACGGCAACCCGGCCGAATACATCGCCGCCTACGCCGGGCTGCTCCTCCTCGGGGCGTCGATCGGCATCGGGATCAATCTGCTGTTCCCGCCACTGCCGCTGACGCCGTCGGAGCGAGCCCTGGAACGGCTCCGCGACGGCCTGGTCGAGCAGCTCGAGGCGCTGGCCGGCTGGCTCGAGCACGAGGGACCGCTGGAACCCGACGCCTGGGAACGGCGACGCCGCCGGCTGTTCCCGGTGATCGAGAGCGCGCGAGCGGCGGTCGCCCGCAGCCGGGAGGCGGCCCGGGCGAACCGCCGTCTGCCGCGCAACCAGGAGCGGGTGGCGGCGCAGCTCGGCCGGGCCGCCGCGCTGCAGACGGCGGCCGAGGAGGTCGACGAGACCGTACGGCTGCTGGTCCACTGGGAACCGAGCGGACGCGACGATCCCGCACTCGGCCGGCGGCTGCGGCCGGCGTTCGCGGCGGCGCTGCGGCACCTCGCCGCCGCCCTCCGCTCCGACCCACCCGACGGCGCCCGGTTGCACCGGTCCGTCGACGAACTGCGCGAGGTCGTCCGCGACGCCCGGCGCTCCTCGCAGCAAGATCATTTCGTGGCGGGCGCCCTGATCGTCACCCTGAGCCGCGCGGCCGACGCTCTTGATCATTGACCACTCTTGATCATCGACCACGGGCGGGGGCTCAGCTGCTGCCGAACACCGGCCGGTTCGGCGAGACGTCCTCGTCGTCCAGGACGCCGGTGTTCTGGCACGCGGCCAGCCGCCAGGCCCCGTCCTCCTTGGTCATCACCCACAGCGGTGACCCGACGTCGGAGCCCTGCTCGGTCCGGTAGACCTGCCGCACCTTGACCGCGACGACATCGGGCCGGAGGTAGAGCACGTGCTCCAGTTCGAAGGTCTGGGTCATCCCCTGCATCCCGCCCGGCAGCACCTTGCGGGTGAACGCGGCGATGGCGTCGCGTCCGAACAGCCGGTGCCCGCCACCCGTGGTCCAGATCGCGTCCGGCCGGAACAGTTCGAGGAACGGCTCCGGCAGCTCGTTGTTCTGGGCGTGTTCGATGGTGGCGATCAGGTCCTTGATCGCGGCCAGGTCGGCCGCCTCGGTGTCCGGGTCGACTGTGCTGATGTTCATGATCATCAGCTTGCTTCTTCAAGGGCGCTTGAGGTCAAGGGCCCGGCGGCCGGATCAGACCGCACCGGCCGCCAGGCCGTGCCGGTCGGCGAACTCGGTGAGTTCCGCGAGCTGCCCGGCCAGGTCCGGCGACCCGAGATTGATCACCAGGCGGGCGACGCCCTCGGCCTCCCGAGCCGCCACCTCGTCGCGGCTCAGGTCCAGGGAGCCCCAGCGGGTGAGCTCGAGCCGGTCCGGGTCGTGGCCTGCCGTGGCCGCGGCGGTGCGGGCCTCCTGCCACTGCTCCGCGCGCTGCTGCGGGGCGACCCGGCCACTGGGGAAGTAGCCGGCACCGCTGCGCCCGGCCCGCCGAGCTGCCGCGATGCTGGACCCGCCGACGTGGATCGGCAGCGGCTCGCTTCCGTACGGCTTCGGAAAGGAACAGATCCGGTCGAAGTCGAAGAACTCGCCGTGATGACTGACGCCGTCCCGGTCGCCCGCCCACAAGACCCGGAGCACCTCGATCGCCTCGTCCGCCCGGCGCCCGCGGCTGGAGTAGTCGACCCCGACGGCCGCAGCCTCGCCGGGCAGCGCGCCGACGCCGATGGTCAGCAGCCGCAGCCGGCCCCGGGACAGGGAGTCGATCGTGGCCAATCGCTTCGCGAGCACCACCGGGTCGTGGTACGGCAGCAACAGCACCGCCGTACCGAGCAGCAATCGCTCGGTCGCCGCGGCCACGAAGCTCAGACACTCCAGCGGGTCGGCGATGGCCGCGTCGGGCGGCAACGGCATCCCGCTCAGGGCCGCGTCGGGATACAACGCGATGTGTTCAGGGAAGTAGATCGATTCGAAGCCGAGTTCCTCCGCCCGGCGAGCCACCGCGATCAGCTGATCCGGATCGAGACCGAAGAAGCCCGTGTTCCAGGAGAGTCCGAAGTGCACGACAGCCCCAACCGCGGCCGTCACGGCCCTATTCCGTACCCACGGCCGGGCAGGGTTCGCCGGGCCGGGACACGGGCCGCCGAATTCGATGAGATTGAGGGCTTCCCAACCGGGGCCGAAATCCACTAGCGTCTGGTGGTGGTTGCCGGAGGGGCCGAACCCCCGAGCGTTCTCTCCGGCAACCACCTATCAACTGCGAGGCTCCCGACAAGATCAGGTGGGCCGCCGGCGTCGGGTTCACGCCGAAAGATCTGAAACCAGTGGATTCGAACTCAGGGCCTGACCAGTGCGATGATGGGGCCCGCTGACCGCACTGAAGACCGGGTACCGATTTCTCGGTCAAGATCTCGTCCATATGGTGGAGATCGGGCGTGGCGGGTGGTGGGCCATCGTCATCTCGGTGATCATGGTCATCGGCTGTGAGGTTTCCGGGGTCGCCAGGGGGAGCGAAAGTACGTCATGACGTCCGATCAGGTTTGGGAGGATCCGCAGGCGCCCAGCGATGCGGAACTGATCAAGGAATGTCGCGACGGGGACTCCGACGCGGCAGGCCTCCTCTTCGAACGCCACCACGACGCCGCCCTGACGTACGCGCGCAAGCTGGCCGGCTCGAGCCGGGCCGACGACATCGCGGCCGAGGCCTTCACCAAGACGCTCGCCCTGATCGGTGACGGCAAGGGCCCCGATGCTGCGTTCCGGCCGTACCTGATCAGCGCGGTGCACAACACCTTCGTGTCGATGATCCGTTCGGACGACCGGTACGTCCTGGTGGACGACCCGGGCGAGTTCGAGCAGGAGTTCGGCAACGACGACGCGCCGTTCACCGGCCTCGTCGCGGAGGCTTTCTACGAGTTGCCGGAGCGCTGGCAGGTCGTGCTCTGGCACACCCTGATCGAGGGCGATTCGCTCGAGGCGACCGCCCAGCATCTCGGCGTGACCCCGGCCGCGGTCGGCTCGCTCACGTACCGCGCGCGGCGTGGGCTCTCCAACGTCCTGATGGCCAAGCTCGCCATCGAGGGTGACGAGTGCATGCCGACCCGGGAACTGCTGCGGCAGGACCCCGAAGATCTGAGCCGGACCCAGCGCAACGCGCTGAACCGGCACCTGGACGAGTGCGAGAACTGCAACCGGCTGGCCGCTGTGGCACCGGCCGCGGCCAAGTCCGGCATCGCCGGGATCCTCGTCGGCGGCCTGGTCGCCGGTGGCGGCGGGGCGTACCTCGCGCTGCGCCAGCCGGCGGTCGCCGCCGCGGCCGCGACGGGGCTGCCGCCGCGGCCTCCCACGTCGCGGGCCTGGGTCGCGGCCCCGGTCGCGGGCGTCCTGGTGGTCGTGATCTTGGCCGTACTGCTCGGCCGGGCGCTGATGCCGACGTCCGCACCCGACGTGTCCGCGCCCGGGATCGGCGGTGCCGCGTCGAACGGCCCGACCCAGGCGCCGCCACCGCCGCCGTCCCGTCCGGCGGATCCGCCGACGAAGCCGCCGGCCTCGACTTCTCCGTCCGAGCCGCCGACCTCGGCACCCCCGACCTCGGAACCGCCGACCTCGGCACCTCCGACTTCGGAACCGCCGGCCACGTCCGAGCCGCCTGCGTCGGAGCCGCCCAGCTCCGCTCCGCCGACCTCGCGGCAGCCCTCGCCGGAACCGCCCGCCTCGGTGCCACCGACGTCCGCTCCGCCGACGTCCGAGCCGCCGACCTCCGCACCACCCACGTCGACCCCGCCCAGCTCGGCGCCGCCGTCGTCCTCGGCCCCACCCACGTCGGCGCCGCCGTCATCCTCGGCACCGCCCACCTCCGCGCCGCCGACCTCGGCACCGCCGAGCTCGACTCCCCCGCCTTCGGCCTCGCCCTCACGGTCAGGCAAGAATCTCGGGATCGCCCGGGCCGAGCACTCGAGTCCGTCGCCGGGCATCCACCGCCTCGACGTCTATCTGACCGACGCCACGGCGAGCAGCGTGGTCACCGTCGAGTTCGAGGGGCTGGACTACGTCTGGTCGTCGCCGGGTCCCGGGAGCCAGAAGGCGGTGTGCCTGCCCACGGCCAGCGGAACGGTCGAGTGCCGGCTGTTCGGCTCCACCGACGAGGACCGACCGCTCACCCTGTATGTCGCGCTGGCCGACGACGAACTGGTCGGCCGGATGACCATCAGCGAACCCGGAAACTCGGACAAGGACCCGGACAACAACGAAGTCGTCTGGGACGAGTAACGCCCCACTTTCGCGCTGTGACCCAGATCACTCAAAGCCGCCGTCAAACGAGCGCAGGCCGAGTGTCTAGAGGGTGAAGCAGGGCAAACGGGACTCTCACATGGTCCTTCTGCGGGGCTCTGCTTCCCAAAGACGGCACCAGACACTGGCGCTGGTCATGGGTGGCGGTTTGCACATGTCCGGTACCCGACCACCAGGCCAACCAGTGAGCGGACGTCCCGCCCCGGACGTCCGCTGGTGACCGCTCGGGGTGTCCTGTGGGGGTGTCCTTACCCTCAGTCCCGTCCCCCACAGGTACACCCGGCGAGCGCCCTTGCACGGTGCTCGATCCGGCCCGCTGACCGCCGGGCTCAGGTCCCGAAGGCCGGTCGCCACGGGCGCAGCCGAGGCAGCCAGCCGGGCACATTGCCGCAGTACCGGACGTAGTCGTCACCGAACCGGCGGCGCAACTGGGGCTCCTCGAAGATCCGTACCCAGCACACCACGACCATGATCGCGATCGCGAGATAGACCAGTACGGGGAACGACCAGAACAGCAGGGCCTGGCCGCCGACCGCAGCGAAGATCGCCACGTACATGGGATTGCGGACGTGCCGGTACGCCCCGCCGACGACCAGCCGGGTCGGCGGCGCCGCCGGCACCGGAGTGCCGAAACCCTCGACGACGAAGCGGACGAAGGCGTGCACCAGGAACGCGCCGCCGGCCAAGGTCAACACCACCCCGGCGGCGCGGCCGATGATCATCAGCCAGTCGAGGCCGGACGGCGGTGGGCCGTCGAAGCGCCAGCGGCTGAGCAGCCACGGGATCAGGACCACCACCGAGCCGGGTCCGACGAGGAAGAACAGCGCACTGCCGGGTGCGGCCTGGCGTACCTTCATGATCAACTCCTAGTCCGGTCGGGTTCCCGCGGCCCGGAGGAAGGCCGCGGCGAAGAGTTCGGCCGCCTCGTCGATCGGCGGCATCGGCAGCGCGGACTCGAGGCCCGGCCGCAGCACGACGTGCAGCAGCATCGGCCCGATCAGCAGCTGCAGCAGGATCGGGAACGGCAGCGACCGCAACGCGCCCGAGTCCTGGTGCGGGCCCAGCAAGGCCGTCAGTGCGGCGACCAGCTTGGGCACGTTGTGGCGCATCAGCTCGGCGGCGGGTCCGGCCGGCCGGCTGAGCAGGTCGCTGAGCAGGGCCGGGAAGACCCGCGGTTCGCGGTGCAGCACGGTGATCAAGGTGCGATAGATCCGGTGCACCAGCTGTTCCAGCTCGGCCGGCGGATCCTGCGCCACGGCGATCAGTTCCGGCAGCGGGCTGTGCCGGTCGAACACCGCCCCGAGCAGGCTGTCCCGGCCGTCGAACGCGGCATGTACGGCCGGTAGCGAGCAGCCCGCCTCGTCCGCGACCGAGGCGAGCGTGACCGAGCCGAGTCCGCGGTCGGCGATCAGCCTGGCGGCGGCCGCCACGGCCCGTTCCCGGACCGGGAGCCGGCCACCGGGGTCGACGCCGGCGTCCCGTACCGCTTCGTCGAGGGCGGCCCGGCTGCCGCCGAGCCGGCGCAGCAGCGTGCTGCGCGAGATGCCGGCCGCCTGGGCGATCGCCTCCAGCGGTACCTCCGCCACGGCCTGGTCGCGGTCTCGCGCCGCCGCGATCGCCGCCTCGACCAGACTCACCTCGATCTGCCCCATGACACTCAGTTATAGCTTTACTATTGGCGAGTGTCAAAGGTTGCTCCGGCGCGGAAGACATCACGAAGACGAATGCGCCCATTGCCATCCAGCCGCGTTCACACCGCTCCGACGGCACCGGTCGGACGCTACGGTCGGGCGGGATGAGAGGCAGAGCAGCACTCACCTGGGGCGGGCGTGGACTGCCGGACCGGTGCAGAGAGCGGGGCAGGTGAACGGGTGAACGTACCCATCGACGTGGCGACGTGGTCGGCGTTCGGACTGACCGGCTTGATCCTCCTGGCCGGCACCCTGCTGGCCTGGCGCCATCGCGGCGGGGCCAATCGGACGACTGACTGGCTGGCCGTCGTGGGCCTTCTCTGTGTCCTCGCCGACCATCTCCTCGGCGTCGGTTTCGGCCTGGCCTACTTTCTCCTCACACCCGGCGAGGGGTCTGCCGACTACTGGCAGGCCCAGCGACTCGGCCAGTACTCGCTGGACTACGTCACCAATCTCACCGGAGCCATCGGCTGGGGGCTCGTCGTCGCCGCCGTGTTCGCCGAAGCGAGGCCGTCGCAAGGTGCCGGCCGAACGAAGTACGGAGGGCTGCGCTGATGGACCTCGCCTTCACCGTGGTCAGCGGAACGAACGAGTTCGTCACCCTCTCCCCCTTCCTCGCCGGGGTGATCGTCGCCCTGCTGGCCAGGGCAGCCAACCCGCGGACCCGCTGGCTCGTGCTGGCCGGCTGCCTGCTTCCGCTGCTGAGCGCCGTCGGCGACCGAGTCCTCCCCGCCACTGGATTCTTCGTCGGTCTCGAGAATCGTGAGCTCTATCTGGCCTACGACTTGCTCAACATCGGCCAGCATTTACTCCGGCTCACCAGCTGCCTGCTGATCCTGCTGGCACTGGTGACCGTGCTCCGACAGCGAGGCACCGGCTCGCCCCCTGTTGATCACGCAACGAGGGCGGCCGATGCCGAGTAGCCGCCGAACCGGCTCGCGGCCTACCGCCTGCCCCTGAGGGGGCGCGCTCGCGGGGTCAGGCCGCGACGACCAGCGGGGTGGGCCGGGCCGGCTCGTCGGCGGCCTCCACAGCCTGGTTCCGGTAGCGGGCACTGAGTTCGCGGTAGTGCCTGGTGGTCAGCGCGTACGCGGTCAGCAGCAGGCCACTGACTCCCATGATCACGAACACCAGCGCGATGCCGCGTTCGGGACCGGTGCCGAACCAGTCGCCGATCAACCGGGCCCCGGCGCCGTCGGTCATGAACGGCATGAACACGAACTGTGCCAGCGGGCTGATCAGGAACGCGGTCAACGGGGAGGCGGACTGCTCCACGCTCTGGGCGAATCCGAAGACCCGGCCCTGCCGCTCGTACGGCACCACCTTCTGCAGCACTGCCTGCTCCGACGCCTCGGCGAACGGCATCAGCAGCATGAAGGCGGCCATCCCGCCCAGCAGCAGGATGATCGAGGCCTGCAGCGGGAAGATGATCGTCACCGTCCACAGGGCCAGGTTGATCAACAGCAGCAGCCGTACCGGATTCGAGCTCAGGCCGGTCCTGGTGATCAACAGGCCGCCGATGATCGTCAGCGAGCTCAGCGCACCGAGGGCGAGGCCCCAGACCTGGACCGACACCATCGACAGTCCGTACGGGTCCATCAGGGCCATGAAGCCGCCGAACAGGAAGTTGTTGATCGTGGTGAAGATGATCAACGCGAAGAGGCCCCGGGTCTGCCCGACGATGCGGATCGTGCCGCGCAGGTCGAGCTTCTTGTCCGCGCCTCCGGCGGCGGCGACCGTGAGCGCCTCGGGCACCCGTACGGAACGCAGGTGCAGCAGCGCGAGACTGAGGACGACCACCGCCAGCACCAGCATGCCCAGCAGTCCAGTGACCCCGACCAGGATGCCGCTGATCACCGAACTGATCAGGAACGAGATCCCCGACGTGGTGCCGACCAGGCCGTTGGCCCGACCCCGGCGCGCCTCGTCGAAGAGAGCGGTGACCATGGTGGGCAAGGCGATCGTGCGCAGGTTGCCCACGATCACGCCGGCCATCAGCACCACGACCAGCACCCAGACCCGAGGATCGGCCGGATCCTTCCAGGTCTGCGCCGGGGTCGCCAGGTAGAAGATCAGCCCGGCGGCGTACAGCCCCAGCGAGATCGCCGCCGAGGCCTGCATCACCGCCTTCTTGCGGTGATGGTCCACGATGCCGCCGAAGAAGATCCCGGTGCCCGCCGTGCTGACCAGAAAGATGCCGGCGATGACGCCGGTGGCGAAGACCGACCTGGTCTCCAGGTAGACGAAGAACGTGACGGCGAACCACATCGAGAGGTTGATCACCGACACGGGCAACACGTTCGCCAGCAGCTTGAGGAAGATCCGCACGGCCGGGTCAGCCAGGCTCAGCCGGGCCGCGGCGGCCGGCGACGGCCCGGTGCCCTCGGTGTCGATGTCAGTGGCGCTCATCTCGTGCTCCTGAGGTCTTCGATTAATCACTATGATGACGATAGTTAAATTAATCGCTATGATGATCGTAGTCAAGCCCTCCCGGAGGTGGTTCTGATGAAGCGATCGAGTGGCAAGTCGCACTGCCCGATCAACTTCGGACTGGAGACGTTCGGCGACCCGTGGACCCTGCTGCTGGTGCGCGACATCGTCTACTTCGGCAAGCACACCTTCAACGAGTTCCTGGCCTCCGAGGAGGCGATCGCGCCGAGCGTGCTCTCGAGCCGACTGGAGCAGCTGGTCGCGGCCGGGATCCTCAGCAAGGACAAGGATCCGTCGGACCGCCGGCGAGTGGCGTACCACCTGACCGAACCCGGGCTCCGACTGATCCCGGTACTGGTCGAGATCGCCGACTGGGGTGTCGACGCCGACCCGGAGTCGGGTGCACCGATGGACTGGGTCGCCGCGGTACGGGCGGACAAGCCGAAGATGATCAAACGGATCACCGAAGCGGTGCGGCAGGGCCGGGCCGTCTTCGTCGGCGAGGACAGCCTGATCTCGGAGCTGGAGCACCGCGCCGCCTGATCAGGCAGCACGGTCGTCCCACGCGCCGATGACTTCCGCGCCCCGGACAGGTCTCCATCCTCGAGCGCAGCACCCATTCGAGTTCACAGGAGGAGACATGGCGGATCCCACGGCGCCGATCGAGGTCGCGGTCAGGTTCATCGAGGCATTCGGCCGACGGGACCTGACGACCCTCACCGAATGCCTGGCCGACGACGTCGTCTTCGAGAGCCCGCGGGTACGGCTCGCCGGGCGCGACCAGGTCGTCGCCGGCATCGCCGAGTTCGCCGGACTGGTCGAGGCCGTCCAGGTGACCGCGCGCTACGGCGACGAGCACGGCGCCGTCGTGGTGTACGAGATGCTGACCGGACCGTTCGGCACGATCCGGGCCGCGGACCACCTGACCGTCGTCGACGGCAGGATCACCACCGACATCTTGATCTTCGACACCGCCGCCCTGAATCGCTGACGGCAAAGGGATTTCGCGACTCCGGGTTGCAATACGGTCACGCCGCGACCGCGAGCGCCCGGACGATCAGCCGTTGAGCGGGTCCAGCCGCGACGCCTCGGCCTCGTACTTGACGTCCAGCAGCATCCGCCGCGTCGCCGCCACGGTCAGCGGATCCAGCAGCCGGAACGCGGTGAGCCAGATCCGCCCCAGCAGGCCCGGGTGAGCCCGGGCCCGGGTCCGGATCACCAGCCGGCGCCAACCGCCCGGCGCGTCAATGATCATGAACGCCCAGGTCAGATCCCACGGCTGCCCGGCCCCGCCCTGCCACAGCACCAGGACCCGCGGCGGCTCGATCAGTGCGAGCGTCAGGGCGTACCCGTCGAACTGACCCAGCCAGCGGCCCCGCAGCCAGCCGCCGCGGGGCCTGCCGGAGCGCATCAGCCAGCGCCAGACGAGCTCGCTCGAGGCATCGATGTTGACAGCTCTGGTCCGGGCGAACTCCGCGTCCGGAAGCAGGTCGTCGCCGGGAAGATCACGAACCAGCTCGGCCGGTTCGGCGCCCCAGTCGCGGACCTCCCGATAGGCGCGGTTGGCGACCCACACCGCCGCCGTCACTGCCGCGACCCCCAGCACCAGCCAGGGGGTCGCCGACCGTCTCATCTGCGGTACCGGACCGGAAGGCTGTTCACCCGGCCAGGGTACGCCCGGGTCCGCAACGCGGGTCCGGAGACGACCGAGAGGTCACAACACCTTGATGATCTTGCCGGAGAGATTCGCCCGGACCTGCTTCTGGTCACGTTCGCTGGCGACCGCAACGTTGATCTCGATGTCCTCGGTGATCGGGAGGCCGCGAGAGATCTCCACGTTCACGGTGCGCGCCGAATCGATCTTGCTCGCCGCGGGTGCTTCCTTGATCAGGGCGACGACGGTCGCGATCTCGACGTCGCCCATCGAGAACAGGTTCTGTTCCAGCGCCTCCGTGTCACCGCCGTAGTCGACCGGCCGCGGATCCATCACCCGGCCGTCCTGATAGGTCCAGAGATTGAGCTCCGAGGGCGCCTGCGGATTGACGGCGTTGATCTGGACCCCGCTCTCCTGAATGCTGATGTCGGTCACCTGCACCGGGCCGGCGCCCACCTTCTCGGACACGGCCCGGAACGCCTGGTCCAGGTACTCCGCGGTGACGCTCTCGACCGACGGCGCGTCGGCCGACTTGGCGACCGGCCCGAGCTCCTGGCCACTGCACGCGGTCATGCCGCCCATGATCAACAACAGCACGGCGACGACGTGTCCACGACGGATGATCTTCACCCGACTCCTTCCCCCTGTCCCCCGGCAGGTCCGGAGGTGCGGCGCCGAGGCTAATCAAGCCCGATCCTAAAAGCAACTTTGAGTTGCTTTTAGGTGTGCCATGCTGGCGCCGTGGCGGAATCCTCACGCGGCTCTCGACCCGGCGGCCGCAGCGCCCGGGTCCAGAACGCCGTGTTCGAGGCGACCCTGGCCGAGTTCGTGGAGTGCGGCTACACCGCGTTGACGATCGAGCGCATCGCGGCGCGCGCTGGGGTGCACAAGACGACCGTCTATCGGCGGTGGACCGACCGCGATGCCCTGCTGGCTGCCGCCGTCCGGGACCTGGCCCAGATCCCGGTGCCGGCCCTCGACACCGGCTCCCTACGGTCCGACCTGCAGGCGTACGCGCACGGAATCGTCGAGGTGCTCACCGGTCCGGCGGGCGGAGTGGCCCGCACCGCGATGTCCTCCGACGCGATCAGGGTGCCCGAGATCGCGCAGATCAAGCAGCTGCTGATCTCGACCCGCCGGCCCATCTCGACCAAGATCGTGGCCAGGGCGGTGGACCGCGGCGAACTCGCCGCCGACACCGACCCGCACGCACTGATCGACTTCCTGGTGGCACCGCTCTACTTCCGGCTGCTGATCTCCGAGGAGCCGCTCGACGGCGAGCTGGCCGATCAGGTCAGCATCGCCACGCTGGCCGCGGCCCGCGACGGCGCCTTCGGCAGCGCCGGCCGAAGATGATCATGAACCGCTCAGACCGCGAGGCTCCCCGCGGTCGACACGCGGTCGCCGTCGGCCGGGAAGCCGGCCCGCTCGACGCCCGACTCCAGGCAACCGACCTGAATCAGGGTTGACGGCTCCGCGAAGCCGCCGGCGGCGAGTTCGAGCCGACCACCGGTGAACCGGGATCCCGTGGCACGGTAGTGATTCGTGCCCTCGGTCAGGCGGACATGCGTTCCGGCGGGATCCGTTCTCCGGAACTCCGATCCCTCGAGGACGACCGTGAGCTCGCCACCGCCCGACCGGGTGATACCGGTGCCGGCGCCGCTCATGGTGCTGCCGCCGACGACGGCCAGCTGTTGATCTTCGTCGCCGGCCATCGCGAGCTGGACCTCGGTCAGGGTCGACCCGGTGAACCGGACCCGCGGGACCTTGATCGACACCGGTGCGGCATCCCCGGCGGCGGCCAGGGTGCACCCGCGGAAGGTGACCTCGCCGGTCCCGGCGATGATCATGCCGCCGACACCGCGGAGCCTGGTGTCGATCAGCGTGACCGGGGAGGTGACCGTGGCGTTCGTCAGCGTCGCCCCGGCCGCGAAGGCGAAGGACGAGTCGCTGATCACCGTCGGCCGGGCGGACCGCTTCGACTGCTGGGTCACGACGAGCGGACCGCTGGCCGTGCAGCCGCGCAGTTGCGCGCCGTCGGCGTTGATCCAGAGCATTCCGGACCCGGCGAGCGACGGCTTGCCGATCACCTGGACGTCCTCGAGGGTCAGGTCCGTCACCCGCACCCGCGCCACGAACCAGGAACAGACGTGCTGGCGTACGGTGATCCGCTTCGCCGCGGAACCCCAGGCGGCGCCCGAGTTCGCGAAGGTGATCAGGCCCGAGTTGCCGACATAGGTCAGGTCGTGTTCGTACTGACCGTGCGTCACGAACGGTCCTTGATCATCTCCGTCGCCGTGACAGTTCTCGACCAGGCCGTACGCGCTCGCGGTCCAGTCGTTCAGGTGCCGCGCGTTGGAGGTGTGGCAGTTCGCGACGTACCCGTACAGGCAGTAGATCTGCTGGGTCAGATAGCCGGCGCCACCCCAGGTCACCGAGGTCGGGTTCGCCAGCGAACAGTTCGTCGTCCGGAAGTGGGTGTTCCAGCGCCGCATCACGACCGGCCAGAATGTCTTCGTGGCCTCGACGCTGTCGACGTCGCAGCGGACGGCGTACTCGAAGGCGACCGGATGGGAGCCGGTGTACTGATCTTCACCGCCGCCCTCGAAGATCAGGTTCGCGACCCGTACGTCATGGACGGGCTCGACCCGGGTCCAGGTGATCGAACGATCCGCCCCGAGGTCCCAGCCGATCTTGTAGTTGACCCGGATGTGCGTGTCGTCGACGATCTCGGTGACCTGGAGCAGGCGTTGCAACTCCCGCTCCCACCGGCCGGCCAGGGCATTGACCTCCGCCGCGTACCACTCGCCCACCGAGAAGAAGGACGAATCACCCACCGGCAGGACGTCGGCCAGGTCGGGCACGCTCTCCTTGAGCACCGCCGTCTGGACCTGGTCGGTGACCTTGCCGCGGAAGAAGATCACCGCGGCGAACGGGTCGTCCGCAGTCGCGTTCTCGATGCCGCGGGTGGTGATCAACTGATGACCGAAGTCGAGCTCGACGGTCGACCGACTGGTGCGGTGCCGCCGGGTGAAGTTGAGCGGTGTGTGCGCCTCGATCCGGTGGATCGCCGGATCGGCCAGCATCGCGTCCAGCGCGTCGTCGGCCGGGGTGGAGTCGTCGACGATGCCGAACCGGCCGAAGTCGACGACCCCGTCGTGCAGCAGGACCCAGACCGAGGCACCACGGCCACGCAGCACCGTCCCGCCGTTCACGGCCGGCGGGTCGTCGGCGACCGACCGGTACAGCAGCGGGCCGGAGACGTCGCCGACCTTGGCATAGCCGCGAGCCATCACCAGATCACCGGGCTGGGCCGGCTTCGCGGCCAGTTGACCGACCGTGTCGACGATGGCGAGCGACTCGGTGTCGGCCGCTGCGGGTGCCGGCGCCAGCGCCGCGGCCACCACACCCCCGCCCACGGCCGCCAGGCCCATCCCGGAAAGGAAGGCGCGTCGCTGGTTCACCGGTGGCACCGCCGCGGACTCGTCCATGATTCCCCCGTATTACGAAACCACAGTGTGATAAATGATGCGATCACGCTAGCGGACGTTGCCGTAGCCGACAATGGGATCCTGAGAACCGTCCATCGTTCTGCGCGACAGTTTGGTGACCGTATTGTGGTAATCGGCGGAGAGGATGTGCATGATCGGATCAGCACCGGCCCTGACCCGCGTGGCGGCCCAGCTCCGCGACGGCGGCCCGGCGTCCGTGACCGGGCTGGCCCGGTCGCTGGCGCTGTCCCGGACCGCGGTGGAGAACGCGGTGACCGAGCTCGCCGCTCTTGATCTTGTGGTCGACGCCCCGAAGCCGGAGAGTCGCGGCGCGGGCCGGCCGGCCCGCCGGCTGGCGTTCCCCGCCGACGCCGGAGTCGTCGCGGGTGTCGACGTGGGTACGACGAGCATCCGGGTCGCCCTGGCCGACCTCGCCGGCACGGTGATCGCCCAGCGGACCGTCACCGGCTTCGACCTGATCACCCGACCCGCGCAGCGGTGGTCCGGCCTGGTCGATGGTGTGACCGAACTGCTCGCCGAGGAAGGTATCGACCGCAGCGCACTCCGGGCCGCCGGCGTCTCGGTGCCCGGCCTGGTGAACGACGAGGGACGCGTGATCACTTCCTCGATCATCCCGGACTGGTCCGGGGCGGCCCTCGGCGCCCAACTGTCCGAGGCGTTCGGCTGCCCGGTCGCCGTCGACAACGACGTACGGCTGGCGGCCGTCGCCGAACACCACCTCGGCGCGGCGCGGCTGGTCGACGATCTGATCTACCTCTCGGTCGGCAACCGGATCGCGATGGGCCTCGTACTCGGCGGGAAGCCGCGCCGCGGGGTGCACCACGCCGCCGGGGAGATCGGGCACCTGGCCTTCGGTGATCTTGGTGGGCCGACCGGTCAGCTGTCCTGGCGACGGGCCCCGACCGCGGCCGAGGTCTTCCGGCTCGCCGGTGCCGGTGACGCCGAGGCCAACGCCGAGATCGACGCGTTCATCGGGGCACTGGCGCGCGGCATCGCGACGGTGGCGATGACGGTCGACCCGGCGATGATCATCATCGGCGGCGGGCTCTCCCTCGCTCGCGACCGGGTGATCGACCCGCTGCGGCACGACCTGCACCGGGTCATCGGCCTGCCACTCGCCCTGCCCGTCGTCGGCGGGCTGCTCGGCGCCGACGCGTCCGTGCACGGAGCCCTGGTGCACGCGTACACGCAGCATCGGCGGGCCGTCTACGGGATCGATGATCTTCCGGTCCCGACCGTCCGACCCCTCGTCGGGCACGGAACCGTCGTCGATCCGTGAGACAGGGTCTGGACCGCCACGCGGGGTATGGATCACCCTGGAGTAGGTAGAGAATCGCCTCTACTCATGGCCACGCATGGCAAAAGGTGGCACGTCCACTCAGAAACCGAATACCGTGAATCATGCTGATCGCTGAGGAAATCCTGGTGATTTGCCTCAACGACAGTTCGGGGAAACGTCCGATCGGCCGGGGCCAGTTGATGCCCGCCCTGGCCGGCGCTCTGGTCGCCGAACTGGCGTTGCTCGGACGGATCACCCTCACCCCCGATTCCGTCGGCCTGCTCCGCCGCCGCCGCGTCGTCCTGCATGACGCCACGCTCACCGGTGACGCCCTGCTCGACCAGACACTCACGACGATCGCCGAGAAGCCCGACCAGAAGATCAACAGCCTGATCCATGCGATGAGCACGGGCCGGGAGGGCACCCGGCTCTACCGGCAGCTCGTCGACCGCCTGGTGTCCGCCGGCACCATCACCGAGCCCGACCCGAAGGCGTTCGGCCGGCGTTCCGCTCGCCGTTCAGCCACCACCGGCGGCGGTCCCGAACAACCCATCCGGCGCAGGGTGCAACGGGCCGTCTCCGAACGCGACGACCCGGACTGGCGCACCCTGGTCCTGATCATGCTGTTGCACGCCAGCGGCGCCCTGCTGCACCTGCTCGTCCACCCGGAACTCGATCGACGCCTGCTGAACAAGCGGGCCCGGGATCTGGTCCGGGCCGGCGCCCACCGCATCCACGTCCCGCTGGTCCGCCGGGTTCACGCCGCGGTCAGCCGGGCGGTCACCCGCGCCCGAACGTCGACCGACGAAGCCTAGGTCGCGGATCGGCCCACCGGCAGCTAGGGCGATGAGGAGGCCGTCGCGGCCGACCTGTCGGGCGTCTCCCGGTCCGGCCGTTGCCGGGCTTGCATCATGATCACCAGAACGGCCGCGATCACTGCGGGCAAGATCATTCCCAGATGCCCGAGGCCGCGGGCCACCTGACCGGCCATGATCAGGTGCGCCAACGACACCGTCCACACAGCGGCCGACCAGGCCAGCGAGAAGATCAGCATCGGCCGTCCCGGACGAGACGGCAGCAGGGCCGCGATCCCGAGCAGCAGAACGATCAGCAGGTCGGGGATCAGGAACGGGTTGCTCAGCCGGAGCACCGAAGTGCCGCCGAAGTTGTCGGTCACGAAGTAGGCGGCCATGAACGCCGCCAGGATGCCTGCGATGCCCCGCGGAACCAGGGCGACGAAACGGGTCATGTCTACACTGTAGACAGGATCGGGAGCGGATGTCTACGGCGTAGACTCCGGCCCATGGTCAAGAGCCAGCCGAAGGGAACGGTCCGGGGCACCCTGTCCCCCGCCTCGATCGCCGCCAGCGCACTGAAGCTCGGAGATCAGGAGGGGCCGGAGGCGATGGCGATTCGGAGGATCGCCGCGCAACTCGGCTGTGACCCGATGGCGCTCTACCGCCACTTCGCCAATCGGGTCGCGCTGCTCGACGCCGTCGCCGATCTTGCGCTGGCCGACCTGGCGCTGCCCGATGATCATGACCCTTGGGAGGATCGCCTGCGGAGCCTGCTCACCGAGACCCGCCGCGCGGCCCTGGCCCATCCGGGCATCGCACCCCACATCGCCGCCCGGCCGCCGCTGGGTCCGCACGGTCTGCGGATCGGCCGGGTCCTGATCGAGGCGCTGCGCCAGGCCGGCCTCGACGACCGCCAGACGGTCGCGGCGAGCCAGGTCCTGATCGCCTACCTGTCCAGTGCGATCGCGATGGCCGTGGCCACCCAGGGCCGGCGGGATGATCGCTGGTCGGAAGCCGCCCAGGCCGTACGGGACTCGAGCGAGCACCGCCTGCCGGCCGACGCGATGCCGGCCGTCGGGTCGGTGGACCAATTCAGCTTCGGCCTCGACCTGCTCATCGACGGCCTGCGGGCCCGGGTGCGCGACCGCCCCCGTTGACGGAGGCCGTACCCCCGGGAGTTCGGCTCAGGGAACCAGGTCCAGCGCCGCCTGGCCGGTGGCCGGCCGGAAGGGGAAGGAGACGTGTTGGTGCACCATCAGCCAGCTCCCGTCGAGCTTCTGGAAGACCCGGGTGCCTCGGGACCAGCGGACGGACTCGACTCCGTCGACGGTGTCCGCCATCCGATTGAGACCCCAGGCGACCGCCAGGTCGCCACGCACCAGGATCTGGAGATCGGGGATGCTCCAGTCGAAGTCGCCGCGGGCCTGTTCGAAGCCGGTACGGCACTCCTCCCGGATCGCGTCGACATCCGTGTACTGCAGCGGCACGGAGTGCTCGTACGAGACGACCGTCGGCGCGATCACGGCCATGGTCGCGTCAAGATCACGAGCGGCCGAGGCGGCGAACCACCGGTCGTGCAGCTCCCGGATCTCGCCCTCGCCGGCGTCCGGCTGATCATCGAGCGGAAAGGAATGGTGCTCGTGGGTGATCATCCAGGTGCCGTCGATCTTTCGCAGGCCGATGGTCAGCCTGAGCCGCCGGTCCGGGTCCTCCCCCGGCATGCCGCACCGCAGCAGGGCGACCGCGTACGCCGCGTCGGTTCCCGCGGTGACCTCGAGGGAGATCACGTCGAAGGTCGCCCCGGAGGCCTGCCAGGTGAAGAACGGCGGCCAGGTCTCGGCGTAGGCGTCGATGCCGCGGACCCCGTCGTGCGGCGGCGGCACGTCGAACATCACCACGTCGTCGGTGTGCTGGGCGAGGACGCCGGCAAGATCACCGGCGTGGACCGCCGCCGCCCAATGCTGGATCAGTTCTCGGATCTGTTGCTCGTCGGTGTTCATGGTTCGGGCCCTTTCTGGCTGTCGGGTTCGGCTACCGGTAGAACCCGGCCCGACCGCAGAAGTCATCGCTCTTCGCCGGGAAGTTCTCCGGGCAGTCCGAAGGCGGCGAAGTCGGCCTCCAGGAACGACACCACCTCGGCGATCCGGTCGCCGCGCAGCCGGAGCAGATCAAGCCCGGCCGGCCGGAACGCGCCGTCCAGCCAGCGGTAGGTCGCGACCGCGAGCTGGCCGTTCGCGCGCGCCGGCAGCAGCCGCCAGCGTTCCCGCAGCGGTCCGTCCAGGAGGAAGGTACGGATCCCGGCGTGACCGGCGTACCAGACGGGGACCGGCGGCATCGAGTACTTCGCGTCCTCGGTCAGCATCGCCACGATGGCGTCGACATCGGAGGCCTCCCAGGCGGCCACGTAGTCGTCGACCAGGGTCCGCTGCCGACCGGCTCCGAGGTCGGCGAGTTCGGTCTGTTGGCTGGCGTCGCGGCGGACCACCTCGCGGGCCCGTTGCAGCGCACTGTTGACGGCGGCCGTGGATCCGTCGAGAAGGTCGGCCGTCTCCCGCGCCGAGAAGGACAACACATCGCGGAGCAGCAGCACGGCACGTTGCAACGGCGACAGTCGTTGCAGGGAAGCGATGAACGCCAGCTCGACGCTTTCCAGGGCGACGATCCGGGCCGCCGGATCCAGCCGGCTGGTCCAGGAGAGGTGGTGTTCCGGATACGGCTCCACCCAGCTGACCTCCGCCGACGCGTCGGTGAGGTCGGCGGGCAGTTCCCGCCGGCCGCGCCGTTCCAGCAGGGTCAGACACCGGTTGGTCGCGATCCGGAAGAGCCAGGCCCGGAGCGTGCCGCGCTCCTGGTAGCGGTCCCAGCTCTGCCAGGCCCGTACCAGCGTCTCCTGGACGGCGTCGTCGGCGTCATGATCGGAGCCGAGCATCCGGTAACAGTGGGCCCGCAATTCTCCGCGCAACGGTTCGACCGAAATCGCGAAGCTGTCCTCGGACGGTATTTCCATGTCCGCTCACGCTACCGACCTTCTCGACCGAAGTGGGCCCCAGCCCGGAACTCGACCTCTTTCCGCCGCACAGCCGCGCCCGATCGACGGCGATCATGAATTCGATACCGGGGAATTCCGCTGCGACGTGATCTTGCTGAAGGGAATTCCGGACCGACGTTTGCGGAATGCACAGTGAGATCGCCGGCCCGGCAGCACTCGGCCAATTGCGGGCTGCCGGGCCGGCCCACCTAGCGGTGGGAAAGGGGCGCCCTGCCCGAGGTGAGAGGGGGGCGGGCAGGGCGCCCGGGTCTGGTGATCCGAAGGATCGGGGATTGATCAACTCGCCGTCGGCGGCCGATCCGCCGGGACGGTGGAACTGCGTACGCACAGCGTCGGCGAAAGCTTGGTGTGCTGCACGACCGTCGAGCCTTCCCGGAGCCGCTTGGCCAGCCTGATCGCCGCCGCTCGACCGACCTCGCACCACGGCGGGGCGATCGCGGTCAGCGGTACGTCGGTGAGCTCAGCGAGGATGTCGTCGTACGCGATCATGGCCAGATCGTCGGGCACCGTCAGCCCCCGGGCCGTGGCTCGTCGCAGCAGCAGCGCCGCCTCCGGGTCGGGGTGCGCGATCACGGCGGTCACCCCCTCCTCGGTCACGGCGTCCAGATAGTCGTCGGCGCTCGCCCGGCTGAGCTGCGGATGATCAAGCTTCAGCGGTACGTCGGTCGGCAGCTGATGGAGCGATCGGGCCAGGTGCAGCGCCCGTTCCAGCCAGGGAGTGGTCGGGGTATCAGAGGCGAACAGGCCGATCCGCTGATGCCCGAGTTCCACCAGATGCCGTACCGCGAGCAGGATGCCGTGCGCATGATCGGTCGACACCGAGTCGGCCACGTCGAGCCGGCTGGCGACATCGAGCTGACGTTCGACGATCACCGCCGGGATGTCGAGACCGCGGACCCACTCCAGCTGATCGGAGTCCGGCAGCAGGGCCGTGGACGGAGTCAGCAACAGGCCGTCCACCTTGCCGTCGACCAGCCGTCCGACCTCCTCACGGTCCCGCTCCGAATCGTAATGAGAAACAGCGATCCGCAGTTCCGCCGACATCGCCCGAGCCGCCAACTGAGCACCCCGGATCAGGGCTCGATGCTGGGGCAGCTTCTCCGGCACCAGCATCCCGATGACGAGCCGGACGGCCCGTGAACTCGACACGGCCGGCGCCTTCCTCGAATCGACCGGCCGCGGCAGAGTGGCCCCGCCGTGAACGCGATCAACCAGCCCGGCCTCGGCCAGAACTCCGAGGTCACGGCGGACCGTCATCGACGTGACGCCGAGCAGGCTCGCCAAGGCCGCGACCCGCACCGATCCGTTCTGGCGCACAATGCGCATCATGGCGTTCTGTCGCGGTGACAGCGCCTTCACCGCACCCGCCTATCGACACCATGGGCCCGTTCCGATTCCGTTCCCATGGGTTCGCACCGCCATCTCGCTGTTGGCCCCTCGTCACCCCCGAGGCGACACCGCAGTCCATTCATCACAACTCCTGTACGTCGTTCCGAGTCGCACCCGTACCGTACTTGACCACATTGATTCTTTAACCATCCACAGCCCCATCCGAACAAATTCGCACATCGCACAGCTCCGTGAATTGTCGGCCTTTCGGGGCCGCGAAGCCGCGACGGGAATGCGGATCAGGACGGGAATCGGATTCGGCTGAAGTCCGTCCAGGTGGCGCCGGCATCGTCATCGTCGGACCTCGATCGTTGACGTCCCTGTTCGGACCGACCAGGTGTACCGGAGCGCCGGTTAGCCGCGGGTTCGGTGACGCCCACCACGCCGGCCGACGTCAGCGTGCGCCACCCGACGTGGTCTGACCGGCCGGGGCCGGTTCCGGGCTCGGGTGCCACCGGCCGGCGACCTGGACGGCGATGATCGTGACGAGAATGATCAGCACGGTCGCGGCCAGGTTCATGATGATCATGTTGCGGCGCACCGCCAGCGCCGCCCGGCGACGCGCCTCGGCATCGTCGCTGGGCTCCCGGCGAGCCGGCCTGTCCCGGATCGGTCGGCCGCTCACCGGGCCAGGGCTTCCTCGAGGGCCCGCGTGAGGTCGTCGACCGACCGCGGTTCGAGCTTGGTCCCGTTGAGGAAGAAGGTCGGAGTTCCTTCCACTCCGAGGGTCTGGCCGTCCCTGACGTCGGCCTTGATCCGTTCCAGGGTCTCGGGTGCGCTGTAGTCGCGGTCCCACTGCTCAAGATCAAGACCGAGTTCCTGGGCGTAGCCGCGGAAGCGGGCGTCCATCGGGGTCTGCTGCTCACCCCAGCCGGCCTGGGTCTCGAACATCCTCCGGTACATGGGCTCGAACTGCCCCTGCTGCGCGGCCGCCTCCACCGCCCGTGCGGCGCGTTCGGCGTTGACGTGGCTCGGCACCGGGAAGTAGCGGACGACGAACGTTACCCGATCGCCGTAGGCCGCCCGCAGCTCCTCGATCGCCGGGAAGACGGCACCGCAGGCCTCACACTCGAAGTCGAGGAACTCGACCAGCGTCACCGTGCTGCCCGGGACCTCGGTCAGCCGGTGCGAGTCCTCCCGGACGGTGATGCCGGGGTCGGCCGGACCGGCCGGGCCCGCCGGACGGTCGGCCGGTGCCAGTTCGCCCCGTACCAGTGGCACCGCGATCAGGGCGCCGATGATCAACAACACCGCGGCCAGGACCGCGCTGAGGACTCGGTTGCGCCGGCGGCGCTCGGCGGTCAGGTTCTGTTGCTGGGAAAGTTCCTTGGAGTACGTCGGGTGCGGCGGCTGTCCTGTCACGGTGCAGATCTCCTTCGGGCATGGGCTCCGCGAGTCGGAGCCGGGATGGCTGGGTATGCCGGGAGCGGGTCGTGGCCCGAGCGGCCACGGGCGGAAAGGGTCGGGCGATGGCAGTGCATCGCCCGGTGAGCGGCGGAGCCCGTCGATGATCATGGTCGCCGCACCGACGGCGCGGGCGAACCACGGCGGATCCGGGCCGCCCTGGTCGTACGAGAAAGTGCGGGCCCGTACCCGCAACGGCAGCCCCGGGCCCGAAATGATCATGGGTGTTCGGCGAGCCGGCAGCGGACCTCGGGTCCGAGGTGCCGCCGATCGCTCAGCGACGCCGGATCAGGTACGGCACACGGAGAGTTGCACGAGGCCCAAGGCTCGGCGACGGTTCGGCGCAGGGACGTGGCCGGTCGACCGGGAGAGGCTCCGGCGCGCGGACCAGGAGCGGCCCGCGAGAACCCGCCGGCCGAGTTGCCGGGACCGTGCCACGGCGAACGTGAGCAGACACGCTCCCGCCAGGGCGATCCCGCAGCCGGCCAGGCCGTCGAGGTCGTCGTCCACGAGTTCGGCCGCGGACGTCACCAGACCGGTTTCGCCGTCCGTGATCATGGAGCCGGACTCGTGATGCAGCGAGAACACGTGCAGCCCCAGACACAGGGCAGCGACGACTCCGGTCACCATCCGGACGATGCCGACGAGTCGGCGTGCCCGGGCTGTCGACCTCACAGAGACGCCTCCTCACGGCTCGGCCACGGCTGGCTCGGTCCCGCACCGCCCGACCAGCCAGACGATACGTTCCGGTTTCGACCTGGCGCAATCGACCCGTCAAGGTCGCCGCCGGCGACCCGGATCCCGGCCGGCCCCGGCTCGACACGCCGCCACCCCGGGTGTGGGCATTGGCGCGCTCCGGCGGCTCAGCTAAAGTAGTTAACGTCAAACCGGCGGCGGAGAGGGCTGCCGAGTGCGACCGTCGTACCCTCGCCGGACGCCGTGACACAAGGTCCCAGCTGGCGGCCTTGCCGAGTGGGTTCAGTGCTGAAGCTCGGGGATGCCAGGGCCGAGACCGCCGGCCGTTCTGTAGCGGTCTCGGATCAAGGAGCGGAGGACGAGGATGGCGAGGTCGCGACCGGTCGCGCCCCGGCCCACGATCGGGGACATCGCTGCTCGCGCCGGGGTCTCCAAGACCGCCGTTTCCTTTGCACTCAACGGCAAGGACGGGTTGAGCGAGGCGACCCGCGAGCGCATTCTCCAGGTCGCCGACGAACTCAACTGGCGACCGCTCCGGGCGGCCCAGGCCCTCAACCGCAATCGCTTCGACATGGTGGGACTGGTGTTCGCCCGCCCCGCCCGGACCCTCGGGGTCGAGCCGTTCTTCGCCCAGTTGATCTCCGGCCTGCAGAGCACGCTGTCCACCGACGCGATCGGCCTCCAGCTGCTGATCGTGGAAGACCTCCAGTCGGAGATCGAGGTCTACCGGCAATGGGCGTCCGAGGATCGGGTGCACGGTCTCGTGATCACCGACGTGCGTGCCCACGATCCGCGCTTCCCCATGCTGGCCAAGCTCGATCTGCCCGCGGTGGTGATCGGCGGCGATGACGGACTGAAGCTGCCCTCGGTCTGGGTTGATGATCATGCCGCCATGTCGTCGATCGTCGAATACCTGGTGGCCCTCGGTCACCGTCGCATCGGCCATGTCGCCGGCAAGCCGGAGTTCCTGCACACCCAGGCCCGCGACAACGCGATCCGGTCGCTCGCGAAGGGGCGCCGCCTGGAGATCACCACCGTGCACACCGACTTCAGCGACGCCGAGGGCGCGACCGCCACCCGCAGCATCCTGGCCTCCCGGCAGCGACCGACCGCGATGATCTACGACAGCGACGTGATGGCCGTCGCCGGGCTCGGCGTCGCGATGGAGATGGGCGTTTCGGTGCCCGAGCAGGTGTCCATCGTGTCGTTCGACGACTCCGTGCTGACCCAGCGCATGCACCCCGCCCTCAGCGCACTGACCCGGGACACCTTCGCCCTCGGCAACCTGGTCGCCGCCACCCTGCTCGAGGTGATGGCCGGTACGGCGACCCTGCCGCGCGTGCAGGCGCCGACCCCGCGACTGGTGGTCCGGCAGAGCACTGCCGTCGTCGACGCCGGCTGAGCCGGTACCCCTCCCGTCATCCTGGCCCGGCCTCGCCGGCCAGGTAACAACGGGATAAACCCAACTTTACTAACTCGGTTCAGTGTACGCTCGCGTCAACCTCAGCGAGCTGGACCGAGGAAGGCGATCTCTGTTGTCAACGACGAACGACAGCGGCACGACGGCTGCGGACCCAAAAGCTCAATCCTCGTCGCGCCCGCGCACCTTGTGGGCGCTGCGATTCCTCGGCCTGCGTGCCCTCAGCTACGCCGCAGTTGCCTTCCTGTCCTTGGTTCTGAACTTCATGCTGCCCCGGCTGATCCCCGGCGACCCGGCCCAGCAGATGATCCAGAACGTCACCGCCAAGACCGGGCGGCCGCCCGGTCCGCTGGAGCTGCAGTCGATCTTCGCTCGGTACGGCAACCCGGAAGAAGGGCTACTGAACCAGTTCAGTCGCTACCTCGGGGAGACCCTGCAAGGGAACCTCGGTCTCTCGATCCAGTACTACCCGGTACCGGTGGTCGACCTGGTCGGCAAGGCCATCCCCTGGACCGTCTACCTCGGGCTGGCGTCGACCGTGCTGGGCTGGGTGATCGGCACCGTCGCCGGGGCCCGGCTGGGCTGGCGCCCCGGCGGAAGGTTCGACACGGTCCTCACCCCGGTCGCCATGTTCGTGAACAACATCCCGCCGTTCTTCCTCGGGCTGCTCCTGGTCTGGTTCGTGGCCTACCAGCACGGCTGGCTGCCGGCCGCGGGCGCCTACAACACCGAGCTCGAGATCAACCTGCTCAACCCGACCTTCCTGCTCAGCGTCCTGATCTACAGCATCCTCCCGCTGACCACCCTGATCATCGTCGGCTTCGCCAACTGGATGTTCACGATGCGCAACATGATGATCACGACCGTGAACGAGGACTATGTCCAGTTGGCCCGGGCGAAGGGACTGTCGCCCACTCAGGTCCGCACCCGTTACGCCGCGCGAAACGCGATCCTGCCGAACTTCACCGGATTGGCCCAGGCGATCGGCTTCACCCTCACCTCGGTGGTGCTGGCCGAGAGCGTCTTCGTCTACCCGGGGGTCGGCGGCCTGCTGGGCGCCGCGAACACGGAACGGGACTACCCGGTCATCCAGGGAATCATGTTGATCATCATCGCGATCACGCTCGTGTTCAACTTCCTGGCCGACTCGGTCTACACCCTGCTCGACCCCCGGATCCAGGAGTCCTGACGTGCCGCGCCGCTTCCTTCGGGTACGCCGAGTTCAGATCGGGGTCGGCATCCTGGCCGTCTTCGTCCTGGTCGCCGTCTTCGGGCCGTTGTTCACCAGCGAGGTGCTGCGCATCGAGCCGCTGGACATCGATCCGCAGGCCCTGGGCATGCCGCCGAGCCCGGCCCACCTGCTCGGCACGACGAGTTCGGGCCAGGACGCCCTGGTGTGGATGATCCACGGCACCAGGTCGTCGATCTTCGTCGGTGCCGTCTCGGCGTTGGTCGGCACCGCGATCGCACTGGTCACCGGGCTGCTGGCCGGCTACTGCGGCGGCTGGGTCGACCGCGCGATCAACGCCTTCATCCTGGTCTTCAACACCACGCCGACGTTCGCGATCCTCTTCATGGTCGCGGCGATCTTCCCCAGCGCCAATCTGTTGACGGTCGCGATCATCATCGGGCTGCTGGAATGGTCGGGCGGCGCCCGGGCCATTCGCGCGCAGGCGCTCTCCCTCCGCAGCCGCCAGTTCACGACGGCACTCACCACGGCCGGCGAGTCCGGCTGGCGGATCATCTTCAGCGAACTGGTGCCCCACCTGTTCGGCGTGATCTCGCCCATGGTGTTGCGCCTGGTCTCGGCCGGCATCACCTTCCAGGCGGCCATCGCCTTCCTCGGCATCGGGGACGCGGCCGAACCGAGCTGGGGCCTGATGATCCAGTACGCCATGTCGCAGAACGCGCTCTACACGGGACTGTGGTGGTGGTTCCTGCCGCCCGGCCTGGCGATCGCCATGATCGGCTTCGCCACGACCTTGATCAACTTCGGACTGGACGAGGTGACCAACCCGACGCTCAGTTCGAAGCGGCGAGCCCTGACGCGACGCTACCGGGAGCAGGTACGGCTCAACCCACGCCGCCCAGTACCGGAGCCGAGCCGATGAACGATCATGAAGCGATCCTCCAGGTCGAGCACTTGTTCGTCGACTACGTCACCGAGGACGGACCGGTCACCGCCTGCGCCGACGTCAGCCTGTCGATCCGGCCCGGCGAGATCATCGGCATCGCCGGCGAGTCCGGCAGCGGGAAGTCGACGCTGCTGGCGGCGGTCGGACGGCTGCAGCGCGATCCCGCGGTCACGGCCGGCGGGCAGATCCTGTTCGCCCGGCCCGGGGAGCGCCCGGTCGACCTGACCTCCCTGACCGAGGACGAGCTCTCCGACTACCGGTGGACGGACATCTCGATCGTGATGCAGTCGGCGATGGCCTGCCTCAATCCGGTGGCCCGGCTGCAGGCCCAGTTCCTCGACGTGATCAAGAAGAACAGCCGCGGCCTGACCCAGGAGGCGGCGGTGAACCGGGCCGAGGAACTGCTGGAACTCGTCGGCATGCCGGCCGACCGGCTCTCGGCGTACCCGCACGAGCTGTCCGGCGGGATGCAGCAACGGTCCTTGATCGCGTTGGCACTGGCCTGCGATCCGTCCCTGATCCTGATGGACGAGCCCACCACTGCAGTGGATGTGCTGATGCAGCGCGAGCTGCTGGACAAGATGCTCACCTTGCAGCGCGACAACGGGTTCGCGGTCCTGTTCGTCACCCATGATCTCTCGTTGTTGCTGGAGATCGCCGACCGGATCGCGATCATGTACGCGGGCCGGGTGGTCGAGGTCGGAACGCCCGAACGGATCCACGACGGGGCCCTGCATCCGTACACACGCGGGCTCCGGGACGCCTTCCCGCCGTTGCGCGAGCCGCTCCGGCCGATGACCGGAATCGCCGGGACGCCGCCCGATCTCCGGGCCCTGCCACCCGGCTGCGCCTTCGCACCCCGCTGCCCGCTGGCCGAGGAGCTCTGCACCAGGGTCATGCCGGAACTGAAGCAGGTCGGCTCCGAGCTGGTGGCCTGCCATGTCGCGCAACGATCACCGCAGTCCGAACAGCGAGTCTCCGAAACGGCGGGCAGCGATGACTGAGCCACTGCTGGAGGCCCGCGGGGTCAGACTTCTCTTCACCAGCGGCGCGACCGCGGTCACGGCGGTCGACGACGTCGACCTGGAGATCGGCAGCGGCGAGATCGTCGCCCTGGTCGGCGAGAGCGGGTCCGGCAAGTCGAGCCTGGCCCGGATGTTCGCCCTGTTGCACCGTCCGTCCTCGGGCGAGATCCGGTTCCGCGGTCGACCGCTGCAGCACCGGGGCCGGCGCAACCGCGCGTACTACCGCGAGGTCCAGATGATCTATCAGGACCCGTTCAACTCGCTGAACTCGCTGAAGCGGATCGACCACATCCTCGGCCGGATGCTGGACCTGCACAAGATCAACTCCTCGGACGCGGGCACCGTCGGCGTCCGCCGGCCGAGCAGCAGCGACAAGCGCAGGATCTTGATCGAACTGCTGGAGAAGGTGAACCTGACCCCCGCGGCGGACTTCCTGCACCGCTACCCCTCGGATCTGTCGGGCGGGCAGCGACAGCGCGTCGCCATCGCCCGAGCACTCGCGGTACGGCCGCGGCTGCTGCTGGCCGACGAGCCGACCTCCATGCTGGACGCCTCGATGCGCCTCGACGTGCTCAACCTGCTGCGGCGGCTGCGTGACACCGAGGACCTGAGTTCCCTCTTCATCACGCACGACATCGCCAGCGCTCGGTACGCGTCCGACCGCATGTATGTGATGTACCGCGGCCGCATCGTCGAGTCCGGCCCGACCGAGAAGTTGATCAACGATCCGCAACATCCCTACACCCGCCGGCTGCTCGCGGCGGCACCGGATCCGGCCCGCTACAAGGGTTCCGGACGAAGTCTCTTCCACACCGAGCATGCCCGGTGACGATCACTATCCACCCATTCCCAAGGAGGCTCAGCATGTCTGAGATCAGCCGCAGGGCGTTCCTCGCCACGATCACCGCCGGCACCGGGCTCGCCCTGGTCGGCTGCGAGGGTGCCGTCCAGCAGTCCGGCTCCGCGAAGGCTCGCGAGGGCATCATTACGCTGGGTGCCAATCCCACCCCAGGCCAGGATTCCGGCACCAACCAGTTCGTCGAGAACTGGAACATCTACATCTCGGCGGGCGGCGCCGCGCCGGCCGTCGGCCTGATCTGGGAGCCGCTATTCCGCATCACCAACAAGGAGGGCGGCACGCTCGCTCCGGTGCTCGGCGAGAGCGTGAAGTATTCGGCGGACGGGAAGACCGCCACGTACAAACTCCGGCAGGACGTGACCTGGAGTGACGGTGAGCGGTTCGACGCGGAGGACGTCGTCTACAGCTACAACGAGGTGTTCGGCCCGCCGAAGGCCGGCGACGCGACGACCTTTCTCCGGAAGAAGGTGTACCAGACCGACGATTTCACGGTGGTGTGTGAATACAACTTTCCCAACACCCAGCAGGACACGAATCTCGCGCTCTACTATCCGATCCTGCCGCAGCACGTGTATGCGAAACAGGAGGATCGCGGCAAATTCCAGGACAAGAAACCGGTGGGCACCGGCCCCTGCCGCTTGTCCACCTATTCGCCACAACGCATCACCCTCGAGGTGCGTGACGACTATTGGGGCGGGCGAATCGAGGGCGTCAAGAAGATCGAGATCGTGCCGCACGGCACGCCGGCCAATGTTCAGTCGGCCATCACCAAGGGCGACATCGACTGGGCCATGGGGGGCGGCCCGGGCGTGGCCAAGACCTTCACCGGCATGGACCCGGCCAACGCCTACCACGTCTATCCCAGCGGGTCCACGCGTGGCGTGCAGTTCCAGTGCTCCACGGCGCCCTTCGACAACGAACAACTGCGCATCGCGTTTCGAGACGCCGTCGACCCCACCGTCATCCAGGCCTCGATCAACACGGGCTACGAAATCCCGACCGCCGCCGGGCTGAGTCCACTCCTCTTCGCGAACATGCTGACTGCGCCCTATGACAAGCCGATGGTTCAGAACGTCGACTCGGCCAAGGCCGCACTCGCGGAGTCCGGCTACGCCGTCGAAGACGGAGTCCTGACCAAGGACGGTAAAAAGTACCCGCTGACGCTCGACGTGAACCTGAACGAGAAGGAGGACATCGTGGCGGGGCCGGTCCTCTGCAGTCAGTGGAAACAGGTGCTGGGCGTCGACGTGAAATACAACGGCCTGTCCGACAAAACGTTCAACGACAACCTCGCAAAGCACAAGTACCGGCTGGTCATCTTCGGCACCACGTTCAACGGTTCGCCGTACAACACGTACCAGGCCTATCTCCTGGAGAATCTGGACCCGGCCAAACAGGCCATGGGGTACGGCAACCAGGGCCTGTGGCCGATCAGCGACGAGGGCAACGAACTCCTGCACGACCTGAAGGAGATTCCCCGCGACGACCTCGACAAGACCGCCGACCTCATCCGCAGGCTTCAGGTCATCTTCGGCGATTCCGCGCCGGTGATTCCGTACCAGGGACTCGGCGCTCAAGTTCTGTGGACGACGAAGAACTGGAACGGCTTCCCACTGCCCGATGCGGTGGACGACTTCCGGCCCCAGTTCGACAGCTACGGCGATCCGGTACAGACGATCAAGGTCCTGGCGCCGAACCGGACCTGAGCAGAAAGGCGCCGCGCACCGGTCTCCCCCGACGGAATCCGGTGCGCGGCGCACACTCGGTGATCACCCGCGAGGCGGGGGCCCGGCCTCAGCGAGCCGGGTCGAGCTCTCTTCGCCCCGTCCGCCGTCGACGAAGATCGGGACCAGCGCAAAGGACTTCCCGGCCGCGAGATCGACCGCCTCCGCGAAGAAGACGTCGCGATGGACGCGCCCGAGCCAGGTCACCCGCTCACCGGTCTGCAGCACGTCGTAGGCCCAGGCGTCCGACCGCGCCTGCCAGCGGAACGAGAGATGGCGACGGCCGTCGGGCGCCGCGCCCTCGTCCTGCACCGTGAATCCGGTGACCAGCCCGGGCCGGTCACCGGGCGAGCCGGCCGGAACGAGGGCCACCCTTCCCAGCTGGCCGGTTCCGTCGACCCGCAGTGAGACGCGGGCGATGGACCCCTCCGTCCGTGGCAGGTTGCCGACCCAGCCCTCCCAGCCGGAGCCGGTACGACGCAGCCGTCGCCAGTCGATCCGGTCCGGGCGATCCGACCAGGTCAGGCCCAGCTCGACGTTCCGCAGCCCTTGGGCCCGGATCTCGATCTTGGTCGCCCGGTCCTGCCGGAGGTCGGTCTTGAACAGGTGCAGCACTCCGGCGCCGTCGACGGCCAGACTGTGCCCGCCCTCGTACGCGATCGTCTCGTCGAGTCGTACCGAAAGATCACCGTCGATCCAGTACTGCCAGGTCAGCGCACGATCGGCGCAGCCCATGTTGTCCCAGCCCGTCTCCCGGACCCGTTCGCCGTCCAGCCAGAAGCCGGAGCCGACGCCGATGTTGAAGGTCGTGACGATCGGCAGCTCGCCGTAGGGAGATCGTTCGACGATCGAATGGGCGATCCCGTCCCAACGCCGGTAGTTCAGAATGTCCCTCCGGTACGGCGGCTTCCGCGGCTCGAGCCGGCCGGAGGTGGTCGGGTTGCCGGTCGGCCCGGACCAGAACTTTTGCTCGTAGTCCCGGAAGGTCGCCCTCCCCTCGATCGTGAAGATCTTTCCCTGCGCGAAGCCGGCCGACCAGATACTGGTGTCGACGAAGAGCGCGACCGACAGCGGCCCGGGCTTGCCGGGCGCCGCGTAGTCCCCGAAGCACTCCCCCGGGTTGAAGCCGCCCTGCTGGTGTTCGACGCCGGCGAAGCCGACCCGTCGCGGATCGAAGCCGGCCTTCTTGGCCGCCGCGGCGCTCTTGGACAGGTCCCGGTCGACGTACGGCCAGGCGTAGTTGATGAAGATCGAATCCATCAGGCGTTCGTCGGGCGAGCCGAGCCACGGCAGGTTGTTCTCGTTGAGTTGATCTTGATAGTTCAGGTAGCCCGAGTCGGGCAGCACGGCGTCGTACCACTGGAGGTAGAAGTCGGGGTCGACCGATTTGAGGTACGCGAACAGGCCCTTGAGCTTCCCGACCTGCTTCGCGGTGATCGAAGCTTCCTGATTGATGAAGAGCCCGTCGAAGCCGAAGTAGCGCTTGATCTCGATCAGTTTGTCCGCGATCGGGAAGCTGCCGTCCTCGCGCTGGACCAGGAACTCGTCGAACTTCATCGAGGACCGGGGCCAGAACCAGCCGCCGATCGCTCGGGCGCCGTTCTTGTGGGCCGCCTCGGTCCAGCCCGGATTGGGGATGTCGATCACGCCGTAGTCCCTGCCGGGCGCGCCGGGCGTGGTGATGATCTTGTCGGACACGGTCTTCAGCACCTGGCCGTGCCAGGTGCCCCAGATGTCGATGTAGGCCCAGTACCGCTGGGTGTAGGTCTGCGACTCCAGTCCGATGGGCTGATTCCGTGCCTCGTAGATGCTGCCGGTGTCGTCCATGGTGAGGGTGGACAGCTGCACCTCGGGATCGAGATCCGGATGCGCCTGGGTGGGCGCGAACGGCGCAATGCGCTCGGCGCGCGGAATCGTGCACCGAAGATGCTCGGCCCAGGGCACGGCCGCCGGATCGAAGGCCAGGACGTCGGCCGCATTCCAGCCGTACGTCGACGGGCCCGGCGGGATGCCACCGGAACCGGGCTTCGGGAAGTCGGCCCGGCCCGGTTCGGCGGCGGCGGACGCCGGGTGCCCGTGCGGAACCAGCAGCGCGGCCAGACCCGCGCCTCCGACGGTGAGAAAGGTCTTGCGGGACATCGAGCGGGGCTGATCGGACATGCCTGCCTCCCGGTGGAGAACGAGCTGTCAGCGGCTTGCGCGGGCAGATGCCTGGGCACGCCGCTGTGCACGATCGTCACTGTACCGATTTAGCTGATCCGTGTCAGGACATCACGAAAACCGAACAGAACAGCACAAATGCACCAATGTCGAGGACTAAAACAGTTCAGGCCCACGTGGCTCTGTTCCGGCAACGGCACACCCGCGCTGACGGACGGACCAAGATCAAGTTTCGGAGATCGGGCTTGGCGCTGTCGATTTCGGGCCAGGCCGTTCGTCCCAGGGACATCAACCTGAGGAGGCAGCATGAAGCTCACCGGTGTCACGGTCGGCCGGTCCGTCAGCGACCTCGACCGATCGACCCGCTGGTACGAACGCGTACTCGAACTCGGCGACCCGGACCTTCGGCCGGTCGAGACCGTGGTCGAGTACGACCTCGGCGGAACCTGGCTGCAGCTCGGTCAGGGCGACCCCGCTCCGGGCAACACGGTCGTCCGGTTCGGCGTTCCCGACGTACGGGCGGAACGGACCCGGCTGATCAACCTGGGCATCGCGGTCGACGAACTGGTCGACGTCCCCGGAGTGGTCGCCTACTTCGAGTTCGACGATCCGGACGGCTACCGGCTCAGCTGCTATACGGAAGCGTGAGTGATCACCGACCGGTCAGGACGCCGGCTGGAGTCGGAGCTGTTCCAGGATCCACGTTGCGGACTGTCGGCACCCCTGGAGCCGGGGATCGTCCAGCAGATCGCCGAGCGGCCGATCCCCGATGATCTTCGTGAGCGTACGCAGCATGCGCAGCGCGATGTCGATCTTCCGGCTGAACACCACGGGCCGGAACGGCCTCCCCCGGCCGAAGAACCAGACCGGCCCCAGGGCCGCACTGAGGCCGCTGTCGTCGAACAGCTTCCGGGTGCAGGCGGCGAAGGCGTCCCTCGCACCGGAGTCCGGCCCGGCCCAGGCCTGCTCCTGATGGACCGAGTCGGCCAACTCGGCGAGACCGTCCAGCACCAGATCGCGATCGATCATCGTCGCGCCGATCGATCCGTCAGGCCGAGGACGATTCCGCAGCTCAGCGCGAGTAGGCCGATCAGTCGCAGCGCCGGGCCGGTCGGCGCCTCGACTCCGCCGTCGAGGCTGAACGTGTCGGCCAGACCCATGCCCATCGCGAACCCGGCGAATCCACCAACCACAACGGTTCCGCCGACCAGCAACAGCCCGAGCGCCAGCAGCCTGCGCCGGGTCAGCGATGCGGACCGTCCCGCCCGGCCGCAGAGCACCAGGTAGCCGACGACCCCGCATGCGGCGATGATCACCCAGCCGATGAGCCAGACCACCCCGGTCCCTTCGCCGGCCGCGGCCATGGCCGCGTAGATCTCGCCCAGCGACGAGCCGGGCACCTTGGCCAGCGGGCCCCAGACGGCGATGTCGAGCAGGCCGAGGGTCGCCACCGCGAGTGTTGCCAGGCCGAACCCGACGCCGTACCCCCACCGCTCCGACCCCGGGGCCGGCTTCCTGATGATCACTGCGGAGGTGCCGGGCGGGGAGGGTCGCCGGCCGGCCGGCGGGATCCGGAAGGCACTGATCAACATCCAGCAGCCCGCCAGCCCGAACGTCGTCATGATCACGGACAGGCTGACGCCGAGCAACGACCCGGCCTGGTACCCGAACAGATAGCTGCCGGCGGACACCAGGGCTGCAGCCAGAAGAAGGGCCACCGCCCATCGCCCGCGACGCTGCCGGAGCACCCAACGCGGCACTCCGGTGATCATGGGATCGGTCCGGTCGACGGCCAGCACCGTGCCGACCGCCCCGACCAACACCATCCCGGGAGAGATCCCGAGTTCCCGCGCCCCGGCAAGATCAGCTTCCCACTCCTCCTGATAGCGCCGGCGCAGCGCGGGTGGCAGGGCGCGGACGGCGAACCGGACTCCGGCGCTGACCGCGCTCATGCCTCGGCCACCTTCGACCAGCCCTGCGCGCGCTTCTCCTTCGCGCGCATCCGGGCGACGGCTGCGATGGCTGCCACCCGGCCATCGGGGGTGAGTGCGTAGTACCGGCGACGCGGCCCGGGCCTGGCATCGTCCGTCTCCCACACCGAGGTGACCCAGCCGAGGCGCTCGAGGCGCTCGAGGATCGGGTAGACGCTGCCGGCCGGTCGCTGGCTGGCCTTGACGATCGCCAGGCCCCAGACCTGTGCCGGCTCGTCCAGCAGGACCGTCAAGACGTCGATCGTGGCCGGTGTCAGCCGCGGCAGAGGCTCCATGCAGTAACTCTAGCTATATAGAGATAGGAGTTCAAGGGTCAGCGGGGTGGGACTCCGTCGCCCGGGACGTGACGTGCGAAGCGGCTGTCCGCGCCGGTGGCGCAGTGCTCTCGCAGCCGGTGTCGATGATCATTCAGCACCTGCTGATGTCGGCCGCTGGTGGCGAGATTGATCAACTGCCCGGGGTCTCGTTCAAGATCGAACAGCTGCTCCCGGTGCAGTCCCCAGGAATGGCACAGGTACGCATAGCGTTCAGTCCGGACCAGACGCGCCAGCAGCGTCGACATCGCGGGCGGCGGCATCAGGCCGGGGAACGTCCACTCCGTCTCCACCACCACCTGCTCCCGCCACGGTGCCCGGGCCGAGGGATCGCCCTCGACCAGAGGCCGTACGCTCCGGCCGGGCGCGGCCCCGGCCGGTTCGATCCCGGCGTAGTCGCACAGCGTGGGAAGCAGGTCGAGTCCGACCGAGACGAGTGCGCCGCTGGTTCGGCCGGCGTTCTCCCCTCCCGGCGGGACGACGATGAACGGCACGCCGGCCGCCTCCTGATACAGGACCTTCTTCTGGTTCCACCGGTGCGCGCCCTGCATGTCGCCGTGATCCGAGGTGAAGATGATCAAGGTGTTCTCGCGGAGCCCCGAGGCGTCCAGCCCCGCCAGCAGCGTCGCGATCTCGGCGTCAACCCGCTCGCACAGCCGTTGATAGGCGTACCGGTACCGGCGCCACCGCTCCTCGTCCCACTGCTGGGTCGGATGCACCATCCAGGCGAACTGCTGGACCTGTCGCAGCGCCTCGGGTTCCTCGGTGCCCGCCGCGAAGTTCGGCGGCAGCAGCGGAAGATCACGCCAGTCGGGATCGGGGACCTCGCCCGAAGGCGGCGCCTGACTCCGGGCCCACTCGCAGATCCCGTGCGGCTCGTTGAACGACGCGACGAGCAGGAACGGGGCGTCCTGCCGTTCGGCTGCGGACAGGTAGCCGGCGCAGGCTTGCGCGAGTCCCTGATGGGTGCCGGCGAAGATCTCTTCGAACCCGCTTGTCGATCTTGCTTCGGTGTCGGAGCGAGCGCCCTCGTGCGGAATCCCCGGGACATGCCACTTGCCCGCGTACGCGCAGTCGTACCCGGCATCGGCGAAGAGCCGTCCGAGCGTGTCGGTCGGGAAGGACTCCGGCACGAGCTCGAGGTTGTCGTTCACGCCGAGCGCGGACGGCAGCCGCCCCGTGATCATGGACGCGCGCGAGGGCGTACACAGCGGACTGGTGCAGTACGCCTGCTCGAAGCGCACCCCGGCCCGGGCCAGCGAATCGATCGCGGGCGTGCTCAGTTCGGTGTTGCCGGCACAGCTCATCGCGGTCGCCGACTGCTGATCGGTCATGATCACCAGGACGTTCGGTCGAGACCGGTTCACGACTCCTCCTCAGTTGATCAGGACAGGAACCTGCGCTGGGCGTCCAGCAGCGCCTGGCGCTCCTCGACCTGGCCCGGATATTCCATGTGCCCGGCGGTGAGCAGGAACCGTTCCCGCTTCCCGGCCAGGGCGTTGTACACCGCAAACTGGCCCGGCGGCGGAACGGCCGGGTCGGCGAGGGCCAGCCCGACGTGGGTCGGGATGGTGATGAAGCCGGCCGCCGTTGCGGCATCGAAGTACTGCAGCACGTCGAGGACCTCGGGACGCTCCTGCGCCGTCAGCCGTACCGACTCGCCGCTGCCGGAACAGGGCAGGGTGACCCGCAACGGATGGTTCCCGAAGCTCGGCACCATGAGACAGGCGGCGCTGATCCGGTCGTCCCACGGCAGGGCGAGCGCACCGATGCCGCCGCCGAAACTGCCGCCCAGGTAGTCGATCCGGCTCGCCGATTCCGGGACGAGTTGGAGCAGCGCGCTGGTCGCGCACCAGTAGTCGTCCACGCACCCGCCATGGACATAGTGGTCGCGGCTCTCGATGCCGTGCAGGACGTGCAGCCGGCCGCCCTCCGGGATGTCCGGCTGCGAGCCGCGGACCGGCAGCCCGCGCGCGGTCGGGAACAGCACCGCGGCCCGGTCGACCGGCACCTCCAACTCCGGTGCCGACCGGCCGCCGTACCCGTGACCGACCACGAGGCCGCGCTCGACCGGTCCGTCGGCGGGCAGGCTGAGCCAGCCGCCCAGCCGCAACCCGTCGGTCGAGGTGAACTCGATGTCGTACAGGACGACGCCGGAAGGTGCGGGATCGGCGCTCGGCCTCATGATCGGCGCGGTGTCGACGGCCCGCGCCACCCGATGCCGCGCGGTCCAGAACTCCGCGAAGTCGTCGGGTACGGAGGGCGCGCCGACCGCCGACAACTCCTCCAGCGAATAGCCGTAGCCGGCATCGGCCTCAGCCTGGCTGTCGGTCAAGCTCGACTCCTTACGTGCTGCGGAACGTGACGACGTCGCCGGTCCTCCTCGGGTGCCGACTCGAGAAGCTGATCTTGGAACCCGTGGACCGTGATCATGTCTTCGGCGACCTGGACCGACACCCGGACAGTTCGGCTTCACCGTAACCCGAGCACCGCACCGACGCGCCGCCCGCCCACCTCCGAACGAGCTGTCCCCCGCTCGATCCGGCCTCACTGATGGGCCCATAACCATTCGGCACCGTCGATCCGGTGCCATCTCGGCCGGCCACTCCCTAGGCTCCTGGATCAGGCCGACCTGCGGGGGTCGGCGATCTCGAGTTGGGGAGCAGAAGGTGACCAGATTGCGACAAGGTCAACTGCGCCGTCGACGGCATGATCACCCGGCGTGCCGTAGGACGTCATGACCGACCCGAAACGGGCCCGCCGGGCAGGCTCGCGGCGGCCTGCCTTCGTGATCGCGGCGGCGATCGGCCTGGCGGGTGCAGGCGTCGCCGGCGTCGCCCTGGCCGGCCCCTTCCACCTGACCCACAGCCTGGAGCTGGCCGCCGTCGGCCTTGCCGCGTTCTTCGTGGCCCTGGCCGTGATCTTCGCGCTGGCCCGCTGGCCCGTGGCCGCTCGCATCGGTACGGCCGTGGCTGCGGGCGTCCTCGGCCTGGTGCTGGTCGGGGCGATGCTGGCCGTCGGGGCCATCTTCACTGACCGACTTGAAGATGTCCGGTCGACGAAGGCGAGTACCGGCCACGAGCTGGTCGTGGTGTGGCGACACTGGTCCGTCGATCGGAGACCGGAGATCTGGCTGCGCAACGGCAGCGGCCCCCTGCGCCAGGAGTCACTCGTCTACAGCGGCCCGCTCGAAGGGCCGCTCCCGACCGACGTGCAGTTCTCCGGCCGGAACCGCATCGCCTACAGCATCGGCGACCGGGACACCGTCACGACCACGTACGACCTCTGGACGCTGCGCGTCGATCGCGTCCATCGCACCCCTGCGTGATCTTGAGGTCCGCACCAACCCGTACGGAGAAGACGATCATGGTCGACGCCAGCCCGCGGTGATCAAGATCGACTGCGGTTCGGTGCCGCGCGGTCATGGGCACCTGGCCGGCGGACAGCGCGGAATCGCCGCCCGCGAGATACGTTGATCCGGTGTCGAAGAAGAGGGTCACGCTGCGCGACGTCGCGGATCGGGCCGGCGTCTCGCGAACGACGGCCTCCAACCTGGTCCGCGGGACGGGCCGCGCATCCCAGGAGACGCGCGATCGCGTGTTCGCCGTCATGGAAGAGCTCGGCTACGTCTACAACCGGGCGGCCGGGTCGCTGCGTGGCAGCTCCTCGCGCACCGTCGGAGTCGTCATCACCAATATCCACCGAGCACATTTCGGCGAGCTCCTGGTCGGCCTGGAACAGGCCTTCACCGAAGCGGGCTACACGCTCTTCGTCGTCTCGACGATGGATCAACTGGAACGCCAGGAACGCGCTCTCGGCACGCTGCGCGAGCACAACGTCGACGGCCTCGTCATCGTGCCGGCGACGGGAAGTGATCAGAGCCTGATCGACCTGCTCGAGGACTGGGGGGTGCCCAACCTGTTCGTCAGCCGGTGGATCCCCGGCATCGAGCATCCGTACGTGGGCATCGACAACGAGCACGGCGCGTACGTCGCGGCGCAGCACCTGCTCGAGCACGGCTGCCGCGACCTCGCCTACATCGGCAGCAATCCCGGGATCTCGATCCATCTCGAGCGGGTGGCCGGCGTGCGCCGTGCGCTGAAGGAGTGGCCCGACGAGGCTCGGCTGACGGTCATCGAAGGCGAGACGACGAGCGCCGGCGGCTACCGGATGACGGCCGGGCTGGTCCAGGACAAGATCACGTTCGACGGCCTGATCGGCCATGGTGATCTCATCGCGCTCGGCGCCGCACGCGCCTTGCGCGACCTCGGGATGTCCGCGCCCGGAGAACCGGGTTCGGTGCGGGTGATCGGTTACGACGGTGTCGACGCCTCCGCGTACTGGCAACCGGCGCTGACGACCCTCGCCGTCAATGCCGACGAGCTCGGGCAGCTCGCCGCCGAGTCGCTGGTGACCGCGATCGAGACCGGCGCCGAGGTCGAGTCGAGACGGCCTCAGCCCTCGCTGATGGTCCGCGAATCGTGTGGCCCCCATCCGTCCGCTCAGCCCTATCGGGTCACGCTGCCGAACTGACGACCTTCCACACGATGCTGTTATGGTGGATCGGTCCACCACGGTGGTGGATCGATCCATCAACCGGCCAAGGAAGGCACATGGAGATGACGCGCAAGCTCGCAACGGCCGTCGCAGGGGTCGCCGCGATCGGCCTGGCCCTCGCCGGCTGTGGTCTGCAGCAACCCGGCGCCGGCGCCGACGGTGATTCCAAGGGCACCGTCACCATCTACTCACCGCGCCCGTCGGCAATCACCGACGAGATCATCCCGCGGTTCGAGGAGGCGTCCGGCTACGACGTCCAGCTCGTCACGCTGGGCGCCGCCGAGGTCGCCGACCGGGTCCGCGCCGAGAAGGCGAACGTGCAGGCCGACGTCTGGTGGGGCGGTACCTCCTCGCTGTTCGGCCCGGCGGCCGACGAGGACCTGATCGAGCCGTGGAGCGACGACGTACTCAAGATCATCGACGACGAGTACCAGTACGACGACGACAAGTGGGTGGCCGAGCAGCTCCAGTTGCAGCTGTTCGCGTACAACACGGAGATGATCACCGCAGACGAGATGCCCAAGGACTGGGACGATCTGCTGGACCCGAAGTACAAGGACAAGATCCTCATCCGCGATGTCGCCGCCTCCGGGACGATGCGGGCGATCTACTCGGCCATGATCGACCGGTTCTACGAGGAGGACGGGAAGCCCGACCGCGGCTACGCCTGGCTCAAGGCACTCGACGCGAACACGAAGGACTACGCGGCGAATCCGGAGGATCTCTATCTCCGGCTGGAGCGGCAGGAAGCCGCGATCACGCTGTGGAACCAGCAGGACATCCTGGCCCAGGCCAAGGAGGGCGCGACGTTCGCCATCCTCGAGCCGACCTCCGGTTCGCCGATCAACACCGACGGCGTGGCCAAGATCAAGGGCGGCAAGAACCCCGAGGGCGCCGAGGCGTTCGCGAAGTTCCTGTTCAGCACCGAGACCCAGGAATGGCTGGCCAACAACGCGTACCAGATCCCGACGATCGAGCTCGCGAACGAACCCGAGTGGCTGAAAGGCCTGACCCGCAAGGAATTCGAGTACAACCGCGCAGCCGCCACCGAGCACGAGCGGGAGTGGATCGATCACTGGCTCGAGAACATCAAGAACCAAGGCTGAACCATCGTGATCCCCATCCACCTGGACCAGATCAGCAAGACCTACCAGGAGTCCGCCACGGCCGTTCCGACCGTTAGCGTGGACTTCACGGTCGAGCAGGGTGAGTTCTTCACCCTGCTCGGCCCCTCGGGGTGCGGCAAGTCGACGCTGCTCCGGATGATCGCCGGTTTCGTGGCGCCGTCGTCCGGCAGGATCCGCTTCGCCGACCGGGATGTCACCACGACTCCGGCCCACAAGCGGGGCATCGGCATGGTGTTCCAGAACTATGCCCTGTTCCCGCATCTGAGCGTGGCGGACAACGTCGCGTACGGCCTGAAGCTGCGCAAGATCACGAAGGCGGCCCGCCAGCCGCGGATCGAGAAGGCGTTGCAGCGCGTGGGTCTCGAGGGGTACGGCCAGCGCCGCATTGATCAACTTTCGGGTGGCCAGCAGCAACGCGTCGCGCTCGCCCGGGCGATCGTGATCGAGCCGGAGGTGCTGCTCCTGGACGAGCCGCTCTCCAACCTCGACGCGAAGCTCCGCGAGGAGACCCGGATGCAGATCCGCGACGTGCAGCAGGCCGCGGAGACGACGGCGATCTACGTCACGCACGACCAGGCCGAGGCGATGGCGATGAGCGACCGGATCGCCGTCCTCGCGGACGGCCGGGCGCACCAGATCGATACGCCGGAGAAGGTGTACGCCGAGCCGGCGACGGCGTTCGTCGCCCGCTTCATCGGCCGCAGCAACGTCATACCGGCCGAGCTCGTCGGGCTCGCCGCGGGCACCGCCGAGGTCCGGCTGGGCGACGGGTCGTTCGAGGCGCGTCGGCACCCGGAAATCCAGGCAGACAAGGGAAAGCGGGTCGAGCTGTCGATCCGGCCCGAGTCGCTGCTGGTCACCTCGCTCGAGACGGCACGGCTGCGCGGCCTGGTCCGGCGGCGGGAGTTCCTCGGTTCGACCGCGGTGCTCGAGGTCGAACTCGAGGGAGTCGACGGGACCGTCACGGTCACCACGCCGAACCTTCAGGTCGAGCAGGGAGCCCGGGTCGGACTCGAGGTCGAGCCACGGTCCGGCTGGGTGATTCCGGAATGAGCGCCGTCGCCGCGACCGGCCGTCGGCGACGGCTCGCGCCGACCGAGCGGTTCGTCGTCATGCTCGCGCTGCCAGTGTTCGCCGTGATCATCTTCTTCGTCGTCCTGCCGATGCTGCAGACGGCGATCCAGAGCGCCGGCGGCGACGGTGCGGCGGACAACTACGCGAGCTTCCTCTCCGGCGGTTCCCAGCGGGCCTTGATCGCCTCGGTCGGGATCTCCCTCGGCACGGTCGCGTTGTGCGCGGTCGTCGGGACGGCGCTGGGCGTCCTGCTCACCCGGTTCGACTTCCCGGGGCGTCGCATCCTGCAGGTTCTCGCGGTGCTGCCGTTGGCGCTGCCGCCCCTGATCGGCGCGGCGTCGTTCACCCTGCTCTACAACGAAACCGGGATCTTCCCGCGGGCGTTGCACGCGCTCCTCGGGGTCGACCCGGGTGCCGTCGCCGTCTCCGGCGTGAGCGGGGTGATGCTCGTCCACGTCCTCACCATGTATCCGTTCTTCTACCTCTCGGTCACCGCCGGGCTCGCCGGTCTCGACACGTCGCTGGAGGAAGCGGCGGCGAACCTCGGAGCGCCGCGCTGGAAGGTCTGGACGACCGTCGTCCTGCCGATGCTGACCCCCGCCCTGGTGGCCGGCGCGCTGCTCACGTTCATGACGTCGATGGCGTCGTTCACGGCACCGCAGCTCTACAACGTGCAGACGCTCACGATGCAGATCGTCTCGACCCGGACCGGGGGCAACTACTCCCTCGCCGCGGCTCAGGCGACGGTGCTCGCGGTGGTCTCGGTCGGCTTCCTCTTCCTGATGCGGTGGTACCAGGGGCGTCAGACGTACCGCAGCCTGTCGAAGGGCATCCAGCGAACGCGGACCCGAACCACCGGTTGGGTCTCCGGGTTGGCCGCGGTCGGCAGCACGCTGATCTCGCTGATCTTGATCGCGCCGGTCGCGGCGATCCTGCTGCTGTCGTTCTCCAAGAACCGGTCCTGGACGACCGAGATCCTGCCGAGCCGCTACACGATCGAGAACTACGTCTCGATCTTCACCGACCCCGAGTCGCTGTTCCCCATCAACGTGTCGCTGCAGATGGCCTTCTACGCAACGATCGTGGCCGTGATCATCGGCGGTACGGCCGCGTGGGTGATCTCCCGGTGGCCGCTCCGGCGAGGCAAAGGACTGCTGGACGCCATGGTGATGCTGCCGTGGGCGCTGCCCGGCACCGTGATCGGCGTCAACCTGGTCACGGCGTTCGCCGAACCCACCTGGTCGAACCTCGGCCTGGTGCTCGTCGGATCGCTGTTGATCTTGCCGGTGGCGTATTTCGTACGGTACGTACCGCTCGTCTTCCGGGAGACCGGGGCGTCGATCGACACCCTCGACCCGGCGGTCGACGAGGCCGCGCAATCGCTCGGGGCGTCGCCGATCCGGTCCCTGCTGACCGTGGTGATGCCGCTGGTGTGGAAGGGAGTTCTGGCCGGCGCAATGCTCGCGTTCATCGACGGCGTCGGCGAGTACGTCGCCTCCGTCGTGGTCTACCCCGCCGGCTACGCACCGATGTCGGTCGAGATCTACAACCGCCTCTACTCGGCCGACCTGGGCTCCGCCGCCGCGTACGGATCCCTGCAGATCCTTTTGATCTTCGTCGTGCTGCTGATCGCCAACCTGATCGAGCACAAACCCAAGACTGCGAAGGACGACTCGATCATGACTCCGGCGGTGACCCCTTGACGACACCATCGATCGCGGACCTGTTCGGCCTCCGGGCCAAACGGCAGCGCTGGCTCGAGGTCGAAGCTGCCCTCGCCCAGGCAGAGGCGGACGCCGGCCTGGTACCGCCGGACGCGGCCGCGGCGATCACCGATCATGCCGACATCTCCGAGATCGACGAGGCTGCGCTGGCGGCGTCCGAGGAGTCCACCGGCCACGTGATGGTCCCGCTCGTCGCGGCCCTGGCCGACCTCGTCGGCCCCGAACACGGCGGCTGGGTGCACTGGGGGGCCACGACCCAGAACATTCAGCAGTCCGGCGACACCGTCGGCATCCGGGCGGCGCACGGGATCCTCACCGCGCGGATCGAGCGCATCCTCGGCGTGCTCGCCGACCTAGCCGAGACGCACGCGGGGACCGCCATGGCGGGCCGCACCCACGGCCAGCACGCCGTGCCGATCACTTTCGGGTACAAGGCCGCGGTCTGGGCCGACATCCTGCTCCGCCACCGGCAGCGGATGCGCGAGATCGAACCGCGCCTCTTCGTCTCGATGACGGGCGGCGCGGCCGGTACGTTCGCGACCTTCGGCGGGCTCGGCCCGGACATCCAGCGCGGGGTCGCCGAACGGATCGGGCTGACCCCGATGGCGGTGCCGTCCCGGTCGATCGCTGATCATTTCGCCGAGTGGGTGAACCTGCTCGCCCTGATCGCCGCGACGGCGCAGTCGATCGCCGAGGAGGTGGTCCGGCTGATGTCGGCCGAGTTCTGCGAGGTCGAGGAGGCCTTGCCCGCAACGGATGTCGGCAGTTCCACGATGCCGCAGAAACGCAACGCCAAGGCGTCGATGGCGATCATCACCGCGGCCGCCGAGGCCCGCGCCCTCGCCCCGCTGGCCGTGGAAGCCACCATCCAGGCGCACGAGGTCGACGGCGCCCGCTACGCGACGATGGACCACACGCTCGAACGGTCCGCGTCGCTGCTCGACGAGATCCTGGACCGGCTGGAACAGCTGCTCGGCGGCCTGCGGGTCCATCCGCAGCGGATGCGGGAGAACCTCGACCTGACCCGGGGCTTGATCACGGCCGAGGCCGTCATGATGCGGCTGGCCGAGCGGATCGGCCGGCAGGAGGCCCACTCCCTCGTCCACGGCGCGGCGACGGAGGCGGCCAGCACCGGGAAGCCGTTCGTGCAGGTGCTCGCCGCCGAACCCACCGTCACGACGATCCTCAGCCGCGACGAGGTCCAGGAACTGCTCGACCCGGAACGGCACCTGGGCCTCAGCGAGACCCTGGCCCTCGAGACCGCAGACCGGGTGCGAGCGGACCTCGCCGGTTCCGGCGATCCCGGCGCCGGATGATTGGCGAGTGCGGCCAGATCCCGCCGCAGAGACCCTAACTGGGCTATCGAAGATGTTGAGTATCGCGACCAGCGGTGCTGGCTAAGCTCGGGCCGCGGCCGGAATCCAACAAGTCGTGACCGGACACCGGCCAATCTGGCGGCTCATGTCTATCCGCCGGCGGAGGGTGACTCATCGGTCAGCCTCAACTCTGACGCGTACGAGGCACGACACTATAGGCCACGAACAACCGAGGATGACAGTTCAGGAATTCGCTATTCGGTAATCGGGCACATCTCCGCACGCTTGCGTCGACGACTGCCTCACACCAACGCATTCTTGACGGAGCCCACCTGATTGATCTGACCGACAATGCGATCGCGGACCCGTGGTTCGAGAAATGAAGCAGCAGCGACGGCCAGCACCAAGACGACATTACCCATTCCGGATTCATGCACGACCACAACCCAGGCGAATGGCTTTGCGACCAGGATCGTGATTGTACCTACCAACACGACCGCTGCTGCGATACTTCGAATCCAATTCACAATCCTAAGGCCGACCAAGTCGCGGTCTGAAACCGCTACTGCCATAGCCTTCCAATCTTCGTCGGAAATGTTAACTACAGCCGCACTGAATGCCTTTCGCATACGAACAAGGTCGGCACCCCCGAGCACTGCGGTTGTCTTCCAATATCGAATTCGAGAGGCGATCCCGGTCGCGATTCGATCCACCTCAAGGTCGACCGCTGGGTCGCCTGTGCGCAGAGCGCGACGCCATTGACGTTCAGTGAATCGGGCCAGCGACTCCAACTCCTGAACTAGCCCGAGTCGACTGTCGTCAGCGATGTGGAGTCTAAGCCCGATGCCCGCCGCTTCGGCGGCGAGTTCCGACTCTTCCTCAGCGTCAATGACGGATCCACCCTCGCATCGGGTATCAACCGATCGCCTTCCTTCGGGATTGACCTGCCGAACGGCCCTGACGCGCGAATCGGTCGTTCGACCCTGAAGTTTGAGAGCGACATCTAGGAACCCGTTCAACAGGAGCGCGCACGCCAGATCGCTCTCAGCCTCTCGCGGTCCACGAGCGTGCGCAGCGAAGACCACCAGTCGATGAATGGTGAGCACGGCGAATAAGGCTGCAGAAATCCCAAGTGCATTGTTGATACTGCTGCCGAAGAAGCTTTCCAAAGCGACAAGATTTACCTGCTGCAACCATAGATTGAGCCATTCCTGCCACCAGCCCGGATTGCGCGCCAGACCGACGAACACAACTGGAAGAATCACCATGGCTAGTAGTTCACCCGCAGAACCCAGCACAGTGTAGAGAATGCGAGTAATGATAGAACTGGCAATAAATAGGGCGAGCAGAAGGACAGCCAGCGGAATGATCTTCGGCGCCGGGGCACCATCTCCGATCCAGCGAAACATAGCCCAACCGATGCCGATGTAGGTGCCAGCGAGTACCACCCACAGCACCGGGAATCGATCAGGAAGCCCGTCAACAGCGCGTATCCAACTTGATCGAATCTCAAGTGATCGTTCCGCCGCCGCAACTTGTGGCGATATTCGTTCTCGCGTGCACTGATCGATATCCTCGAGTACAACAACCTTCGACGCCCGCAGCTCACCCAGTGTCCACAGCTCTCTTAGCCGTTGTTTCGGCACGTCGGCGATACCGTCGCACAGCTTGATTAGGAGACGCATCAAGTTCCCCATCACCCGAGGAAGGTAACGATCCCATACGTCCGCGCCGAACTGTTGGATCTGCCTTCGCACATACGTTTGCACCAGTCGGGGCGAGGGCTTCCCAACTTGCCACTGCCGATTAGTCACCGCAGCCCCCGTTCGGCGTCGCCCCCCGAGATGATGCTGGCTGCCGCGCTCCCCTGATTCTCCTCACAGCCAATGCCTCCCGGAACCCTAAGTCGCGTGCCGCAGTAGTCGGTACAGGTTCAATCTGTAACCACAGAGCAACTCCGTGCTCTCGCGAGCCATCGCACTCACTCCTCACCAGAACCTCCCGCTTTGTTCATGGAAGCAACCTTCGCAAGTCTGACAGCCGCCACCGACACCGGATGGGTCGCAGACGGTGCCGACCGTCCTGGAGCGCAGTAGCACCGGCATGTGGCACGGAGAGGAGCGCGCTGCCACGATCCTTGGGGCCCTCGGAGCAGCACGGCGCACTCGACTTGGACGTTTCAGGGTCCGGTGCTGGTCTCGACCTGATCGGTGTCCCAGTGGATCACGGCTTTGCGGGTCGCACCATGACTGCTCGTCGCCAGCGCGATCGCGGACGACTGCTCACCTGATCCAGTTGCCCCCGGGCAGCCATGCCTTCCGGCATGCCGGACACCGGCGCGGCTACAGGCTCAGATTGGGCCTCGAGTACATCGTGTGCGGACGTGACCATGGTCTCGAGACGTGGCATCAGCTTTTGAGCACCTGCAAGGGTGGGCATCGTGTGGATCGACGAGAACGGCGTGGCCCACACCGCGTGGGTTCCGCCCGAGACCATCCTTGGGGAGGAAGCCGTCGCCATGCTGCGGGCCGTGCCCCGGGCGGCCGCCGACCAGGCGATCCGCGAGCTCGACGCGGTGGCCGAGTCGATCGAGGACGTGGCGCGTGCCGCTGCGGCGCCGGGACCGAGTCACCCGGAGCGGACCGATCTCGACAACCTGCCCTACCCGCCGGTCTTCCCCGGACTCGCCACGAAGGACGACGAGAAGCTGTCGACCGCACTGCTGCGGTATCTGTCCGGGGTGCCGACGGAGTGGCGATACGACGCGCTGGAGGCCATGTACGACGTACTGGAACCACCGCCGATGGATGAGAACTGATCACCTGACCAGGCCATACGCCTGCGGGAGGGACTACCCCGAAAGCTCTTTCATAAGTACAGTTATCATAAGTACACCTATGAAAGAGGTGATCATGCCTTCCCGTCCTCGGTCGGACCTGCCCCGCCCCGACGACATGTTCGACCGCGATCGCGAGTGGGCTGCCCTTGCCGGCTTCGCGCAGGACCCGACGCCCGGCGCATCGTTGGGCATCGTGTCGGGCCGCAGACGGCAGGGCAAGACGTATCTTCTTCGAGCCTTGTGCCAGGCCACGGGCGGGTTCTACTTCGCAGCCGAGGAAGCGACCGACGCCGAATCGCTGCAGCGGCTTGGCGCCGCGTTGGCCGATCATCTTGACGTACCGGCTCCCTTGACGTTCCGCGACTGGAACGAAGCCGTCGATGCGATGCTCGCCCTCGGCAACGACTCCCCGACACCAGTGGTCATCGACGAGTTCCCTTACCTGGCGCGCGCCAATCCCCGCCTGCCGTCCATCATTCAGAACGCGCTCGCACCACTGCGTCTAGAACGTGATCAGAGCAGGACACGGCTGCTCCTCTGCGGGTCCGCGATGTCTTTCATGGGCCGGTTGTTGAGTGGCGGCGCTCCCCTACGAGGCCGTGCCACGCTGGAACTCGTGGTTCCGACCCTGGACCACCAGCGCGCCGCCGAGTTCTGGGGAATGTCCGATCCCGTCACGGCACTCAAAGTGAATGCGATCGTCGGAGGCACTCCCGCGTACCGCCGCGAGTTCGTCCGCGACGACGTACCCCAGGGTCCCGACGACTTCGACGCCTGGGTCCTGCGCACCGTACTCTCCCCGACGAGTGCATTGTTTCGCGAGGCGCGCTATCTGCTCGCGGACGAGCCCGAGCTACGCGACACCGCTCTCTACCATTCCGTGCTGGCGGCGATCGCCACCGGCAACACGACGCGCGGCCACATCGCATCCTTCCTCGGGCGCAAGGCCGGGGACCTCGCGCACCCGTTGACCGTGCTGGAGGATTGCGGGCTGGTCATACGCGAGCCCGACGCCTTCCGCCGCAACCGGACGAACTTCCGGATAGCCGAGCCCCTGATCAGCTTCTACCACGCCGTGATGCGACCGATCTGGTCGGATCTCGAGCACACCAGAGATGCGTCACGGCTATGGCGAACCGCGCAACCCCGATTCGTCGGGAATGTTCTGGGCCCGCACCTTGAACAACTGACCCGCCATTGGCTTCGGCACCTCGCGCCAGAGGACCTCCTCGCCGACGCACCCCATCAGGTCGGGTCAGGTGTGGTCAACGATCCCACCGCGCGAACTTCGCATCAGCTCGACATCGCAGCCTTCGGATTCGCGGACAACGGCCCTGACCCGCTGCTGGCCATCGGTGAAGTCAAGTGGGGCGACATTGTGGGCCGCGCCCATGTAGAGCGACTCCAGCATGTTCGATCACTGCTACAAGCGAATGGCATGCCGGCTGCCGATCAGGCCCGGCTGCTGTGTGTCAGCGCCGCTGGTTTCACACCCGAGATCCAAGAGCAGGCCAACACCGACCCCACCCTCGTCCTGGTCACGGCCTCCGACCTGTATTCATGATCACGGGCTCATGGGCTCGAAAGGTTTCTGGGGGGACGAGGACCACGAGGTCAGCCGTAACAGCGGCGAAACCCGGCCGGCGACCCGGCGCAATCTGCTTACGATCAGATGACGGGAGCCTGCGGAGTCCAGTTCGAGGAGAGCCACGTTGACCGCCGTCCACCTTCCGGCGAATCCGGAGACGGTGCTCTGGGGACGATTGCCCTGTGCGGCCGACGACCCGGTGCTCACCATCGAGCCGGGCACGACGGTGATCATCGACACCGTCAGCCACGAGGGCATCCTCGAAGATCAGGGACGGGACCCGATCACCTTCTTCGCCGGCCATGGCGTCGCCGCGGACGATGTCCTGGACGACGCGATCATGATCGCCGCCAAGGTGCCGCACGATCCCGACCGGGACGGCCCCCATGTGATCACGGGCCCGATCCGGATCGAGGGCGCCGAGCCCGGTGATCTGCTCGCCCTGTCCGTGCTGGAACTCGTCCCTCGGGTTCCGTACGGCGTGATCTCCAACCGGCACGGCAAAGGAGCGCTGCCGGGAGAACTGCCCCGCAGCGGGCAGTCGGTGAGCGTCTTCACGCCGATCGCATCGCGCGACTCCGGATCCGTCGGTCTGCTCCCGATCATGGACGGCGGCGACCGGGTGGTCGAATTCCCGCTCGCGCCGTTCCTCGGCACGATGGGTGTCGCGGTCAGCGGCACCGAACGCCCTCATTCGGTGCCGCCCGGCCCGCACGGCGGCAACCTCGACATCAACCTGCTCACGGTCGGCAGCACGCTCTATCTACCGGTCCAGGTCCCCGGTGCCCTTGCCTACGTCGGAGATCCGCATTTCGCCCAGGGCGATGGCGAGGTGGCGTTGACGGCGCTGGAGGGATCGCTGCGCGCGACGGTGCGGTTCGAGGTCGTACCCCGCGAGGTCGCTCGGGCCGAGTTCGGCGAGGTCACCGGCCCGCTGGGCCGGACGCCCGACTATCTGATTCCGACCGGTCTGGACGTCGACCTGGATGAGGCGATGCGACAGTGCGTCAGGCAGGCTCTTCGCTTACTGCAGGCGCGGTACGGCATGGCCGAACACCTCGCGTACGCCTATCTCAGCGCTGCGACCGACTTCGACATTTCCCAGGTCGTCGACATCGTGTCCGGCGTCCACGCCCGGATCCGGCTGGCCGACTTCGACAGGATCGTCCGGTGAGCGAACGACCCGGTGTCCCGGCAGACCTGCTGGCGGCCTTTGACCAGTACGAGGCCGCGCTCCTGGCCGATGATGTCGCCGCGCTCGATGCCGCGTTCGCCGACGACCCCGAGACGTTGCGGGGTGATGGCAACGGTCTTCTGGTCGGCCATCCGGAGATCAGCGCGTTCCGGGGCGCTCGTGGTGGGATCCCGCCGCGCGAGATCGTCGGGATGGAGACTCGGATGCTCGGCGCTGACACAGCACTCATCGTCTCCGTATCGGCGTTCCGCGGGGGCGGTCGCGGGCTGCAAACCCAACTGTGGCAGCGGATCGGCGGCCGATGGCAGATCACCGCCGCCCACGTGACCGGCCGCGCGGCAGCGCTGGACCGATCGATCTGGCGGGTGGTCGGCGATCCGCTGATCCGCGGCTCGGCGGAGGGGCCGCTGGCCGGCCTCACGGTCGCCGTCAAGGATCTCTTTTCGATCGCCGGGTTCGCCGTCGGAGCGGGCAATCCCACCTTCCTCGCCGAACGTCCGGCCGAGGACGTCACGGCGCCGGCTGTGGCCGACCTGCTCCGGGCCGGGGTATCGGTCGCCGGCATCGCACGAACGGACGAGTTCGCCTACAGCATCACCGGAACGGACGCGCACTACGGGACGCCGCCCAACGGCGCGCTACCCGGCGGGTTGCCCGGCGGCTCGTCCAGTGGACCGGCCAGCGCGGTCGCCGCCGGCCAGGTCGACCTCGGGCTCGCGACGGACACCGCCGGATCGGTCCGGGTGCCGGCTTCGTACCAGGGTCTCTGGGGTCTGCGGACAACGCATGGCCTGGTTTCCCGGGAGGGGCTGCTGCCCCTGGCCCCGTCCTTCGACACGGTTGGTTGGCTGACCCGCGACGGGGCCACACTCGCTCGGGTCACGGCCGGAATGCTCGGCACCGGTGCCCACAGCGGATCCGCGGCGCCGCGCCTGCTGCTGCCGACCGAGTTGATCGACACGATCTCACCGGCTACTCGCGCGGCCTTCGAGGACTGGATCGCAGCGGTACGAGCCCGCGGGCGGGTCGCCGAGGTGGTCGAGGTCCGGCTCGGCGACACCGCCGACTGGTTCGACACGTTCCGCGTGATCCAGGGCGCCGAGGCCTGGCGCACCCATGGCGCCTGGGTCGAAGCCCATCCCGGAGCGCTCGGAGCCGCCGTCGCGGCCCGGTTCGAGGCCGCCTCCGCGATCACGCCGGAGCAGGAGGACGCCGCCCGGTCCCGGTTGACCCAACTTCGAGCGCGGATCCGGTCCTGCGTCGACGACGGGCTGCTCGCGCTGCCGACGACACCCGGCCCGGCTCCGTCCCGCGCCGTCTCGGGACCCGAGCTCGATGAGGTTCGGACGACGACCCTGCGGTTGACGACCGTCGCGGCGATCGGCGGTCTGCCGGCGGTCTCGGCGCCCTGGCTCCTGGTGACCACGCCGCAGGGACCGGCGCCCGTGGGCGTGTCCCTGATCGGAGCACCTGAACATGATCATGAACTGGTCAGCCGGGCCTTGGCCCTGGCCGCCAGCTGATCATCCCGACCAGACCGGACTGTCGCAGTCCGGTCCACGTTGGGGCGCCATCATCGCCTGACTCAGGAGCACCGGATGAAGATCTTGGTCGTCAACTGCAACACCTCCGCAGCGACCACCCGCACCATCGGGATCGCCGCCCGCCAAGCCGCCGCGGAAGGGACCACCGTCGAGGCCGTACAGCCCGAGTGGGGGGTGGAGTCGGCCGAGGGCTACCTGGACAGCTTCCTCAGTGCCGCCGCGGTGCTCGACCTGCTCAACTCCGACACGCGTGGGGCCGACGCCGTGGTGCTCGCCGGCTACGGTGAACACGGCCGCGAGGGCGCGCGGCAGCTGCTGACGATCCCCGTCGTCGACATCACCGAGGCCTCCGCGCAACTCGCCTGCCTGCTCGGTCACCGGTTCGGTGTCGTCACCACCCTGGCCAGCACGGTCGCCGGAATCACGGACAGCCTGACCACCGCCGGACTTTCGTCCCGCTGCGTCGCGGTGACCCATTGCGATCTGCCCGTGCTCGGGCTGCATGCCGACCTCGCTGCGACGGCCCGGACGCTCGCCGAACGTGGCCGGCCGCTGATCGAGGACGGGGCGGACGTGCTCGTGCTCGGCTGCGCGGGCATGGCCGGGCTGGATCGAGCGGTCGAGGACATCCTCGGGGTGCCGGTGGTCGAAGGCGTTTCCGCCGCCATCGGCGTCGCCGAAGTGTTGGTACGGCTCGGAAAGTCCACCAGCAAGGCAGGTCCGTACGCCCCGCCGCTGCCGCACAAGCGACGGCAGTTCCGGCCGTGACCTAGGAGGGCGGTTCACGGGACCGTTACGAACTCCGGCGATGAACGCAACATTTCACGGCAAGGCTGTGCGAACACATCGTTTCATCGACGGGGGATTCATGGCGATCTATCTGGCCCGCCGCCTGGCCCAGGCGATGGTGACGATCTTCGCGATCGTCACCATTGCGTTCGTCTTCGGCCGGCTGGCCGGCAGTCCCGCGGTCCAGTTGCTCCCCGAGCAGGCGACGAGGGAGCAGATCGACGCGCTGAACGCGAAGCTCGGCTTCGACCGGCCCTATGCCGAGCAGTACGTCGGCTACCTGGTCGGGCTGCTGCGGGGAGACTTCGGCGACTCCTACCGGCAGACCGGACAGTCGTCGATGGCCCTCGTGTGGGAACGGCTGCCGTCCTCGTTGCACCTGGGCGCCACCGGCCTGGCGATCGGCCTGGTGCTCGCCTTCGCGGCGACCTTGATCATCCAGCTGACCGGCAGCCGGCTGCTCCGCTCGCTGATGCTCGCCGCGGGGTCGATCCGCGGGTCCGTCCCCGACTTCTTCTTCGGACTACTGCTGGTGATCATCCTCTCGGTCGGACTTCACCTGCTCCCTTCCCTGGGCAGCGGATCACCACTGTCGGTGATCATGCCGGCCCTGACGATCGGGTCGGCACAATTCGTCGTGTACGTCAGGCTGCTCGACAACGCGATGAACGAAGAGCGCCTCGCCGACTACGTCCGCACGGCTCGGGCCCGCGGCGACGGCTCGGCCCGCGTGGTGCTGTCGGCGATCCTGCCGAACGCGGCGTTGCCGGTGATGACCGTCGCCGGAATCAACCTGGGCAGTTTCCTCGGCGGTCTGGTCCTGGTGGAGAACGTGTTCGCCTGGCCCGGCCTCGGCCAGCTGATCGTCAACTCCGTCTACGCCCGTGACTTCCCCGTGGTGCAGGCCGGTCTGATCATGGTCGCGATCCTGTTCATCCTGGCCAATCTCCTGGTCGACCTGCTGCAGGGCGTCCTCGACCCGAGAGCGAGGCTCGCGTGACCGCAGCGATCCTGCCGTCGTCCGGCGCCACCGCCACCAGTTCCGGCCGGTCCCGCGGCCGACCCGCTCGGCGTGGCCGACCGAGTCCGCTGCCCTGGATCGGCGCCACGATGATGCTCGTCGTCATCGGGTACGTGATCATCGTCCCCCTGTTGCCGCTCTACGACCCGTACGGCCAGGACCTGACGATGATCCTGCTCAGGCCCGGCCAGCACCCGGAGCATCTGCTCGGCACCGACAGCCTGGGCCGGGACACGGCGAGCCGGCTCGCCCTGGCCGGCCGCGTGACGCTGCTGATCGTTCTCGCCATCATCGTCGCCAACGCCGTGATCGGCTTGATCATCGGAACGGTGGCCGGCTACTTCGGCGGGCGGCTGGACAACCTCCTGATGGCCGTCGCCGACATCCAGCTCGCGCTCCCGGTGATCTTGGTTCTGATCGCGCTCTCGGCGACCTTCGGCCCCGGCGTGATGTTGATGGTGACCGTCCTGTCCGTCACCTACTGGGTCGGCTATGCCCGGGTGGCTCGCACCGCCGCGCGATCGCTACGGGAGCGTGACTTCGTGCTGGCGCCGAAGCTCCTCGGTGCCGGCACACCGCACATCCTCCGGGTACACGTACTCCCCGGGGTGCTGTCCCAGATCCTCATCCTCGCCAGCACCGATCTCGGTCAGGTGATCTTGCTGATGTCGTCCTTCGACTATCTGGGCCTGGGCATCCAGGCACCCACGCCGAGCTGGGGTTCCATGATCAGCGAGAGTCAGAAGTACCTGCGCCAGAACGTCTGGCAGGCGGTCGTGCCGGGCACGATGATCTTCCTGGTCGTGGCCGGGATGAACCTGTTCAGCCAGCGCTTCACCTCCGAGACGGCGGCCCGGCATGGCTGAGCCGCTGCTCGAGGTCCGTGACCTCACGATCGGGACCGGCACCGGCGAGGACCGCATCACGCCGGTCGAGCAGGTCAGTTTCGACCTCGCCGCGGGCGAGACCCTGTGCATCGTCGGCGAGTCCGGTTCCGGCAAGAGCCTGACGCTGCTGGCCGTCCTCGGACTGCTGCCGACGCCGTTGACGGTGCTGTCGGGCAGCATCCGCTACCGCGGCCGCGAGTTGATCGGGCTCTCCGACCGCGAGCTGCGGCCGCTGCGGGGCAAGGACATCTCGATGGTGTTCCAGGACCCGATGACCGCGCTGAACCCGGTGAAACGGGTCGGCAGCGAATTGCGGCGGGCCATCCTCGCGCACCGGCCCGGCCTCGGCCGGGCCGAGGCCGACCTTCAGGTACGGGAGCTGCTCGACGAGGTGGGCATCGCCAATCCCGGGGTACGGGCTCGCAGCTACCCGCACCAGTGGTCGGGCGGCATGCGGCAGCGGGCGGTGATCGGCATGGCGATGGCCAACAACCCGTCCGTTCTGCTGGCCGACGAACCCACCACCGCGCTCGACGTCACCGTGCAGGCCCAGGTGATCGACGTCCTCGCCCGCCGCCGGGAGGCCACCGGCGCCGCGATGATCATGATCACTCATGATCTTGGTCTGGTGGCCCAGGTCGCCGATCGGATCGCGGTGATGTACGCGGGCCGGATCGTCGAGCAGGGAACCGTCTGGGATCTCTTCGACGACCCGCGGCACCCCTACTCCGCCGGGCTGCTGGCCAGCCTGCTCACCCGACAACGGATCGGCCGGCGTGCGTACGCCATCCCCGGCGCCCCACCCGCGCCCTCCGCCCGCCCCGCGGGCTGCCCGTTCGCCCCTCGCTGCGAGCACCCGGCAAGGTCGGAGCGGTGCTCGGCCGACGTGCCAACCCTGGTCGAGTTGACCGCGACCCGCTCGGTCGCCTGCTGGCCCGAAGGAGCGTCCCGATGAGTACCGTGAACCCGCCGGTCATCGAGATCGACGACCTGCACGTCGAGTTCACAACCCGGCGCGGGCTGCGCCGGCACCGGGTCCGCGCCGTCGACGGGGTCACCCTCACCGTCGGCCGGGGCGAGACGCTCGGCCTGGTCGGCGAGTCCGGGTGCGGCAAGTCCACCCTGGTGCGCACGCTGTTCGGGCTCAATCCGATCAGGCGCGGCTCGGTCCGGGTGCTCGGGCAGGACCTCCGGACCGCGGACGCGACCGCCAGGCGCGCCTTGCGCACCCGGATCCAGCTGGTGTTCCAGGACCCGTTCTCGTCCCTGAATCCGCACCTCACCGCCCACGACATCGTGGCCGAGCCGCTGCGGATCGTTCGCGGCTACACGCCCGCCCGGGTCACCGAACTGCTCGGCCTGGTCGGGCTCGGCACCGATGCGCTCCGCAAACTGCCCCGCGAGTTCTCCGGCGGCCAGCGGCAGCGGATCGGCATCGCCCGTGCGCTCGCAACCAACCCCGAGGTGCTGGTCCTCGACGAGCCGGTCTCAGCGCTGGACGTGTCGGTCCAGGCCCAGGTGCTCAATCTGCTCGTCGACCTGCAGGAAGAACTGGGCCTGTCCTATCTGTTCATCGCCCACGATCTGACGGTGGTCCGGCACATCGCCAGCCGGGTGGCGGTGATGCACCTCGGCCGGCTGGTCGAACTCGGTCCGCGGGACGAGGTCTTCGACCAGCCCCGGCACCCGTACACGCGGGCACTGCTGGCCTCGGTGCCGGTTCCCGACCCGCACGCACGTCGGCCGACCACGCCCGGCATCGTCGGCGAGCTGCCCGATCCGGCCGATCCGCCGAGTGGCTGCAGCTTCCGGACCCGGTGTTCCCACGTGATCGAGACCTGCTCGACGATCGTCCCCGTGCTGACCAGAGATGCTCACGCGGCCGCCTGTCTCAACCCCGCACCAGCGCCCGACCCAGCATGAGGAGAGTCATGTCCGTACGACGTCTTCGCGGAGCTCCCGCCGCCATCGCGACCGCGCTCCTGGCCGCTTCGCTGACCCTGTCCGCCTGTGGCGGCACCACCTCCGCTTCGGGGCCGGCGGTGACCGAGATCGTCCTCGGCCAGGTCACCGAGCCCGCCAACTCCCCCGATCCCGTGATGGACGGTTCGCTGGCCGGCTACAGCTACTACTACAACCTGTACGACAGCCTCACCGTGCTCGACAACGACGGCAAGATCACGCCGCGGCTGGCGACCGAATGGAAGTCCAGCGACGATCTGAAGACGTGGACGTTCACCGTCCGCACCGGCGTGACGTTCCACAACGGCGATCCGCTCACCGCGGCGGACGTCGCGTACACGTACCAAACGATCTTGGCCAACCCCGAGTCCGGCCCACGCTCCTACATGCAGCCGCTGAAGTCGGTCGAGGCGACCGACGACACCACCGTGGTGTTCCACCTGAAGACCCCGTTCTCGCCGTTCCCGTCCGTGACCACCTCGGTGTCGATCGTCCCGAAGGAGGTGTACGCCGAGCTCGGGTCCGAGGAGTTCGCCAAGGCGCCGGTCGGGAGCGGGCCGTACCGGTTCGAGAGCTGGACCAAGGGCGTCAGCTACGTCATGGTCCGCAACGACGACTACTGGGGACCGCGCCCGCCGCTGGACAAGATCACGTTCCAGACCGTCGCCGACGAGGACGCCCGGCTGAACGGCGTGCTGTCCGGCAGTCTTGATCTTGCCCTGATCGCGCCGAACCAGGTGGACAGCCTGGCGGGCAACCCCGACGTGCGCGCCGAATCGATGGAGTCCAACGGCGTCACCTTCCTCGGTCTGAACGCCACCGCCGGGCCGCTGCAGGACGAGAAGGTGCGCCGGGCCCTGGCACTGGCGATCGACAAGGAGGCGTTGGCGTCCGGCGTCCTGTCCGGCCGGGCGGCGGCACGGGCCCAGCTGATCGCGCCGCGGGTGGCCGGCTTCGACCCCTCGGTGGAACGGAACGTCCACGACCTCGAGCAGGCCAAGGCCCTGATCGCCGAGTCCGGCTACTCCGGCGAGCCGATTCCGTTCGAGTACGCGGTCGACGGCCGGATCCCGCTCAGCGAGGAGATCGCCCAGGCGATCCAGGGCATGGCCGCGGAGGCCGGCATCACGCTCGACCTCAAGGGCATGGACCAGGCCACGCTCTCGTCACGCATCTACAGCACCGAGGACATGGCGGGCGTCTACCTCAACACCTACGCGCCGTCGCAGATGGACGGCGACCCGGTGATCGAGGACATGTTCGCCGGCGGCAGCAACGACTACGCCGAACTCGACGAGACCAACGCCCTCGTGCTGAAGACCCGCGAGACCTCCGCCCAGGAACGGATCGACACGTACGGGGAGCTGATGGAACTGAACCTCGAACGAGCCCTGCTGATCCCGCTGTACACCCCGGAGACCAACTACGTGGTCGACGCCGGGCTCGCCTGGCAACCGCGCGCGGACGGACTGTTCTTCTTCGGCGGCACGGCCCAGTGATCAAGGAAAAGATGATCAAGGAACAGCCGGTGATCACCGATGACTCGAAGATCACCCGGATCCGGGCCGATCACGTGCTGGGTTGGGACGGCACCGACCATGTCCTGATCACCGGCGGCGAGGTGGTGTACCGCGGCGCGACCATCCTGCACGTCGGTCACGGCTGGTCGGGTCCCGTCGACGAGGACCTCGACGCCGGCCCGTCGGTGATCATGCCGGGCTTCATCGATCTGGACGCGCTGGCCGACATCGATCACTGCCTGCTCGACTCCTGGGCCGACCGGGACGTCTCGGGGTCGTTCAACTGGGACGCCGACTACGTCCCTCGGCGTCGGCACGTGTTCGATCAACGGCAGCGCGCGATCGTCCGCGAGTTCGCGATCGCCCAGCTCGCCCGGCACGGGGTGACCACGTTCATGCCGATCGCCTCGGAGGTTCACTCCGCGTGGGCCGAGACGTACGAGGACTTCGTCGACGTCGTCGAGATCACCCGGCGGATCGGGCTGCGGGGCTACCTGGGCCCGTCCTACCGTTCCGGGGTCAACGTCGTCACCGACCACGGCCCGGACGTGCACCGGGAGGAGGAGCTGGGCCGGGCCGGCCTCGCCGATGCCGTCCGGTTCATCGAGTACGTGAACGGGCTGGACCTCGACCTGGTGCGTCCCGCCCTGCTCCCCTGCCGGATCGAGACGCTCACCCCGGACCTGATGCGGGCCACGGCCGAGGCCGCCCGCCACTACGACGTCCCGGTCCGGCTGCACTGCCTGCAATCGCCGGCCGAGGAGCCTTATCTTCAGCGCTGGTACGGGATGGGCGTGATCGACACGTTGGAGGAGACGGGCCTGCTCGGCACCCGGCTGCTGATCCCGCACGGCAAGACCCTCGGGGACCTGCGGGATCCGGCCGTCGCGGCCGGCCCGGATGTCCGGCGCCTGGTGGCGGCCGGGGTGCCGATCATCCACTGTCCGCTCACCTCCGCCCGGTACGGCGGCGCGCTGCACACGTTCGAGGCGTACCGGAAGGCCGGCCTGACGATGGTGCTCGGCACCGACTCGTTCCCACCGGACCTGGTCCGTGGCATCGACGTGGGCGTCCAGGTCGCCAAGATCATTGACGGCCGGCTGTCCGCGGGCAACATCGCCGACTACCTGCGCGCCGGGACCGCCACCGGGGCGGATGTGCTCGGCCGTCCCGATCTTGGTCGGCTGGCGCCCGGCTGCGCGGCGGACCTGGTCGTCGCCGACCTGGGTGACTTCGCCACCGGAGTCGTCGAGGACCCGATCCGCACCTTGATCGTGAACGGTTCGGGCCGCGACATCACCCGGACCGTCGTCGCCGGCCGGACCGTGATGCTCGACGGCGTCGTCCTCGGCGTCGACCAGGATCAACTCGCCCGGCAGGCCCAGGAGCTGTTCGGCCTGATGCGGCAGGCCTACGGCGAGCGTGATCGCCTCGGCCGGTCGGCCGATCAGCTGTTCCCGCCGACGTACCGGCGGGAACCGCGTCCATGATCACCGAGGCGTACGAACTCGAAGGCCGGGCCGTCGTCGACGGCCGGGTCGTCCAGGCCAAGATCACCGTCAGGGACGAGTTGATCATGGCCGTCGACCAGGCCGGCAACGACCCGGGCCATGGGCCGGTGCTGCTGCCCGGCGTCGTCGACACCCATGTCCACCTGAACGATCCGGGCCGCGCGGAGTGGGAGGGCTTTCCCACCGGGACCGCCGCGGCGCTCGCGGGCGGCGTCACCACGGTGATCGACATGCCGCTCAACTCGCTGCCGCCGACCACGACCGTCGAAGGCCTCGCTGCGAAACGGCAGGCGGCACGCGACCGCTGCTCGGTCGACGTCGGGTTCTGGGGCGGTGCCGTACCCGGCAACCTCGACCAGCTGGAGCCGCTGTGGAACGCGGGCGTGTTCGGCTTCAAGTGTTTCCTCTCGCCGAGCGGGGTCGATGAGTTCCCGCCGCTCGATCCGGCCGAACTCCACCGGGTGATGGTCGAAGTGGCCCGGCTCGGGGCGTTGCTGATCGTGCATGCGGAAGACCCCACCGTGCTGGACCGGAGCCCGGCGGCACCGTCACCCGCCTATGCGAGTTTCCTGCTCTCCCGTCCGGATGCGGCGGAGACCGAGGCGATCCGCGGCCTGCTGCGCGAGGTCGAACTCACCGGAGCCCGGACCCATGTGCTGCACCTCTCCAGCGGCCGGGCCCTGCCCCTGCTCGCCGAGGCACGCTCCGCCGGGCTGCCGGTCACGGTCGAGACCTGCCCCCACTATCTCTGCCTCGACGCCGCCGAGGTGCCGGACGGCGCGGCCGAGTACAAGTGCTGTCCACCGATCCGTGATCGCGGCAACCGGGACGCGCTCTGGGCGGGACTGGTCGATGGCGTGATCGACCTGATCGTTTCCGATCATTCGCCCAGTACGCCCGACCTGAAGTACCCGCCGGGCCGAGATCTGCTCCAGGCCTGGGGCGGCGTCTCGGGCCTCCAGGTCGGACCGTCGGCCGTGCTCGACGCCGCCGCCGGGCGCGGGATCGGACCGGAGCGGGTGGCCGACTGGATGAGCGGCCGGCCGGCTGCATTGGTCGGGCTGCCGGATCGTGGCAGGATCGCGCCAGGCCTCCGCGCCGACCTCATCGAGTGGGACCCGGACCGCGCGACGGTGATCGACGCGAACCGGCTGCTGCACCGGAACCCGGTGAGTGCCTGGCACGGCCGCCGGCTCCGGGGAGCGGTCAGCCGGTCCTGGCTGGCCGGCCGTACGTCCGCCGAGGCGGGGGCCGGAACCGGTCGGCTGTTGATCCGAGGAGGCGTCGCCGCATGACCGACCCGACTGCGGACTTCCCGGCGCCACCGACGCGTCTGCTGATGGGACCGGGACCGGTGAACGCCGATCCACGGGTTCAATTGGCCCAGGCTTCGGCCCTGGTCGGCCAGTTCGATCCCTGGATGACGGACACCATGAACCAGACGGCGGGCCTGCTGCGGGGGGTGTTCGCCACCGCGAACGAGGCCACGTTCGTCGTCGACGGGACCTCCCGGGCGGGCATCGAGGCGGCCCTGGTCTCGCTGCTCGAGCCGGGCGACCGGGTGCTCGTGCCAGTGCTGGGCCGATTCGGGCTGCTGCTGGCCGAGATCGCGGAACGGGCCGGTGCGGTCGTCACCACCATCCACCGGCCCTGGGGTGAGGTCTTCACGCCGGACGAGGTCGAGGCGGCTGTCCTACAGCACCGGCCGAAGCTGCTCGCCCTGGTGCAGGCCGACACCTCGACGACGATGCTGCAGCCGCTGGCCGAGATCGGTGACCTGTGCCACCGGCACGGCGTGCTCAGTTATGTCGACGCCACCGCCTCGATCGGCGGCAACCCACTGCACACCGACGACTGGCGGCTCGATGTCGTGACGGCCGGCCTGCAGAAATGCCTGGGCGGCCCGTCCGGCGCCGCCCCGATCACGTTGTCCCCCGCGGCGGTCGACGTGATCCGGGCCCGGCGCCACGTCGAGGCCGGCATCTCCGACGGCTCCGCCGGCCGAGGACTCAGGATCGGTTCGAACTACTTCGATCTCGCGATGATCATGGACTACTGGGGTGAACAGCGGCTCAACCACCACACCGAGGCGGCGACCCTGCTGTACGCGACCCGCGAGTGCGCCCGGCTGCTGCTGGCCGAGGGGGTCCCCCGGGCGGCCCAGCGGCACGCGCTGCACGGCGGTGCCATGGCCGCCGGTCTCGTCGGTCTCGGCCTGGACCTGTTCGGCGACCAGGCGCACCGGATGGCCAACGTCGTCGCCGCGCGGATCCCCGCAGGCGTGGACGGCGAGGACTTCCGGCGTGAACTCCTGGTCGACTACGGGATCGAGATCGGCACGTCCTTCGGTCCCCTGGCCGGCACGGTCTGGCGGATCGGGGTGATGGGTTGGAACGCCCGTCGCGACGCGGTGCTCGTCACGCTGGCGGCGATGGAACAGGTCCTTCGGCGGCGTGGCGTGCCGGTCGAGCCGGGTGCCGGCGGACGAGCCGCTCGGCGACACTACGACGAAGCGGGAGCCCTGTGAAAACCCTCACCACCGATGTCGATCGCGCGGCGGAGTCGATCATGGCCCGGTGCGACGAACTGGCCGCGATCTCGGCCGATCCGGCCGGCATTCACCGGTTCTATCTGAGCCCCCAGCATCGGCACGCCGACCGGCTCGCGGCCGACTGGATGGAGGCGGCCGGACTGACCACCTGGCTGGATCCGGCCGGCACCCGCTGCGGCCGGATCGAGGGAGCCCGTCCCGGGTTGCCGGCCGTCCTGCTCGGCTCGCACCTGGACACGGTGCCCGACGCCGGGCGCTTCGACGGGATCCTCGGTGTGCTGGCAGCGATCGCGGTGGCCGAGGTGTTCAGCGATCGCGCCGCCGAGCTGCCGTTCGCGCTGGAGGTGCTGGCCTTCCACGAGGAGGAAGGGGTCCGGTTCGGCACCACGCTGATGGGATCCCGGGCGGTCGCCGGCACCTGGGACGACGCGTGGTTCGACCGGGTCGACGGCGACGGCATCGAGGTGCGGACCGCATTGCGGCAGTTCGGCCTCGACCCGGCCGGTGTTTCCGGGGCAGCCCGCCGGCCCGAGGACGTCCTCGCCTATCTCGAGGCGCACATCGAGCAGGGTGCGGAGCTCGAAACGGCCGGCGAGTCACTCGGCGTCGTGACCAGCATCGCCGGTGCCCGGCGCCTCCAGCTCGAGATCATCGGCGAGGCCCGGCACGCCGGCGGCACACCGTACGAGCACCGCCGGGACGCCCTCGCCGGTGCCAGCGAGGTCTGCCTGGCCGTCGAGCGACTGGGCCGGGAACGCGGCGTGATCGCCACCGTGGGAAACATGGCCATCTCGCCCGGCGTCGCGAACGTCATCGCCGGGAACGCGACCCTGACCGTCGACCTGCGGGCCCGGTCGGATCCGGAGCGCGACGCGGCGGTCGCGGCCGTCCTCGAGGACGCCCGACGGATCACCGCGCGGCGCGGGCTCGAGCTCGCCGTCCACGAGACGCACACCGCCCGGTCCGTCGATTGTGACCCCGCCCTGCAGGACGCGATCGCCGCCGGCATCAGTGCCTCGCGCCCCGACGGTCATCGGCCGCCCCGCCTGTGGTCGCGGGCCGGGCACGACGCCATGGCGATGGCCGACCTCTGCCCCGTCGGGATGCTGTTCGTCCGCTGTCGCGGCGGCATCAGCCATCATCCCGACGAGTCGGTGACGGTCGACGACGTCGCCGCTATGGTCCGGGCCATGGTCGCAGTTGTCGACGAACTCGCCGGGCGCCACGAACAGGGAGAGGTCTCGCGATGACGATCGAAGAGCGGATCATGGCCCGGTACACCGACTTCACGCCGCAGGCCAGGCGCGCGGCCGACGTCATCCTCCAGCACCGAGACGACCTCGCCACCTTCTCCTCCGCCGAACTCGCCGAACTGAGCGGGGTCTCCCGGGCCACGCTGAGCCGGCTCTACCGGCAGCTCGGCTTCGCGTCCTTTGCGGACCTGCGCGAGCAGGCCCGAACCCTGCGCAGCCGCGGTGTCCCGGTCGGTGACCGTCCGGTCGCCCACGAGGACCATCTGGCCGCCGAACACCGCAACCTGCGCCGGATGCTCGACTCCACCGAGCCGTCCGACTGGGACGCGATCGCGGCCAACCTGCGTGCGGCACGTTCGGTGACCGTGGTCGGCTTCCGGAACTCCTATCCCGTCGCCCTGCACCTGCGGGAGCAGCTGACCCAGCTCCGCGACGGCGTCCGGCTGCTGCCGCTGCCGGGCCAGACGCTCGCCGAGGAGTTGGTCGGTCTCACCCGGGGCGACACGGTGATCCTGGTCGGATTCCGACGCCGACCCTCGGGGTTCGCGGCCATCGTCCGGGCCGTCGCGGACAGCGGCGCCGACCTGCTCCTGATCGCCGACGGTTCGGCCCGGCGCTACACGCCGACCGCGACCTGGTGGATCGAGGTTCCGTTGGATTCCGACGGCCCCTTCGACTCGTACGCCGCCGCGATGAGCGCGGTCGCGGTGCTCGCGAACGCCGTCGGCACCGCTCCGGCCACGGTCGCCCACGAGCGGATCACCCGGATCGCCGAGCTGTACGACGACCTCGGCGAGATCGAACTCTCCTGATCCAGGCCAACCCGAATCGAGGTATCGAGTGATCACGATCATCCGCAACGCGCGGCCCTGGGGCGGCGCCCTTGCCGACGTGATCATGAACGACGGCGCGATCACCGCGATCGCCCCCGCCGGGCCCGACCCGGCGCCGGGCGGCGGGACCGTCGTCGACGGCCGCGGCCGCATCCTGCTGCCATCCTTCTGCGACGTGCACGTCCATCTGGATTCCAGCCGGATCGGCTTGCCGTTCCGGCCCCACACGGGTTCGCCCGGCGTCTGGAACATGATGCAGAACGATCGCCGGAACTGGCGCGACGCCGAAGTGTCGATGACCGAACGAACGACCACGACGCTGGGCAGGATGATCGCCAACGGCACCACCAGGGTCCGCAGCTACGCCCAGGTCGACGTCGACTGCGGGCTGGAACGCCTGGACGCGGTGATCGCCGCACGCGAGGCGCACGCCGATCGCGCGGACGTGTTGATCATGGCCTTCCCCCAGGCCGGCCTGCTTCGCGAGTCCGGCACCCCCGCAGTCCTGGAGGACGCGGTCCGGGCCGGCGCCGACCTGGTGGGCGGGATCGACCCGTGTGCCCTCGACCGGGATCCCGTACGGCATCTGGACATCGTCTTCGGCCTCGCCGAGCGTTACGGCGTCGGTGTCGACATCCATCTGCACGAACCCGATCAGCTGGCGCTCTTCTCCACCGAGTTGATCATGGAACGCACGCGGGCGCTGGACCTGCGGGGCCGGGTGACGATCTCCCACGGCTACGGCCTGGCCGCCCTGCCCGAGCCGACGCTGCGCGAGCTGCTGGAGACCTTCCGCGAACTCGACGTGGCCTGGGCCACGGTCGCACCGGCCCGCACGCCGCTCCCGCTCGTCACGCTGGCCGAACACGGCATCCGGGTCGGGCTCGGCGAGGACGGCCAACGTGACTACTGGAGCCCGTACGGGAACTGCGACATGCTCGACCGGACCTGGCAACTCGCGTTCACCAACGGATTCCGACCCGATCGCCTGATCGAGCACTGCGCCGCGGTCGCCACGGTCGGTGGTCGTTCCGTCATCGACCCCTCGGTGCGGCTGGCCTCGGTGGACGATCGGCCCGGCGTCGCGGTCGGTGACCCGGCCGACCTGGTCCTGGTCCCCGGCGACACGGTGACCGCGGCGATCATGGACCGCGGCCCGGATCGTACGGTGCTGCACCGCGGTGTCGTGGTCGCCGATCACGGCGAGCTGATCCCGGACGGTGCGGCATGACCCTGATCCTGACGGCGTCCGAGTTGGAGCAGGTGATCGACCGGAGGGCCACGATCGACGCCGTGCAACGCATCTTCGCCGAGATCGGCGTCGGCCGGGCAACACAGCCGGCCCCGACCTCGATGGGTACGCCGGCCGGCAGCGGCCGCCACCTCCTGATGGCCGCGGTGTCGGACGGCACCGGCCTGGCCGGAGTCAAACTGCTCTCCGACCTGCCCGACAACGCGTCCCGTGGATTGCCGTCCCAGCGTTCGGCCGTCCTGGTCTGCGACCGGAGCACCGGCGAGCCCTTGGCGTTGCTCGACGGCCGCGTCCCCACCCGAGTCCGTACCGCGGCCGCCAGCGCCGTCGCCACCCGGCTCCTGTCCCGCCCCGACAGCCGCGTGCTCGGACTGGTCGGCGCCGGAGCGCTGGCCCGGGAACACGTGGCCGCCCTGGCCGAGGTTCGCAGGTTCGAGCGGATCCTGGTCTGGTCCCGGACCAAGGAGCGCCGCGACCAGTTGATCAAGGACACCGATTTCGACGGCGAGCTGATCGCCTGCGACGCGCTCGAATCCGTCGTCGAGCAGGCCGACGTGCTCTGCACCCTGACGCCGTCCGTCGTTCCGATCATCGACGGCTCCCGGGTCCCGCCCGGCCAGCACCTCAACGTCGTCGGTGCGCGGCCGAGGCAGGACGAACGAGAGGTCGACGCGACGACGATGCGGCGGGCCGACGTGTGGGTTGATCACCGGGCCACCGCACTGACCAAGTCCGGCGATTTGATCATGGCCGTCGCCGAGGGAGCGCTGTCCGAGCAGGACGTGGTCGGCGACCTCGCGGAACTCGCCACCGGCTCCTGCCCAGGTCGTACGAGCCATGATCAAATCACGTTGTTCGACTCGGTCGGCGTCGGCGCCGAGGACCTCGCCATCGCCCACCTGCTCTACCAGGAGGCGACGGCCCGCGGCCTCGGCACCTCCATCGAGCTTTCCCGCTGAAGTTCGACCACGCCACCATCAGACGACTGGAGCATGATCGACTTCCGTCGCTCAAGCGCGATCAGCGCGCCGGAATCGAGCAAGACGCCTTTCACTCGCCCTTACTCCGAGGACGCCGTTGCGCCCGATCAGCCGCCGCGGTCAGCTCACGCAGCTTCTCCTCCGACGCCTCGTCGACGGTCACGTCGGTACGCAGATCGGCCACGATCCATTCGAGGTGTGCCCTTGCCTGCAACAGTTCCAGGCTCTCGGCCGCGAGCGCGGACACCGACTCCGCCCGCCCCTCGGCCACGGCAGCCGTCGTCCACTCGAAGAGATCGCCGGACAGCGACACACCGATCTCCCTGGTCATACCGACGACTCTACCGCCGGATAACCGCTCGAAGCGGCTGTCCACTGAAGCTCCATCAACGAGCGTCACACACTGGGACCGGAATGGTCCGATGGCCTGTCGCGAGGCTACGGATCGTCCGGTACGGGAAAGGTGCTCGACGGCCGAACAGACCTCTTCCTGCATTCAGTTTGGCAGACGACCCATCAGTCCGACTCCCAGAACAGCCAGCCGGGAAGACATAGAGCTCGAGTCGGCGGGGCCCTGGATGTCACAGCGAGGACTGTTCAGTTGCGCCTCCGCGAACGCGGCGTTCGGATGCGCGATATGCACGGCCACGGCCGCTAGGTTTGTCGCCGCGATGTCGAGGCACCGTCCAACAACCTCCGCGCCACCACAGATTCGTCAAGTACGAGGCCAACGTACTGCGCAGGGCCGTCAGCAGGGCGCCCGATCATTGGCGGCAGTCAGCGACCGCGGCTACAGCTTCTCTCTGGAACCTGGACCCGGCCGAGGACAGGGACTTCTTTGCGCCACTGCGCATCACGCGTTCGGCCTCATCGATCAGTGTTCGCAGCGCGCTGCTGTAGCGTTTGGCTCCCCTTCCAGGCCGTCCCGTCCATGAGGTCGTGTCTTGGTCGAAGCCTTGTGCATTGTCCGCCAGTCGCCGCAAGGTTGCTTCTGGATTTGCGTCGAAGGCCCCGAACGAGTCCGCCGCTGATCTAGCGGACGTCGTGACGCGGTCGATCAGTAGTTGACAGTCACCCTCGACCTTCTCATCCGGATCTGGTTCCTGGACACGCGGTGACTCGGCAGGAGTGGGCTTCGCGGGCGAACTCGCGGGGGTCCCTGCCCTACTGGAGGTCGGTGCGCTGATGGAAGGTTGTGTGGCCGACGCTGACGGTGCAGACATCGTGCTCGTCGGGTTCCCCGCTGGCGCGCTGCAGGCGGCAGCGATCAGGACGGAAATCAAGATCGCCATCGAAGCTATACCTCGTGCAGAACTCATTCGGCGATACCTTCGTCTCTGAGACGTTGCAGCACTCGAAGCTCGGCCGGCAGATTGCGGGATGCCTTGTTCGCCGAGAGCACGGTGTCGTCATGGTCGAACACGAACATATCCTCGATGGCGACCCCGAACGCCGTGTCCTCATAGTCGACGGTCTTCCACAGGCTGTCTTGCGCGACGCGCCTGCGCACCACCGCTTGGGTTTCCAGGTCAAGGCGGATTCGGTCGGCCGAGTAACCACGAATTTCGATCTCCCCTTCAGCTTCTGAGATGTCGAGGGTCCAGCCTTCCCCTTGATCCCAATCAGCGAGGAACTTCGTGTAGGCCTCAAGCTCGGGATAATTGCCAACTTGGACTGAGTTCCGATTGAGTACCAGGGCGCCACCTTTTACCCTCCCACGAACCGTGACCCTTTCGAATTGATTGGCGAAACAGAATCCCGAATCGCGGTCCAAGGTCAGGCCGTCGATCGTGACATCTCGCAGGATCGCGTAATTCAGAAGGCATGACCTTATTCGCAGGTCAGTAACACGCACATCCTCTATGATCGCGCGCCCTTCGTCGATACCCACGGGGGCAGTACGGCAGTCGTCAAGTAGCACGTGTTCCGAGACGATACCCCTGAGAATAGTCCCCGCCTCAAGTAGTTGACTGAGTATTCTTGTGATTTTGGGCATCATCACTCCCCAAAGAGACGTGACAGCCAGTTCTTGTATGCGGCTACACGTGACGGGTCAACGTAGGGTCGGCGTAGGTGGTTCTGCAGCGTGCGAGGATTCGTCGTCGTGACTTCGTAATATCGCCCAGTCTCGCGACTGACGAAGTCGGGCCGCCCTTTCCCGCCCCGGAAGCTGAAGAACCCATCGACCTCTCGCCTGAGCGCTCGCTCGACAGCCTTTCCGTTGTTCAGAATCCGGAGCCAAGGTTCGGTGCGCTCGGCCCGCTGCTCGGCACGGGACAACTGCTGTCGCCTGAAACCGGGATCCCCGGCCAGCCGGTCTCGGATCTCGTCGGTCTTGCGCTGGAGGAAGTCCAGCGGATCTTCGCATTCTCCGGACGGGCCGAGGATCTCACCGGGCTCGCAACCAGGAGAGAGCTTGGAACGCCCGCCGGTCGTGGCAATTTCTGGCGTGGCGTCGCGGGTCGGGTCGTTGGGATGCGCGGTCGAGAGCACCAACTTCGGAGCAAATGCCCCCAGCCCGAGCGACGGTAGATCGGGGATGCTGATCTGCGGGATGGAAGGGTCCGGAATGTCCAGACCGGGGTACGAGATGTCCGGAATGGAGACACTAGGCATTGACAAGTCCGGGATATTTATCGTGGGAATCGAAATATCCGGTACGGCAATGTGCGGAATTGAGGGGTTGAATGTTCCGATCTTGGGTATGGAGATCTTGGGTATCGAGATCGTGGGGACATTGATGTGGGGTACATCGATGCGAGGAGTGGAGTACTCCAGGTCCCCCACCTTGGCGCTGATGTCCGGGATCGAGATCTTGGGCATCGTGATCTCCGGCACACGAATCCTGGGTGCCGAGATGTTCAGGTCCTTCATGGCGAAGTTGTATGAAGGTGTGGAGAAATCGAAGTTAAAGGTTGGCATGGCGCCACTCAGGTCCATGCTGGGGATCGATACCTTCGGGATCGAGATCTTGGGGATCGACAGGTTCGGCATTTCAAAGTTGAAGTTGAAGTTGCTGAAGTCGATTCGACTGAACGCGTAGATCCCAGCCAGGGAGATCCCGGCAAAAACTGCGGAAATGACGATCGCCTCCAGGGTACCGATCGCTATACCACCACAGATCACGATAGCCGGACCGATGCAATGCCCGCTCGGATCGCTGTGAGCCAGCGGGTTACCAAGGGCATAGCTGTAGCGATTTGACTGATCGATATTGAGCGCAACGTTATCTCGACTGGTGAACGTGCCCGTGGCGGTGTCGTACCAACGCGCGTCCATGTTGACCAGGCCATCGGCGGTGTAATCACCTTGGTAGCCGAGGGCGTCGTCGGTATCGGTCGATAGCCCGAACGGGCTGTAGGTGGTGTCGGCCAGGGTTCCGTCGGGAGCAAGGGCGCCGATGAGGTCGCCATGCTGGTCTGAGAAGGTCCGGCCGCCACCTGTCGCGAGAGGTGTGCCGGAGGGCTCGCGGATGATCTTGTTGTCACCGATCGCGGACGGGTTTCGGTCGAGACCGGGATAGTGGAACTTGCGGTCGCCAGCAGCGGCGAGCCGGCCGAGTCCGTCGTAGGTGTAGGTGTTGCCGCCAGCCGAGGACAGTTCGCCGAACGGGTTGTACGTGTACGCCACGTCGCCCGCGGACGTGCGGCGACCGTCCGGGGCGTAGGTGTATTCGGTGTCGCCGTTGGCGACGAGCTGGTTCCGTGCGTTGTAGGTGCGTGCCGTGTCGTCGTACTTTGTGAGGTTTCCGCTGGCGTCCCACTGGGCTGTGTGGGTTTCGCTGCCGGTTGTCCATCCGGTGAGACGGTCGCGCAGGTCGTAGGTATAGGTGGTCCGTTGGCCAGCGGTGCGAGAACTCGTCCGGGAGGTGCGGTTCCCGGCGGCGTCGTAGGTGTAGGTGTCGTCGACGAGGGTTTCCTCTGCCCTGGTGACGAGCTGTGAGGTGAGGTTGCCCAGCAGGTCGTACGTGAACTTCTCGGTGCTGGCGACCGATGCGATTGAGGTGAGCTGTCCACTTTTGTACGTGTAGTAGTACTTCTCGCCGGAAGGATCGGTCACCGTGTTCAGGAGGCCCGTCTTGCCCCAGTCGAACTGGGTGGTGCCGTTGGCATCGACGAGCTTGGTGACGTTGCCGTCGGCGTCGTAGCTGAATGCGGCATCGCCAATGGGGCCGGTCGAGGTGGTGACCAGGCCAGACTCGTTGTAGGTGAGTTTCTGTTTGCCGTCTGGATGGTCGAACTCGGTCAGACGCTCGAGTTGGTCATAGCTGAAAATGCGGCTGGCGGCTTTCCCATCCAGAGTGGCGGTTTCCTTGGTGACGTTTCCGTCGCGGTCGTAGGTGAAGGTGCGGGTTGCTGCGCCGGGTCGGTTCTCGGTTGTCCGTCGACCGAGCTTGTCGTAGGTCCAGGTCGTGCGGCGGTCCGCGGCGGGCTGACCTTCAGCTGTTGCAGGCTCGGTCATGGAGACGATGTCGTTGCGGGCCGAGTAAGCCATCTCGGTGATGTTGCCGTTGGGATCGGTGTGGGCCTGCACGTTTCCGGACAGGTCGTAGCGCAGGGTGGCCGACTCGCCGTCCTCGAGGATCGTCTTTGTGAGCTGTCCTTGAGGGCCGTATTCAAAGGACCGCTGGCCACCGATCGGATTGATCTGCCGGGTTTGGTTGCCGTTCTTGTCGTACGACCAGTTCCAGCTCTGGATTGGCTTTGAATCGCTTGGATCAACGAATGACAGTCGAACTGGGTTGTCACGGGAATCGTGGTTTGTCCAAACGATCAGATTGGTCGAGGGCGATAGCGTGCCGGAGGACTCGCGCGACTCGACGACTCGTCCGGCGACGTCACGGATGAACTTGGTTGTGCGACCTTCGGGCGTGGTGATGGATGTCGGTTCGTCGAACGTGTTGTAGGTCGCCTTTGTCAGCCGCCCGCCAGGCGACGTGGCGGAGGTTTGGTTACCTCGTTGGTCGTACGTGAAGGTGGCCGTAGCAGTGGATCCGTCGTGGGGTCGGCGCTGTTCGACCATCCGTCCGAAGGGGTCGTACGCGGACGTGATTGTGGTCCCGTCGGGCAGTTCCTGCTTGACCGGGTTGCCGGCGATGTCGTACTCCCACCGTGTCACGGTGTCCGATTCGCCCGCGCCGCTGCGAATGGTCCTGATCAGCTGGCCTGCGTTGTCGTACTCGAAGGAATCGTGAGCGCCGGATGGGTCTGCGTGTTCGGTGATGCGGCCGGCGTTGCTGTAGGTCCAAGTTCGACTCGACGATGCTTCACCGCTGCGATAGGGATAGGTCTGCGCAGTCTTCCGGTTGTTCAGATCGTAGGTCGTCTCGACGATCGCCCCGGTGGGCGACAGTGTGTGCGTCGGGTTGCCGTAGGCGTCGTAGCCGGTCTTGGCGATCGCGCTGCCGCTGTCTCCTGTCGTGATCGTGGTGATGAGTTGGCCGCGCGCATCCCAGGTCTGTTGGGTCGTTATAGGCCGTTCCGTCGTTGACCGGGGGTCCGTGAGTGTGCGCTGGCGTCCTAGAACATCACGGGTGATCTTGGTGATGGCCGCATCTGGATCGGCCGGTTTCGACCCGACTGCGATCTGAACGACGTTGCCCGCAGCGTCGTATTTGTAGTCGGTGGTACGGACCGATCCGGTCGCGGTGATCGTCTCGCTCAGAGGCAATCCGCGCGTATCGACCTGCCGGGTCAGTTGGCGGGCCTGCGGTCCGAATCCTTGATCACCAGTCCCGGTCGTGATAGCCACGACGTGTCCCAGGGAGTTGTACTCGAGTTCGCTGACTTGGCCGTTGTCGTCGGTCCCCGTCACCCGGCCCTTTTTGTCGTACTCCTTGATGAGTTCGATCCGGCTCTGTTCCCGGGAAGCATCGGTGAACGCTTCGATCTGCCGGACTTGGTCGTCCTGGTAGTACGTGTATTCGCGCACCACGCCTGCGCGGTCGGTCGCAGTCTTGACACGACCGGCCTTGTCGTAGGTGTACTGCACCTCGAGGAGGTTGGCAGCGGATGAGCCGGATGCCTCATAGTCAGGGAGCGTCACGCGCTCGAGGTCTCCCTGCGGCGTGTACTGCATGAGACGGCTGACGCCGTCCCCGTCTTCGCGCTTGGTCGCCAGCCCGCGTGCATCATAGGTGTTCTGCTGGACAAGCTTGCCGTCCGGACCCTTGACCGTCAGCACTCTTCCGAACGCATCAAGGGTGTAGTTCGTCGTTCGGCGGCTGCCGTCTGGACGTTCCAAGTCAACGAGGGACTCGGAGACAACGTTTCCATCGGCGTCATAGGCCCATTCGTGACGCAATCGGCTCTTTATACCCGATACGGTGTTCGTCACGACTGGCATCGTCGTCGATGCCAGCAATCCCGCGCCATTGTAGGTATAGGTGTTGGTGACGGCCTCGATTCCCGTACCGCTGACGGTCGTGGAGATTTCTCGGCCGGCCCAGTCGTAGGTGTATCCAGTCACGGCGCCAAGTGGACTAGTCTCGGAAACCAGTGCGCCGGCTTTGTCGTACCCGTACTGCGTTACGGCGTTGCCCGGAGTAGTCTCCTTCACCAGCAGCCCCTTGGGCACTAGGCCGCCGCCGACTGCGGCCTCCTGTCCAGAGGCGTAGGCATACGTCGTAACCGCCTGGGTTGTGCCCGACGGGCCCACCGTCTTCTTGGTCAGATTTCCAGCTGCGTCGTAGGCATACTCCACCTCGGCGAGCTTGCGGAACTCGTCGAGAGTCTCGGGCGGGAAGATCACCAAGCCAGTGGGCTTGGCAACAACCTGCAGTCGCCCGGCGTTCGCGCCGTCCTCGACGTACTTGTAGAACTCCTCACTCTTTGAACCTTCTGCAAGCGTCGTGATCCTTCGCTGCAGGAGTCCGGAGTCGCCATATTCACACTCCACGTAGGAATCCTGAGCCGACTTATAGGCCGTCGTTCTGCCGGCAGCGTCGTAGTTCCATTTCTCCGTGCCACCCCAAGAATTGGTCACGTCTTTGACTCGACCGTCGGCCCGCAACACGTAGACCGTCTTGCTGCTCTGGTTCGTCGTGACGGTGACCTTCCGGGAACCGTCTGTCGATTTCACCGCCGAGAACTGGGCAGTGCCATCGCGAGTCTGGATCTTGGTGACCACTTCGCCGGAGTACGTGATGCTGGTCGTCGTCGCGCCCGTCGGCGAGGTGATGGCCGACAGGTTCGGCGTGCCGGCGACATAGGCATACGTCGTGCATGATGTCACCTCACTGGGACGGCAGACACGAGTGAGCTGGTCCCCCACGTAGGAGTACGTCCAGGTCCCGATTGCCGCGTTAGGAGCACCGCCGAGGGAAACCTTGCTCACGCGCGCCCCGGACCAGGTCAACGTCAGCTTGCGGCCTGACCGCACGTCGACGATTGCCGACACCTTGCCCGCGGTATCTCGGTCGAATCGAGTGATCTGGCCGTTTGTGCTCGTGACGGACTTGAGACCGGTGGCTTCGAACTCCAGGACCGCGCCGGTCAGGTCTGTGACCCGGCCCGTACAGGGCGTCGCGCAATCCGCGAGCTTCATGCCCTCGCCGAAGGCCTCCGGTCCCCACTTGGTCTCGGCGTAGCGGCGAAACGTCACCGAGCGTCCGTCGCCAAGGGCGACCGTGCGTGCAGATCCGGTCCCCGTGAGCCGAGCATCCACGATCGACGCCCACCCAGTTCCGAACGCACCGGCCGTATCCCTGAGGGATGAGTAGCTTCGTGAAATCTCCAGTGGAGCAGCGGTCGTGGGCAAGGATGCGTCCGTCGTCACCTGCTCGAAGTCCAAGCTGTGAAGACCCACCCCCGACACTCTGGGTGCGCGCGCACCGGACTCCGCCCGTTGATCGGTCGCCGGAGCCTTAATGACAAAAGCGCGGCGAGGATTGAACAGCGTACCTATATAGGGGTTGTCGGCGACAGAGACCGTCCAGACATAAGCGCGATTATACGGAAGAATATTGACTGGCACCGTCCACTTCGAATTCTTCGTCCAGCCGTACGTCAGAACTTCCTCTGTATCGCCACAATCGTCAATCTTCGAACAAATCGATATGCTGTACTCGTACAAATACTCTGTATTTGCCGTCGTGTGACGAACACTTGCCTCAAGAGTCGGCGTGTTCGTGGTCAGGACTGACTGGGTGGCTGGCGCTTTCAGCAAGGCGTCGTAGTCATTCGATGTAGGAGTCGGCTTTGTGCTACCAGTCGAGAACCACCACGTCTGATCGAAGAGCGATCCTACATAGGGATTGTTCCGTGATCTGACGACCCACTTGTAGCTAGTGTTTGCCTTCAGCTTTCCGGCCGGCACCGTCCATGCCCCAGCGACCCAGCCCGACGCTGCCACAGGCGGCTGTTCCTTGTCGTCGGGCATCGTACAGGTGCTACCGACCGACGTTGCACTGACCGGGCAGACCGTGTACGAGAACTCATACGGGTCTCCACCGGGAGAGGCGCCTCGGACACCACCCACCAGCTTCGGCGTGACGCCCACGCCCGTGGCATCGTCCAGCGGAGCCACCGCATAAGTCTCGTAGACAGCCGGCAACCCCTCCGCCGCATACGACACATTCGTCTGTGTAGGCGGCGCCACCGGGATGAAGTCAACTGGCGGATCTCCACCTCCGTCTGACGGAGGCGACACGCGAGGGCTGTCCACGTCCGGCAATCCAGCCGGCGGTGATGCCGCAGCGACCTCAATTCGACCGGCTTGTGGCTCGGCCTCTGCCTGGGGCAGCGCGCCCGGCGGACAGAGGAGCCCGGCCACAATCGCCAGGCCAAGGACAATTCCAACAACCCGCAACCTGCCCCGACCAATCCGCATGCGCCAGAACCTATCCGACCACCACCCGCTTGTCTGACGCCGATGGAAACTCGCGACCCTCAGTGATCAACACCTCAGTTCCCGACGGGTGAGCCGTGAGACGACGGTGCATGGGTGCTGCACACGAATCCCGGCTGAGCAGGGACCAAGCTCGGCGTAGCGATCTTTGGATCGATGGCTGTCTCGACCCGCGGCCGGCAAACGTGTCTTGCCGGCCGGCCCAGAACCCTTCATTCCATTCCGCCATCCGGATCAGGCACTGGGGGCCGGGGCAAAGCCCACCACACGACACGCCGACCCGACCACCGCACGGGGCCCTGGGGCGAAGCCCTCCGGGCGGTGCCCGGGGTCTACACCCCAGAAACAACCGGACGACCCCGCCTAAGCTGCGAAGCAGCTGAGCAGGATCGTCCTGAGTCCGGTGGACCTAACACGACGATGTTCAAACCCTGCCCCGCCAATACTCCGCGCCGTCAGGACTCACAACCAGATCCGGCAACGCCCCTCGTCAAGGGGGACTCCATCACCCGACACCGCGTCAACTGCTAAGCGCCTCACCGACGAGTACGCCGCACACGCGGCCTCCAGCTATGCCTCCGGCGAATCGTTGCGATCGATCGCGAGTCGACTACAGGTAAGCCGAGCCCGATTATCGAAGCTCCTTCAACAGAACGGCGTCAGACTACGCCCGAGAGGTCCATCGGAGACCCAGGTGCGAGAGATGAGGGATCGATACTTTCGTGGAGAATCACTGGCACAGATCGGCTCGACCTTGGGCTTCGACGCCAAGACAGTTCGCCTGCACCTCCTCAGGTCCGGCACGGCAACGCGTGACACGCACGGGCGGGAAAGATAACCCGGACACGACTGCCCTGTACTGATTCAAGCTGCAGGTAGTCGCATCGTGCGCACGCGAACCGCCCGCCTTGTGAGGGTTGCGATTCCCATCAAGACGCGGCGTGCACCAGCTCTCCCGCCGGGCAGTTGCGGCCATCGGGGAGCCGGGCTTCGACGCCGACCGAGGAGCCGTGGGCGACAGCTTCGAGGGCGTGGCCGCCCGTGATCTGCGGCATGGTCTTCGCCAGGTCATCGATCACTCCGGCGGTCAGTGCCCGATCGAACTCCGGGTCGATGGGCACACGCGGCGCGACGAAGAAGGTGCCTTGCCAGTCGATCGTCTCCGAACTCTCCCTCGCGTTGGCGTGGGCGGACGCGCCGATCACGACGAGGCTCGATGCCGCCAGGAGCGAGAAGGTCACGCCCAGGACGGCGGGCATCGTGCGTGAGGGGTGTTCGGCGGCGTCGCGCAGGTGGTCCTTGAGGTACGGGCCACGGTCGCCGGGCCTGGTATGACTTACTGCCCCTGTTATCAATGATCCGGGGGGTGTTGTCGCCGGGCCGGGTGGCGTCAGGTGACCGCTGATAGGGACACGGCCCAACGAGGTCTCTTTGTAACGTGGCTGCCGGGACTTGATGCCTGATCGGTGACCGGTCATCACGCAGAGGAGGCCAGTGTTGATCAACGAAGAGGCACCGTTCTCGATCTGGTGCGGTCTGGATGCCGGGAAGAGCACTCACCACGCCTGCGCGCTGGACCAGCAGGGCGGGCGGGTGTTCGACGCCGAATTGCCCCAAGATCAACAACGGCTGGAACAGCTGTTCGGGCGACTGGCCGAACACGGCCGGGTGCTGGTCGTGGTCGATCAGCCCAACACGATCGGCGCGTTGCCGGTCGCGGTCGCCCGGGCGCTGGGGATCGAGGTCGCCTACCTGCCCGGGCTGGCGATGCGCCGGATCGCTGATCTGCACCCGGGCAACGCGAAGACCGACGCCCGCGACGCCTACGTGATCGCCGACGCGGCCCGCACGATGCCGCACACCCTGCGCCGCGTCGATGTCGGCGAGGAAGTACTGGCCGAGCTGAAGGTCCTGATCGGGTTCGACGACGACCTGGCCGGCGAAGCGACCCGGCTGACGAACCGGATCCGCGGCCTCCTGACCCAGATTTTCCCTGCCCTGGAACGCGTCCTCGGGCCCCGCCTGCACACCAAGACGGTACTGGCCTTGATCACCAAATACGGCGGACCGATCGGCCTGGCCGCTGCCGGACGAGCACGGCTGATCAAGACGGCGAAGGCCGCGAACCCCCGCGGCGCGACAGCCCTGATCGACGCGGTGATGACTGTGCTGGGCGAGCAGACCGTCACCGTTCCCGGCGCGGCCGCAGCTGAACGCGTCCTGCCCAGGCTCGCGACCAGCCTGGCCGACACCCATGACCAGCGAGCCCAGCTCGCTGCCGAGGTGGAACAGGTCCTCGATGCGCACCCTCTTGCCCGGGTCCTGACCTCGATGCCCGGCGTCGGAGTCAGGACCACAGCCAGGATCCTCGTCGAGGTCGGCGACAGCTCAAGCTTCCCGACCAGCGGCCACCTCGCCGCCTACGCCGGCCTGGCCCCAGTCACCCGCCGCTCCGGCACCTCGATCCGCGGCGAGTTCCCAGCCCGCTCAGGCAACAAACACCTCAAACGTGCATTCTTCCTCTCCGCGTTCGCCGCACTGCGCGCCGACCCAACCAGCCGGGCCTACTACGACCGGAAACGAGCCGAGGGCAAGAAACACAACGCCGCCCTCATCTGCCTCGCCCGACGCCGCTGCGACGTCCTCCACACCATGCTCAAAACCCGGAACCCCCTACCAACCCCGACTCCCCAAAGCGGCTTGACATCCGACATAGGGACACCCCCCACGATGCGCAGAAGATCGCGCCTCTGCCCCACTGGCAACTCCTGGAGTAAGACTTGATGCATTCCGCACGTGCGTGCGAATGCATATATTCGTCTAAGTGTCTCGGGTTCGCAAGAATCTATTTGGGGCGAGAACCAAAAGTTCACCGCTGCACTGTCGTCGATAGCAAGTACATCATGAAGCCAGAAGGCCGGCAAGATGAGGACGTCGCCGGGGTCTAATACTATTTCTCGCAATCCATCCGCAGGAGTCACTCGCGGATCCATCCGGATTTTGCGCCAATGTACGCTGTCCTGCGGCGGATCGAGTGCAATTCAGGTCGGGGGTCCAATGTAGAAGCTCTTGGATCCGAAGATCTGGACGTAGATATTGTCGGAGCAATCGAAATGCAGTCTTGACCTATGCCGTCACGACGATCGTGCTCACCTTGGTGATCGCGGCACCGGCAGCGCTGGTGATCGCCCGACACACCAATCTGTCTACCCACGTGATGACGGGTTGGATCCGGATCGCGCAAGTTGTCGGTGGCATCGTGGTGATCATCCCGGTCTACGTAACGCTGCGTTCGATCGGGCTGACCGACACCCTGCTCGGCGTGTCCCCCGCCGAGTTGATCCCCTCGTCCGCGGTCGGCATATGGCTGCTGATCGGCTTCGTCCGGCAGATCCCAGTCGAGTTCGAGGAAGCCGCCCGGATCGATGGTGCCAGTGAGTGGCAGGTCCTTCGCCACATCACCATGCCACTCATACGCCCCGGCCTGGTCAGCGTGATCCTGGTCGTCTTCATGGCTTCCTGGAACGACTTCCTGAACCCGCTGATCCTGCTCAGCACCCCCGATCGCTACACCGTCATGATCGCGCTGTTCAGCTTCCTCGGGCAGATCGGACAAGTCTCCTCGGGCGGACTTCTCGCCTATGCCACCTTGAGCTGCCTAATCCCTTTCGCGGTGAAGGGCACCCTGCTGCTCGAGACAGGTGATCAGGGTTCATGACGGCGCCGTCGCGGCGAACTTCGAGGTGCAGGTGGTACCGCGGGCGTTGCCTTGTTCGCCCTCCGTGCAGATCACCTGGCCGCGCTCGACTCGGGTGATAACTCGAGCGGAGTGGAGCTCAGGCCAGTCGATCGAACGGAGTAAGCGGAGCCGTCTTGGCCGGCACGGGCCAGGACATGCCCGCCTCCGACGAGCAACCGCAACACGAGCCGCCGCTATTCCTTGAACAAATCGGTGAAAGGTCCCGCAGATCCCGAGAGCTCGTCATGCGTGCCAACTTGCACGATCCGACCGGAAGTCGAATACATAGATCCGGTCCATGTGCCGAAGCGTACTGACCCTGTGGCTAACAACGATTGTGATTCGGTCGGATCGATTGACTGCGAGTTCACCAAAAATCTGCCGCTCGGTTTCCGCGTCCACCGCCGACGTAGGCTCATCCAGAACCCAAATCGGGGCTCCCCGCACGGCAATCCGTGCTAGCGCAAGCCTTTGCCACTGACCTCCAGACAATCCAGGACCACCAAATTGCTCGCCTAGTTGGGTGTCCAGTCCATCCGGGAGCGACCGTACGTGCTCAGACAGGTTGGACTCAGCTAGCGCCTTCCACACATGGTCATCCGGCGGAGTCCGATTCGGCGGGAGTCCCAATAAGATGGCGTCACGCACAGTAAGTTCATACCGGCCGAACTCCTGAGCCAAGAGGCCGAAATATGATATCCGCTCCTCCGCAGGCATTTCATTCACAGGCCTGCCGTCTATCGTGACGGATCCAATTACCGCGGGTGCTATTCCCAGCAACGCATTGACCAGCGATGTCTTGCCAGCACCGTTTGCACCCACGAATGCGACCATCTCTCCGCGGCGGACGATAATCGAAGCATCCTGAAGTGCATAGCCACTGGAGGCCGGATACTGCACAGACACACCTTCAGCTTCGAGGCACTGCGCCCGCGTGGCGATCAGCGGATGCCGCGTCGACACTACTTTGCCAACCAACTTACGGTAGTTTCCGACGATTGGAAGCGCGCCGATGACATCCCCTAACGCAAAGGCGGCACCCCTGGTGGCCTCGATCCCCGACAGGACACCCAGAATTCCAGCCGCCACGCCGGCACCACCAACTCCGGACACAATCAACACCACTAGCGAAACGGCGAGCATGGCACCACCGATTGTTCCAGTAATGGCAGAACCCCTGGTCAAGAGTGAAAGCAGACGATCAACGATCGCGTCGGCACTCCCTTGGCTCTTCGACGCCAAGGCAACGATTCGACTACCCGATCCCAAGGCAGAAAGCTCTGTAGCCGTCCGCTGCTGAACCAGTTGTTCCACCAAATATCCGGTCCGGCGGAGCCGTTCGCCAGCGTCGACAAACAACGCTGCTGCTTCTTCGCAGCCCATGAGAACAGAACGATGCTCGGCACCAAAGAAAGGACAACAGGGAGCGCGGCTGCCGGCGAAATCGTCCATATCGACACAAACAGCGCAACGAACGCCAGAACCGCTGACGCTGCGCTGAGTAATGACCAAGGGGCTTCTGCCATCCTCTGCAGTCCGGATCGTACCGACTGGATCCGCCCAGTTGTGTCAGTATTCGAGAGCTCACGCGGAGTTGAGTTCGCTATGGAAGTCAGCAGATGTTCCTGAAGGGAACGGTGAAACTGGACACCCCCTCGTTGTCTCGTGAAAAGGTCGGTCGAGTGCAGGATCTGCGCCATGGTCACGATCAAGATCAGGACAACCAGGGGTACGGCCGCGGTTCGGACGTCACTCGACGCGCCGATCAATTGCGCGACGACTTGTACCTGGAGAGCCGGGATCAACGCCAGCACAATGGCCGAAGTCATCGCGAACAGGAGGTGCAGCTTGTGATTTCGCCACGCGTGGCGAAATAGCCACAGCGCCGAGTCTAGTGCCGGTCGAGAATCGCTCACGAGAATCCTACCCACAATCGAAGTTCCTGGTCAGGACAGTACAATGGTTCCAGCATGTCCCGGAGCGAGTTCATTGACCTGACTCGGTTATCAATTCGGTCCTGACGACAGAATCGTCGACTATATCGAGCAGTATGTCACCGCTCGCAGCTGCGCCCAACGAGGTAAACCTCCCTCGCCGCGCGAGCAGCGCGTACTCTCTTCCCAACACTCGGCTAAGTCGCTGGGTGACAGCTAGTTCGCGCCTCGGATCATTTACGAACATCGACTTGACGCGATCCCAGTCGCCTTGCGCTTCAGCTTGTCCATTAAAGGCGTATGCCTCGACCAATTCGCACCAAAAGTCCGAATTGCCAGACAATTCAGAAGTTCGACAAATCCACTCAACGGATGTACGTAGAGGTACATGCTTCGAATAGAGGAGCGATAGATTCGCAAACCACTTTTCTTGGAGTTTGGGATAGGAACCCCTACGGAATTCATGCTCAACCGTAACCATGGCAGTGGCGACAAGTCGAACCCCTGCGCTACGCATCCTGAGCGCATGGTCAGCGTCTTCAAACATGATAGGAAAAATCTCTCGTCGTACTCGCCCACAGCTTGGAAGACTTCGCGCGGCATGGCCAGCTGACCGTGAGCCCAAAAGTGAACCCGAATGATGCGGGACCGAGGGCAACTGACGCGGACACATGGGACGATCCTGGCCAATGGCGAGGACCGGGAGCGCGCCGGCACCCGACCCGGTGGACGACTAGGACAGAATCGGGCCTACTCACAACCCAGAGACCGCGGCCCTAATTGCTTCTACGGACTACTCCCTCCGCCGCCGCCAGGACTACGACAGGCAAAGGAACCTGGAGTCACTGCTCACTACTGACTTCAGCGAACCCTCCGAACGTGTACACGGATGCCGACAATCACAGCCAAAACAAGCAGGACGATCGCAGCAATCGCAAAGGCGCCGGCAAAATCCTTGAACTGAGGGACCATTGTGCCCGCCCCTAACCATGCTGAAACTAGCGCCAAGAGCACGATCAGAAACCGAGCTGCGGACGGGTTCTTAATCATCTTGTTCGCCACTCTCACTAATCACACTTTAGCCCCTACTCATTTGCATTTGCGACACACCCACCAAGGGAACCTCCCAGCCGCCCGCTGGCCGCAAGGCAGCTGCCAGCACTCAGTCCTACAAGGTTTCTCCATTGGTTGGCAGGTCGACCTGAGCCTGACGGTTCGTCCACTACTCAACTGCATCCTCCATGCAGTTACCTCGGACGGTCGAGGCAAAATAGACCAGACCCTTCCCCACTCGGAAGGTTTGCGGGCATTCACTTCCGAGAGGAGAAGGGGCCAGGCTGCATCCACGATTGAGCTGTGCTTAGCCGAAGTGGTTACAAATCTTCATCCCAGGTGTACTTGAATCCGGCGAGGTTCTTTGGGCATATGCAGCCCCCTCGAAGCACGAGAAAGGGGTCAAGTCGGCCCAAGCTGCGCTAGGTGCCAACCCATGCGAATCCTACAAATCATCGCGGGGCTGGCCGATTACAAGTCCGTATCGCGAATAGTCCACTCCCTCAACCACCGAGCCCTCAGCTCTGAAGTCGATGTCAACCAACGTGGAATCTTCGAGACCGTCGACGGCTATATTCTCACCACTAGCCACCCGCCTAAGCGTGTTCTGAATAATAGTGTCACGTGTCAGAAGATGCATCCCCCGATTAAAGTTATGATTCGTGACTGTGAATTCGAATAGGCCGCGAGTCCCATCCGCTCTCTGAAATACAACTCCGAATTCGATCCAGCTTCGAGGGGAGATCACGATGCCCAGCTGCTGGTCGGCTGAAATGAATTCCCAGATGCACCTCTCCGGAGGAACTCCCTCCTCGAGCAACGCCGCGAATGCTCCGTTACTCACTTCTTGCGTGGGACGGGGGCATGGTTGATCGTTCCCTGCACGAGCATCTTGGGCTCCGAACCCCACCAATGCCCCCGCAAGAGCAGCGGTCGCAACACCCGTGACCAGCATTCGAATAGCGGCATTACTTCTCATTCCCGAACTCACCTATCCTTCATACGGCATGATCTAGCGATAGTACCGAATGGCCCAATCAACTGAACATGCATTCAGTCTGACTAGGGTGACGCCAGGGTCGAGGTATCCGGGTCGGCGGGCCGCCGACTCAGAGCGCCGACCGCTAACCCGAATGACCCATTCCGCCGTGGCAAATCCTTCCGCAGATTCAAACCCTATTAGGGCTTGATGTCTAGTAGACCATGCCGCGCGTTAAGAGAGTGTAATGGGAATCCGTTACAGTCTCCTTATGTGATCACGCTGGATCAATCCATGATCATTGCCTCCACCGTGAAGCCACCGACAAAGAGTCCTGGGGCCGACCCATGCTGGAAGGCGTGGGGGCGCGTTTCTGGCCTGGCAGGCTGGGTTTGGTGGCTTGTGTGGGGCAACCGCACTTGCTGGAGTCGTTCCGGGACTAGTATGTGGAGGTGTTAAGGTCACAATTGAACTCATGATTGACTGGAACAGGGCATGCTGATGACGGCACCAAAGCTACCCGAACACTGGTTCGCACGGTTCCTAATCGTTTTTGCGACCCTCTTCGTGGTTCTTATGATCGTTGGAGTACCGGCCTCTGCAGCCGCGACTGGATCCCCCCTTGCAGATACGTTCTTCAGAGCACTCATCTTCGGCGTTCCAAGCGCCCTTCTTACTGCCGTCTTCGTGACGGCCGGATGGCGGTTGCGTTCAAGACATCACCCGCGCTAGGGGGGGAAGGCACTACTCGCATAATGAGGGCTGGCGCATAGAAGTCCGTGCGCCAGCCCTCGCTAGTTCCGCTCACTTGCTGCAAGCTGGCCGCAGGCGGCGTCGATCTCCCTGCCTCGCGTATCGCATACAGTCACCGGCACGCCCCGCTTCTCCAGCCGACGAACGAACTCCGCCTCGTCCTCAAGTCTGGATGCATCCCACCTGCTGGGTGCACCTTTAACCGGGTTGAGTGGCAATGGGACTACGTGCTAGGGAGCCCCGACACAGACCACTCGTGGCAGGCCGTGACAGATGCCGTTGTCGTGACGGTCCGCTGGCCGTCGGTCGTCTGAATTGCGACGTAGCTGCTAGTCTGGAGCTATAACCCACCAGCTGACTTGAGCAGTTGGCCGCGAAACCCCGTTACGGCGGGGTTTCTGCTTTCTTATATCGTGGCCGCGGCTTCGGCGGAGCAGGCCAGGACGCCGGCCGGTGCAAGGTCCGGTTACCGACCGTCAGCGGGCTATCGAACTGCGACACAGCGGGCAACCCGTCGCGGAGCCGGCGAATGATCGCGGGGCGAGCTGTCAGTAGCTCCCGGTTCAGCGGCGCGTCCCAGGGGTTCACCAGGCCGGTCGTTTGACCAAATCGACTGCCGAGCAGCGAGAACGGCAGGACCAGGTCCGAGTCGTTGCTCACCAGCACGGACACGTCGCAGGCCTGGTCGAACGCGTCGACCAGCATCCGTGTCGCCAGGTTGACGTCGCTGCCCTTCTTCTTATCCGCTCGGAACTTGCCGTAGTGAATCGTCAGGCCCGGCACCGACCGCAGGGCGGCCAGGTAGGCCTCCTGCCGCGCCGACACGCCGGGGTTGTCCGGCAGTTCCTTGACCCGGGCGGTGCAGTACCGGATACCAACGATGTCGTGATCGTGCAGCAAGCGACAGAACACGGCGCCGAGATCCAGCCACTTGTACGGCGTCTTCCGGAGCCGGTAGTACAGGTTGAACCCATCCACGTAGAGGATCGTCCGAGCCGGCGGAGTCTCGATCTGCTCGGGCTCGGCCACGATCTTGATTCTCGGCGACCTGCAACCGATCCAACTCCGGCGACACGCACCCCAACCCCAAAAGGAGGCGAAGGGAAACCGCCGGCTAGATCTGCGCTGGCAGCGTGACTCCCGCGGCAGCAAGCTCTTTGTCGACGGCACCGGGGCGAAGCCCGTCAACCTGATTGACTTCCCAGTCAAGCTCCACGGTCCGACCCCGTCCCGTGTTCCTGACTCTCAACTGCACCAACGCCACGAGATCGGCGACATCGCTGCTCTCCTCCGTGGTGCCAACCTTGCAATCCCGGTCGACCATCCCAAGTAGGGCTCCTCGTACTCCGAGACGAGTACGTGAGAAGGGACCGAAGAACGGATGCGCGCGCTGTTCGCGGATGCCGTCTAGCAAGGGCGCACGGCAACGAACGGCCCGAGGCTGGATGACCCCGGCCTTCCTTCTTGATCTCGCGTCGGACGCAGGCCTGTTCTGTGTTGAGCGGTTCCAGGATCACCGAGATTCTGGAACACAGTAGCATCAAACAGCTCACTGAATCGGCAACTAGATGACTAATATTGGAGAATGCCCACATCTAGGCCAATTCGCTGCGCAGTTGTCCGATCCCGGCCATGGACTCGGCGAGACGACAACACACTCTGCGTGCCGCTCGGATGGAAACGGTTGCTTGCATGTGAGCTGCTGTTCCTTTACACCGAAGCAGATCGTACACCGATTCTGTATCGCGTGGCTGGAGCCGAGCCCTTAGCCCGAAATCGTTCTCTCGTCACGGTCTGGCGATTGGGGTGCCTTCCCGTCGTTCCACCGATCGCACCTACACCTCCGATCGTTGCACGGTTCGAGAACTGCGATATTGGAGATGTGGACAACCTCTATTTCCGGTCACCACGCGATCATCAAGAGTTGCTTTCCGAAGCCACTCATTGGAACGAGCGGTACTTGACTCCAGGGCGCGTTCCCCTTAGAGATCCGAACGACTTCGTGCGAGGAGAACTTGAGCGACTTCCTAACGCGTCCCGCATCCTCTTCCTAGGCGAGGGCGAGGGACGGAACGCAGTTTGGGCCGCACATCGCCACCTAGTGACGATGGTCGAGCTGACGACTGCTGGTTGCGAAACCGCGAGAACTCGTGCGTCCACACTTGGGCGGTCGCTTTCTGTTAGGTGTGCAGATTCGATCCGATGGCTGGAGGGCGTCGAAAACTCCGCATGGGATGCCGTGTCCATGTCCTACGTACGGATACCATCAGCCGAGGAAGAGTCTCTGTTCGGGCAGCTAGTCCGTAATGCGTTGCGCCTAGGCGGCGCATTCTTTGGAGAGTTCTCACAGAAGGTTGCTCAACCAGAATCGGTACAACGGATGGTGCAACTCAATCAGCGTGACGAGTATGTGGTCGAGCGAGATGGGTTGTTGCGAGTTCAGGTTAGCGCATTCCGATAACGTGCCGAGAAACGTAAGTGAGGCCCGGCAAGCCCACCAATGGACACCGGGCCTCACCCCGCCGTGTTGGACTTACGAACACCCGCAATGCCCACCCGGCCCGATAGCACCGCCGCAAGATCCGCAGATGTCATTGTCGGCCGGAGCGAAATCTGCTGGACTGACGACAGTTGCGCTTGAAACTGTAGCCGTCGCGATGGAGAACGGCGCCGCTAGCGCGACAGTCGCGACAAGGGTGGCGAAGAATTTCCGCATTATTCGTTGGCCTCCTGTTGGGTTTGCTCGGGGCTCGAATACGTAGGTATTCGGGCGAACTATCTGTAGGCTCCAGAGGTTGCTAGCGGTGCGCACAACCCCGTCCCGTGCCAAATTGGACACTAGGCTTCGTTTCGTCAGCGTAAAGAAGTTCCGCCGGTGGCCTCGACGACCGAGGCCCGGGCCATCCGACCACTGACCCAAGGTAGGCGTACTTCTTGTCCACCCGGAACTTCCCGAAGCGAATCGTTAGCCCTGGCAGCGACTGCAGGGCGGGCCAGACGACGCTCGCCGTCGCTTCGAGGATCTTGGTTCAAATCCCGGCATCGATGCCGCGCTGGCCGAGATCGAAACGGCCGGTTACGACCTGGGCAAGGTCGACCACTGCGGGGCGAGGCTGGACGACGGCACGGTGTTCGTCTTCGCAACCTTCGCCTCCAAGACCGACCCGAACAACGACGCAGCTCTCCTCCTCACCAGACAGGACGGGCGGCGATCGCTGGAATCGCATTGGGGTCAGCTTCCGCGGCCACAGGAAAACCCACAGCAGCAACCTGCATCGGGAACAGTACCGGCCTCCCTGCAGTTGACGTCGCCGTTGGTGATGTCGGAAACGCCGCAAGTTCAGCCGGCGGGTTTGAAGGAGTTCCTGGAATGCTTCGCGGGACTCGCGAGCACCGACTGCGGCACGGCGGTCGCTGAATGCACGAAGTATGGGCCGCCGACTTGGACGCCCGTCATCGGCTGCGTCATCGGTACTTGCGGAGCTAGCTGTGATGTCCAGGGACGTTGTTGCGTGACACGGGTTTGATCTGGCGATGGGGAAGGCCTCCCGGGGTGAGAGTGGAGCTGTCTAGGAACCGCTTCACGTCCAGGGAGGCCTTCATGGTCCACGCTAA
>NZ_JBHTFF010000013.1:0-262024 GCF_042666975.1 Microlunatus sp. GCM10028923 | reverse complement strand
TCGCCTCCGAACTCAACGCCCGACCCCGCCAAACCCTCGACTGGCGCACCCCAGCAGAAGCACTCAACCAACTACTGTCGAACCCAACAGATCCAATCGGTGTTGCAACAACCGCGTGAATCCGCCGGCCGATTTCGAGGTCAAGGCGTCCACTCGGTGAGTGGGGTCGGGCTAGGGGGCGGCTAGGGCTTCTGTTGGGGAGAGGTGGGAGGCGCGGATGGCGGGATAGAGGCCGGCGATGCAGCCGACCAGGAGGGTGGCGGCGAGGCCGCCGGCGACGGCCCAGAGTGGGACCACCGCCGTCCAGCCCTGGTACGTCGCGTACCCCACCGTCGCTGCCGCCCCGATCGCCGCGCCGGCCAGGCCGCCGAGGCCGGACAGCAGCAGGGACTCGACCAGGAACTGGGTCCGGACCTGGCCGTGGGTGGCGCCGAGGGAGCGGCGCAGGCCGATCTCGGCTCGGCGTTCCAGGACGGAGATCACCATCGTGTTGGCGATCCCGACCCCGCCGACCAGGAGCGCCACCGCGCCCAGCCCGACCAACAGGCCGGTGAACGCGCGGTCCGCCGCCTGCTGCGCCGCGAGCGCGTCCGACGGCCGGGAGACGTCGACCTCGTTCGGCGCCTCGGGGTTGGCCGTGGCGCCGAGGACCGCCGCGACCTGTTCGACCTGAGCCTCGGCGGACCGGGTGTAGACGCGGGTCGGGTGGCCGTCGAAGCCGAGGACGGACTCGGCGACCGGCCAGCCGATCAGGGCGGCGCTGTCCAGTTCGGGGGCGAGCACCGACGGCTGCAGGATGCCGGCCACGACGAAACGTACGCCGCCGATGATCACCGTGACGTCGGGGCCGGGCGCGGTGATCCCGAGCCGCTCGGCCGTGTAGGCGCCGAGCACGGCAACCGGATAGCTGCCGGTCGCGGGGTTCAGCCAGGCGCCCGCCGCGAGGTTGGTGCCGGTGGTGGAGAGCAGGTCGGTCCGGGCGGCGTAGGTCGCGATGCCGCCGGACTGTTCCACCGGGATCCGGTCGTTGCGGTACACCTTCGCGTCGGCCACCAGCCCGGTCGCCGAGGTCGCCTCGACCGGCCCGATCCGGCCGATCATGGATTCGGCGGTGAGCGGCAGGGTGGCCGCGCCGCCGGTGAATGTCGACCCGGCGTCGGCGGTGAGCAGGTTGGTGCCGAGTGAATCGAGGGTACGGTCCAGCTCCGCCCGGGACGACGCCGAGATCCCGATCACCGCGACCATCGCGGCGATGCCGATCGCGATCCCCAGCGAGGACAGCACCGCCCGCAACGGCCGGGTACGCAAGCCGACCGCACCGACCCTGATCACGTCGGCCAGCGGCATCCGGCCCGGCCGCAACGTCCCGGTCACGACGCCACCCCACCAAGATCATCACGTTCGTGATCATGATCGGCGACCGCGGCGCCGCGGCGGTCCTCGACCACCCGGCCGTCGAGCATCCGGAGCTGCCGCGGCAGCGAGTCGGCGAGTTCTCGATCATGGGTGATGATCACGACCGTGGTGCCGTCGGCGTTCAGTTCGCGGAGCAGCCGGAGCACGGTCGCCGACGACACGGAGTCCAGCGCTCCGGTCGGCTCGTCGGCCAGCAGCAGGGCCGGCTCCCCCACCACCGCACGGGCGATCGCGACCCGCTGCCGTTCACCGCCGGACAGTTCGTGCGGCCGGTGATCGACCCGGCCGGACAGGCCGACCCGGTCCAGGGCCGCGGCGGCCCGGCGGCGCCGCTGCCGGCGCGAGGTGCTGGTGTAGAGCAGCCCGTCGGCGACGTTGTCCAGAGCCGGTACGCCGGCGGCCAGATGGAACTGCTGGAACACGAACCCGATCCGGTACGCCCGCAGCGCCGACAGCTGCCGGTCGGACAGGGCGGCGACCTGGTGACCGTCGATGATCACCGCACCGGACGACGGCCGGTCCAGGGTGCCGATCAGGTGCAGCAGGGTCGACTTGCCCGATCCGGACGGCCCGACGACGGCGACCAGTTCGCCGGCCTCGACCCGGAGCGAGGCGCGGTCCAGGGCGACCACGCCGTCCGGGTAGCTCTTGCTGGCCCGGTCGACCGTGATCATGCCCGCGCTGGTCCTTCCCGTGGTGCTCATTCGGGCATCCCGACGACGGTGCCCTCGTCGATCTCCGCGCCGGACACCTCGACCCGGCCGTCGGCGAACAGCCCGGTGTCGACCGGCACGTACGAGGGAGTGCCGCCGGTGATCACCTCGAGGCCGTACCCGCCCTCGGCGAGCGCCACCAGCGCGGTCACCGGGACGGTCAGCACATCCTGGCGTTCGCCGGTGGTGACGATCAGGTCGACCGCGGCCTGGTCGTACCGGGCGGCCGCCTCGATCGCCTTCGCGCCGGAGAGTTCGGCGACCGCGATCACGACGGTCGACGCCTCCTCCTGCTGGCCGGACCCGGCCTGGACCTCGGTGGACAGTTCGGTGATCTCGGCCGGCACCCGCTTCCCGTCCGGCAGCTCCACCTCGACCTTCGCGCCGGTCTTCACGTCGGCCAGGTCGGACGGCTCCAGCTGCACCGTGACCGCCTTCGCGGTCGAGGTGTGGCTGAGCACGGCCTGGCCGGGCGTCGCGGCGGCTCCGAGCTCGACGTCCAACGCGTCGATCCGGCGCGACGCGGGCAGGAACGCCACCCGGCCCAGTTCGACCGTGCCGGTCTCCGCCAGACCAAGATCATCCTGCCAGGCCTCGACGGCTTCGGCGGTGCGCCAGGTGTATGCGTCGTCGACGGTGAAGCCGTCGTAGCCGAGTTCCGCCAGGTTGCGTTCCAGTTGTTCCACGTCGGCGCCCTCGTCGCCCTCCTTGAGCGGGCGGTAGGCCGGCAGGTCTCCGTACAGCAGGAGCACCGGGCCGCCGTCCACGGAGTAGAGCGGCTGGCCGCGCTTGATCACGTCACCGACGTCGGGCAGGCCGGTGATCGTTCCGGCCAGCCGGTTCGCGGTGGTCGTGGCGACGCCGTAGCCGAGTTCGCCGTCGTACTCCGAGGTGGCGGTGAGCGTCTGCCGGGTCACCTCGGCGGTCGCCGGCGGCAGCATCGGCGGGCTCTGGTTCGCCGCCTTGCCCCAGCCCTGTGCGCCGAACCAGACCGCCGCTCCCCCGCCGGCCGCGGCGACGACGAGGAAGATCACGGCGGCCACCCGGCCGCCCCGGCGTCGTCGCGTCACTTGCCCACCGCCCCGGGCAGCTTGTCCTTGCAGGCCTCCTGCGCGGCCTCGAAATCGGGATCGTCGGCGAGTTCCTTGTTGATCTGGATGCCGGGCTGGTTCGGGTCCGGATCCGGGAACTTCTCCACCCCGTTCTCCCGCATGCAGGTCGCGAACTCCTGCGCGGCGCCCATCCGCTCCTGGTACTTGGGATCGTTCTTGTCCATCTGCGGCGCCAGGTCGCGGCAGGCCTCCATCGCCGCCTTCGACGTGCCCTGGTCGCCCTGCACCCGCAGCTTGAGCCGCCCGTCCGGGCCGGGATCGTCGACCTCCATGCCGTGCTCGCGCAGACATTCGACGTACGCCATCGTCGCCTGCTTCGGGTCCTGGCTCGGCGAGCCGGACGCCGACGGTTCGCCGCCGCCGGCACTGGCCACGCCTCCACCGTCGGTACCCGCACAGCCGGCCAGCATCAGCAAGATCAACAGCAGACCGGCCAACGGGCCGGCTCCGCGCTTCGACATCGTCTTTCTCCTTCACTCGAACGGATTCCGCCCCAGTGAAGCCTGGCCGGCGTTTCCCGGCCGTTACCCGGTTCATGGCTGGCTAACAGGAAGGAAACATACGGTCACGGAGGATCACGGAGATCGCGGAAGAGCTCCGGGAGATGGGGATTGATCATGCGCGTGTTGGTGGTTGAGGACGAGCCGATCCTCGCCGGGGCGATCGCCGAGTGGTTGCGGGACGAGCCGCATGCGGTCGACGTCGTCGGTGACGGCGGCTCGGCGGTGGAACGGATCCACACCTACGAGTACGACGTCGTGGTGCTCGACCGTGATCTTCCGGTGCTGCACGGCGACGAGGTCTGCCGGCTGTTGATCGCCTCGCCGTCGACGGCCCGGGTGCTGATGCTGACCGCCTCGGCCGCGGTGGCGGACCGGGTCGGCGGGCTGAGCCTCGGTGCGGACGACTATCTGACCAAGCCGTTCGCGCTGGCCGAGCTGGCCGCCCGGGTGCAGGCGCTCGGCCGCCGGTCCCGGCCCGCCGCGCCGCCGGTGCTCCGCCGCGGCGAGTTGGAGCTTGACCCGTCCCGTCGCGAGGTGTTCCGCGACGGCATCCAGATTCCCTTGGCCAGAAAGGAATTCGGCGTGCTGGCCGAGCTGCTCCGGGCCGACGGGGCGACCGTCTCGGCCGAGCAACTGCTGGAGAAGGTGTGGGACGAGTTCGCCGACCCGTTCACCGGTTCGGTGCGGCTGACCGTCCACAAGCTGCGCCGCAAGCTCGGTGAGCCGACCTTGATCGACACGATCACCGGCGTCGGGTATCGCCTGCGATGAGGATGCGCCGATTACGCCGTTCGTTGGGGCTGCGCCGTTCGATGGGGCTGCGCCGTTCGATCGGGCTGCGCGGGCGGTTGACCCTGATCTACGGCGGCCTGTTCCTGGCCGCCGGCGTGACGTTGTTGATCACCACGTACCTGCTCTTCCAGCAGCAGCTGACCGGACAGTTGATGCGCCAGAAGGTCGCCTGGCTCAGCCCGCCCGGCGCCGAACCGCTGCCCGACAAGGCGGGCCTGCCGACCAAGAGCCAGGTGTACGTCTACACGCCGGACGGCCGGATCCTGTCCGGGGACGATGCCCGGACCTTCATGGCGGAGCAGGCCGCCCGGCTGCAGGACGCGGCGTCGCAATCGCTGCTGTTGTTCGGGTGCGTGGCCCTGCTGATCGTGGCCGGCCTGGCCGTCGGGCTCGGCTGGCTGGTGGCGGGCCGGGTGCTGGCGCCGCTGCACCGGGTGCGCGGCGCCGCCGAACGGATCGCCGCGGCACCGACCGCGAACCACGGCCTGCGGGAACGGATCGCGCTGTCCGGGCCGGACGACGAGGTGAAGGATCTGGCGGACGCGTTCGACACCATGGTGCAACGGCTGGACGCATCGTTCGCCGGCCAGCAACGGTTCGTCGCCAACGCGTCGCACGAGTTGCGGACCCCGCTCGCGCTCAGCCGGGCCATGATCGAACTCGCCCTGCACCGCAAGCAGACCTCGCCGGACCTGCGCCGGCTCGGCGAGGACCTGCTCCAGGTGAACGCCCGCCACGAGACCTTGATCAACGGGCTGCTGGTGCTGGCCGGCATCGACAACGAGCCGCTCGAGGCGAGGCCGGTCGACCTGGCCGAGATCGTCGACCACGCGGTCGGCGACACCGCCGCCGAGGCGGCCGCGGCCGGCGTGACGGTACGGGCGACGACCGGTCCGGCGCCGACGGTCGGCGACTCGCTGCTGCTGCAGCGGCTGGCGCACAACCTGGTCCAGAACGGGATCCGGCACAACGTCGCCGAGCAGGGCTGGGTCGACGTCGAGACCGGCCGCGTCGACGGCCAGGCCACCCTGCGGGTGATCAACTCCGGCCCGATGGTCGGGGCGCATCAGGTCCCGCAGCTGTTCGAACCGTTCCGCCGGCTGGACGCGGACCGGCTGGCCGGACGGAACGGTTCCGGTCTCGGACTGTCGATCGTCCGGTCCGTCGTGACGGCCCATCACGGACGGCTGGACGCCGAGCCGGCCCCGGGCGGCGGCCTCGACATCCGGGTGACTCTGCCGGCCGCACCCTGACCCGCCACTCCCGGTACGGGTCCGGCCGATCCCTCAGTACCGGTCCGGCAACGACGGCCAGCGTTCGGCGGCCCACTGCGACCACGTCGGAAACCCGGGCGGGACCTCGGGAATCGCCTCGCCGGCCAGTTCCTCCGGATCCGGCGGCTGGAATCGCAGGTGCCACTGCCGGAGTTCGTCATCGGCCATCAGGAAGTGGCCCGGCTCGGACGCGTACCGCTCGTCGATGCGCCGGCGTTGCTCGTCGTACGTGATCGGGAGGTAGACCACCTGGGCGCGGAGGCCGAGCGCGTCCGCGATCCAGCGCAGCGCCGAACGTTCGTCCGTGCTCCAGAGGCCGAAGTCGAGGACCACGTTGCTGCCCAGCTGGGCCGCCCGCATCCCGATCTCGATCAGCTTGCCTTCGATCCGGTCCCGGTGGTGCTCCCGTTCCTTCGACCGCCACTGGGTTGGTTCGTCGTCGCAGAAGATCGCCTGCTGCCAGTCGTCCGGGGTCAGCCGGAGCGCGGACTCGCTGACCTCCAATTCCTTGGCTTGGGTGGTCTTCCCGGCTCCGGGCAGGCCGACGATCAGGTACACGGTCACCCGGTGAACCGTATTCCCGCCGGCCCGGAAACGGTCAGCGGGGCGGACCGGCGAGCAGCCGGGCCCGCGTCTCGGCGAACGTCTCCTCCCGGTGCCGCGGCCCGTCGATCCCCCAGGTCGCGCCGGCGTCGGCGAGCTCGTCCGCCGGAGCATGATCGGCGAGCGGCGTCACCACGTCGAACCTCGGCTCGTCATGATCATCCGGCTTGCCCTTCGACAAGCTCAGGGAGCGTTGGGGCAGTTCGGCGACGAGGGCGGCCAGGGCCTCCGGGGTCAGCGGGCCGGTGTCCCGCGATTGCGGCACGATCCCGTCCCAGCGCGCCGCGCGCCGTACCCCGGCGCGGGCCGGCAGCATCGCCGCCACCCAGATCGGCGGCCGGGGACGTTGCACGGAGCCCGGCAGCAGTTCGGCCGACACCTGGTAGTGCTCGCCGCGGTGGTCGACCGGCTCGCCGCGGAGCAGCCGGTCCAGCACCGGCAGCGCCTCGTCCAGCCGGGCCGCGTGCAGCTTCGGCTCGACCGGCTCGCCGAACGCGCCGTACTCCGTCGCGGGCGGAACCCCGAGCCCGACCCCGAGCACCGCGCGGCCGCCGGTCAGGTGGTCCAGCGTGACGACTTCCTTGGCCAGCTTCCACGGCCGTCGCCGCGGCACCGGCGTGACCAGGGTGCCCAGCCGCAGCCGTTCGGTGTGGGCGCCGATCGCGCCGAGCTGCACCCACGGGTCGTAGGTCGGCTCGCGCCGGCCCGGGTCGAGTTGGACGTGGTCCCAGAGGAAGAAACCGTCCCAGCCGGCCTGCTCGAGCTCCACCGCGAACCGGACCAGCTCCGCCGGATGGTGCCCGTTGGGCAGGCTCACCCCGAATTTCAGCGCCATGCCTTCCGTCCTATCAGCCGGCACGGACAGTCCCGGCCGGCAGCGGGAGGCCTACTGTCGGCGGCGGGACCTACAGTCCCGGGCAACGATCGAAAGAAGGAGAAGGCTGTGGCTGAATCGACGATCACCCGGAGGCTCGGAGCGGACGGCCCGGAGGTCAGTGCCATCGGGTTCGGGGCCTGGGCCATCGGCGGACCGGCCAGCCGGGAGGGCCAGCCGATCGGCTGGGGCGAGGTCGACGACGACGAGTCGATCGCCGCCCTGCACGCCGCGCTGGAGGCCGGCGTCACCTTGATCGACACCGCCAACGTGTACGGCGCCGGCCACAGCGAGCGGGTCGTCGCGCGGGCGCTGGACGGCCGTCGCGACGAGGTGGTGATCGCGACCAAGTTCGGCAACCTGATCGACGAGGAGAAGCGGGAGGCGATCGGGCGCGACGCGTCCCCGGAGTCGATCCGGGAGCAGTGCGACGCCAGCCTGGCCCGGCTGCGGACCGACGTGATCGACCTCTACCAGTTCCACATCGGCGACTACCCACTGGACCGGGCCGGCGAGGTCCGGGACGCGCTCGAAGGCCTGGTCGCCGACGGCAAGATCAAGTTCTACGGGTGGAGCACCGACGACCCGGACCGGGCCGCGTTCTTCGCCGAGGGCGAGCACTGCGCCGCCGTGCAGCAGTCGTTCAGCATCGTCAACGGCAACGAGGACACCCTGGCCGTCGCGGAGCGGACCGGCCTGGCCAGCATCGTCCGCGGGCCGCTGTCGATGGGGTTGCTGACCGGCAAGATGGATCGGCAGACGACGTTCGCCGAGACCGACGTCCGGCACGGCTGGGACTGGTCCGGCGACCAGGGCCGGCGGCTCGAGGCGCTGGACAAGATCAAGTCGATCCTGACCGAGGACGGCCGGACCCTGGCCCAGGGCGCGCTCGGCTGGCTGCTCGCCCGGAGCTCGGCCTTCGTGCCGATCCCCGGCATCCGTACCGTCGCGCAGGCGAAGGACAACGCCGGTGTGCTCGCCGCCGGCCCGCTGTCGCAGGATCAGCTGGACCGGATCGCGGCCGCGCTGGCCTGACGGGACCGCCCGGCCTCAGCGGGCGCCGATCAGCCGACGGCTGCGCCAGCGTCGGCCGATCCGGAAGCCGAGGCTCTCGTACAACTTGATCGCGACGGAGTTGGCGGCGTAGGCGCCGAGCGTGCAGACGCCCTGCCGCCGGACGGCGAACCGGGTCAGCGCGGCGGTGATCGCCCGGCCCAGCCCACGGCCCCGGTACGCGGGGTCGACGGTGATCCCGGACAGCAGCGGGTAGCCGGCGACGTTGTCCTCGACCACCCCGCACGCGATCAAGGATCCGGTACGGTCTCGCAGGCCGAGCCAGACCTGACCGGGCAGCCGGCCGGGGATCCCGTCGCTGCCCGGGTTGTGCTCGTCGATCAAGATCGTCAGCTCGGGCCAGTCCGGCCGGGCCACCTCGATGATCTTGTCCTCGCCCGCCTGCTCCGGCGGCTCGTCGGCGGTCCACATCCAGTGCCAGTCGCCGCCCGGCCCGAGCTCGAGCCGCTCGGCGACCTCGGCATAGCAAGGCTCCTCGATCGTGAGGATGTTGCGCGGCAGCTCGTCCAGCCGACCGGTCTTGATCAACTCCTCGACCAGGACGGCCGCGTCCTCGGTCGTCCCGAACAAGGCGCTGCCGTCGCCACGCGTCTGCGTCATCCGCGGGATGATCACCGCCGCCCCGTACACATAACCGGGCCGGGCCAGCGTGGCCGGGATCTCCCAACGCAGGAAGGGATCCTCGGGATCGAGGCTGCGCAGCGCGGCGGCCGAGTCCAGCCGGGTGAGGGTCAAGGCTTCTGGGTCGCCTTGGTGGTCTCGCCGGTGGACAGGGCGGCGACGAACGCCTCCTGCGGCACCTCGACGCGGCCGACCATCTTCATCCGCTTCTTGCCTTCCTTCTGCTTCTCCAGCAGTTTCCGCTTCCGGGTGATGTCGCCGCCGTAACACTTGGCCAGCACGTCCTTGCGGATCGCCCGGATGTTCTCCCGGGCGATCACCCGGGACCCGATCGCGGCCTGGATCGGCACCTCGAACTGCTGCCGCGGGATCAGCTCCTTGAGCTTCCCGGCCATCAGCACCCCGTACGAATAGGCCTTGTCCTTGTGCACGATCGCGGAGAACGCGTCGACCGGCTCGCCGTGCAGCAGGATGTCCACCTTGACCAGGTCGGACTGCTCCTCGCCGGCGGGCTCGTAGTCGAGGCTGGCGAAGCCCTTGGTGCGCGACTTCAACGCGTCGAAGAAGTCGAACACGATCTCGGCCAGCGGCAGCGTGTAGCGGATCTCCACCCGGTCCTCGGACAGGTAGTCCAGACCCTGCTGGACGCCGCGCCGGGCCTGGCACAACTCGAGGATGGTGCCGATGTATTCGGCCGGGCTGAGGATCGTCGCCTTCACCACCGGCTCGTAGACGGCCGAGATCTTGCCCGCGTTCGGATACTCCGACGGGTTGGTCACGACGTGCTCGTCGCCGGTCTCGAGCTCGACCCGGTAGACCACGTTCGGTGCCGTGGAGATCAGGTCGAGGTTGAACTCCCGCTCCAGCCGCTCCCGGACGATCTCCATGTGCAGCAGGCCGAGGAAGCCGATCCGGAAACCGAACCCGAGCGCGCCGGAGGTCTCCGGCTCGTAGGTCAGCGCGGCGTCGTTGAGCTGCAGCTTGTCCAGCGCCTCGCGCAGCTCCGGATAGTCGGCGCCGTCGATCGGGTACAGCCCGGCGAACACCATCGGGTTCGGGTGCCGGTAGCCGCCCAGCGACTCGGCCGCCGGCGCCGAGGCCGAGGTCACCGTGTCGCCGACCCGGGACTGCCGGACCTCCTTCACGCCGGTGATCAGGTAGCCCACCTCGCCGACGCGGAGGCTCTTCGCCTTCACCGGCTCCGGCGAGATGACGCCGACCTCGAGGGTCTCGTGGGTCGCCTTGGTCGACATCATCAGCACCCGCTCGCGGTGCGACAGCTCGCCGTCGATCACCCGGACGTACGTGATCACGCCGCGGTACGTGTCGTACACGGAATCGAAGATCAACGCCCGCGCCGGCGCGTCCGCGTTGCCGACCGGTGCCGGCACCTGGGTGACGATCTGGTCCAGCAGTTCGATCACGCCGTCGCCGGTCTTGGCCGACACCCGGAGCACGTCGGCGACGTCGCAGCCGATGATCCCGGCCAGCTCTTCGGCGTACTTCTCCGGCTGCGCGCTGGGCAGATCGATCTTGTTCAGCACCGGGATGATGTGCAGGTCCGCCTCGAGCGCCAGGTACAGGTTGGCCAGCGTCTGCGCCTCGATCCCCTGCGCCGCGTCGACCAGCAGCAGCGCGCCCTCGCAGGCGGCCAGCGACCGGGACACCTCGTAGGTGAAGTCGACGTGGCCCGGGGTGTCGATCATGTTCAGGATCTGGGTGGTGCCCTCGAACGGGCCGGACCGCGGCGTCCACGGCATCCGGACCGCCTGCGACTTGATCGTGATGCCGCGCTCGCGCTCGATGTCCATCCGGTCCAGGTACTGGGCCCGCATCGCCCGGTCGTCGACGACGCCGGTCAGCTGCAGCATCCGGTCGGCCAGGGTCGACTTGCCGTGGTCGATGTGGGCGATGATGCAGAAATTGCGGATGACGTCGGGGCTGGTCCGGCCAGGGGTGGGTGTCACGCGGTCAGGTTCCAGTCTGTAGCTGTTCGATGTTCGGTACGGGTGCGCGGTGGCACCGAACGCCCATCATCCCACGGGCGCACCAGCGACTTAATCGCCTCGACTCGCAGGCGGGTGCTCGGCCACGATGGCGGGCATGAATCTTCCGGCCACCTATGCCGTCGGAGTACGGCGTCCGTACCTCGATCTTCCCGCCGAGGTCCGTGCCTGGGTCGACCGGACCCTCGGCGAACCGGTGGCCGAGGTCGCGGACAAGCAGGGCGGCTTCTCCCCCGGCGTCGCCGCGGTGGTCACCGGAGCCGGCGGCCGCAGCCTGTTCATCAAGGCGGTCGGGTCCGCGGTCAATCCCGACGCGATCCGGATGTACAGGGAGGAGCAGCAGCACTCGGCCCGGCTGCCGGAGATCGACTCCGTGCCGCGTACGGTCGCGACGGCCGAGATCGAGGTCGGCGACGAGCAGTACGCGGTCTCGGCCCTGCCGGCGATCGACGCCGCCCCGCCGCCGCACCCGTGGAACCTCGCCGACGCCAACCGCGCCTTCGACACGATCGCCGAGCTGGGCGACCGGCTGACCCCGTCGCCGTGGCCCGAGGAGTCCACCGACGACCTGCCCCGGTTCTTCCTCGGCTGGCGCGATCTCGGCGGGGACGATCCGTGGCTCGCCGATCCCTGGATCGCGGAACGGGCCGCGCGGTTCGCGGCCCTGGAGGCGGACACGGTCGCACAGATGGCCGGCGACACCCTCAGCCATACGGACCTCCGCGCCGACAACCTGCTGTTCGGTACGGACCGGGTCTGGGTGGTCGACTGGGCGGCCGCGCAGAATGCCGCTCGCTGGATCGATCCCGCGCTGCTGCTGGGCGACCTGGTGGTGTCCCGGGCCGACGTCGGCGACGGTGGCGAGATCGACGTGGCGCGGTTCGCGATCGAACACCCGGCCCTGCGCGACGTGCCGTTCGCCCTCAACTGGGCCGGCGTCCTCTGCCTGGCCGCGGCCCTGCACCGGTTCTCGCTGCGGCCCGCTCCGCCCGGCCTGCCGACGATCCGGCCCTGGCAGGCCCGCTGTGCCGACACCATGATCGCCTGGTGCCGCCGCACCGAGCCCGCCTGATGATCAAGCCGTCAAGATCACCAGGTCATGATCATGACGGTCATGATCAGAACGTCGTGGTCAGGTCCTGGGTCTGCCCGGTCGTGGCCGCCCGGTAACCGGACTCGATGATGTCGATCACGTGCCGGGCGTGCTCGGCCGTGACGATCGACGGCGTCCCGTCGCGGACCCAGTCCACGAGCTGCATCACGTCCTCGTACACGTGCTGTTCCTCGATCTCCCGGTGTGCCCGGTGACGTGCGGCAGCAGCGCCTGGTTCAGCGGCCCGCGCGCGTGGGTCTCGGCCGGGTTCCGGCCGGGGAAGTCGAACGGCTCGCCGTTCAGCAGCAAACCGTTGATCGTTCCGTCCGTACCGTAGAAGGCGCCGCCCATGCCGCCGGTCATCGTGCCCGCGGAGGTGCCGGTCGCCACGCAGAACAGGTTGTCGCCGAAGTCGATCAAGAGCGCCGTGTTGTCGTCCGCATCGGTCTCCACGGACCGGCCGCCGAACGAGCGGGTGGGCACCCGGACGCCCGACATCGCGGTCACCCGTCGCGCCGGGCCGAGGATGCCGGTGACGGTGTGCAGCGAATAGACCGTCATGTCGTACATCGGGCCGCCGCCGGGCTTGCGGAAGTACCAGGACGGGTCGATGTTCGACAGCACGTCGCTGCCGCCGCGCACCGACTCGTTCTCGTGGTACGTGCCGAAGGCGGCTCCGCAGCTCACCCAGGACAGGGTGCCGATCGCACCCTCGGCGATCAGCTCCCGGGTGCGTACGTGGTGCGGCCGGAGCATCTCGCCCGGCGAGGCCACGATCCGCAGGTCCCGGGCGGCCGCGAGGTCGATCAGTTCGGTCGCCTCCGCGACGGTCACCGTCATCGTCTTGTTGAAGTGCACGTGCTTGCCAGCCTCGAGCGCCAGCCGGCCCTGCTCGTAGTGCAGTCCGATCGGCGACGCGATCGTCACCGCGTCGACGTCCCCCGAGGCGAGCAGTTCCTCGTACGTCGTGAAGGCCTGCGCGACCCCGAACTTCTCGGCGGCGGCCTCGGCCCGGCCGGGCACCGGATCGCAGACGGCGGCCAGGGAGACCCGGTCGGCAAGATCGGGCTGAGCGAGGTGAGGAAGGATCCCGCGGACCGCGATGCTGCCAGCCCCGACCACGCCCACCCGTACCGGATCAGTCATGCCCGTCAGTAGATCAGATCGATGTCCGGCACGGAACCACCGTCGGCCGACTTCGGTCACCTCGACACCATGATCAACCGGCACCTCCGGGGGTTCATGATCACCCGCGGTTCATGATCACCGGCCGGTGCCGAACCAGAACAACGAATTCCCGGTCGAGCCCGGCCGACCGGGGTAGATTCGCGTCGAGAGGACAGCCGGCTCAGCGGCTCGGCTGCCACGTTCGGGGGTTCGTGGGTCCTGGCCGGCGAGCCCGCCATGATGCGCCCGGATCCCGGCTCGATGATCGCGCCGCGGACCCACCGACGCATCCCGCTTCCGGTGCGGGCACGGACCGGGTGCAGCCAACGCCGGCGTCGGATCAGGAGCACCCGCATGAAAGCCATCGTCGCCACCCGCTACGGGTCGCCTGAGGTCTTCCGGCTCGAGGAGATTCCCAGCCCGGTCCCGGCCGACGACGAGATCCTCGTCCGGGTCCGAGCGACCACCGTCTCGGCCGCGCACAGCATGATGCGGCAGGGCCGCCCGCTCGTCGGCCGGCTGTTCACGGGCCTCCGCCGGCCGCGGCAGGCGGTGCCGAGCACCGAGTTCGCCGGCCGAGTGGAGGCCGTGGGCCCGGCGGTGACGTCGTTCAGTCCCGGTGACGAGGTGTTCGGCGAGACCGGCATCAGGGCCGGCTGTGCCGCCGAGTACGTCTGCGTCCGCGAGGGCGGAGCGTTGTCGATCATGCCCTTCAACCTGTCGGCGACGGCCGCCGCCGCGATCGTCGACGGCGGGTCGACCTCGCTGTACTTCCTTCGGGACAAGGCGAAGCTCCGGCCCGGTCACCGGGTCCTGATCAACGGCGCCTCCGGCTCGGTCGGCACCGCCGCGGTCCAGCTGGCCCGACACCTCGGCGCCGACGTCACCGGCGTCTGCAGTGCCGCCAACCTCGACCTGGTGCGCGCGCTGGGTGCCGACGACGTGATCGACTACACGGCCGAGGACTTCACCGAGGGCGATCGGCGCTACGACATCGTCTTCGACACGGTCGGCAAGAGTTCCTTCGCCCGCTGCCGGAGAATCCTCGAAGCCGGCGGCGTCTACCTCACGACCGTCCCCAGCTTCGCGATCTATCCCCAGATGCTGCTGACCTCCAGGATCGGCGACAAGAGGGCGGTGATCGCCGCGGCCGGTCTGCGCCGGGACGAGGAGAAGACGCAGGGATTGATCATGCTCAAGGGCCTCCTCGAGGAGAAGCTGATCATCCCGGTCGTGGACCGGACCTATCCGCTGGCCCAGATCGCCGAAGCACACCGGTACGTCGACACCGGCCGGAAGAAGGGCAGCGTCGTCCTCACCGTCGAGGAGTCGTGACGGTGAGGACCGTTCCCGATGATCACAGGTCGAGCTCCCAGGTCTGGCCGACCAGGTCGGCGCCGAAGCTGTGGTGGCGTTCCTCGCCGACCAGCCGGAAGCCGGCCCGCTGGTAGATCCGGCGGGCGGCGGACAGGACGTCGTTGGTCCAGAGCACCAGCCGGCGGTAGCCGGAGGCCCGGGCGAACTCGACGCAGGCCTCGACCAGCCGGGTGCCCAGGCCGAGTCCGCGGGCCCACGGCTCGGTGAGCAGCAGCCGCAGCCGGGCGGTCTCGTCGTCGTCACGGACGCAGAAGACGCAGCCGGCCCGCTGTCCGTCGACGGTCGCGATCCAGGCCCTCGCCTGGTCCGGGGTCGCGGTCTCGGCGAAGTCGGCGACGATCCGGGCGACCAGGGCTTCGTAGCTCACGTCCCAGCCGTACTCCTCGGCATAGAGCGCGGCGTTCCGCTCGACTACCCAGCCGAGGTCGCCGGGCGCCGGTTCGCGGAGCTCCACCACCCGCCGCTCGGCGGGCGGTTCGAGCAGCTTCCGTACGGTGCTCATGGCGTCGACCAACCGGGTCCGGTCGGGGCCAGCGAGCGGCTCCAGCAGCCCGGAGACGTCGCGCACCGAGCCGCGGTTCAGCTCCTCGAACGCGGCCCGGCCGGCCTCGGTCAGCGCAACGGTCTGCCGGCGCCGGTCGAGCGCGGACCGGTCCCGCTCGACCAGGCCGGCGGCGGTCAGCCGGTCCAGGATCCGGGTGGCGTAGCCGGGATCGAGGCCGAGTTCCGTACGCAGATCGACGACGTCCGTCCGGCCGGCCGCGGCGAGTTCGAAGAGCACCCGCGCCTCGGCCAGGCTGTACGGGGAGCCGACCAGGCCCTCGTCCAGCACGCCGATGATCTTGGTGTAAAAGCGGTTGAAGGAGCGGACCCGGTCCACGGCGTCCGGCTCGACCGAAACCTTTGACATAGTCAAAGAATACGGACCGGCCGGCCGCGCCGTACTCAGATCCCAGCGACCGGACGGCCGAAGTCGACCGCCGCCAGCACCGGAGCCGGCGCGGCGTCGGCGAGTTCCCGGTCCGGCGGCGCACCGAGCGCGTCGTTGACCGTCGAGAACGCCAGCCGCAGCGCCACGAACACGGTCAGCGCAAGGATCTGCCGGTCCTCGAAGCCGGCCGCCCGCAACCGCTCGACGTCGGCGGCGGTGGTCCCGTTCGGGTCGCCGGCGACGCCGCGGGCCCAGTCGACCAGCGCCGCCTCCCGCTCGTCCAGGCCGCCGGACTCCCCGCCGAGGACGGCCACCGCAGTCGGCACGTCGGAGCGCTGGGCCAGCCGAGCACCCCAGGCCAGCGAGCAGTAGGAATCCCGCCGGGTCGTCGCGGCGGTCACCACCAGCAGCGCGATCTCCCGGTCGGTCAGGCCGCTGCCCTCCAGGGCCGCCGACCGAGCCTGCAGGTAGGCCTGGAACACGTCCGGCTGCCAGGCCCACAGCCGGGTCAGGTTCATCACGTAGCCATGGGTGACGAGATCGCTGTCGTACAGGGCCCGGACGTCGGCGTCCTCGGGCGGCTCAGCCAGGTGCATCTCCTCAGTGTCGTCCTGATTTGAGCGGGCGGGAGCCGGACTGCTAAAGTCGACCGTCGCGTGACCGCTCGGTCGTGCACGTCCACCCGTCGTACGAAGAGAGTGTCAGAGGCCTGCCCCGTGGCGAACATCAAGTCCCAGATCAAGCGGATCAAGACGAATGAGAAGGCGCGTCAGCGCAACAAGTCCGTCAAGTCCGCCTTGAAGACGTCCGTTCGCCGGTTCCGCGAGGCGGCCGAATCCGGCGAATCCAGCAAGGCGACCGAGTACGCGAAGGCCGCGACCCGGCTGCTGGACAAGGCCGCGAGCAAGGGCGTCATTCACAAGAACCAGGCCGCGAACCGCAAGTCGGCCATCTCCGCCCAGGCCGCCAAGCTCGGCTGAAACCCGCTCGGCCCGACCCGTGGGCGCGCATCATGGCGATGGTGTCATGATCGACCTGCTGGCACGGATCGAGGCCGAGAACCCGCGCCTCCGCGCGTACGTCGACGAACCCGATCGATCGTCGCGGGTCCGGCGCGCCCTCGATGAGCTGGCGCGCCGCTGGCCCGATCCCGCGAACCGGCCGCCGCTCTACGGCCTGCCGGTCGCGGTCAAGGACGTGTTCCACGTCGCCGGCCTGCCGACCCGGGCCGGTTCCCGGCTGCCGGCCGAGTTGATCACCGGCCGGCCCGGCCCCTTGATCACCAGCCTGCTCGACGCGGGTGCCGTCGTGCTGGGCAAGACGGTGACCGCCGAGTTCGCGTACCTGGCGCCCGGCGAGACTCTCAACCCGCACCGGCTGGAACACACACCCGGCGGGTCCAGCAGCGGCTCGGCCGCCGCGGTCGGCGCCGGGCTCGCCCCGATCGCGCTGGGCACCCAGACGGTCGGCTCGGTGATCCGGCCGGCCGCCTACTGCGGAGTCCTCGGCTTCAAGCCCACGTTCGCCAGGATCGGCACCGACGGAGTGATCGCCAACGCGCCGACGTTCGACACGGTCGGCTTCCTGGCCGCCGATCCCGAGGTGCTGCACCGGGTCGCCGCGGCCACTGTGCCGGGCTGGCAGCCCGACGGCCCAACCGGGCTGCCGACGCTGGCGGTCCCCCGCGGCGCCTATCTCGCTCAGGCCGAACCGGCCGCCCTGACCGCGTTCGAACGCCAGTTGGCCTGCCTGCGCGAGGCCGGCTACCGGATCCGCGACGTCGACCTGTTCGCCGACATCGAGCAGGTCAACGAGCGCAACTTCATGATCAACGGGTACGAGCTGGCCGGCTCGCACGAGGCGTGGTTCGATGATCATTCCGAGCTCTACGACCCGCGCACGGCCGCGGCGATCCGGTACGGCCGGACGGTCGACCGGCGCGACTACGAGGCGGCGCTGCGGGACCGGACGGCGTTCGCCGACACGGTCGTCGACGCGTTGGCCGGCAGCGATGCGTACGTCGCTCCGGCCGCGACCGGGCCGGCACCGCACGGCCTCGACACGACCGGCAGCCCGCTGATGAACCTGCCCTGGACGCAGGCCCGGCTGCCCGTGCTCGGCGTACCCGCGGGCCGGACCGAGGACGGGCTGCCGCTCGGCCTCCAGTTCGCCGCCGCCCCGGGTCGCGACGAGGCGCTGCTGGGCTGGGCCGACGGGCTCTGCGCGGCGCTGTCCGGCCGGTCCTGACTCGACCTCCCGATCACCGCACCTCGCGCCGGGCGCCCGCGACGAAGGCGACGGCGACCTGCCCGGCCGCGACCCCGCAGAGCAGCAGCATCGGGACCTGCCACCCCCCGCCGGCCGAATGCAGCAGCCCGAAGGCCACCGGTCCGGCGGCGGCCAGCAGATAGCCGACCGACTGGGCCATCGCCGACAGCGCGCCGGCCGCGGCGGAGTCCCGGGCCCGCAGCCCGAGGAAGGCGAGCGCCAGCACCAGGCAGGCGCCGCCGCCGAGCCCGAGGACGACGCTCCAGAGCCAGGCCAGGCCCGGGGCCAGCAGCAGGCCGGCGTACCCGGTGAGGAGCAGCGCCGAACTCACCACCGCCGGCACCCGCTGGTCCCGGCCCCGGCGCAGGGCGACCGGCACCGCGAGGCCGGCCAGCACCGCGACCGCCTGGAACAGGAACAGCAGCCAGCCCGCCTCGGCGGCGCCGAAGCCGGCCGACCGGACCAGCTGCGGCAGCCAGGTGATCACGACATAGAAGCCCAACGACTGCAGGCCCAGGAAGGCCGTGACCGCCCAGGCCAGCGGCGACGCCCACGGCAACCGCTGCCGCTGCCGTACCGGCGCGGCCGGCGGGCGGGTCCGCAGCCGCGGCAGCCAGCCGACGACGGCGACCGCCGCCAGCACCGCCCAGCAGCCGAGCGCGGTCCGCCAGCCACCGGTCGCGGCCTCGGCGATCGGCACCGCCACGCCGGAGGCGACCGCGGCCACCCCGCCCATCACGGTCGCGTACGCACCGGTCAGCAGGCCCACCCGGTCCGGGAAGTCACGCTTGATCAGGCTGGGCAGGATCACGTTGCCGACGGCGATGCCGGCACCGATCAGGCACGTCCCCGCGAACAGCCCCGCCGCGCCGGACGCCGACCGCAGCAGGATCCCGGACGCCAGCACCACGAGCGCACCGCCCAGCAGCCGCTCGGCTCCCCAGCGCGCCGCGAGCCGCGGCACGAACGGCGACACCGCGGCGAACAGCAGCAGCGGGACCGTGTTCAGCAGACCGGCGACGGCCGGGGTCAGGCCCAGGTCGGCCTGCACCCGGTCCAGCAGCGGACCGACCCCGGTCAGCCCGGCCCGGAGATTCGCCGCCACCACCAGCAGTCCCCAGAGCAGCAGCGCCCGGCCGGAGCGCCCGGACGAGATCGGTCGGTCCATTGCGGCAGAAGGGTCGGCCGGTCGGGCGTCCATGCCGTCAACGATCGGGCCGTCCCGCGACGGCAGCCAGACCGTGCTCAGGCTGGCCCCGCCAGGGTCAGGCTCGGGCCTGCACGGCCGGCAGCCCGCCACGTACGCTCGCGGCATGGGCAATCCGCTGGGAGGGTTCATCCGGGCCAAGCGCGACAGCATCCAGCCCGAGACGCTCGGCCTGCCGGATCGGGAGCGACGGCGGTCGCCCGGACTGCGCCGGCTCGACCTGGCCGCGCGGGCCGGCATCAGCGTGGAGTATCTGACCCGAATCGAACAGGGTCGCGACCGCAGCCCGTCCCCGGCCGTCGTCAACGCGCTCGCGGACGCGCTCGGCCTCACCCTTCCGGAGCGGGACCACCTGCGCTATCTGGCCCGGCTCAGCAGCAGTCCCTGCGGTGCCGACGTCCGGCCGGAGCCGCCGCGGCGGCAGGTCCGGCCCTCGGTGCTGGCCACGCTGCGGCTGCTCGAGCCCGGCCTCGCGATCGTCACCAACCGGCTCGGTGACGTACTCGCCCACACGACGGGGTTCCGGGCGATCGCCAGTGACACCGGGATGCTCGACGCCGACCCGCCCAACCTCACCCGGTACGTCTTCACCGACCGCCGGGCCCGGACGATCTTCGTCGACTGGGACGCCGTGGCGGACGAGCAGGCATTCGACCTCTGGCTGACCCCGACGGTCGAGAACTCCGAATGGCTCACCACCGAACTCGCGGCGACCGGCGGGCCGGAGTTCACCGATCGGCTCCGGCATCACCGGGTGCCCGATCGCGGGCCGCTCCGGCTGGACCACCCGACCGGACCACGGCTCACCCTGCTCCGCGAGACGCTCGAACTGCCCGGCGACGGCCAGCAACTGGTCGTGTTCCTGGCCGCCGACGATCAGACCGCGGAGACCGTCGACGACCTGCGCCGGCGGTCGTCCGGGCCGCTCCGCTCGATCTCCTGAACCCGGCGCTCAGTTGCCGTAGTTGGCCCAGGACTTCGGGTACCGCTTGCCGGGCGTCGTCTCGCCGAGCATCTCGGACACCGTGACCAGCGTGTAGCCCTTGTCCTGCAGGCCCTTGATGATGTCTTCCTGGGCATTGATCGTGGTTTGGTGGATGTCGTGCATCAGCACGATCCGGTTCTTGGCCGCGCCGTGCAGGACCTTGCTCTTGATGTCGTACGGATCGTGGGTGTCCCAGTCGAGGGTGTCGACGTCCCAGAGGATCTGGGCCAGCCCGAGCTTCTTGGTCGCCTTGTCGACGCCCTTGTCGGTCGCACCGTACGGCGGCCGCATCAGGGTGACCTTGCAGCCGCAACCCTTCTCGATCGCGTCCGACGCCTTCTTCATGTCCTGGTACGCCCCGTCGACCGACTTCCGGTCCAGCGAGTCGTGGTCCCACGAGTGGTTCGCCACCTCGGAGCCGATCTCGTGGATCTCCTTGACCAGTTCCGGGTACTCGGCGGCAAGGTTGCCGAGCTGGAAGAAGGTGGCCTTCGCCTTGTACTTCTTCAGGAGCTTGATCAACTCCGGCGTCGTCTCGGGGCTCGGCCCGTCGTCGTAGGTGAGCGCGAAGCACTTGAGCTTCTTGCAGTCGACCGCGGGCTTCTCCGGCGGCTCGGAGCTGGCCGGCGGAGTCGGGGTCGGGCTCGGCGAATCCGGTGCCTCAGAACTCGCCGGCGCACTCGGCGAACCGCCGGGCGACTCGGACGTGGTGCCGGTGGACGAGGCTGGAGGACTTCCGGCTGTACCGGGTGGAACGCTCCCACATGCCCCGAGCAGAAGGGAAAAACCGATCAGAATTACCGCAGCCGCAGACGCAGGCACGGATCGCTTGAAACGCACCGGGCCGACGATACCCCTCGATGAGTACATCCAATGCACACCACGGGCCGCCGTGGTGAACGCCACGTCGAGGCCCCGTTGATCACCGTCGGGTACGGGCTCCGGCGACCGCCAGCACGGCCCGCTCCAGCGCGTACTCCGCGTCACCCTCGGCGCCCTTCACGGCCGCATCGGCGGCGGCCACGGCGTGTAGCGCGGAGGCCAGTCCGGACGAGTCCCAGCCGCGCGCCTGACCCCGCATCGTCTTGAGTTTCCACGGCGGTACGCCGACCTCGCGGGCCAGGTCCGGCTCGCGCAGCCCGCCCGGCGCACTGATCAACTTCGCCAGCCCGCGCAGCCCGGAGGCGAGCGCGCTGGTGACCAGCACCGGCGCGACCCCGGTCGAGGTGGCCCAGCGCAGCTGCTCCATTGCCTCGCCGGTGCGGCCGGCCAGCGCGGCGTCGGCCACCGCGAAGCTGGTCACCTCGGCCCGGCCGCCGAAGTAGCGCCGGATGGTGGCGACGTCGATCCGGCCCTCGGTGTCGGCGATCAGCTGCCGTACGCCGGCGGCCAGGGACCGCAGGTCGTGGCCGATCGCGTCGACCAGGAACTGGGCCGCCTCGGGCTCCAGGGTGCCGCCCGCCTGCCGTACCTCCGCGGAGACGAACTTGGGCAGCTCCCAGGCCTTGACCTGCGGGCAGTCGACCACCGTCACCGGCTTCAGCTTCTTCAGCTTGTCCAGCAGGCCCTTGCCCTTGTTGCCGCCGCCGTGCACCAGGACCAGCGTCAGGTCCTCGACCTTGGCGCCGGCGATCTCCAGCACCGGGTCGAACAGGTCCGACGACAGCTCGGACAGGTTGCGGATCACCGCCGCCCGGGAGCTCGAGAACAGCGACGGGCTGGCCAACTCAGCCAGCCGGCCCTGGTCGAGCCGGACCGCCTCGACCTCGGTCACCTCGAGCTCCGGCGCGGCGGCGCGGGCCTTGGCGAGCACGTCGGTGACGGCGCGGTCGGCCAGCAGCGACTCGGGGCCGGTGACCAGCAGGGTGCTCGGCACGGCGGAGCGGTTGGAGGAGGGCGGCACGGGGTCATCCTGCCACTGCGGTACGACAATCGGACGTACACTCTCCGGTCCGGCAGTGGGACCGCATTCTGGCGCTAACCGCGCGCGTGATGCAGTCTTGGACTGACATGCCAACCCGCATCCCCCGCAACCCGCCCCGCAAGGACACGCAGAACCCGCTGAGTACGCCATGACTGAAGCCGTCCCCGAAGCCACCGACCCGCCGCATCTGTTCACCGGCGAGCGGCGACTCCTGGACCGGCTGGCCAGGGTGCGCCCGGGTACGGTCGTGATCCTCTTCGACGGCCGCCGGACGGCCCGGATCAAGCTGCCCGGCGAGCTGCTGGTGCCGAGTTGGTGGCCGCTGCTGCCCGCACTCGAGGTGCTGCCGGTCACCACGGACACCATCGAGGCCGCGATCACCCTCGACGACGTCGTCACCGCCGACGGCGGGATGATCCACCGGATGGAACTCCAGGTGCTGCTGCGGTTGCTGGACGACGAGGAGTACCACGGGCTGCAGCAGCTGGCCGAGCACTACGGCGGCGAGCTCGGCCTGTTCCTGGCCCGCGGCGTCCAGGCGGAGCTCGAGGTGGCGGTCCGGACGGCGATGCGGATGAACGACTACGCCGAGATCCGGCGGCAGTCCCTGCTCAAGGTGCTGCGGGAGGCCTGGCTGCCGTACAACGTGGTCGACGACATGGTCGACGTCCAGGGCGTCACGATCCGCCGGGTGGAGTGGTCGGCCGAGCAGGAACCGGCCCCGGAGGCGCCGGCGGAGCGGCTCTGGGTCGATCCGTACGTCGACGAGACCTACGTCGAGGACTCCGACCTCGGCAGCACCCTGGCCAGCAGCTCCGAGGACGACCAGCGATCCGGGGTCGGCGGGTGAGCACCATCACCTCGGTCAGCACGGCGACCCAGCCGACGCTGGCCGGACTGTCCCGCAACGACAGCTACCTGCCGACGACGCGGGTGCTGGAGCTGTCCCGGCTGCCGATGTTGATCATGGTCGTGGTCAACGTGATCTTCTTCGTCGCCTACTGGCTGCCGGAGCTGGCCCGCGGCAACGACGATCCCCTGCTCGGCCAGCTGGCCCCGCTGGCCTCCGCCGCGTTCGCGACCGGCGGCGAGGCCTGGTTCTCCACCCAGCGCAGCACCGGCACCTGGTTGTTGATCTTCGGCCTGGCGATCGCCGTGCTGATCCGGTCCCGGCACTGGGTGGCCCGGCTGATCTTGTTCCCGGTCGCCTATCTCGGCGCCGCCCTGGTGCTGGTGATGATCTTCGGCGTGATCATCCGGGGCGAACTGTTCGGCACCCTGCTGTCGGTGCTGCTCGGCGTGGTCTGGGTGGCGACCGCGATCACCACGACCTGGCGCAGTCTCTGGCAGAACATCGACGACCTGCCGGACCGGCGCCCGCCGCGGATCTGGCCACTGGTGCTGGCCTGCGTCGCCGCAGTGATCCCGCTGGCGGTCGGCCGGGCCGTGTTCGCGCCGGAGCTGCGGCAGGCGGCGGCGGACCTCGCCGTGTCCGGGTCGGCGATGCGCTGGGCGGCCCTGTTCACCGAGGCGACCCCGCGGCTCTACCTGGCCGGGGTCGGCGTGCTGGTGGCCGGTTGGGCGGCCTGGCGGCTGCTGCCCGGCCGCCGGCCGGAGCGACCGGCCGGCACCGTGGTCGCGCTGCTGATCGCACTGGTGCTCGGGATGGGCGGGATCGGGATGACGGCGGCCCAGCTGGCGGCACAGCGGACCGAGCAGATCAGGTCGGGCGACCCGACCCCGGAACTGCTGTTCAGCTGCGTGTCCTGGCGGCAGCCCGGCGAAGGACCGGCCCGGACCCTGGTCGTGCACGGCGCCGGCTGCCAGCAGCTGAGCGGGTTCACCGGCTACACCCCGACGACGGACCGGGCCCTCGGCTACTCGATCTCGCCGGTCAAGGCCTCGCTGCCGGGCGGCCCGGAGATCGCGTCCGACGTGATCTCCGCGTCGTACGGCGAGATCCTGGTGATCGCCGGGACGGACCGGTTCGACGACAAGGCCAACCGGATCGTCGGTCTGCGGGTCACCGACGGCACGGAGGTGTGGTCCTTCCCGTGCGCGGTCGAATCGGGCCGCGGTGCCAGCCTCGAGCTGCGGTTCGCCGGGGCGCCGGACGGCGACGACCCGACGGCCGGCCGGCTGACCGACCGCGGCGAATCCGAGTCGGTGGTGGCCGTCTGCGGCGGCGTGACCAAGACCCTCGACCCCAGGACCGGCGCCGAGCAGTGACCGGGTTCCCGGCGCTGCGGACCCGCCGGCTGATGCTGCGCCCGGTCGTACCGGAGGATGCCGACGCCATGGTCGGGGTGCTGGCCGACCCGCTCCTCTACACCTTCACCGGCGGCAGCCCGCCGGACCTTGATCAACTCCGGGCCCGCTACCGGCGGCTGGCCGGCGGCCTCTCCCCCGACGGCGCCGAACGCTGGCTGAACTGGATCGTCCGGCTGGACGGGACGCCGATCGGCGTGGTCCAGGCGACCGTCCGGACCGCCGCCGGCGAGGCCGACGTCGCCTGGGAGATCGGCACCGCCTGGCAGGGCCACGGGTACGCGTCCGAGGCCGCGATCGGGCTGGTCGAGTGGCTGATCGGCGACGGCGTCCGGGCCGTCGGCGCGTACGTCAATCCGGAGCACGTCGCCTCCCAGCGCGTCGCCGCCCGGGCCGGCCTCACCCCTACCGACGAGACCGTGGACGGCGAGCAGCGCTGGGTCCGTACCGCTTCCTGACCGACCTCAGCGGGCGCCGAGCAGGTGCTCCAGGGCGAGTTGCTGCAGCCGGACGAAGCCGAAGCCGCGGGCGTTGTAGTAGCTCTCGGCGTCGAAGTCCTCGTAGCTGGACCGGTCCGCGACCAGGTCCTGGTACGACTCGCCGTCGTTCAGCGTCGGCTGGGCCAGCTCGGCCACCTTGGCGTCCGCCAGCGCCTGCTGCACCTCCGGGTCGGCCCGGAACGCCTTGGCCCGCTCCTTCAGCAGCAGGTAGGTGGCCATGTTGGCGCGGGCCGACTCCCAGACGCCGGCGTAGTCCTCGGTCCGGCTCGGCTTGTAGTCGAAGTGCCGCGGGCCCTCGTAGGCCGGGCCGCCGTCCGGGCCGCCGTTCTCCAGCAGGTCGACCAGCGAGAACGCGTTCTGCAGGTCGCCGTGGCCGAACACCAGATCCTGGTCGTACTTGATGCTGCGCTGGCCGTTCAGGTCGATGTGGAACAGCTTGCCGGCGTCCAGCGCCTGCGCGATGGCATGGGTGAAGTTGAGCCCGGCCATCTGCTCGTGGCCGACCTCGGGGTTGACGCCGAACAGTTCGGACCGGTCCAGCGTCTCGATGAACGCGAGCGCGTGGCCGACGGTGGGCAGCAGGATGTCGCCGCGCGGCTCGTTCGGCTTCGGCTCGATCGCGAACTTCAGGCCGTAGCCCTGATCGGTCACGTAGTCGGCGAGCAGGTTGACCGCCTCGCGGTAGCGGGCCAGCGCGGACCGGACGTCCTTCGCGCTGTCGTACTCGCCGCCCTCGCGGCCACCCCACATGACGAACGTCTCCGCGCCGATCTCCGCGGCAAGATCAAGATTGCGGATCACCTTGCGCAGCGCGAATCGGCGCACCGCGCGATCGTTCGAGGTGAAGCCGCCGTCCTTGAACACGGGATGGCTGAACAGGTTGGTGGTGACCATCGGGACCACGACGCCGGTGTCGGAGAGCGCGCCCTTGAGCCGGTCGAGCTGCGCTGTCCGTTCGGCGTCGGTCGCCTCGAACGGGAACAGGTCGTTGTCGTGGAAGGTGAGCCCATACGCGCCGAGTTCGGCCAGCTTGGTCACCGCCTCGACCACGTCCAGCGGTTCCCGCGACGGCGCCCCGAACTGATCCTGGCCGACCCAGCCGATGGTCCACAGGCCGAACGAGAACTTGTCCGCAGGGGTGGGGGTGACTGCCATGTCTTCAACGCTCCTTGATCATCTTTGAATTGTTGCCCTCCGCAACATATTCGCGCACAATCATCATCGTCAACGAAGGCGGGTGCCGTCAACGGAAGGCCGGTGAAAGATGTCAGCGGGTACGGACTCCTCGCGGCGCCGCAACCTGTCCGCGGTGCTGCGGCTGGTGCACACCCGGCGCGGACTCAGCCGGGCCGAACTGACCCGGCTGACCCGGCTCAACCGGTCCACCATCGGCGGGCTGGTCGCCGAACTGGCCGGGCTAGGCCTGGTCGTCGAGGCCGAACCGGCGATCGACGGCGTCGGCCGGCCCAGCCCCAGGATCGAGCCGAATCCGGACCTCGTCGCCGTGACGGTCAATCCCGATGTCGACGCGATCACGGTCGGGCTGGTCGGACTCGGCGGCGCGGTCCGGGCCAGGGCGCGCCGGGCGACCCGCCGGGTGCCGTCGCCGGAACGAGCCGCCGCCCTGGCCGACGGGGAGATCCGCAAGCTGCTCGGCGACTCCCCGCGGGCGCGGGTGGTCGGTCTCGGCGTCGCGGTGCCGGGGCTGGTCCGGGAGGCCGACGGCACCGTGGTCCTGGCGCCGCACCTGGGCTGGCGCGACCAGCCGATCGCCGAGATCTTCACCGCCGGTACGGCGATCCCGGCCAGGGTGGCCAACGATGCCCGGCTGGCCGCCGTGGCCGAGGCGACCTTCGGCGCCGCCGCCGGGCACCGGTCCGTGGTCTATCTGAACGGCAGCGCCAGCGGAATCGGCGGTGGGGTGCTGATCGAGGGCCGCCCGCTGCGTGGCCGGTCCGGCTTCGCCGGCGAGCTCGGTCACACCACGGTCAACCCGGACGGCGCACCCTGCCACTGCGGCCGCCGCGGTTGCCTGGAGACCGAGGTGACCCGGGACCGCCTGCTGACCGCGCTCGACCTCACCGACGCGGCCCCCGACGACCTGGAACGCCGGCTGCTGGCCGGCGACTCACCGGCCCGGACCGAGATCGTCAGGCAGCTCGACTGGCTGGCCCAGGCCATGATCAACTTCAGCAACGCCTTCGACCCGGAACTGATCATCCTCGGCGGCTTCCTGGGCTCCCTGCAGGCCGCCGACCCGGCCCGCCTGGACGACGCCATCGCCCGCTACGCCTTCGCCGCCCTCGGCACCCCGCCCGAGATCCGCCGCGCCACCCTGGGCTCCGACCTGCCGCTGATCGGCCCGGCCGAGTTGATCTTCGAATCCCTGATCACGAACCCGTACGCCGAGCTGCCCACGTCCCCGCCGCCGGCCGAGGGATGAGCCCGTCCGGACCGGGCCCCTTCCCCTCCTCCGCCATCTTTGACAGGCTGCGCTGCATGTTCACCCCGTTCGCTGATCATGACCACAGCGATGGTCAGCTCGGTCGGATCTTCTTCCACGGCAACCCGTGGCCGGCCGGTCACGTCATCACCGAGTTCGCGTGGACGGCCGAGCTCCGACCGGAGAGCGGCCTATGGTTCCACCTCCATCTGAGGACGGCCGACTACGACGCCGAATCGCCCGGACTCAGTACGGACGAGGACGACTGGCGGTCGGCAGAGACCTGGACGAACTACCGGAATTGCACGCTGTCCTCGACCTATTGGTCCGAGTATCCCGGCTTCCTGGTCTCCGGCTTCGACCAGCCGACGCCACTGGCCGAGCTGCCCGGCCGGACCTGGATCGTCGATCCTGATCCCGGTCGCGTCGGTTCGTTCGAGCCGGCGATCGGCCTCTACCTGACCGGTCACGACAGCGTCATCGATCACCGCATCACCTTCTCGGCAACCGACGGAGCTCGGCTCCGGCTGGAGTGGACCGGGCGCATCGCGTTGTCCTACGCCGGCGACGACGAGTTCCGCTACGCGTTCTCCGCCCGGGTCCAGCCGGTCCGGCTCCAATCGATCACCGCTCCCCCAGCCCTGCCAAGAGAGACCGTCGAACAGCTCCTTGCTGATCTTGGCTACCCGCTCGGACTGGAGCATGATCACGGCGGCCTACAGCAACCCGGTCGGTATCTCGTCAGCCCGACCCGATCATGATCAACTTCGCTGCTGAGCGCACCTACCGACGCTCGATTCTGGCCAGCCAGGCCGGCGCACCCTGCTTGTCGAACTTGGTTTCGTACCGATCCGCGTCGATCCGTACCACCCGCCAGCCGTCGCGGAACGCCGAACGAAGCTCCGCCTGAGACACGTGGCGCGGCCCGCCGTTACCCGGGGTGGTGTCGTTGAAGCACAGCAGGTGAACCAACCCGCCCCTCGCCGTCACCGTGGCCAGGCTGTCGACGTACCGCTGCCGCTCCTGATCATCGAAGGTGTGGAACAGCCCGCAGTCCAGAATCGTCTGGAACTCCCGGCCCAACCGGCCCAGCTGCAGAGCGTCACCCACCAGGAAATCCAGGTTCACGCCACGCGCGGCCGCCTTGGACCTGGCCACCTCGATGGCCGTGGGCGCCACGTCGACGCCGAGCACCTCCAGGCCACGCGCCGCCACCTCGATCGCGTTCTCGCCGGTCCCGCAGCCGGCATCGAGAACCCGCCCGGCAAAGGCCCCCTCCTCGGCCAGCCGTACGACCGCCGCATGCGGCCGGCCGGCATCCCAAGGCGGCCTGGTATCGCGGTACGAGTCGTCCCACGGCTGCCCGGTCAGCCGCTCGTGAAAGTCTCCCGGACCACCGGTCACTGCCAGAACCTCCGCATCGGCCCGCACCCCAACCAACTTGCGCGTTCACCAGTGCACCATCGATCGCCCAAATGGTCACGTCCCGCCTGAGGTCTGCCAGCTTCCGCCTCGGTCGCCACGGCCACGTGGACCACCACTTTGCTACAGCTTTTGTTGCTAGATCCGATACAATTGCTGCATGGTCAGCGCCGCATACCCGGCGGTCGCCGAGCTCGCGGAGCTCCGCTGGGGGATGGTCACCACCGCTCAGGCCGAGCAGGTGGGAGTCTCGCGTGCCCAGCTGTCGCGGATGGCCGACAAGGGGCTACTGACCCGTCTGGTCCAGGGCGTCTATCGGGTCGCCGGCGCACCCGAGCTCGAGCACGAGGCGATCTACGCTACGTGGCTCGCCCTCGGTGGCGCGACCCGACCCGCAACGCCCGACGGGGTGCCGGCCGTGGTCGCGGGTGGCGTGACAGCAGCGGTCCTGCACGGCATCGGTGACTTCTGGCCCGAGCACGACTTCCTCGTCCCCGCCCGCCGCACCACCCGCCTCCCCGCGGTCAGGCTCCGCATCCGGCACCTCGCCACGGCCGAGGTCAGCACCGCTGAAGGAGTTCCGGTCCTTACCGTCGAGCGAACGATCGCCGACCTCGTCAACCTTTGGATCGACACCTCACTGATCACCGACACGCTCCGAGACGGCATCCAGCAAGGCAAACTTGTGAACCCCCGCGCGCTGATCGACTACCTGAGCCCGTACGCAAGCAGGCACGATCATCCAGCCGGCGACGGGCAGGCGCTGGCTGCAGAACTGATCGAACGGGCCGGCATCGAACCACTGGGCTGGCCGAGCCGTGCCTGAGGCGAGGGATGTCACGACCCATCGTCGAGTGTGACGAAACCGACCGCCGAAATCGTTCTCAGCGGGGCGCAAGGTCACACTCGGCGCCCTCGCAGGTCGCCGAGGTGGGTCAGAGGGCGATCTGGAAGAAGTAGAGGGCGAAGTCGCGGTAGAAGCGGAGGCCGATGGCGGCGATCACCAGGAGGTACCAGACCGCGATGATCGTGATCTTGAAGTTGTCGAGCCGTTGCCCGATGGCCTGCGCCTTCTCGCCCAGCGCCCCGTCGGCGAGGGTACGGACGACGGTGGTGGCGACGATCGGGATGGTGACCAGCCAGACCAGCATGCACCAGGGGCAGAGCTTGCCGATCACGTACAGGCTCTGGGTCTGCAGCCAGGTGATGAAGACGCCGGCGAGCACCGTACCGACGGCGAAGCTGATCCGGAACCAGGGCGCGAACTGTGCGCGGGCGAGCAGCGCGGCGCCGAGCGTGATCACGACCGCGAAGCCGCCGATGCCGAGCAGCGGATTGGGGAAGCCGAGCAGCGAGCCGGCCGCGGAGGTCATCACCGGGCCGCAGGCGACGAACGGGTTGACGTCGCAGAACAGTTTGGCTTCCGGGTTCTCCAGCAGGTGGTTCCGCTCGATGGTCAGCGCCATCGCGGCGACGAAGCCGAGCGCACCGCCGATGATCAACAGCAGCGGGTACGCCAGCGAACGACCCGCGGCCGTCTCGTCGACCTCGTCGGCCTCGGGCGAACTCACCGCGACCATGATCAGGCTCCGACCAGCTCGTGCACCTTGTCGATCAACTGCTGCCCCTGCAGCAGCTCCGACTTCTCGCCGTTGATCATGATGGTCGGCGTGGCCTCGACGCCCGCCTTCACGGCCTCACCGGTGTTGCCGGTGATCCAGGAGCTGTACTTGCCGTCCTCGATCGCCTTCAACGCCTCGGGGTTGGTCACGCCGGCCTGCTCGGCGAAGGTCTTGAAGTCGCCGTTCTGCCAGATGTCGGTCTGCTCGGTGTGGTTGACGAACAGGGCCGAGTGGAAGGCGAGCCAGTCGGCCGGCTGATACGCGACGACGGCGGCGCTGGCGTTGCCCGCGGTCTGGCCGTACTGCGACACGAACTGGATCGGGCGATAGTTGATCGCCAGGTTCCCCTCGCCGAGCAGCTGCTCGTACGTCTTCGCGGTGGCGGCGTCGTACTCCTTGCAGTGCGGGCAGGAGTAGTCGTAATAGACGTCGATCTTGACCTTGGCGTCGGCCGCCCCGATTCGGATCGCGGTCCCGTCGACGGTGAGCGGGAGCTCCCGGCCGGCCACCGTGATGGTGGTGTTGGCGCTCGGCCGGCGATCGTTCTGGGTCACCACCGAGATGATCACGGCCGAGCCGATGATCCCGACCACCACCAGGGCGACGGCGGCGATCACGATGATCTGGGTCAGCCGACCGCGCTTCTGTGCCGCGGCGGCCTGCACCTTGGCCAGCTCACGGGCGGACTTCTTGGACCCCCCGGACTGTGACTTCGCCTTCACCGACGCCATCTGATGTCAACCTTTCGTCTTTCGTACGGCTCGAAGCCTAACAATGCCGCGTCGCCCCTGGACCGCTCCAGTGCACCGACCTTGCTGTGAATCAGCTGTCCCTTGCTGTGAACGCCGGTCATGGCGTGATCTCGACGTCGACTGTCGCGACCGGTTCCGCGAAGGTGGAGGTCCGTACGGAGATCTCGAAGCGCCAGGTCCCGGCGAGCGGGAGATCCAGGGAAGCGCGGTACGACCCCGCCGCGGCCGGCGAGGTCGTACCGTCAATCGGTCCCAGTCCGGATGCCCGATGGATGGCCCGGAGCCGAGGTGACTCGGCGGTCCGGGTTTGACGCCCCTCGGCATCAACGATCGTCATCTCGACCACGTTCCCGCCGATCCGCCCAGGATCGAGGTGACCGCGGACCGTGATCATATCGAGACGAACGGTGAAATCCCGCACCGGCGGACCGGGCTCGGCCGGCACCGGACTGAGCCCGACCAGGACGCCCGCGGTGACGACGGCCAGGGCGAGGATCGCCGCCTCGTTGAGGACGCCGCGACGGAGCCGGCGGAGCGCCGCAGTCCCGGTCCGGGCGGCGCGGACCCGGGGCAGCATCCGGTAGTGGTGGCCGGCGGCGAGGACGACCGCTACGGCGGTGAGGCCGATCTTGACCAGCAGCACCCGGCCGTAGCCGGTGTCGAACAGCGCCCGTGGCTCGGGCAGGATCAGCAGGGTCTGTACGGTGCCGGAGCCGGCCAGCAGCACCAGCGCCGTCACGGCGACGATCGAGAAGCGGTCCAGCACTTTCGCGTACGGCAGCGCGGCGGCGGCCTCCGGCTCGCGGACCCGGGCGGACGCGAGCAGGATCACCAGCCCGACCAGGCCGCCGAGCCACAGGCCACCGGTCAGGACGTGCAGCAGGTCGGCCGGCAGCATCAGCCAGGCCGGGCCCTTCGCGGCGCCGTGGCCGAGTGGCAGCGCCGCGGCGGCGGCCACGACCGCGCCGGCACCGACCAGCACCCGGCCGGCCCTGGTGCCGCGGTCCGGTGCCGCGAACAGCAACCCGAGCCCGGCCGCGGCGAGCAGGACGGAGCCGAGCGCGGGCACGAGCGGGGCGCCGGTCCGGGCCGTGATCACGGCGATGCCGATCCAGCCGGCCAGACCCACAGCGCCGCCGCCGAGTTCCAGCCGGCGGCGCAGCTGCGCCTCATCGCGCGCTGAGCTTGTCGAAGTGCCAAGCCGGACCGGGCCTGGCCCTTCGACAGGCTCAGGGCGCGTGCTCGCCTGCCCTTCGACAGGCTCAGGGCGCGGTGTGATGGTGGCCAGGGCGTCGAAGACGGCGAGGCCGATGACAAGGAGCAGGCCGAGGTAGGCGGCGGCCTGGGCGAGGATCCGGAACGGTTCGGCGACCTCGGCGGTGTCGGGCTGCGGTCCGGCGGGCGGTGGGCCGCGGTGGCCGATGGAGAACTCGAGGACGCCGGAGATCGGGTGCGAGTCCTCCGAGCCGGCCCGCCAGCCGAGCAGATAGCTGCCGGGGCCGAGGTCGCCGGGCAGGGCGACCAGGAGGACGGCGCCGTCGGCGGTCGCGGGCAGCGTCCGGGGTTCTCGGTCCGCTGCGTACAGCACGGTTCCGCCGTCGATCGCGCGGACCGGCTGGTCGAAGGTCAGCCGGACCGTCTCCGGCCGGGTCGCGACGACGGCGTCCTCGGCGGGGTCGGTGCCGAGCAGCCGGGCATGCGCGGCCGCCGGGGTCGCGGTGACGATCACCAGGACCCCGGCCAGCAGGAGCGCCCGCAGAATGCGGCGGAGAACGGTCAGGACCGCCGCCTGGTTCTGATCAGGGCGTAGCCGCCGGCGGCGAGCCCGAGCAGGCCGGCCACCAGTCCGGCCGGGCCGGTCCAGCCGAGCGACGACTCGGCCGCCGGAACGGCCGGCGCCGCGGACGACTCCGGACCGGTCACGGCGACGGACGGTGCGGGCAGTTCCAGGGTCTCCGGGTCCTGCCCGGCGGCCGGCACCTGGATCCAGGCGGTCTCGCCCTTGGCACAGGTCTGCACGGTCGGGAACGCGAGCGTCGTGCCGGCGGCGTCGTCGGGCAGCTTCACCTGGACCTGGAAGGTCTGCCGGAGCTCGTCGGGCAGCGGCTGCTCCGCCGTGTAGACGACCTGGTCGACCCGTTCGGTGATGGTGGTGCCGTGGCTGTCGGTCTTCGGCTCGGCCAGCTTGACCCGGACCACTTCGGCCTTCCAGTCGGCCACGACGGTGGGCTTGGTGGTGGTGATCACCTCCGGGATCTTGATCGCGATCTTGGTGGTCGGCGATCCCTCACACCCGTGCGGTACGGCGAACGTCAGCACGGCGTACTCGCCGGCGACGGCCCGCGCGGTGCTGACCGAGACGTGGGCACTGGCCGGGGTCGCGCCGAGCAGCAGGAGCAGAATTCCGCCGATCACGGTGGCGGGAACTAGACGTTGCATCGCAGTCATTCCTCGTTTCGCTGGTCCGAACGCGACGATTCTACAACTTGTAGAAGGCATCGGGGTTCAGGTCGTCACGGCGAGCATCGGTACGGTCATGATGATCATGCCGAGCACCATGGCGACGGTCGCCGTCCGTTCGGCGATCCGGTGCCGGTGCCGGCGTAGGACGGGCCCGGCGAGCGCGACCAGCTGCCGGCTGCCGACCACCAGGAACGCCACCAGGACGGCGATCCCGGCCAGCGAGGCGATCGGCCCGGGCGGGCGGATGATCATGACCAGCGCCATCCAGGACATCCCGAACATCATCACCGCGTGGGCCGGCCAGGCCTCCCGGTCGCCGCTGCAGCGGACCCGCGGCAGCAGGTACCAGACGCCGGCCAGCGCAAACCCGGCCAGCTGGAGCCAGCCCGACCAGGCCGGCTGCCGGAGCCAGACCATGGCGATCATGGACACCGCCATGATCACGTGCAGCAGTTGCGAGACCGCCCCGGTACGGCCGGCGCAGCCCCACGGACGAACCAGCCGGACGACCCCGTAGGCCGCAACGGCCGCGGAGATCACGGTGATCGCCCAGGCGTCGATCATGATCGGAAGTTGCGCAGGCGCAGGCTGTTGGTGACCACGAAGATCGACGACAGCGACATCGCGACACCGGCGATCAGCGGGTTCAGCCAGCCCGCGGCGGCCAGCGGGATGGCGGCGATGTTGTAGCCGAACGCCCAGATCAGGTTGCCCCGGATCGTCTTCAGCGTCCGCCGGGACAGCTCGATCGCGTCCGGGATCACGCCGAGGTGGCGCCGGACCAGGATCAGGTCCGCCGAGCGCAGGGCGATGTCGGTGCCGTTGATCACCGCCAGCCCGAGGTCCGCCGTGGCCAGCGCGGTGGCGTCGTTGATCCCGTCGCCGACCATCGCCACCTTCGCGCCGCCGGCCTGCAGCGACTCGATCGCGGCCGCCTTCTGGGTCGGCAGGACGTCCGCGATCACCGCGTCGACGCCGATCGCCTCGCCGACCGCGTTCGCCGCGCGCTCGTTGTCGCCGGTCAGCAGCACCGTGGTCAGGCCGAGCCGGCGCAGTTCCGCGACCGCCTCGGCGGCCGAGTCACGGATCGTGTCGGCCAGCCCGAGCACCGCCACCACGACGTCGTCGACCGCGACCAGGACCGCCGTCTGCCCTGCGGACTCGGCCGCAGCCAGCTCCTCCTGCGCGGTGTCGGGCAGCGCGATCCGGTGCCGTTCCATGAGCTTGGCGTTGCCGATCAGCACCCGGCGTCCGTCCACCACGGCCCGGGCGCCGAGGCCCGGTTCGGCGGCGAAGTCGATCACCGTCGGCTCCGGCGCGTCGGGATCGGCCAGGGCCGCGATCGCCGCGCCGACCGGATGTTCGGAGTGCCGTTCCGTGGCTGCGGCGAGTCGGACCACCTCGGGCTCGGCGAGCTCGCCGACGACCCGTACCGAACGGACGGCGACCGACCCCTCGGTCAGCGTTCCGGTCTTGTCCAGCACCACCGTGTCGATCTCGCCGCTCGCCTCCAGCGCGTCCGGGCCCTTGATCACGATGCCCAGCTGGCCGGCCCGGCCGACCCCCACCATCAGCGCCGTCGGCGTGGCCAGCCCCAGCGCGCACGGGCAGGCGATGATCAACACCGAGATCGCCGCGCTGGCGGCCTCCCGGATCCCGGAACCGGTGATCAGCCAGCCGGTCAGGGTCAGGGCGGCGATGATCAACACCGCCGGTACGAACACGGCGACGACCCGGTCCACCAGCCGCTGCACCCGGGCCTTGCGGGCCTGCGCCTGCTCGGCCAGCACCGCCATCTGGGCCAGCTGGGTCTGCTGCCCCACCCGATCGGCCTTGATCAACAACCGGCCGGTCAGGTTGATCGTGCCGCCCAGCACCGTCGAGCCGGCCGCCGCCTCGACCGGCAGCGGCTCGCCGGTCATCATCGACACCTCGATCGAGGATGCGCCGTCGAGCACCGTGCCGTCGGCGGCGATGGTCTCCCCCGGCCGGACCGCGAAGGTCTCGCCGACGCCGAGGTCGGCGACGTCGATCACCCGTTTCTCGCCGTCGCGGATCACCCGGACCCGGTTCGCGGCCAGCCGGTTCAGCGCGCCCAGCACGTCCGCGGCCGACCGGCGGGCCCGCGCCTCGAAGTAGCGGCCGGTGAGCAGGAAGGTGGTGACCGCGGCCGCCACCTCGAGATAGATCGAGTCCGCGCCGGCCGGCGTGATCCCGTACCCCAGCCAATAGCCTTGATCATCGGGCGAACCGGTGATCAAGGAGACCACCGACCAGCCGAACGCCGACAGCACGCCGAGCGAGACCAGCGTGTCCATGCTGAACGAGCGGTGCGCCAGGTTGCGCAGGGTGGCCCGGTGGAACGGCCAGGCGCACCAGAAGACGACCGGGATCGCGATCAGCACGCACAACCATTCCCAGTACGGGAAGCGCAGGCCGGGCACCAGGGCCAGGGCGATGGTCAGGTTGCCCAGCGGCAGGGTGAGGATCGCCGCGACGGCCAGCCGGCGGCGCAGCATGCCGACCCGGTCCGGCCGGCTGCTCTCGTACCGGTCGGCCGCCTCGGTGTCGGTGGGGATGACGTCGGCGGTGTAGCCCGCCTTCCGTACCGCCTCCACCACGTCCGGCGCCCGGTCCGCGGTGAGGCCGGTGACCACGGCCCGTTCGGTGGCGTAGTTGACGATCGCCGTCGCGCCCTCGAGCCGGTTCAGCTTCTTCTCGATCCGGGTGGCGCAGGCGGCGCAGGTCATCCCGCCGATGTCGAGCTCGATCCGGCCGGCCCGGTCGGTGATCACCTCAGTGCCGGTCATCGCGCGCCACCTCACGATCGGATTCCCGCCGGGCCAGTTCGGCCAGCATCGTGTTGTAGGCGTCGAGTTCGTCGTCCCGGCCGCGGACCGTCCGGTCCTTGCGCCGAGCCTCCCGCTGGTCGGACCTGAACCACTGCGCGACCAGCGCGACGATGATGATCAACAACGGCAGTTCGCCGGTGGCCCAGGCGATCTGACCGCCGACCTGCTGATCGGCGGCGAGATCGTGCGGCCAGGCCAGGCCGAGCGAGGTGTAGAAGTTCTCGCCGATGATTGAACCACCGGACAGCACGGCCACGGCGAAGAACGCGTGGAACGGCATCGCGGCGAAGACGAAGCCGAGCTTGGCCACGTGCGGGATCGGCCGCGGCGGCGCGTCCACACCGACGGCGAGCCCGTAGAACAGGCAGCCGGCGATCAGGAAGTGCAGCGTCATCAGCTGGTGCGCCCAGTGGTACTTCATCGCGGAGTCGAACAGCCCGGAGAAGTAGAGCGCGTAGAACGAGCCGATGAAGATCACCCAGACCACCAGCGGGTGGGTGATCAACCGGACCGGCCGCATCAGCAGCGCGGCGTTCACCGCATCCCGGATCCGGTACGGATCGCCCGGCCGGGACACCCGGCCGGCGCGCTGCAGCAGGGTGATCGGGCCGGACAGCACGATCAGCACCGGGACCAGCATGTTGAAGGTCATGTGCACGGCCATGTGCCAGCTGAACATCGCCGAGGAGTACATCCAGACCCGGCTGGTGGTGACCACGAGCACGATCAGCCAGGCCAGGGTCCAGGTCACCATCCGGTGCACCGGCCAGTGATCACCGCGCCGGCGCAGCCGCAGGAATCCCCAGCCGTACAGGAGAATCGCCGCGACGGCCGCCGCCGCGAAGAGCAGGTTGGGCCGACCTGGGAGCAGCATCTCGGCGGCCTGCGGCGGGACCGGCACGTCGAAGCCGAGGTAGTTCTCTTGAGCCGACTGCGGCCACCAGTAGCGCGGCGGGATCATCGCGGTCAGCGCGGCCTGCGCACCGAGCACGAAGATCATCAGAACCGGGTCCCAGCGCGGGGTGATCGCCGAGCGCAGCCGGACCAGCCAGAGCACGGCCAGGATGATCAACAACGCCAACAGGCCGGCCAGCACCATCCCGTAGCCGGACTGCCAGGGCAGTTCGTCGACCAGTTCGAAAGCGGCGATGCCGACCCGGGCGGCCAGGCTGAGCAGCAGCGCGACGCCGGCGACCAGCCGATAGCGGGCGATCACGGACGGATCCCGCCAGGACTCGCCGGCCGCCCAGGTGATCGCGAACCAGGCCGACGAGGCGAGGGTGAAGACGGTCGCCGCGTCGGTGGCGAGGTCGTGGCCGGCGCCGACCGAGACCTGATTGGTGAGCACCGACGGCAAGCCGCCGAAGGCGACCAGTCCGGCGATCACCACGGCCGACGGCCAGCTGCCGACGAACCGGGTCAGGATCGCGACCAGGAAGGCGATCGCGGCGGTCAGCAGCCAGGCCTGCGCCGACTGGTTCGCGGTCAGGAAGTCGCCGGGCGAGTAGAGGAAGTAGGCCACCGGGACACCGGTGCTGATCGCCGCGCTGAACGGTACGGCGGCGAGGGCGGCGACGGCCCAGTTCAGGGACCAGCGGCTGGCCGAGGTGAGGGCGTCCAGTTGCGCACCGGACAGCCGGTGACCGTCCTCCCGCGCGGGACGCCGGGCGAACGCGACGACCTGGACCAGGCGGGCCAGGGCGACCAGCGCGCTGACGCTCGCGACGAAACCGAGCAACGCCCCCATCGCGATGGTTACGGCGTCGGCCTCGACCCGCCCCGGCAGGCTGGTCTGGCCCGACTGCCAGGCCGCGGCGACCGCGACCCCGGCGGCCGCGACCAGCGTCGCCACGACGAGGACGACGGAGCGTGCGGCGCTGGGCCGGGGCGGAGCGGCGGTGACGCTGCGGGGATCGTCGGCCGGGGAGTCTGTCTCGTCCATCTCGCCGGAGACTCTACGCTAGGCTTCAACAACTTGTAGAAGGAGAGGTATGGTCCGGGACCGGGGCGAACTCGAGGCGAAGGTGATGGCCGCACTGTGGCGGCATGACGCGCCACTGACCGCGCGCGAGATCCAGGCCGCGATCAGCGATCCGACGCCCGCCATCACCACCGTGCTGACGATCCTGGAACGGCTCCGGACCAAGGGCCGGGTGCTCCGCGAGGAGGCCACCGGATCGACCTACCGCTTCGCCGCCGCCAAGTCGGAGTCCGAGGACGCGGTGGAGAAGATGCTCACCTCGCTCACCGCGACCGAGGACCGCGCGGCCGCCCTGGTCCAGCTGGCCGGCAACCTGGACGCCCGGGACGCGGACACGCTGCGCCAGGCCCTGGAGGCCCGCCGGAACGGGAAGCGGAGCAGCCGATCATGATCATGGTCGCGGCCCTGGTCGCGTACACGCTGGGGACGATGTTCCTGGCGCCGCTGCTGCTGGGTCGCGGTCACTGGCGGATCGAACGGCCGCGGCTCTGCCTGTGGCTCTGGTTCACCCTGTTCCTGTCCGGCCTGGTGTCGGCGGCGGCGGCGATCGGCCTCGCGATCACGTACGGCATCGAGGCGCATCTGGCCGCGAGCCGGCAGGACTGGCTGGTGCCGACGGGTGGCACCGTGCTCGCCTGGATCTCGCTCGGCCTGGCCGGCGGCCTGCTCAGCGTCGTGGGTACGAAGCTCGGCGGCATGATCGTCGCCGAACGGAAGCTGCGGGCCGACTTCGACCGGTTGATCAGCGCCGCCGGGTATCGGCAGGAGACGGTCGCCGGCCTCTCGGTGCACTACATCAACTCGCCCCGCCCGCTCGCCTGCGGCCTGCGCGGCCGTACCGGGGAGATCGTGGTCAGCTCCGGCCTGGCCGACCGGCTCTCCCCCGCCGAGGTACGCGCCGTGATCGAACACGAACGCGCCCACCTGCGCGGCCGGCACGACCTGGCCACCCGGCTCGCCGCCCTCAGCTGCGCCTGCCTGCCCACCCTGATCGCCTCCCGCGAACTACACCGCGCCACCCTGCTGCTGACCGAGCTGATCGCCGACGACGCCGCCGCCCGCCACTGCGGCGCCGGCATCACCGCCTCCGCCCTGGCCAAGCTGTCCACCGGCGACGACCACCTGTTCCACCTCCGCGCCCAACGCCTCCTCCCCGCCTGATCCCCGCCCCCGGTCCCGCCTCCCCCGGTCCCGCCGACTCGGCACAAAAGCAGCCGTTTCGGCGGCGTGTCGCTGCGCTTATGCCCAGTCGACGGAGGGGGTGGCGAGGAAGGTGGAGGCGGTGGGGTGCTGCGGCGGGCAACGAGCAGAAGGACCGGCAGGTCAGGGATGGCCTGCCCAGCGGCGCGCCGCGCGGGTGAGCTCCAGCACCACCTGCTCCTTCGCCGTTCCGTAGTCGGCGCGGCTGTCCGGATGGGCCAGCGCGGCGGCCCGCTTCGCCTCGGCATAGCGCGCGACCGCGTCGGGATGCGCGATCAGGTAGTCCCGGAAGTCGCGGTCGGCCTGCGGTGCCGGGGACCGGACGTGGAAGACGTGCAGATGCTCGGTCCGGACGCCGTCGGTGTCCCGCTTGAAGAAGATGTGGTCGGGATCGTCGGCGAAGTACTTCGGGTTGTACGTGTAGCCGAGGTCGAACACGCCGGATCCCTTGGCCAGCACGGAATCCGGGTCCGTGGTCGTGACGAGCAGGTCGATGATCGGCTTCGCGGCCAGCCCCGGCACGCTGGTCGAGCCGATGTGCTCGATCACCGCGTCGGCGGGCAGCACCGGAGCCAGCTCGGCCGCGTCGGCGGCGAACCGGGCGGCCCAGTCGGGAGACCAGTCGACGACCTCGACCAGCGGACCGGCGGCGGTCACGAGGCCGGACCGCCGAGGTCGAGCAGCACCTTGCTGCTCTTCCGCCCGCCCGCGACCTCGAACGCCTCGGCGACCCGGTCCAGCCCGAACGTGTGGCTGATCATCGGCTCCACGTCCAGCCCGCCGGCCAGCAGCGCCAGCGCGTCGCTGATCTCGTCGACGAACCGGTAGCTGCCGCGGTAGTCGATCTCCCGCGACACCAGCGCGGCGAGGTCGGCGGGATGCGGGCCGGCCGGCAGGTTGCCGACCTGGACCAGGACGCCGCCGCGCGCGGTCGCCGCGAGCACCGGGCCCACCGCCGCCGGCACCCCGGATGCCTCGAACGCCACCTCGACGTCCTCCGGCAACGGCTCCCCGGCGGTCAGGTCGATGGCGACGTCGGCGCCCATCCGGCGCGCGATCCCGAGCGGGTATGGGGCGACGTCGGCGACCGTGATCGCCGCGGCGCCGGCGGCCCGGGCCGCGGCGACGACGAGCACGCCGATCGGTCCGCAGCCGCCGACCAGGACGGTCCGGCCGGCCACGTCGCCGGCCCGGTTCACCGCGTGCAGCGCCACCCCGAGCGGTTCCGCGACGGCGGCCCGCCGGAGGTCGACTCCTTCCGGCACGGGACGCAGCTGCCCGACCGGGACCGTACGGAAGTCGGCGAAGCCGCCCGGCGTGTGCGGGGTGAACGCCGCCGAGCCGAAGTAGCGGACCACCCGGTGCAGGTTGGTCCGGCCGGCGATCCGGTCCGGCAACGCCTCGTCGCCGACCACAGTCGCGGGATGGACGGTGACCGGATCGCCGACCGCGAGCCCGTCCGGTTCGGGGCCGGGCCCGAAGGCCGCGATCCGGCCGGACACCTCGTGCCCGAGGACCAACGGCTCGGTCATCACCGCGACGCCGGTGCTGCCGTGCCGCCAGTACGAGAGGTCGGAGCCGCAGATGCCGCCGAAGGCCATCCGGATCAGGGCCTCGCCCGGTCCCGGCTCCGGTTCCGGCAGCTGCTCGACGCGAAGATCCCCCGGCCCGTGGGCGACCACGGCCCTCATCGGTCACACCCTGGCATGCGCCGCAGCGTAACCGACGCCACAGTGCGCCCTCTTGCGAGGTGTGTGACCAAAAGACTAATTTGGTCATCAGTCACATCTGAGGGGGAGGTCCGCCGGTGTCCGAGAGCGCGTACCGGGATCGCGACCAGCGCATCCTCGACACGGTGGCCGAGCTGGTGCTCCGCTGGGGCGCGAAGCGGGTCACGATCGACGAGGTCGCCCGTCGCGCCGGCATCGGGAAGGGCACCGTCTACCTGCACTTCGAGTCCCGGACCCGATTGCTGGCGGCCGTGCTGATGCGGGAGTCGATCGCGATCACCGACGAGCTGATCGCGGCCATGGAGCAGGACCCGTCGGCGGTCCTGCCGTCCGAACAGGCCCGGCTGACCTATCTCGCCACCCGGGCCCGCCCACTGAGCTGGGCGATGATGAGCCGGGACCGGGAACTGCTCGGCGAACTCGCCCACGAGGCCGCGGTCCAACCGCTGTGGACCTGGAGTCGTGAGGTCGGCCGGGCCTGCCTCCAGGTGCTCCGTGATCATGAACTGCTCCGGGCGGACCTTGATCACGCCACCCACGAGTTGATCTTCAACGCCACCCAGGCCGGCTTCTATCTGCATCCGGCCGGGATCGAAGCCGAGCCCGCTGCTACGGCCGCGGCCCTCCGGACCGCCATTGCCGGGGCCCTCGAACCGGCCGATCCGCCCGATGCCGGCCGCCTGGCCACCGCCGCCGCGGCAGCCATCGCGCACTACCGCCCGCTCCGCGACCGGTTGGCCGAGGAGATCGATCGGCGGCCGACCCGTACCAAATGATCATGATCAACCACTGCGACCGAGAAGGACCCGTCCGATGACCCGAATCGTCTTCACCGCGATGCCGGCGGCCGGCCACGTCAATCCCAGCGCCCCGCTGATCCGGGAACTGGTCCGGCGCAAGCTCTCCGTCACCTGCTATGCCACCGAGGAGTTCCGGGACCAGCTGACGGCGACCGGAGCGGACTTCCGCCCCTACCCGGCCGACGCGATCACCTCCGAGGACATCGCCACCGCGACCCGGGAAGGCAGCCCGCTGCGGGTCGTCGCCCGGGTCCTCACCGCCACCGAGCGGCTGGTTCCCTTTCTGCAGCAGGAATTGCGTCGGGATCCGGCGGACGCGATCGCCTACGACTCGAACGCGGTCTGGGGCCGGATGGCGGCGACCGATGCCGGGCTGCCGACGATCTCCCTGATGACCACGATGCTGGCCGGCGCCGAGAGCATGCGCGGCATGGCGCTGCGGGAATGGCTGCAGTTCATCAAGCTCGCGTTGCCCGATCTGCCCGGCGTCGTCGGCGCGCGCGGCCGGGTGGTCAAGCAGTTCGGCGACCTGTTCCCGCCCAGCCCGGTCTTCCCGATGCGCGGCGACCTGACGATCTTCCCGATCCCGCGCTGGCTGCAGCTGCCCGACCCGCGGATCGACGACAGCTGCCACTATGTCGGGCCGACCTTCGACCCGGCGGTCCGGACGAGTGTGGCCGACCCCGAGCTCGCCGCCCTGCTGGCCGGTTCGGAGCCGTTGATCATGGTCTCGCTGGGCACCCTGCACGCGGGCAGCGACGAGTTCTTCCGGTCCTGCTTCGCGGCGCTCGGCGACCTGCCGGCGCGGGTGGTCCTCTCGGTCGGCCGGCACACCGATCCGGCCCGGCTCGGCACCCCGCCGTCGAACACGCTGGTCCGGGCCTCCGTACCGCAGTTCGAGGTCCTGGCCCGGGCCGACCTGTTCGTCACCCACGGCGGCATGAACAGCGTGCTCGAGGGCCTCCGGCACGCGGTGCCGCTGGTGATCATTCCGCAGCAGTTCGAGCAGCTGGTGATCGGCCGGGCCGTGGCCGAGCGGGGTGCCGGTGTCGTGCTCCGGCAGAACCTCTCCGGTCGCCCCGTGCCGCCCGAGGCGCTGCGCTCCGCCGTCGACCAGGTCCGCTCCGATTCTGCCCACGCAGCCGCGGCCCGGACCATCGCGGACGGGCTGGGTCAGGAGGGCGGCGCCGCGGCCGCCGCCGAACTGATCGACCGGTTCCTCGCCGAGCGGTCGGCGAGCCGAGCCGGCTGAGCCGGCCCGATCATGATCATGGTCCGGCCCAGCGCCGGCGCCACGCCGACGGTGACTCCCCGGTGTGGCGCCGGAACTGCCGGGAGAAGTAGTAGGCGTCGCTGATCCCCACCCGGCGGGCGATCTGGGCCATCGGCAGCGAGGTGGTGATGATCAACTCCTTGGCAGCATCGATCCGGACCCGGAGCACCCAGGCCAGCGGCGACGTGTCCAGGTGGCGCCGGAACAGCCGGGTCAGCGTGGCCGTGCTGCAGTCCGCGACCGCGGCCAGGTCGGCGACGGTGATCGACCGGCCCGGTTCGGCGGTCACCCAGGTCAGCACCCGGCGCAACCGGAGCGGCAGCCGGCGGTCGTTCTGCGGCAGGATCTGGTCCGCGGCCCGCAGCTCCCCCGTCACCAGGACGCCCAGCGCACGGGCGGTCTCGACGTCCGGGGTGCCACGGTCCCAGACCTGCGCGATCAGTTTGATCAAGGTCTTCAGAGTCGGATGACTGGTCTCGTCGGTGACCCACAATTCGCCGCCGATGCCGAGTTCGGCGTCCGACCGCCAGCCGACGCCGGCCAGCGGATGATCGGGATGGTGCGGTACGGCGAGCTCGACCGGCTGGTCCGCCGCGTGCCAGGGGATCAGGTGGGCCCCGTAGACCAGGTACGGATCCGCCGGGTCCGGCCGGTAGGCGACCCGGTGTCCCCAGGGCAGGACCATGATCATGTCCGGTCGCAGTTCGTGTTCCGTACCGTTGATCACGACCCGGCCGCGGCCGGAGTGACCGGCCAGCAGCATCCGGGACTCGACCCGCGGATAGCCGGAATGATCACCGGGGTGCGCCTGCACCGTCGCGGCGAAGGCGACCAGCGGGAAGCCCGGCCCGCCGTCCGCGGCAGGCCGGGCGATCCTCGGCGTCTCCGATCTCAGCAGATCTTGTTCTTCTGCCAGCGCAACTCCTCGTCATGATCGACCAGCGTCAGGCCGCGGTCACGCCAGTAGTATTTCAGGCTCTCGTCGGTCCAGCCTTCGTAGATGTCGTCCCAGGGCAGGATGTCGCAGTGCGGCGTGATCGAGCCGCGGGTGATCGGCTCGTCGGCCCGCTGGTAGCGCAGGTCGAGCGACAACCGGACCCGCTCCCCCTTCACGTTGGGCATGCCGCGGTGCACGGTCAGGCTGGTGAAGGTCAGCACGTCGCCGGCCCGGAAGTCGGCCACACCCCAGGACAGGCCGGAGTCACAGATGTAGGCCTCCAGCTCGCCGGCACCCTGCGCCGCGTGGTACGTCAGCAGACCGTCGGCCTGGGAACCGACCAGCACCGTCAGGGCGCCCAGCTCGACCGGGCAGTCGCCGAGCGGGAACCAGGACGTCCAGACGTTCTTGGTGCCCTGGATGTGGATGAAGTCCTGGTGCGCCGGCGTCGGCTGGAAGTTGGAGCTCGGCACCATCACCCGGGCGATCGACAGCGGCTGCCGCAGCACGTTGCCGCCGAGCAGGCTGTCGTACAAGTTGATCATGGCCGGGTCGTGCCCGATCCCGTGGAAGTCCTGGATCTTGTAGATGTCCCGGTACGCGTCGAGCGGGACCCCGGTGCCGCAGAAGGCGGCCGCCACCGGGTCGACCCGATCGAACGCCGCCGTGTCGGCGATGCCGTCCATCGGATCGGTGCCCGCCTGCAGCCAGCCGTGGTCGGCGACGACCTGCATCATCTGCCGGCGCAGGCCGAGCACCCGGTCCCGGTCCAGCAGTCCGCGGAAGAACAGGTAGCCGTCGACCGCCGCGCGCTCCAGCAGGGCCTGCGGGTTGCCCAGCAGCGGGCTCGAGTCGACCAGTTCGACGGTGGGGTTGGCCGTCGCGATGTCGGACGTGGTCATGGGAATCACTCCTGTGAGTAGAACGCCGAAGGGCGGTCGTTTCGATCAACTTTGGACCACCGTCCCCCGTGGATCCATGCCTCAGAGACGTACTTCCTGGACGATCCGATCAGGTCACCTCAGTCGGCGACCCGGTCCAGGACCAGCAGGCCGGCGTCCTCGGCGAGGGTGAAGCCGAGCTCGAACGGTTCGCCGGCGGTCACGGTCCGGCCGTCGTCGTCGCGGACCCGGTAGCGCTGCCCGGCCCGCAAGGTGCGCGGCGTGATCATGGGCCGGTCCGGACGGCCGGGCCGGCCGTAGACCAAGATCACGGAGCGGTCCCCGGTGCCGTATTCGACCGCGTAGAACGGATCGGCCGGTTCGCCGTGCCGCTCCACCCGGCCGGTCTGAGTCGTCGCCCGCAGCTCCCGGTAGAGCTTGATCAACTCCGCGGCCCGGGCCCGCTCCCCCGCCGTCCAGGCGAGCAGGTCGGAGCCGACGCCGAGGACGCCGGCCATCGCGACCAGGAACCGGAACTCGAGGCTGACCGGCTCCGGATCGCGATGATCGGGCTGGTCGGTCACCCAGGAACTCATCAGGTGCGGGCCGTACGCGGACAGGAAGCCGTGCTGGATCGCCAGCCGGTCCCGCGGCCCGGTCTCGTCGCTGGTCCACACCACGTCGGTCAGCGCGAGCACCGCCGCGTCGATCCGGCCGCCGCCGGAGGAGCACGCCTCCACGGTGACGTGGCCGAACTCCTCGCGCAGCATCCGGAGCACCCGGTGGTAGCCCTCGACGTGCTGGACCGGCCACTGCCGACCATGATCGTCACCGGGCCGGCCGCCGTCGCTGACCGGGCGGTTCATGTCCCACTTCAGGTAGCTGATCCGGTGATCGGCCAGCAGCGTCCGCAGGGTCTGTTCGCACCAGGCGACGACCTCGGGGCGGCCGAAGTCGAGCAGGTACTGGTTCCGCACCGTGACCAGCGGCCGGTCGCCGGCCCGGTAGACCCAGTCCGGGTGGGCCCGGTAGAGGTCGCTGTCCGGGTTCACCGCCTCCGGCTCCACCCAGATCCCGAACCGCATCCCGAGGCCCGTGACCGAGGTGATCAACGGGTCCAGGCCGTGCGGGAACTTGGCCGGGTCCGGGGTCCAGTCGCCCAGCCCGGCGCGGTCGCTGGTCCGGCCGGCGAACCAGCCGTCGTCGACGACGAACACCTCGGCGCCGAGCTCGGCCGCCACCTCGGCCAGTGCCGCCTGGTGCTCGGGCCGGACGTCGAATTCCGTTGCGTACCAGGAGTTGTAGACGATCGGGCGATGGGCCGGTCCAATATCGCGGCTGAGCACCCGGCGTTGATGATCATGCCAGCGGCCGGGCAGGCCGGCGACGCCCTCCGGGGCCCGTACCGCCAGAATCTCCGGCGTCGCGTACGTCTCCCCCGGGTCCAGCGTGATCACACAGGTCTCGTCGTCGACGCCACCGGCGATCCGGACCCGGCCCGACCCCGGTACGACCTCGGCGGCCAGCCGCCAGGATCCACTCCAGGCCAGCGCCACCCCGAAGCCGGGCCCGGCCGAGGTACCGACGGCGAGCACCGGGGCGTAGCTGTGCGACGTGACCCCCTGCCGGCTGCCGATCGTGAACGTCCCGGCCGGCAGCGTCACCCGGTGGGTCCCGAACTCGCGGGCCCAGTCGCCGGCCAGGAAGTCGATCATCGGCGGTTCCGGCAGCGGCAGGTCCCAGGCCGGGGCGAACGCCCGGGGCAGGGTGAGCCGCCGCCGGCCGACGTTGGTGATCACGACCCGCTTCGCGATCACGTCGTGCTCCGTGTCGGCGGTGATCCGCAACTCCAGGTCGAGCCGGCCGGTGGTGTCGACGGCGTGCACCCGGAGCGTGGTGCGGGTCCCGTGGCTGATCAGCTCACCGTCGGAGTCCCAGACCATCCGGGCCCCGATCAGGCCGTCGCCGTGATCGACGATCAGCTCCGACGTCTGCCGCTGCCGGGTACCGAGCACCGCGTACTCCAACGGCAGTACGTCGGCCGAGAGGTCCCAGCCACCGGCCACGGGCCACTCGACCTCCGCAGCCTCGGCGCCGGGATCGGTCCAGGACAGCAGCACCGGACCAAGATCATCGGGTGCCAGGCCGACCCGGTAGACCCCGGTCGCGGTGGGCAGCCGCCAGACCGGGCTCACTTGTTCGCTCCGACCAGGAGGCCGGACACGAAGTGCTTCTGGAACAGGAAGAAGACGACCGCCGGCGGGATCGCGGCCAGGATGGAGCCGGCGGCGACCACGTTCCACTTGCTGACGAAGCTGCCCTGCAGGTTGAGCAGCGCCGCCGTGATCGGGAACTTGGTCTCGGTGCGCAGCACGGTCATCGCCCAGATCAGGTCGTTGAACACCCAGGTGGTGGCGAGCGCGCCGAGCGCGGCCAGGGCCGGCCGGCAGAGCGGCAGCACGATCTGTCCGTAGGTCCGGACGGCGCCGGCCCCGTCGACCACGGCGGCCTCGAACACCTCGCGCGGGATCCCGCGCATGAAGCCGTGCAGGACGAACGTGTAGAAGCCGAGGCCGAAGCCGATCTGCACCACGATCAACGCCAGCAGGGAGTCGTAGATGCCGATCCCCTCGGCGATCTTGGCCACCGGGATCAGCAGGATCTGCGGCGGCAGCAGGTTGCCGGCGAGCATGATCAACAGGATGCTCCGGCGGAACGGGATCCGGAACCGGCTCAGCGCGAACGCCGCCATCGACGCCAGCAGCAGCGTGAAGATCACCGTCACCACGGTGACCAGCGCGCTGTTCAGCAGGGCACCCCGGGTGCCGGCGTCGAACGCCGTCCGGAAGCCCTCGAAGGACAGCGCGGCGGGCAGGGCGGCGAGGCCGCGCATCGTGATGTCGTCGAACGGTCGCAGCGACACCCCGACGACGAAGATCAGCGGTGAGATGTAGAGCAGGGTGAACGGGATCATCCCGACGTGGAACCAGGGTGAGGTCTTGTTCATGGTCAGTCCTCCTCACCGCGGGCCGCGCGGGCCAGATAGGTGATGATGAAGATGATCGCCAGCAGGAAGATGATCACTGCGATCGCGGAGCCGTAGCCGAGGTTCACCACGGTGAAGCCCTGCTGGAACATGTACGTGCTGAGCAGCTGACTGCTGTCGTACGGACCGCCGCGGGTCATCGACCAGACGATGTCGAAGGTGCGCAGCGAGTCGATCACGGTGACCGCGAAGACCACCGTGTTGACGCCGGCCAGCTGCGGCATCACCACGTGCCAGAAGCGTTGCCAGCGGTTCGCGCCGTCCACCGCGGCCGCCTCCTCCAGCGCCGGGTCGCAGCTCTTCAGCCCGGCCAGGTAGAGCACCATGATGTAGCCCACCTGGCGCCAGACGGCCGCGATCAGCACCCCGTACAGGGCGAGATCGGGCGAGGCCAGCCACGGCGTCGCCAGCGCCTCGATCCGCAGCGCCTCGAAGAAGCCGGTGATCGGCCCGTCCGGCGCGTACATCACCCGCCAGAACAGGCCGGTCACCGCCAACGAGAACACCATCGGCAGGTAGATCGCGGCCCGGTAGATGCCGACCCCGCGCCGCGGCCGGTTCAGCAGCACCGCCAGGGTCAGCCCGCCGATCACCGAGAGCCCGCCGAACAAGATCACCCAGATCGCGTTGTTGCGCAGGGCGGTCAGGAAGACCGGGTCGGAGGACAGGTTGACATAGTTCTGCAGGCCGATGAACTCCGCCGCACCGACGCCCTGCCAGCGGGTCAGCGACAGCTGGAAGCTGTTGAACGCCGGCCAGAAGACCCAGAACACCTCGACCGCGACCGGGATGATCAAGAACAGCCAGACGACCGGCGGCACGCGCAGTGCACCGCGGGCCCGTCGCCGACTGGTCCCGGTGCCGCGGCTCGGAACCGTCGCCGTCGCGGTCGAGGTCATCGCTTTCGGTGTCATTATTTGCGGGCCCGCTCGGCCGCCTTCTGCCAGTCCTCCAGGGTTCCCTTGATGTCGGACGGATCATCCAGGAACTTGGTCAGGGCGGCGTCGGCGGTGAGCTGCAGCGCGTCGGAGGAGTCCCGGTTGAAGAACTGGGTGATCTCCTTCGTCTCGTTGAGCAGCTTGATCCCCTTCTGCACCATCGGCGAGAAGCCGGACGTGTCGACGTCGGGCGACGTCGGCAGGTTGGCCGAGCCGGACAGCTGGATGTTCTTCTGCTGGGCGTCCGGCGAGGCCAGGAAGGTCATCAGCTTCTTCGCCTGGTCGACGTTCGGGGCCTTGGCCGATCCCATGTAGCCGTCGGTCGGCGCCTCCTCCGCGCTCGGGATGGCCGGGTCGATCGTCGGCACCGAGAAGAAGTCGATGTCGTCGACCTGGTTCTTCGGCACCGACACGACGATGAACGCGCCGGTCAGGTACATCGCCGCCTTGTCCTGAACCAGCGGCGTGACCGCCTCCTGCACCGAGTACGAACGCATGTTGGGATCGAAGTACGGGATCAGCTGCTTGTACCGCTCCAGCACCGCGGCGACCCGCTCGTCGGTGAACGGGAACTTCCCGGCCAGCAGGTCGCGGTGGAACTGGGCGCCGTTCACCCGAAGGTTCAGGTAGTCGAACCAGCCGGACGACATCCACGGCGTCGAGCCGATGCCATTGGTGAGCGGGTGCACGCCGCGGCCCTTGAGATCATCACAGAGCGCGATGAAGTCGTCCCAGACCTTCGGCGGCTCGGTGATGCCCCACTTCTGGAAGGCGGACTTCTTGTAGAAGATCGACCACCAGTAGTAGCTGGTCGGCACGAAGATCTGCTTGCCGCTCTCGTCGCTGCACAGGGCGCGCAGCGATTCCGAGTAGCCCGCGCACGCGCCGTCGCCGGTCCAGAGATCACTGACGTCGAGCAGCAATCCCTTGCTGGCATAGTCTCTGGCGACCGAGCCGGCCAGCCAGCCGATCACGTCCGGCGGGTTGGCCGAGGTCAGATAGGTGGACAGCTGGGCCCGGAACTGCTCGGTGGCGACGGCGTTCACCGTCGGTGCCGGGCCGTCGTAGTCCTTGATCGTTTCCAGCAGCGCGTCGCGCGACTTCGGTTCCGAGAAGGCGATCTGCAGCGTCGCCGGGCCGCCGGTCGGTCCACCCGTGGGTGGTGCCGAGGTGCCCGGCCCGGTGCCGATGCAGCCGGACAGCAGGGTGGCCCCGCCGAAGGCCGCGGCGCCGCCCAGCAGGGCACGGCGGGTCAGGCTGGTGGGGCTGGGTGGGTACGAGATGCGAGTGGTCATCGAACCTCTCCTGTGAGTGATGGACTCTGATCTTGGGTCTCGAGCCGGCGCCTCAGATCGATCGCGTCGGCATGGTTGGGATCCTCGGCGAGGATCTCGTCGAGCCGGCTCAGCGCGCCCTGCCGGCACCCGTTGACCGCGGCCAACTGGGCGCGGAGGAAGCGGACCCGGCGGTTCTTGATCAACTCCGGGTCCTCGGCGAACAGCAGCAGGGTCGGCAGCGAGGTGGCGAAGTAGTCGACGGTTGCCGGCGTCGCCTCCTGTTCGTCGCAGAAGATCGACAACCCGGCCGCGAGCTCGTCGGCGGGCCCGGGACGGCCGAGCCGGCGCAGTGCGGTGATCGACGCCGCGGTCGCCTCGCTGAACGGGGTGGTGCTCATGGACAGGAAGTCCCCGATCTGGTCGGCCGCGTCGGCCCAGTCCCGCCGGGCCGCTTCCTGATCACCGGCGGCGGCCAGGGCGTCGCCGCGGGCGAGCCGCAGCCAGGCCGAGTTGGCCAGCGGGTGCCGCTGTTCGCCCAGAGATGTCGGCGGGTCCAGGGCCCGGTCGAGCCAGCCGACCGCGTCCGTCGGCCGGCCGGCCGCGAGCTCCGCGTCGGCCTGGGCGAGGCAGGCACGGTCCCAGGCCCGGAGTGCCTGCCCCTCACCGCCCTCCCACGGCTGGAAGTCCCGTTCCAGCAGCAGCGCGGTCGCCGCCTCATGATCACCGAGGGACAGCCGCAGCTGGGCCAGTTCGACCACCGCGTCGTCGCGCTGCCGGACCAGGTCGAGCCGGTCCTGCAGCCGGGCCCACCGCTCGGCCGGCGCGATGCCGGCCCGGGCCTGGAGTTGATCATGCTCGAAGCGGAGCCGGGCATCCTCCGGGGCCGCCTGCACGGCCCGCTGGTAGCTCTGCAGGGCGGTCTCCAGGTCGTGCTGCCGGTTGTAGGCCGCGAGCCCGAGGTTGCGCCAGCAGACCGGGTCGGACGGGTCGATCCGGACCGCCCGCCGCCACGCGTCGACGGCCTCGTCGACCCGGTCCCGGTCGTAGAGCCAGTGCCCGAGCAGCGCCGCCGCACGATGATCATCCGGAGCTTCGGATCCCCTGCGGGACAACAGGTCCGCGTCGTCCAGCCGGGCCGGGAAGCACCAGCGGTCCGGAACCGTCCTGGCCTGGCTGAGGGCGGCCTCGGCCTCCGCCGCGCGGCCCAGCCCGGTCAGCAGTTCCGCCCGGCGGTAGGCGATCAACGGGCCGGCGGCCGGTGCGCCGAGCGGGCGTACTTCATCGGCCGTGGCCGCGAGTTCGAGCAGCCGGAGGGCCGCTTCCGGTTCGCCGGCGTGGGCGTACTCGAGGGCGACGTCGAGCAGGGTCTGGGCGTCGGTGGTCAGCGGTTCGCCGGCCAGGTCGTTCGTCCACCCGTGCAGCGGGTCCAGTCGTCGGGTCTCGGCGAGCAGCCGCTCGGCCTGTTCGGTCCGGCCGAGCCGGCGCAGCACGATCACCGAGAGCGCCCGCGCCTGCAGGTGTTCGGGTTCGGCCCGGAGCACGTCGGCCAGCAGGTCGACCGCGTCGGCGTTGCGGCCGGCGGCGGCGTCGAGCACGGCGGCCCGGTAGCCGGCCGGCGCCCGCCAGGCACGGTTCCAGGCGGCCTTGCGGTACGCCGCGTAGGCGCCGTCGTGATCACCGAGCCGGTCCCGGGTCAGGCCGAGGTAGTAGTGCGCGGTGGTGTCGGCCGGGTTGGCGTTGCGGACCGACAGCCTGGCCACGGCGCGGCGGAGCAACGCGTCGGCCTCCTGGTAGCGGCCGGCCCGGTAGCGGCGCGCGGCCAGCGCGGTGCAGGTCGGAGCATGATCGGGATCGCGGCGCAGCGCCTCCGCCCAGTACGGCTCCGGGGACCGGGTCGCATGGCGGTACTGCTCCAGGTGGATCCCGGTCAGGTAGAGCTCCTCGACGCTGCCGACCGCCTCCGGGGCCGGCGGCTCGGTCGCCGGGCCGGCCGACTCGGCCGGTTCCGCCCGGGCCCAGCGGACCAGCTCGGCCCCGTCGGCGACGACCGTGATCACCAGGTCGTGATCTTGGTCGGCGGCCAGCGGCAGCTGGACCGGCCGGCCCGGGGTCAGCGCCACCCGGTGTTCGGACCTTCCGCCCGTGCCCTCGATGATCACCGTCGCGTCGTCGTACCGGGCTGTCGCGGCGACGCCCACGGTCCCGTCGGTGATCGCGATCGCGGCGTCGAGCGTCGCGGCCTGCACCGGCCCGATTCCCTGGTACGGATACCAGAACTGGCTGAACACCTTCGTCTCGCCGGGCGCCAGGAACGAGAAGTCCGGCTGGTTGTCGGTGAACACGCCAGCCATCAGTTCGATGTAGGCCGAGCCGTCGTCGGCGAGGTTGCGGCACCAGGCCTCGCCGAACGGCGCGTTGCCCCAGGTCCACATCTTCTTGCCGACGGCGGTCCGGTGATCGGCGACGTGTACGAAGCCGGCCCCGGCCTGGTGGTCGTACCCGCCGAAGAAGTCGCCCTCGCTGCCCAGGCACATGTAGGAGGTGGGCACCGGGATGTTGCGATACCAGTCGATCCGGTCCCCCGGCACCTCGTGTCCTGAGCCTGTCGAAGGACCGTCCGCCGAGCCTGTCGCAGCGCGGTGCGGGTAGTCGATGCCGTAGTAGGGCCGGTCGGCGGCCGGGAACGCGGTGACGGCGCGGCGCGCGTGGTCGGCGACCATCGACACGTCCGGCGGGAAGAACGCCTGCAGTTGATCATGGGCGCGGACGGCGACGTTGGCCCACCAGAGGAACGTCTGCGGCTCCTCGGAGGAGTTGTAGAGCCGTACCTTCAGCTCGATCGCGGCCCGGTCCGGCCGCAGGCAGATCCCGTGCATCCCCTTCATCCGGGTGAACGGATCATGATCGGAACACCAGACCGTCACCGAACCGTCCGGGTCGTGCTCGATCGTCGCGTCGGTCGGCAGATAGGTCGCCGGCCGGTGGTGCTGCGGCCAGTTGAACTCGACGCCGCCGGCGATCCACGGCCCGGTCAGCCCGATCAGCGCAGGCTTGATCACGTCGTTGCGGTAGAAGAAGTCGTGCCCGGCGATCTTGTCGTAGCCGACGTGGATCCGGCCGCCCAGTTCGGGCAGGATCATCAGCCGGATCCACGCGTTCTCCAGATGGATGGCGTCCCAGGAGACCGGGCGGCGGACCGGCTCGATCCGTTCGAAGAACGGCAGCGGGTAGACCCGGCCCGAGGAGCCCTGGTAGACCCGTTGATCAAGATAGGCGGGATACCGGTCCGGCGGCAGCGGTCGATAGGTCTCGATCTGCACCGGTTCGCGCCAGCCCGCCACCGGCGCCTCGGCCAGGGTCGGCGGGCGTTCGGGCAGCGTGAGCCGCGGCGGCTCCTCGGTGAGCATGGGCGCGACGCTAGCCCGGACCGGTACGGGTGAGAATGACCGATCCTGCGATCTCCCTGGACGATCCGACGATGCTGGAGCAGCATGGGGCGTGTGTTGATCGCGGAGGGCTTCCCGGGGCAGCGGCTGCTGGTCCTGCCGCGGCCGCTGGTGCAGCGCGCGCTCCGGCGCAACCCGACGTCGCGCCTGCTGGTGACCGACGCCGGGCACTTCCCGCATGCGGCGAGCCATGGCCGGATCCGGAGTCACGGTGCACCCGAGGCGGTCGTGATCATCTGCATCGAGGGCCGGGGCTGGTGCACCCTGGCCGGCCGTACCTTCGCCGTGCCGGCCGGGACTGCCTTGATCATTCCGCCGCACCTGCCGCACGGCTACCGGGCCGACGATGACCAGCCCTGGACGATCTGGTGGCTGCATGCCGCGGGCCGTGACGTACCGTCGCTGCTCGAGCCGATCCTGCCCGACCGGGTGGTGCCGATCGGAGACCTGTACCGCGCGACCGCGACCGTGACCCATGTCGTCGACTGCCTGAGCCGCGACGAGACCGAGCCGAATCTGATCATGGCGGCCGGCCTGGCCTGGTCGCTGCTGGCCCAGCTGGCCGCGGACAAGCTGTCCGGCTGCCACGGCCAGGCCGAGCCGGTCCGCGCCGCCCAAGATCATCTCCGGGAACACTTCGCCGATCCGGTCCGGGTCGGCGACCTGGCCCGGCTGGCCGGGCTCAGCCCGTCCCACTTCGCCGCCCTGTTCCGCCGCGCCACCGGCTCCGGCGTGATCGAGTACGTGAAGCGACTGCGGATGGCCCGGGCCCGCGAGCTGCTGGCCACCACCACCGCCGGCGTCCGCGAGATCGCCGGCGAGGTCGGCTACGACGACCCGTTCTACTTCTCCCGCCAGTTCCGCGCCGTCCACGGCTGCAGCCCGACCACCTACCGAACCTCCTTCACCTGACCCCCACCTCCCCCAATTCCGCTGACTCGGCACAAAAGCAGGCGTTCTGGCGGCGTGTCACTGCTGAAGTGCCCAGTCGGCGAGGCGGGTTGGGCCGGAGGCGATCGAGCAAGGACGGCGGGCGGGCGGGCGAGCCGAACCGGGCGGCGATCGAGCCGGGACGGCGGGCGGGTGAGCCGGCAGGGCAGGCAGGCAGGCGTACGAGCCGGTCGGGCTGTGGGTCGACGCCGCCAGCGCGGACCGGGTGCGCGACGGCGGGCCCGCGCGCACCCCACGGCGAACCGCCTCCCTTACGCCGCTTCCGGCCGAGCTTGACCCACCACTCCACTGGCGAGAGATCGACCCTGCCTGGACGGACTCACGACCGCGCTTCGAGTGGTGAGTTATCGACGTGGCTCGGGCCCGATCGACGTCGACTTCCCACCACTCGAATGGGCCGGGCGGGCTTGGCCGCTGCTCGATGGTCGAGCTCGACGGAGGCGCGACCCCGATACGCTCGACGGAGTGAATTCCGCCGGTCAGTCACGGCGGAAATTCACTGCGGATTGGGGCTATCCACAGTGGGGCGGGTGGTCGTCCGCAGTGGCGGCAGGGGGTTGCGTGCCTAGCGTCGGACGGGTGCCCTCAGCTCTGCGACTCGCTCGACGTGTTGCCCTCATCATCTCGGTGTCGATCTTGGTCCTGGTGTCGACCGGAGCGGCCGCCCTGATCGGCGCTCGTGATCAACTCCTGGCGCAGCTCGTGCGCGTGCCGGCCGGGACCTCGACCACGATCCTCATCCTGGAAGGAAAAACCTGGACCGCGGGCGTCCGTGATCAAGGTGCGACGATGCCGGTCGACGGCTCGGAGCGCTTCCGGATCGGCAGCATCACCAAGACCTTCGTCGCCACGGTCGTGCTGCAACTCGTCGACGAGAACCGGGTCCGGCTGGACGCGCCCGTCGAGACCTATCTGCCAGGCGTCGTCCGCAATGGAGCCGGGATCACGGTCCGCCAGATTCTTCAGCACACCAGCGGGATCCCGGACTACATGAAGGGCGCCGGCTGGTCGACGAACCGGTGGCGCGACCATGATCGATTCCGGGACTACTCACCGAGACAACTTCTGCGGCAGGCGTTCAGCAGGCCGCCCGATTTCCTTCCGGGGCAGCGATTCCGATATTCCAACAGCAACTACGTAATCGCCGGCCTGCTGATCGAGGCGGTCACCGACCGCCCGTACGCCACCGAGATCGCGCAGCGCATCCTGCGGCCGCTCGGCCTCACCGAAACGTCCCTGCCCGGTTCGGATCCCGGCCTGCCAGAGCCTGCGATCCGTGCCACTGCGGAGCTTCCGGACGGCCGCCGGGCGGATGTGACGGAACAGAACGAGTCGCTCGACTGGGCCGCCGGCGAGATGATCTCGACCGTCGATGATCTTGCCGGGTTCTTCGACGCCCTGCTCGGTGGCCGGCTGCTCAGCCAGACGACGCTCGCGGAGATGCGGACCACGGTCCCGATGGGGATGGGATTCCACTACGGGCTCGGCCTGGAACGCTTCGATCTCCCCTGCGGCGGTCGGTTGTGGGGACATGGCGGCCAACTGCTCGGGTACGTCAGCTACGCCTATCGCCGCGACGACGGCCGCAGCCTCACCCTGCTCCAGGCGTCCGGGGCCGACGACGGCTTCGCCAGGTTCGCCGCGACAGCGTTCACCGGCTACTGCCTGGTGGGTTCATGATCAAGATAGGCGAGCACGGCGAGCACCCTGCGGTTGTACGTCGAGCCCGGCGGGATGCCGAGCTTGCCGAAGATCATGTTGATGTGCTTCTCGATGCCGCTCTGGCTGATGAACAGCCGGCCGGCGATCGAGGCATTGCTGTGACCCTGCGCGATCAACTCGAGCACGGCGCGCTCGCGGTCGGTCAGGCCGGCCAGCCGGGTGTCCGGGTCCGGCCTGGTGGCGATCAGCTGGCGGATCACCTCCGGATCGAACGCGGTGCCGCCGTCCCGGACCCGCTCGATGGCGTCCAGGAAGCCGGCGATGTCGGAGACCCGGTCCTTCAACAGATAGCCGACGCCGCCGCGGCCGTCGAGCAGGTCGCTGGTGTGCCGTCGCTCGACGTACTGGGAGAGCACGATCACCGCGACGTCCGGCCACTCGCGGCGGATCCGCAGGGCGGCGTGGATCCCCTCGTCGACGAAGTCGGGCGGCATTCGGACGTCGATGATCACCAGGTCCGGCGGATCCACGGCCACGGCCCGGAGCAACTCGACGGCCGTGCCCACCGAGTCGGTGATCATGTGACCTTCGGCGGTGAGGAGTTGGGCGATGCCCTCGCGCAGCAGGGTCGAATCCTCGGCGATCGCTATCCGCACGGGATCACCGCCTCGACGACGGTCGGCCCGCCGTGCGGACTCCGTACCCGAAGGACGCCGCCGCGGGCCGCCACTCGGGAGGCGATGCCGGACAGGCCCGCCCCGGCCGGATCGGCCCCGCCGATCCCGTCGTCGGTCACGGTCAAGATCACGTCGCCTCCGGCTCGCACCAGTTCAAGATCGATCCGGGTCGCCCGCGCATGCTTGATCGCATTGGTCACCGCCTCGCTGGCCACGAAATATGCGGCGGCCTCGACGGCGAGATCGGGAAGTCGATCAAGGTCGGTACGCAGCCGGATCGGCGCTTCGGTGCGGTCCCGCAACGCGGCCAGGGCGGCGGGCAGCCCGTCCCGGACGAGCATCGCCGGGTAGGTCCGCCAGGCCACCGAACGCAGGTCGTCCAGCACCTGCTGGGTCTCCGCCCGCGCCCGCCGCTGCAACTCGCGCCGCTCGTCCGGATCGGTGACCCGCTCGGCCCGGGCCAGCAAGATGGACAACGCGACGACCCGCTGCTGCACCCCGTCGTGCAGGTCCCGTTCGATCCGGCGCCGCTCGGCGTCCACGGCCGCGACCACGTCGTCGAGCGTGCCGTGCAGCCGGGTGACCTCGCGGGCCAGCTCGTCGGCTCCGGGCCGGGCGAAGCGCGACCAGGCCCTCCGGTCGAGCCAGGCCACGCCGGCCAGACCGCAGGCGGCGAGGAAGATCAACAACCCGCCGGGCACGGTGAACGCCGCAACCGTCCACCAGTTCACCTGACCCGGCCCGGCGTCGAAAGCCGGCACAGGGCCGCCGGTCGCCGCGGCCATGATCATCTGTCCGGCCACGACGAGCCCGAGGCCGATCAGTCCCAGCACGCACACTCCGACGAACCCGAGCAGCGCCTCCACGGCGAGCAGCCCGATCAGCCGACGGCCCTCCGGACAGCGGGGCCGCGGCACCCCGTCCAGCCGGGTGAGCCGGCGCGCCACCCAGACCCCGACGGTCCGGGCCGGGGCAGCCGAGACGGGCGCGGCGACAACGGCGACCAGCAGAACGGGCACCAGCACGGCGCCGAGCACGGTGGCCGCCGCGATCTGCGCCGCGCGCCGGGGCACGCCGGTCGCCCGCCCCGTGCCGATGATCAACTCCGCTCCGCTCACCCGACCATCTTGCCGCGTCCGCGCTGCCGCACCCGTACCGCCACGAACGAGACGACCGCGATCGCAACCGCGCTGATCACCAGCAGCTGCAGGACGTCGGCGTACTGCTCGACCATGCCCCAGTTCTCACCGAGGAAGAAGCCGGCCAGGACGAAGATCGTGTTCCAGATCGCGCTGCCCGCGGCCGTCAGCAGGATGAACCGGACCGGCGACATCCGTTCCAGACCGGCCGGGATGGAGATCAGGCTGCGGAACAACGGGATCATCCGGCCGAAGAACACGGCCTTCGATCCGTGCCGGTCGAACCAGGCCTCGGCCCGGTCGACGTCGGAGACCTTCATCAGGGGCACCCGGGCGACGATCCGGCGCAGCCGGTCCCGGCCGAGCCAGGCGCCGAGCCCGTACAGGATGAGAGCGCCGACGACCGAGCCGAGCGTCGTCCACAGCAGCACCTCGACCAGGCCGAACGTGCCACGGCTCGCCGCGAAGCCGGCCAGCGGCAGGATGATCTCGCTCGGCAGCGGCGGGAACAGGTTCTCCAGGGCGATGGTCAGGCCCGCGCCCGGCCCGCCCAGCGATTCCATCAGGGAGACCGCCCAGCGGGCGACGGCGTTCAGATGATCGGTTTCCATGATCATCGACGGTAGCTACGCGAGCGCCGCCGGACAGTGGGGTCAGCCGTCCGGTCGGGTGTGGAAATCCACAGGTAGTGTTCTTTGGTGGCCTCTCGATTCCGGACCCTCCGCAGCGCGTTCGCACGGTGGATCGGCCGACCCGGACTGCACGACCTTCGCGGGTATGCCGGCGTCGTCGAGCGGGCCGGGCGGCTCGAGGCCGAGCTGACCGGGCTCGACGACGAGGCGCTGCTGGAGCGGGCGACCGCGATCCGCGACGGCGCCGAGCCCGCCCTGCCGGCCGAACTCGTGGCTCTGGGCCGGGAGGCGGCCCACCGGGCCCTCGACGAACGTGCCTACGACGTCCAGCTCCAGGCCGCGGTCGCGCTGCTGGCACCGCTCGGCGGCGGCCCCGGCATCATCGCCGAACTGGCGACCGGCGAGGGCAAGACCCTGGTCGGGGCGATCGCCGCGGCCGGGTACGTGCTCGGTGGCCAGCGGGTCCAGGTGCTGTCGGTGAACGACTACCTGGCTCGTCGCGACGCCGCCTGGATGGGGCCGGTGCTGGCCCGGCTCGGCGTGACGGTCGGCTGGATCGAACAGTCCTCGACCCCCGAACAGCGGCGGGCCGGCTACGCGGCGGACGTCTGTTATGTGTCGGTCAGCGAGGCCGGATTCGACCTGCTCCGGGACCGGATGCGGACCGCCGACGACGACCGGGTGCAGCCGGAGCCGGACGTCGCCCTGATCGACGAGGCCGACTCCGTACTGCTCGACGAGGCACGGGTGCCGCTGGTGCTGGCCGGCAGCGCCGGCACGGGGGACGATCTCGCTGAGGCGGCCGCGCTGGTGGCGGAACTGGACCCGGACCGGGACTACGCGGTGGACCGCGACGGCCGGACGGTCAGCCTCACCGACGACGGCGTACACCACGTGGAACAACTGGCCGCCGTCGACAACCTGTTCGAGGACGGCGGGCTGCTGACCCGGGTCAACGTCGCCCTCTACGCCCGCGCCCTGGTCCGGCGCGACGTGGACTACCTGGTGGTCGACGACGCCGTACGGCTGATCGACCCGGACCGCGGCCGGGTCGCCCGGCTGCGGCGCTGGCCGGACGGGCTGCACGCCGCCGTGGAGGCGAAGGAAGGCCTGCGGCAGAGCGAGCGCGGCACCATCCTCGACCAGATCACCGTGCACGAGTTGATCAAGCGGTACCCGGTGCTGATCGGCATGACCGGCACCGCCGTCTCCGCCGCCGAACAGCTCCGCGAGTTCTACCAACTGGAGACCGGTGCCCTGCCGACGCACCGGCCGGCGATCCGGATCGACGACCCCGACGAGCAGTACGCCGACGTCGGGACCAAGGAGAAGGCGATCCTGGCCCGGGTGGCCGCCGAACACGCCGACGGGCGGCCGGTGCTGCTCGGCACCTCCGATGTCGCCGAGTCGGAACGGATCGCCGACCGGCTTCGTGATCAGGACATCGAGGCCACCGTGCTGAACGCCCGCGACGATGCCCGGGAGGCGGAGATCATCGCCGGCGCCGGGGCGTACGGGGCGGTGACCGTGTCCACCCAGATGGCCGGCCGCGGCACCGACATCCGGCTCGGCGGGCCCGACGAGGCCGACCGGGACCGGGTCGCCGACCTGGGCGGCCTGCTGGTGATCGGCACCGGCCACTACCCGAGCCGCCGGCTCGATGATCAACTTCGCGGCCGGGCCGGCCGGCAGGGCGATCCGGGCCGGACCGTGTTCTTCACCTCCGACGCGGACCCCCTGATCACCCGTACCGCTGAGCTGGCGGGCGGCGTGGACGTCGATCAGGCCCAGCGGATCGCCGAGGGCGAAGCGGCCGAACTGCGCCGAATCACCTGGCACTACAACGAGCAGTTGCGGGCTCAGCGGCGGCAGGTGCTGGAACACCGGGAGCGCCTGTTGATCACCGGGCTGGCCGGTGATCAACTCGCCGAGGCCGCACCGGACCGCTGGGCCGAACTCGCCAAGACGATCGACGTGGACGTGCTCGGCGACGCGGCCCGGCAGTTGGTGCTGGCCTTCCTGGACCGCCGGTGGAGCGATCACCTGGCCCTGGCCGAACACGTCCGGGAAGGCATCCACTTCCGCAGCCTGGGCCGCGAGAATCCCCTGGTCGGCTTCAACCGCGACATCGCCGAGGCCTACCGCGGCCTGATCGACGAGGCACTCTCGGACGCGGTCGAGGCCTTCGGCGACGCGGTGATCACCGAGGACGGCATCGACCTCGCCGGCGTCGGCGCCGAGCGTCCGAGCGCCACCTGGACCTACCTGGTCAGCGACAACCCGTTCGGCTCGCCCGAAGATCAACTCCTGGCCGCCACCGGCCGAGCCCTCCGCCGACTGGTCCGCCCCGGCGCCGACTGACTCCTCCGCACCGTCCGCCCCGGCGCCGACTGACCTCCGCCCGCCCCCGCGCCTCATGAGCGGACCCACCCAGCTCACCCCGCTGCCAGTCGCCCCGGCCGTGCGGCCGCCCCGACCGCCCCCTCCCCCAACCCACAGCCGCGACCGTTCCACCCAGCCGCGACCCCTGCATCGGTCGCGGTTGCGACGAACGGTCGCGGCTGCACGCAAGGGGCTGGGGCGAGCCGCGCCGGGCCTGGCGACGCGGGAAGCGGGGTCGACGGGCCGCCCGCCCCTCGAACAACCCGATCACTACTCCCGGCAGCGCGAAACATCGTCCTGCCAGCCGCGACCGTTCCATCCATCCGCACCTCCTGCACCCAGTCGCGCGGAAGCAACGGTCGCCAAGAACCGGGACGGCCCCGGATCCGACCGGGACGGCCGCGCCGACCGCCGCCCACCCACAGCCGCGACCGCTCCACCCATCCGCGACCCCTGCATCGGTCGCGGTTGCGAGAAGGGGTCGCGGCTGCGCGGGATGGGGCTAGGCGGGGAAGGCTTCGGGGTGGTCGAGGGCGTAGACCAGGGCCCAGTCCTGGTCGTTGGCGAGGGGGTCGGCGTGGTGGGTCGGGTTGCCGTTGACGCAGCTCGGGTAGACGAAGGCGCAGGTGGCCCAGCCGTCGTCGGCGAAGTTGATCAGGTTGGCGCGCAGGATCGCGGCACCTTGATCACGAAGCTCGGCCCGGCGCCGGTCCGGGACGATCCCCTCCGGCAGGCCGAGGAACACCTGGGCGCTCAGCACGGTCCAGTAGTGCGGGAAGACGTCGCCCCAGTGCCGTTCCACGCCGAACCAGTAGCCGTCCCAGTGCCGGATCGGGATGTGCCGCAGCCGGGCGTCCGGCTGATCGCCGGCGAACGCGGTCAGCCAGGGCAGCCGGAGCGCGATCTCCGGTCCCGGTACCGCGTCGGGGTCGAGCCGGTGCACGTTGATCATGAGATCAAGCATCGGCGCGACCATGGACTGCTCGTAGTTGACCTCGTGCGAGGGCAGGTCGGTGGCGACCTCGACGAAGTGCCGGCCGTGCGCGATCAGCGAGTCGCGCAGCGCGTCGGCCCGGTCCCGGTCGCCGGCCGTGATCAACTTCTCGGCCAGGCCGGTCACGATCCCGCCGAGACCGAAGGCCAGGAACTGCTGCCCGCCCAGCGCGTAGTAGCGCTCGATGATCTTGGCGGCGAGGTCAAGGTCGGCGGCGTTGCCGGTCCGGTCGTGTTCGGCGGCCAGGTAGCGCGCGTACCAGGGGAAGTTGTAGAGCCTGGTGTGCACGGCCCGGCGGCTGTCGTCGGCGACCGTACCGTCGGCCGCGACGACGCGGTCCAGGACGAACGCGCGGTGCCGGTCCAGCAGGTCGTCCAGCCGGGCCGGGTCGCCCCAGCCGAGGGTCCGGGTCTGCTGCAGCAGCAGCGGCATCGCGACCCGCTCGCGGACGTCGTTCCAGTCCCGCCACACCGTGGGCAGCGTGGTGAGCCCGGATCTGCGGTCGTACGGGACGAAGGCGGCCGCCGAGGCGTCGTCGCGTTCCCGGGCCACCTGGCGCTCCGCGATGAAGGCCACCCGCCTCTCGACGACCTCCCGCAGCGGGCGATGGAAGAACACGCTGGCCCGGGCGGTCCGGCCGTCCCGGGTGGCCCGCAGCTCGACCACGCCAGGCCCGCCGGAGTTGATCATGCCTTCGTACCCTGAGCCTGTCGAAGGGCTGTGCCCGATCGTGCCCTGCCCTTCGACAAGCTCGGGGAGCGTTGTGGCCGTCGTCGTGATCGGGATGGCCTGACCAGCCTCGGCGACCACCGCGTCGAGCGTGATCACCGGGGTCCGGTCGGCGTGCAGGGCGGCCCGGTCGGCGTACCAGGAAAGCCGCCACGACCAGTCGTAGCTGCTGCCCGGCTCGATCACGATCTCCGGCTGCCCGCCGAAGGCCTCCGGCGAACGGGCGACATCGGTCGGGTGCAGGTAGAGGTGGCCGCGGATGTTGGACGAGGTGAACGCGTCCCGTGACTCGACCGAGTACGCCCACAGTTCGCCGGTGATCAACACCAGCCCGAGACCCGGTCCGGCCCCGTCCATCGGCTCGGCCCAGACGTACGAGTCCGCGCCGCCCGGCCAGACGTGGGCGTGTACGGCGCCGGCCAGGCTGTCGGCGCTGGACTGGTAGACGTCGCGCCACGGCGTGCTGATCCCGATCGAGCCGATCCGGACCGGTTCCGCGCCGGTGTTGATCAAGGAGTAGTGCTCGGTCCAGTGATCGTCGAAGCGCCGGCCGAGGTCGAGCCGCAGCCCGTGCTCCGGCCAGGCATGGACCAGCTCGACCCCGCCCTCGGTCCAGGTGACCGTGTCCGGACGGTCCCAGCGCAGCCCGCGTGGTCCGTCCGCCGCCTGCACGACGCAGAAGCCCTTGCCCCACCGGCGAGCCGGATCGTGCACCGCACCGTCCGTCGGGTCCGCGTCGTCGAGCAGCACGGTCCGGCCGGTCCGCGGATGCCGCACCTGCAGCACCGCACCGTCGCCGGCCAGCCGCACCGTGCCGGTACCGAACCGAAGCTCTCGATCTTCCTCTGCCATGGCCACGAGCCTAATTCCCGTGCCCGGCGTGGCCGCAACGGCTAGCCTGACCGGCGATGACCGAAGCGCTGAACGATCTCGACCTGCTGCACCGGGAGATCCGGCTGCTCTGGGGTGTGGATGATCATGGCCGGGACTCCGCGCCGCCGCGGGCCGCCGTCCCGGTCGCCGACCCGGACCGGACCGAGCCGCCGGCGGAGCTGCTGTTGATCAAGGAGCGGCTGGACGCCACGGCGCCGACCGTGATCACCGGCTGCGTCAGCTACCTGATCGATCCCGGACGGAGCACGCCGGTGCCGCCGGAGCTGGCCGTACACCGCTCCACCGAGCCGGTGCCGGACGCCCTCGCCGCCGCTCGGCCGGAACTGCAGTGGGAGCCGGCGGAATGGGACGACCTGCTCGCCGGCCGGCTCGGGCCGTGGACGATCGGGGTCACCGGCGGCCGGATCGCCGCGATCTGCCATACGCCGCGCGATGCCGACGGCGCCGCCGAGGCCGGTATCTGGACCGAACCCGATCATCGCGGGCGCGGCTACGCGGCCATGATCACCGCCGCCTGGGCCGAGGTCGCGGCGCCGACCAGACCGCTGCTCTTCTACAGCCACCTGTTCGACAACGCCGCCTCCCGCGCCGTCGCCGGCAAGCTCGGTGCCCGCCCCCTGGGCCGGATCTGGCAACTCCGGAACGTGGAAAGTTCGGCCACGACTCTTGCCACGCCCGACGTTCATTGACAAGCTTCAGCCCGGACACCTGAGTTTGATCACGGGACGGGGCTGATCGCGATGGGGCTGGATCGTTCGACGCTGCGCCGATCTTCCGTCCGTCCGACCCTGGTGCTCCTGGCGCTCATGATCATCGCCACCTTCCTCGCCGTACCGCGCGCCCACGCCGAGGACCCGGCCGGCATCGACGCCGTCACCGTCGGCGCCACCACGATCACGATCACCGGGCGGGCCACCGGCGAGGTCCAGCTGTACGCGATCGGCGCCGAACGGACCGCCTCGATCGCCGACGCCGACCCGGTGTCCACCGTGATCCCCACCTCCGGCCGGTTCAGCGCGACGATCGCCCGTACCGCCAAGGACGGGTCCGACCGGCTCTACAGCCAGTTCGTCGCCGCCGCCGACGGGAAGCCGATCGGGCCGAGCCGCTACGCCGACCAGTTCGGCTACGCCCCGACGAACCCGGGGTCGCTGCCGGCCACCACCAGCAAGAAGGGGCTCCAGGTCCAGCTGACCGACGACGCCGAGGAACTGGGCATCCAGCACGCGGCGCTCAACCTCGATCTTGCCGACATCATGCTGCTGAAGTCGGCCGACCCCGACTCCGAGATCGCTTTCGATCATGGCGGCAACACCTACTACTTCGACGCGGCCGCCGTCACCGCGTTCGACCGGCAGATCAAGCCGCTCACCGACGACGGCATCCTGGTCAACGTCATCCTGTTGCTCTACCGGCATCCCGGTGAGGCCAACAGCGCGGCCGAGGTGCTGATCCATCCGGACGCGTCCACCGAGCCGGGCGCCGGGCCGGTCTTCGGCTTCAACACCGAGACCGCCGCCGGGGTCCGGTACCTCAGCGCGGCGCTCGACTTCGTGGCCCAGCGGTACGGCCGCGAAGATCACCGCTACGGGCTGGCGTCGGGCTACATCGTCGGGAACGAGGTCAACGCCCAGTGGACCTGGTCGAACTCGGGCGAGATGCCGCTGGCCGAGTTCGTCGACGGCTACGCCCGGGCGGTACGGCTGGTCTCGCTCGCCACCAAGTCGGCGTTCCGGGCGGCGCGGACGTACCTGTCGCTGGAGCATCACTGGACCCTGCTGCCGCCGGGCAACCCGGACCCGGACCAGCCGACCCGCAACTACCGCGGCCGCGACCTGGTCGACGAGTTCAACCGGGTGGCCAAGCGCGGCGGCGACTTCGACTGGCAGGTCGCCTACCACCCGTACCCGGAGAACCTGTTCGAACCCGACTTCTGGAACGACGAGACGGCCATCGGTACGCCGGACACCCCGCGGATCACGTTCAAGAACATCGAGGTGCTGCCGAAGTACCTGGACGCCGCCGAGTTCCGGTACGGCGACCAGCCGCGCCGGATCATCCTGTCCGAGCAGGGCTGTAACACGCCGGGCCAGGGCGACGCCCTCACCGAGAAGGCCGAGCGGCTCCAGGCGGCCTGCTACGCGCTGGCCTATTACAAGATCAAGTTCCTGCCGTCGATCGACTCGTTCATCCTGCACCGGCACGTCGATCACCGGCAGGAGGGCGGGCTCAACCTCGGCCTGTGGGCGGCCGACCACAGCCGGGAGTTCCCGGCCGCACCGCTGCGGAAGAAGATCATCTACGACGTCTTCGCCGGCATCGACACGGCCCGCTCCACCCAGGTGACGAAGTTCGCGCTGCCGATCATCGGCATCGACGACTGGGCCGAGCTGGTCGACGGCTTCGACCCGGCCGAGCTGGCCGACCGGACCGAGGCGCTCGCGGTGCCGAGCCGTGTCGGCGGCAAGCTCGCCGACGTCCGGCCGCTGGGCGCGTTCGGCAGCGACGCCGACGGCTGGCTGCCCTCGAACAACGCAGCCGCCGCGACCGCGCAGGACGGCGCGCTGAAGGTGACCACCGCGGGCGGCACGTTCGGCAAGCAGGACCGCGGCGTCGTGCGCGCGTTCGAGCGCCCGGTCGCCCTGTCCGACAAGCGCTGGCTCGGCGCGACGGTACGGGTTCCGGCCGACGCCGGCCTCGGAGCCGAGGTGCTGGTCCGGCTCCGCGCCACGCTGGACGACGGCATGATCATCAACGGCCAGGCGCGGATTCCGGCCGACGGGGAACTCCACCCGGTCGCGATCGCGGTGCCGGACGATCCCGGCCGGCTGACCAGGCTCAAGGTGCTGGTCTCCGGGACCGGCACCGGCACCCCGGACGCCTCCTTCGAGATCGGCTCCGTCGTGGCGGCCGGCAAGGCGGACCCGTCCACGCTGCCCAACGTGACCGCGACCGCGGCCGCCGAGCGCGCGGAGCTGGTCGGCTCGAAGTTGACGATCACGCTGCGCAATCTTGATCTTGATCCGCTGACCGGCCCGATCACGATCGGCGACGACTGCGGCCACTTCAGCACCGACCCGGCCAAGGTCGAGGGCGACGGTTCCGTGTTCGGCGAGACCCAGACGATCACGACGACGATCACTGCCGTGTCCGGCGACGACCCGTCGGCCGTCTGCCTGGAGCTCGCCGGGCAGCGGCTGCTGGTCCCGGTCGACATCCCGCCGCCGACCGAGCACACGGTGATCGACTTCGAGAACGATCTCGGCGGGTTCACGCCCGGTGACGGCGTGGCGGGCATCGCCCGGGTCGGCTCGTTCGCCAACGCGCCCGGCCGGCCGCGCTCCGGCGCGTACGCTCTGGAGGCGACCAGCGAGACCGTACCGGGTGATCAACAGCGCACCCTCGCGGCCCGCTACAGCCAGCCGCTCGAGCTCGGCTCGGCCGGCACGGTCTACGTCTGGATGAACGCGTACGGCGGACTGCCCGGCGCGACCGGCTACCGCGCCACGCTGACCCTGCTCGCCGAGGACGGCACCAGCATCACCGAGACGCTCGACTCGTTCAGCCCGGACCGCTGGAACCAGGTCACCGTCGACGTCTCCGGTTGGGCCGGCCGCAGCAAGATCACCGGGATCGAGGTCGGCTTCGCCGGCGTAGGCAGCGACACCCCCTGGCAACCGCGGTTCCAGCTGGACGACCTGGGCTGGTTCGCCGGCTGATTCGCCCCCACCGTCCCGGCCGGTCGGCCGGACGACTTCTGCGCGCCCTCTGAGCACGTTCACTACACCGTGTAATGTTACGCTCTGTAATAGAGCGAGGTGACCATGATCATGAACGCAGGTTCCGCGGATCCGCTCCTGACCCAGTTGGACGGGTGGGTCCGCCGTCAGGTGGAGGCCGAACTGCAACGGTTGCTGCAGCGGGCACCCGGTCTCGCCGGCGAGGCCGAGCAGCAGATCGAGATCTCGCTGGCCAGGATCGGCGAACGCCTGGTGCTCTCCCCCACCAAGGACTGGACGACCCGGTTCCCCGACCGGCGCGACCAGCTCGCGGTGCTGTTCGCCGCTGACCGGCGGCAGCCGACCGCGGACGGGGCTCCGTGATGGACGCGCAGCTCGGCTGGGTCAGTTCGATGGCCGTGGCCTCGGCCGCGGTTCTGCTGGGCCTGGCCTGGTTCGGCCAGTTGTACGGCTTCGTGTTCCGGCGTCGGACCGCAGCACCGGCACGCGAGACCGAGGCCGCCGATCCCAAGGTGCCCGCCATGATCGGAACCGGCGCCCGTTGGGACGTCCGACTCGAACCGGCCGGCCGACCGACATCGATGAACGGGCCGGCGGACCCACCCACAACCGCGCTGCCGGTCCGGATCTCGGGGTCGTTCCTCCGCGTCGCCGCGGCGTTCCTCGTCGCCGGCTGCGTGGCCCGCGGAATCGCCGCCGGCCGGGTGCCGTGGGGCAACATGTACGAATTTGCGATCACGGCGACTGCCGCGCTCGTGGTCGGTCACGTGATCATCCAGCGGCGCCGGCCCGAACTCCGGTTGGGTCTCGCGGTGCCCGCCGTCGCGGTGATCATGCTCGGCCTCGCCATGACCGTGTACGTCCCGGTCGCGCCACTGGTGCCGGCCCTGCGGTCGTACTGGCTCGTCCTGCATGTGCTGGCCGCCGCACTGTCCGGAGCCTGCTTCGTCCTCGCCGGCATCACCTCGGTGAGTTTCCTGATCGGCGGTCGTCGCCGAACGTCCGATGCCGTCCGGCAGACGGAACTGGACCGGCTGGCCGCGCGGCTCACGGCGTTCGCCTTCCCCATCTGGACCTTCGGTGCCCTGCTCGCCGGCCCGATCTGGGCCGAGTACGCCTGGGGCCGCTACTGGGGCTGGGACCCGAAAGAGGTCTGGGCCCTGGTCACCTGGATCGTGTTCGCCGCCTACCTGCACGCCCGGGCCACCGCGGGCTGGCGCGGCCGGCGGGCCGCGGTGCTGTCGGTGATCGGCGCGCTGAGCTTCGTGTTCAACTACGTCGGGGTCAATCTCTTCTTCGCCGGACTGCATTCCTACGCGGGCATCTAGGGTTCCCTATGATCGGAGACATGGCAGGTTCCCGGTCCCCCGGGCTCGGACATCTCGAGCGCTCGGTGATGGACGTGCTCTGGTCCGCGGCGGCGCCGCTGACGGCACGCGAGGTGCACGGCCTGGTCGACCGAGGCGGCGAGTTGGCGTACGCGACGGTCAAGACGGTGCTGGATCGCCTGGCCCGCAAGGATTTGGTGGTACGTGAGGCGGCGGCCGACAGCCGGGCGCTGAGCTATCGGGCCGCGGCCAGCCGGGACTCCTATGTCGCCGAGCTCATGCACGCAGCCCTGGACACGGCCGATGACCGGACCGGTGCGCTGGCCCGCTTCGCGGAACGCATGTCGGCCCGGGAGGCCAGCGTGCTGCGGAAGACCCTGCCCGGCCGCCCGCGATCATGATCCAGCTGGCCCACCATGTGATCTCGGCGATCCTCGGTGTCGGGCTGATCTTCCTGCTCTGCCGCGGAAGCTGGGCCGACCGGGTGCCGGGCCGGAGCATCGGGCTGTGGCACTGTGCCGGCCTGACCATCTGGCTCGCCACGGCCGGAATGATCTTCGCCCCGCTGGTGATCGGCCAGCAGCGCGGCGTGTTGCCGGCGCTGGCCGAGACCGCCGTCCAGACCGTACGGTCGCTCGGACCCGGCGGCCCGGGCCCGGCCGGGCTGATCGTCGCACTGCCGGCCCTGCCCGGGCTGACCTTCGTTGCGGCGAGCGCTGCCGTGCTCGGCGCCAGCTGGGCTCGGATGGCTGGGCGGAGGCGGCGGCTGCGGCGCTTGCTCGATCTGGTCGGCCAGGCCGGGCCGGCTGCCGAGGCCGCCGTCCGGATCGACAGTCCGACACCGGCTGCCTGGTGCCTACCCGGCCGGCGGTCCCGGATCGTGATCACCTCGGCAACCGCCGGGCTCCTGACGCCGGACCAGTTACAGGCGGTGCTCCGGCACGAGGACGCCCACCTGCGGCAGCGGCACGACCTTGTCCTGCTTCCGTTCCAGGCGCTGAAATCCCTGGCGCCGAAGAGTTCCCTGGCCACGTCCCTGCACCGGCGGGTCCAGTTGCTGACCGAGATGCTCGCCGATGATCATGCGCTGCGGACCAGCCGACCGGCCGACCTGGCCAGGGCGCTGGCCGTGCTGAGCGCCGCCGACCCGGCACCGGAGGGTGCGCTCGGCGCGTCCGGAACCCCGGCCGCCACCTCGGCCCGGCTGCGGCGGATCGAGGGACGCGGCTCGGGCCGGCTCCGCCGCTCGGCCAGTGACGCTGCGGCGCTCTGGATCCTGCTCGGTGCGGCGGCGACCGTCCTGGCGACCCCGCTCAGCCTGTTCCTTCTGCCGGGGTGAACGGCCCGGGCAGGTGCCCCTCATGATCAACAACGGGTCATGATCACCGCGAGCTGCGGCGCAGGGTGGCGATCAGCAGCACCACGGTTCCGGTCAGCAGGAACAGCGTGCCGAGCAGCACCAGCCCGACGCCGCCCAGCGCCAGAATCGTGGAGAGGTAGTTGAGCTGGAGCGCCTCACCGAGCAGGAAGCCGCCGGCGCCGAGCCCGATGAACACCGCCGCCGCGATCAGGTACGGCCGCGCCAGGCGAAGCGGGGATGCGGGGTCGGCCATGCTCCGCATGATGCCACACCGGGCGGACTGGACCGGTCGTCCGAAGATCATCGGGAGACGACGGCGCCGAGCTCGCCGGTAGCAGTGATCGCGATCGAGCCCCGCTCGTTGGTGGCCAGGACGGTCATGCCGAGGGACTCGAGCAGGGCGACCGTACGTGGCGCGGGATGCCCGTAGTCGTTGTCCCGGCCGGCGCTGGCCACGGCGACCCTGGCCTGGGTAGCGGCCAGGAACTCGCGGTCCTGGCGCGACGAGCCGTGGTGCGGCACCTTCACCACGTCCACCGTGAGGTCGACTCCGGTGCCCAGAACGGCGCGCTGGCCGGCCGGCTCAAGATCACCGGTGAACAGGATGCGCAGCCCGCGGTCGCGGCCCGGCGACGGCGCCAGCGTGGCGATCAGGGCAAGGCTGGCGTCGTTCTCGGCCGAGGACTCGCCCTCGTCGTCGCCCAGGACCGGCGAGGGTACGGCGACCGGTCCGATCACCTGCCAGGCGGTGCCGCCCACCGCGACCCGCTCCCCCACACCCGGTGTCCGGAGCCGTACCCCATGATCGGCAGCCCACCGTTGCACCGCCGCGGCCTGCGCGGCCGGGGCCGGCAACGGGCCGACCCAGACCTCGCCCACCGGGCGTCCGTCGAACACCCCGGCCAGCCCGTCCACATGGTCGGCGTGGAAGTGCGACAAGATCAACAACGGGACGCCGCGGATGCCGAGTTGATCAAGACAGCCGTCGATCAACCGCGGGTCCGGGCCGGCGTCGACCACCACCGCCTGGTCGCCGCCGACCGGCACCACCAGCCCGTCCCCCTGACCGACGTCGCAGGCGACCAGCGCCGCGTCCGCCGGCGGCCAACCCGGCTGGACCGGCGGCCGGACGAACCCCACCGCCATGATCAACGCCGCCGGCAGCGCGAGCCACCGCCGGGCCAGCAGGCGCGGCATCAACCACGCGGCGCCCAGGCCTGCCGCGGCCAGCAGGACCAGAGCGACCGGATGCCCGGGCCACGGCCACGCCGCCCCCGGAAACCCCGCACCCCAGTGCGCGACCCACAGGATCGGCTGCGCCGACCAGGCCGCACCGAACCCGGCCAGGACCGCCGGCCACGGGTGCAGCAGCGACAGTCCGGCCGCCGCGAACCCGAACACGGTCGCCGGCCCGACGAACGGCCCAGCCAGCGCGTTGGCGACGATCCCGACCACGCTGACCGTGCCGGACAGTGCGGTCACCACCGGCAGCGTCGCCAGGTGCGCCGCCAGCGGCACCGTGACCGACTCGGCGATGATCTTGGGCAGCCACCGGTGCAGCACCGCCGCCCAGGAGGACGCCCAGGCGATGATCCCGCCGCTCGCCAGCACCGACAGCGCGAACCCCGCCGACCGGCCCAGGTACGGATCGATCAAGATCAACACGACCACCGCGACCGCGAGATTGCGCAGGCCCTTGATCCGCGACCCGCTGCCCAGTGCGGCCAGCGCCACCAGCCCCATCGCGGCCGCCCGCAGCACACTCGGCTCGGTCCGGCACAGCGCCACGAAGATGATCACGCCCAGCAGCCCGACCCCGCGCAACCACCAGCCCCGGACCCCGCACCAGCGCGCCAGCAGCAACAGGAACGCCAGCAGCAGGGTCAGGTTGGCGCCCGACACGGCCGTCAGGTGGGTCAGTCCGGTCCGGACGAAGTCCTCCTCCAGCTCGGGCGTGATGCCGGACGTGTCGCCGAGCACCAGCGCCGGCACCAGGGCCCGCTGCTCGTCGGTGCGCTCACCGACGGCGGCGCGCAGTCCGGCCCGGACCCGCTCGACCAGCGCCAGCCCGGCGTCCGGCTCCGCCGCCACCGTCACGCTTCCGCGGACCCGGGCGATCGCGGCCAGATCATCGCCCGGGTCCGGGGACCGCAGCCGCGCGCCCACCCGGAGCACCGTCCCGACCGGCCACCGCTCGAGTTCCACCAGCGCCGGTCCGCTCGCGATCAGCAGCACCGGCGCCTCGACCCGCCAGTGCTCACCACGCCCCGCCACGGTGACCGTGGTCGCCCGCACCGTCAGGTAGTCGCCGCCCGGACCCGAGTCGCCCCGCCTCGGATCGGCGACGGTACGGACCTCGAGCTCGACCACCGCCTCGGCGGCCGTCAGCTCGGCCACCGGACCCGACCGCAACCGATGATCATGCAGCGCACCGGCGGCCGTGATCGCGATGATCACCAACCCGGCCGCGACCACCAGCAGCAGCCGGCGCGCGGCGCCCACGATCACCAGCAGCGCCCCGGCCGCCGCGGCGACCCCGACCAGGACCGGCTGTCCCGCGGTGCCGGCCACCGAGGCCGCCCAGGCCGCGACCGCGATCGGCACCATCCGCAGGTCGCCGAGCCGCCCCAGGCCGCCACCTACCGCGCGATCATCGTCCGTCCGCTCTTCGGTGCCCTCGCGATCACCGACAAGCGCCCGGTCAGACACGGACGTGCGGCGCGAGCTGGGCGTAGGTCTTGGGCCCGATCCCGTCGACCTCCTGCAGTTCCTCCACCCGGCTGAACCGGCCGTGCTGGTCCCGCCAGGCGATGATCTTGCCTGCCGTGACCGGCCCGACGCCGGGCAACTCCTCGAGCTGCGGCTCAGTGGCCGTGTTGAGATCGAGTTGTCCGCCGCCGGGCGGGTCGGTGCCGCCGGAGTGCGTACCGCCGCCGTCGCGCACCTCGCCGGCCGGTTCGTCCCTGGTCCCGATCACGACCTGCTGGCCGTCGGCGAGCACCTGGGCCAGATTGAGCCGGTCCGGGTCGGCCTCCCGGGTCAACCCGCCGGCCCGCTCGATCGCGTCGGCGACCCGGGACCGCTCGGGCAGCGTGACCAGGCCGGGCTTTCGTACCGCACCGACGACGTGCACCATGATCACCGCCGGCGTCGCGCTGGGCGTGCCCGGCGGACCGGTCGACGACTCGGGCCGCCCGGTGTCCGGCTGGGCCTGCGGGACCGGGGTCGCCAGGCTGACCGGCTGCGCGCGCAGCACGGCCCAGCCCGCGACCAGCAGCCCGAGCACGGCGACGACCACGATCACGGCCAGGTGGGCCGGGCCGAACCTGGCCGGCCCGCGCGGCCGGGCCGGCAGCCGTTCCCCCGGATCCGGGCCGAGGTCCTCGTCCTCCCCGTACCCCTGATCCTCGAAGTCGTCGGCAGGCGCCGACCGCGGCGCCTGCTCGGCGAGCACCCGAGCGATCCGTTCCCGGACCCGACGCGCCAGGTCGTGGTCCGCCCCTTCCCTCACTTTCATGCCCGGGAGGCTAAGCAGCATCGCCCGGATCAGCCGGCGCGCAGAAAATCTGTGGACGACCGAGATTTCCCGCGGCCGGCTGTGGACAACCCTCCGACAGGCTCAGGGAACGAACGAGATCAGCCGCGTCGGGTGGCGCGGCGGGTGGTGTAGACGTCGACGACGGTCTTGATCACGACGAGCATCAAGATCACCTCGACGCCGTCGGTCCGGAACCGTTGCGGCAGCAGGGCGAAGATCGGGTCGAGCACGCGCAACACCGCCGCCGGCAGTCCGTCACCGCCGCCGCCGAGCGTGAACCAGAACGCGAACAGCACCGCGAGGTGGAGCACGATGATCCTCGGGTACGGCTGCATCATGGCCTGCTGCGGCGAGACGACGGTGCGCAGACCGGCCGGGCCGAACCAGGTCGACAGCAGCTCGACCAGGTAGCGGACCGCGACGACGATCACCGGGAAGCCGAGCCAGAAGAACGTCGGCTCGATCCCCAGGTTGATCGTCACGATCAGCGTGAACACGCCGTGCACCAGGCAGAAGATGCCGTAGTGCAGGGTGAAGAACAGGCCGTAGCGACCGGGGGTTCCCCGGACCGGACGGCCGTTCACGGTCAGTCCCGAACCGTCCGACGCCGTGCCGCGGGCCGAGACGACCCGGACCAGGCTGATCATGCCGATGATCACGTTCTCGATCCAGAACAACAGCATCACGTTGCCGGCCGGCCAGCCCCAGGCCATCACCCCGACCAGGGTCAGCACATTCATCGTGACCGAGAAACCGATCGCGATGATCGAACCGGTGATGCCGTCCTCCGGATCCGTATCGGGTGCGGACCCTCGTTCCGTCCGCACCATGGTGGATGGTCGCGATTGCTGAAGAGACACCAGGCGACCCCCTCTGCTCGTCCAGTGACTACGGAAGTACCACTCCAGCCAGCAGCATTATGTCGGACGTCATGATCATCCGGAGGCACCGGGTCAGTCGGGCGAGACGACGACCCCGAGCGTGCGGGGCCCGGTGTGCACGCCCAACACGGCGCTGACCGGGGTGATCACCAGATCCACCGGCCCCTCGGCCCGCCGCTGCAACCGGATCGCCAGGTCCTCGGCCGGTGCCGGATCGTCCAGATAGTGCACCGCCAGGCCGATCCCGCGACCGGCCCGGTGGGCGGCGAGCATGGCGTCGGCCGCGAGTTCCTCCAGCCGGAGCCGGGCCCGGTTGGCGGTACGGACTCGCTCCCGCGGCCGGATCTCGCCGGCACTGATCGTCAGCAACGGCTTCACCGCGAGCGCCGAACCGACCAGCGCGGCGGCGGCCCCGATCCGGCCGCCCCGGCGCAGATGTTCCAGATCGTCGACGACGAAGTACGTCACCGCGGCGCCGGCCCGTTCCGTCGCGACGGCCGCGACCTGGTCCGGCTCGGCACCCTCGGCGGCCTGCCGGCCGGCGGCGACGGCGGCGAATCCGAGCGCCATCGCCAGCGTGCCGGAGTCGATCACCCGGGTCCGCACCGGCGCGGTCCGGGCGGCGACGGTCGCGGCGTCGAAGGTGCCGGACATCCGGGCGCTCATGGTCAGGACGACGATCGCGGTCGCGCCGCTCTCGGCGGCGGCACGGTAGGCGGCGGCGTACTCGTCGATGGACGGACGCGACGTGCTGACCCGGCGGCCGGCCCGGATCGCCTCGGCGACCGCGCCCGCGGTGGCTCCGGTCGACCCCTCGGGCCGGCTGACACCGTCGATCACGACCTGGAGCGGGATCACCCGGAGCCCGGCGCCGACAACCCGGTCCGGTGGCAGGGAGGCCGTGGAGTCGGTGATCACCGCGACGTCGGCCATTGCGAAAGAGTAGTGGAGGCCAACCCGACGGTCGTGCGAATCGCCGCCCCGCTTACCCACCGAAGGGCCTTGCGATGGCAGCATGGGTCCCGTACCTGCGGAATCACCGGGGTGACTTGGCCCATGACGTACTGTGACTGCGTCGTAGGGTGGAACGCCTGGTCGCCCCAACCACCGATTCCGGGTGTGCCAGACGATTCGGGAGGGGGTGGAACGGTGGCGAAGTACAAACCGCGCCGTGCCCTGATCGAGGACGGCAACGAGGACGACGCCCCGACCCTGGCCGACCTGCGCAGGGAACCCGCCGGCCCGCAACGGACCCCGAGCCCGCCGGCCCAGAAGACACCGACGCCGCCCCCGGCACCGGCCACGCCGGCCCCGGATGCTCCGGTACCGGCCACCTCGGCCCCGGACGACACCGTCGTCCTCGACCCGGCCAAGCCCCCGGCCGGCCCGAACACCTCGGCCCCGAACACCTCAGCCCCGGACGCCTCGGTCCCGGACGACACCGTCATCCTCGACCCGGCCAAGCCCCCGGCCGGCCCCACCACGACCGCGACGGCGACCGCGCCGGAGCGGACCACCGCGCCGCAACAGCAGCCGGCCCCGGACCCCGCGGATTCGCTGTACCGCCGCCCGGAGGAGCCGACCGCCGTCGAGCGGACCGCGGAGACCCAGTTGCTGGCCCCGACGCTGCGCCGCAGCGGAGACCGGGCCCGCAGCCGGCAGGTGGTCAAGGACGACGTCGACCTCGACGAGCCCGAGGAGACCCCGGCTGACCGGGCCTCCCGCCGGGTCTGGCGGATCGGCCGCCGGACCCTCGTGCTGGTCACGATCCTCACCGTCCTGGTCGTCGCGGCCCTGGGCACGCTGGCGTACCTGATCTTCCGGGACGCCCGCTCGCTGCCGCTGACGATCGGGCTCGGCGCGCTGGCCCTGTTGCTGTTGATCTACGTCTGGCGGATGGTCTGGCATCCGCGTCTGGTCGCCACCGGCAGCCGGCTGACCGTGTACAACCCGCTCAGCAAGCGGGTGATCCCGTGGTCCGACGTCACGCTGGTGCAGCCCGGCCCGAACGGGATGGTGATCGGGACCGACCGGGACCAGGTCGAGGCCTGGTGCGTGCAGAAGGGCCGCTCGGCCCTGAAGCGCGGGCACCACACCCGGGCCGACCGGGTCGCCGCCGAACTGTGGCGGATCTGGGACTCGGCCGACCCGGCACTGACCGACGAGCAGGGTGGCTGGCGGATCCGCCGGGCCCGGCCGGACGAGGCGCAACTGCTGACCCGGCTGGAGCGGGCCGCGAGCGAACACGCGCTCGGCCACATCTTCCCGCCGAACCGCTTCCCGTACCCGGTGGCCGAGGTGGCCCGGCGCTGGCAGCGGACCCTCGCCGAACGCCAGGTCCGGGTCCGGATCCTCGAGGTCGCCGACTCCCCCGCCGCCTTCATCGCGTACGACCACGAGACGGTGCGCCACCTCGGCGTGCTGCCCCGGTACACCCGCAAGGGCTTCGGCACCGCCCTGCTCTCCACCGCCGAGGAGGACGTCTTCTCCTCCGGCGGCAGCCAGGTGCAGCTGTGGGTGCTCACCGAGAACCGGGCCGCCCGCGCCTTCTACCGGGCGCACGGCTGGACCGACACCGAGGATCGGCGGCGCTCCGAGTTCCCGCCGAAGCCGGACGAGCTGAGGATGATCAAGGTCCATCGCCCCGGTGACCGGAGCCGTACGGAGTGAGCTGGTCCGACCACCGGGCCGGAGCCGGCCCGGCCTGGGACTCCGTGCGCCCGGCCCGCCGCTCCCAGGTCGTCCTGGTGATCTTCGGTCTCCTGTTCGCGTTGCCGTCGGCCGTGTTCACCGTGCTGCGTCTCTGGCAGCCCGCCGGGCAGAGCGCCGAGCTGCTGTCGGCCTTCATCGGGTACGCGATCATCGGCTATCTGATCTCGTTGCTGTTCCTCGTGATCGCGTTGATCAGGGCCGGCCGGCGCATCCCGATCGCGGTGATCACGATCATCGTCGCTGCGCTGGTCTGCCTGCACGGCTCCTGGATCGGGCCGCTGTTCGTGCCGGACGGCCGGGCCGCGACGACCCCGGCCTTCCGGGTCCTCAGTCTCAACATGCTGCACGGCGCCGCGGACCCGGAACGGGTCGCCGAACTGGCCCGGTACGCCGACGTGGTCGTCCTGCTCGAGGTCGAGCCGGACACCCGCCAGGCCCTGGACCGGTACGGCTGGTCGGAGCGGTTCCCGAACTCGCTCGGCGCCGACGACCGGGGCGTCAACGGGTCGTCGGTCTACTCACGCTATCCGTTGAAGGATTCGGAACTGCTGCCGCAGACGACGTTCCAGCAGTGGATCACGACGGTCGAGGTGCCCGACGTCGGCGCGGTCCGGGTGATGGGCGTGCATCCTTGCAACCCGTACTGCGGCACCACGACCTACACCTCCGAGCACCGGCTGATCCGCCGGATCGCCGCCGAGCAGCCGAAGGACCGGCCGTTGATCATCGCCGGTGACTTCAACGCCGTCGATGATCACGGCGCGATGCAGGACCTGCACGCGGACGGCCTGCGCAGCGCGACCGACGTCGCCGGGGCCGGCTGGCTGCCGACCTTCCCGGCCAACCGGCGCTTCCCGCCGGTGATCCCGATCGACCACATCATGATCAACGAGCGGCTGACCGCGACCGAGGTCCGTACCGTCGAGGTGGCCGACACCGATCATCTCGGCATCCTGGCCACCCTCGCCGGCACCGAGTAAACCCTTCGGCCGCCCCAGGGCTGCTCAGGCGGGGACGATCGAGACCAGCTTCGGGGCCCGGATGATGATCTTGGCGATCGCGCGGCCGTCCAGCGCCCGCTGCACCGATTCCTCGGCCAGCGCCAGCTCGCGCAGTTCGTCCTCGGTGATCGTCGGCGGCACCTCCAGCCGGCCGCGGACCTTGCCCTTGATCTGGATCACGCAGGTGACCGACTCGATGGTCAGCAGCGCCGGGTCGACCTCCGGCCAGCCGGCGTTGGCGATCGACGGCGGCTGCCCCAGCTGCTCCCACATCTCCTCGGCCACGTACGGCGAGACCAGGCTCAGCGCGACCGCGACGAACTCGGCCGCCTCCCGGACCGCCGGGTCGGCCGGGCCGGCACCGGTGTCGATCACCTTGCGGGTCGCGTTGACCAGCTCCATGATCCGGGCCACGGCGACGTTGAACCGCTGCGTCTCGATGCACTGGGTGATGTCGGCCAGGGTCCGGTGCGCGGTCGACCGCAGGGTCGCGTCGCCGCCGGCCGGGTCGGTGCCGGGCTCGCTGGTGACGTCCGCGGCCAGCCGGTAGGCCCGCTGCAGGAACTTCACCGAACCGCTCGGCGACAGGTCGGCCCAGTCGATGTCCTCCTCCGGCGGGCCGGCGAAGATCATCGTCAGCCGGACCGCGTCGACACCGAAGTTCTCGATCTGCTCGCCCAGGTCGACGCCGTTGCCCAGCGACTTGCTCATCGACTTGCCCTGGTTGATCACCTGGCCCTGGTTCAGCAGCCGGCGCATCGGCTCGGTGAAGTCGACCAGGCCCATGTCGTACAGCGCCTTGGTGAAGAACCGCATGTACAGCAGGTGCAGGATGGCGTGCTCGACGCCGCCGACGTACTGCGCGACCGGCATCCAGCGCCGGACGTCCTCGGGGTCGAACGGGCCGCCCTCGTAGCCCGGCGAGCAGTACCGGAAGAAGTACCAGGACGAGTCGACGAAGGTGTCCATCGTGTCGGTGTCCCGGGTCGCCGGGCCACCGCAGGTCGGGCAGTCCACGTTCACCCAGTCGGTCGCCGCGGCCAGCGGCGAGGTTCCCTTGGGGTTGAGATCCGTGCCCGTCAGGTACGGCAGCTCCACCGGCAACTGATCATCGGGCACGGGCACCTCCCCGCACGTCTCGCAGTGGATGATCGGGATCGGAGCGCCCCAGAACCGCTGCCGGCTCAGCAGCCAGTCCCGCAGCCGGTAGGTGGTCGCACCCCGGCCGGCGCCCTTGTCCTGGAGCACGTCGATCATGGTCGAGACGCCGGTCGCGGTGTCCGAGATCCCTTCCAGGACAGGAGAGTTGACGTACGGGCCGTCCGCCTTGGTGGCGACCCCGGAGACGTTCGGATCCTCCTGGCCGGAGTCGATCACGACCAGGATCGGCAGGTCGTACTTGCGGGCGAAGTCCAGGTCGCGTTGATCATGGGCGGCCGATCCCATCACCGCGCCGGTGCCGTACTCGGCCAGCACGTAGTCGGCGGCGAAGACCGGGATCTTCTCGCCGCTGACCGGGTTGATCGCGTCGACGCCCAGGTAGACACCGGTCTTCTCCCGGTCGGTGGACTGCCGCTCGATCTCGGTCTCGGACTTCGTCTTCTCCAGGTACGCCTCGAACTCGGCCCGATGATCATCGGTGACGATGTTCGGCGCCAGCCTGCCGTCCGGCGCGATGACCAGGAAGCTGGCGCCGTACAGGGTGTCCGGGCGGGTGGTGAAGACCGTGATCTTCCGTTCCTCGTCCCCCGAGCCCGTCGAAGGGGGCAGCGCGAAGTCGATGTAGGCGCCCTCGGACCGGCCGATCCAGTTCCGCTGCATGGTCAGCACGCGATCGGGCCAGCCGGCCTCCAGCTGCTCCATGTCGTCCAGCAGCCGGTCGGCGTACTCGGTGACCTTGAAGAACCACTGGGTCAGCTCGCGCTTGGTGACCGGGGAGCCGCACCGCTCGCACTCGCCGTTGATCACCTGCTCGTTGGCCAGCACGGTCTGGTCCTTCGGGCACCAGTTGACCCAACTCGCCTTCCGGTACGCCAGCCCGCGCTCCCGGAACCGCAGGAACAGCCACTGGGTCCAGCGGTAGTACTCGGGGTCGGAGGTGTGCAGCCGGCGGGACCAGTCCAGGCTCAGCCCGTACCGCTTGAAGGAGTTCGCCTGCGTCTCGATGTTCGCGTACGTCCACTCGGACGGGTGCGCATTCCGCTTGATCGCGGCGTTCTCGGCCGGCAGCCCGAACGAGTCCCAGCCGATCGGATGCATCACGTCGTAGCCGCGCAGCTTCAGGAACCGGGCCCAGACGTCGCCCATCGCGAACGCCTCGGCATGACCCATGTGCAGGTCGCCCGAGGGGTACGGGAACATGTCCAGCACATAGCGGCGTTCCTTGGAGCCGTCGTCGAGCGGCGCGAAGGTCCCGTCGGTCTCCCAGAAGGCGGCCCAGCGTTCCTGGGCCGCGTGCGCGTCGTAGCGCGCGCCGGTGGATTCGGCTTCCTCGACGGAGGACTGCTCGCTCACGGTACAACTCCCTTGTGCTCTGGTCCGGGCATGAAAAAACCCCTCGGGCAGGAGGGGTTTGCCGCGCTGGACTGTTGTCCGCGCGGCTAGCTAAGGAGAGCCCGGTTGTACTGCATGCCCGCCATGCTAGCGCAATCCCGGAACCGGCGTCGGCTACCCGGCCGGCACCTTCACCCGGACCGCCGCCGGCACCACCTCCGCGACCAGCCGGGTCGCCTCACCCTCGGTGTCGCCGTCCAGTTGGTACGCCTCCGCGGCCGGCACCGTGATCACGACCCGGTGGCCGGTCCAGTGGTCGAGGTTGGCGTCCTCGTGGTGCCGCCGCAACAGCACCCGGACGAACGCCGTGACCCAGTCCCGGAACCGGCGCGGCGACGCGACCAGCAGGTCGAGCCGGCCGTCGTCCAGCCGAGCCTCCGGGATCAGGCTGACCAGCCCCGGCACCTCGCCCACGTTGCCGACGATGCAGAGCACGGCGCGCCGCCGCAGCGGCGGGCCGTCGTCGATCGTGATCTTGGTCCGGACCGGCTTGCGGCCGAGGTTGCGGCCGGCGGCGACGGCGTACGCGGCCGGGCCGATCGCCTTCTTCAGGTCGGCGTCGGCCTCTTCCATGATCGCCGCGTCGGTCCCGATCCCCGCCATCACTGCGAAGTGATCGGGTTCGCCGTCGTCGGCGGTGATCTTGATCAGGTCGATGGTGCGCTCCTGATCACCGAGGGCGACCTCGATCGCGTCCTCGAGCCGGAGCGGCACGTCGAGGTTGCGGGCGAGCAGGTTGACCGTGCCCGCGGGCAGCAGGGCGGCCGGGATGTCCGAGCCGACCAGGCCGGAGATCACCACCCGGATGGTGCCGTCGCCGCCGGCCGCCACCACCAGGTCGACCCCGGCCTCGACGGCCTGCGCGGTCATCGCACGGCCCGGGTCGTCCGGTGTCGTCTCCAGCCAGAGCGGCTCGGCCCAGCCGGCGTCGGCGAACCGCTGCCGCAGCAGGCGCTCCAGCGCGTCGTCGATCTTGGTCGCGTTGATCACGACCGCGGCGCGGCGTTCGGTCCCCGCTCGATGATCTTGCTCGGTCATCGGCACAAACTACCGCCGGGAACCCCGGACCGGCGGTGATTCCGGGCGGCTCGTACCGTGTCGTGATCCGAGGGCCCGGCGAGTCCAGCATCGGCGACCGATCATTGAACCGGACGTGAATCCCCGGTTACGCTCATAGGACGTCCGATGAGCGGGGTATGCCATGCCGCAGACCGACCAGCCTCTTCCTCTCGACCGTCGATCGTTCTTGATCACCGGTGCCGCCGGGGTCTCCGCGCTCGGGTTCGGCGCGGCCCAGGCCCGCCCGGCCTCCGCCGACGAGAACGCGACACCGGCCCGGTACGCCGAGACGACGGTGTTCACCAACGCGGACCGGTCGCTGCCGTACAACGTGTATCACCAGGTCGGCCTGGCCCGGGCCGGCGACGGCGTGCTGATCGCGTACGCCGAGGCGAGGATCGCGACGTCGGACCAGACCAGGACGGTCGATCTGGTCTACCGGCGCAGCACCGACGGCGGCCGCACCTGGGACGCCCGGATCGGCCTGCTGACCAGGCACGGCACCGTCCAGCACGACGGTGCCGAACGTCCGCTGTGCTACTTCAGCCCGAGCCTGGTGCACGACAGCAGGACCGGCATCACCTGGGCCTTCTGCGACCGCAAGATCGGCGAGCCGGCGTACACCGAGCAGCACCAGTTCGCGGCGAACCGGATGGTCTTCCTGACCAGCCGCGACAACGGCCGGACCTGGAGCGACGTCCGCGAGGTGCCGGCCGCGCTGTTCGACGGCAAGCCGGGCGACCGGCACGTGTCGACGGCCGGCCACGGGCTGCAGACCGCCAGCGGCCGGCTGCTGGTGCCGGTCTCGCATCAGTACCGGGACTACCGCCCCGACTTCACGGCGTCGTTCCTCTACAGCGACAACGGCGGCGACAGCTGGCGGATCAGCGGGGAGATCCCGCCGCGGTCGCCGTACGCCGGGTTCGCCGAGCTGCGGATCGCCGAGACCGCGCCGGGCACGATCCTGGCGATCGGCCGCGGGCGCAACGGGGACTTCGAGCCCGGCCTGGCCGGCGGGCACTTCAAGGTGTGCTCGGTGAGCACCGACGACGGGCTGACCTGGGCACCGGCCGAGCTGGAGCCGGACCTGCCGGAATGGTTCAACGGGGTCGACCACGGCATGATCAATCTGGACCGGCCGCGGCACGACCTGGTGATCGTCAGCTCCTCCGACGTACCGTCCGGCTTCACCGAGCACCGGGGGAACCTGACCGCGTACTACAGCCTCGGCCAGGGCCGGACCTGGCGCCGCGGACCGCGGCTGGTGTCCGGGGCGTCCAACAACTCCGACCTGGTGCAGGTCGACCCGGAGCTGGTCGGTTGCCTTTTCTGCAAGGGAAAGTACGCCGGCCGCAGCGTCTACCAGTCGCCCCGGGTGGTGTTCGCCCGGTTCACCCTGGACTGGCTGTTCGACACCGACCGGCCGGCGCCGGAGGCCCGCTGGCCGCTGGACGAGGGCTCCGGCGACCTGGTCGCGAGCACCGGCAGCCGGAGCTACGACGGCCGGATCGACGGGGCCGCCTGGGTCCCGGACGGCGGCGGGCCGGTGCTGGAGTTCGACGGACGCTCCGGCTTCGTGGACTTCGGCGGCGGGCTCGATCCCGGCACCGCGAGCCTGACCGTGACCCTCTGGTTCCGCCGCGCCACCGGAGCGCCGCCGGAACGGCCGCAGGTCCTGATCACCAAGGGCAACCTCGTCTCGAGCCACGCCGGGTTCTCGGTGCTGCTCGCGCCGGACGGCCGGCCCGTGGTCCGGGTCAACGCGGGCGGCGGCGCCGAACAGCGCGCCTCCCAGCAGCGGGCGACCGGGGTGCTCGACGACGCCTGGCATCAGCTCGCGCTGGTGATCGACCGCGCCCGCGGCTCGGTCACCGGCTTCCTCGACGGCTCGACCCTCGGCTGGCAGCCCGGCGGCAGCGGCCCGGTCACCGACTCGATCGAGGGCTACGGCGCCATTCAGAGCGCCGAGTCACTGCGGCTCGGCGGCTCCGGCGGCGACAGTGAGCCGGGCGACAGCTTCGCCGGCCGGGTCGCCGACCTCCGGATCTACCGCCACGCCCTGTCCAACCTGCACCTCGAGGAGCTCGCCCGGGCCGGTCGTTAGGAGGCCGTCGCTCAGCGGAGCCGGCCCGCGCCGATCGTCACGCTTCCGCTCCAGGTCGTGACGACCTGTTTGCCGCTGACGGCGATCGGCTCCGGGTTGCTGCAGCGCAGCTCGTACCCGTCGATCACCTCGTGCACGTCGAAGACGTCAGAGCAGCGGCCCTGGTGGTCCCGTACCCAGTCCGCGATCTTCCGCCGGGTCGAATCGGCGGCGGGCAGCACCTGGTCCAGCTCCAGCTGCAGCGCCTCGACGGTGCGCCGGTTCGCCTGACCGGTCCGGTCGGGCGGATCGGCGCCGACGGCGGAGGACGTGCCGAGCGCCATCAGGCTGGTCAGCTGGTCAGCGTCCCGGAGGCTGTGATTCAACGCGTACGTGTGCTGGTCGCGGGTCGCGATCTGCTTGGTGCAGCGGGTGCCGTACGACCCCGACTTCTCGCACTGGAAACCCTTCGACCGCAGCGCGGCGACCAGCTTGCTGACCCTCACCTTCGGGAAGCAGCCTTCAGTGGTCCTCGGCTGGCAACGCACCGGTCCTGGACCCGCCGGGGTCGGCGACGGGGACGGCGGTGGCCGGTCGGCGGAGGCGGTGGACGGCGGCGCACTGGTCTCGGTCGCCGCTTGCAGACTACGTATCCACAACGTTCCGCCGGCGATCAGTCCGATGATCACCAGGGCCGCCACGACGGCGACGACGACGATCAAGGGCGCGGCGGAACGCCGGGGCCGGACCGGACCGGTCGGCGGGCCGGAGAGGGGCGGCTGTTGCTGGACCGGCACCCACTGTCGCCCGTCCCACCACCACTTCCCGTCCGGCGACCGCGGAGGCGGAGCCTGAGACATGCGGCGCATCGTACCGGCCGGCGCCGGTGACAACCGGTACCGAACCGGGTACAGGCCGGAGATCACGGAGGAAGGGAGCGTGACCCGCCATGACCGACCCGACTAGGAACCCGTCGGTGGCCCCGGGAACGGATGGGACGGAGGTTCGGCACCGCCGGACCGACGTCGACGGCATCGAGATCTTCTACCGCGAGTGCGGGCCGGCGGACGCGCCGGTTCTGCTGCTGCCGCACGGCTATCCGGCGTCGTCGTACGCCTTCCGCCTGCTGATGCCCGCACTCGGGGACCGCTGGCGCACCGTCGCGCCGGACCTGCCCGGATTCGGCTACAGCGGCACGCCGGACCCGGAGCGCTTTCCGTACACCTTCGACGGCTACGCGGACTTTCTGCGGCGATTCACCGAGGTCGCCGGTCTCCCCCGGTACGCGATCTATCTGCACGACTACGGGTCCCAGTTCGGCTTCCGGCTGGCCATGACGGCCCCGGAGAAGGTGATCGCGTTGATCATCTCGAACGGCGACATCTACGAAGATCAACACGGACCGAAGTACGCGCCGCTCAAGGAGTTCTGGAACAACCCGACCGACGAGGGGCTGCGCAAGCTCGGCCAGGCCGTCTCACCGGAGGGGTTTCGCGACGAGTTCGTCGGCGAGGTCGACGACCGGCTGGCCGAGCGGGTGGCGCCGGATCTCTGGACGCTGTCGTGGTCCCAGCTCGGGACCCCGCAGCGGCGGCGGAACCTGACCGCCCTGCTCGCCGATCAACGCCACACGGTGCCCTGGTTCGCCCGCCAGCAGGCCTATCTTCGTGATCATCGACCGCCGACCCTGATCGTGTGGGGGCACCAGGACGGCTACATGCCGGCCGGCGCCGCCCGTGCGTACCACCGTGATCATCCGGGCGCCGAACTGCACCTCATCGAGGGCGGCCACTGGCTGCTGGAGACGAACTTCGACGAGGTGCTGCCGATCATCCGCGACTTCCTGGCCCGGGCTGCGAGTCCCTAGAACAGCTCCGGCGTCGTCGGCGGAACGTCGTCGAGGAAGGCGTTCAACAGCGGCAGCAGCGCCGCCGACTCCGCCGCCAGGCCGACGTGGGACATGGCCGGCATGATCACCAGGCGTGCGGCCGGCGACTCCCGCAGCGCCCCCGCGCCGGCAGCCTCGTCGCCGCCACCGCCACGCAACCGGAACATCGCCAGCGCGTGCTCCGGTGTCACCGAGTCGGCGTCCCCGATGATGATCATGGTCTTGGCGGGGAAGGAACGCACCTCGTCGTCGGTGAGGTGCTGGTCGTTGATCCCGAGCACCTTCATCTTCTCGAGGTAGGCGTCGAACGCGGCCGGGTCCGGAGTGTGCTCGAAGAAGTCGCGCTCGACGGCCGTACCGGCGAACGCGGCGGCGTTCAGCCCGGCGATTCCTTCCAGCACCGCTGGATGCCAGCCGTCCTGACGGTACGTGGCCGACAGCACGACCAGCTTCTCGACCAGGCCCGGGTGCCGGACCGCGAGCTGCAGCGCCACCCCACCGCCCTGCGAATAACCGAGGACGGCGACACGATCGACCCCGAGCGCGTCCAGCAGCGCTGCGGCGTCGTCGGCGAACTGCGGGTACGACATCGGCCGCGACGTGTCCGGGGTCCGGCCGTGGCCCTGCTGATCGAAGGTGATCACCGGCCGCTCGGCCGCGAACCCGCGGATCCAGGGCACCATCGATTCCGTACTCATGAAGCCGCCGGGGATCAGCAGCAGCGGCGTCCTCGCCGAGTCGCGGAGGTCGCCGTACACCTCGTGATGGAGGTTCAGCCCGTTGATCGGCAGCCGGCCGCTGATCGACGGTTTCATGATCACCGGTTCGGCCGCGGCGTCAGCTCGCCTCGCCGGCGGGCCCGTAGAGCCGGGCGATGTCGGGCGAGTCGAGCCACTTGGTGTAGGCGGGCGACTTGGGCCAGCCGTCGGGCGAGTCCTGCCACTCCTCCTGCCGGCCCCACGGCAGCAGATCGATCAACGGGAACGTGTGGCTGAGCTGCTCGGTGCCCCGCCCGTTCGTGTGCCAGGTGCGGTAGACCCGGTCGCCGTCGCGGAGGAACACGTTCACCGCGAAGCCGGCCCCGGGCGGCGCGTCCACGTCGGCGCCGAACGGGCTCTCCGCCGAGGAGTACCAGTCCATCTGGTTGCCGACCTTTTCCTTGTACGCCAGCGCTTCGTCGATCGGGCCGTTGGTGACGATCACGAAACGGGCGTCGTAGTTGTCCAGGAAGCCCAGCCGGACGTACTGCGAGGTGAGGCCGGTGCAGCCGCCGCACTGCCACTTCGCGCCGTCGTTCCACATGTGGTTGTAGACGATCAGCTGGGAACGCCCGGCGAAGACGTCCGCCAGCCGGATCGGCCCGTCGGCGCCGATCAGGGTGTAGTCCGGGAGCTCGACCATCGGCAGCCTGCGGCGTTGCGCGGCGATGGCGTCGAGCTCTCGGGTGGCCGCCTTCTCCCGTCGCCGCAGCTCGTCGAGCTCCGCCTGCCAGGTCTCGCGATCGACGATCGGTGGCAGAGCCTTGGTGGTCTGTTCGGTCATGCTTCCTCCCGGGTGTGCTGGATCGGTCCCGAGGTGTAGACCAGCGTCGGCGGCCGAAGTCATCGGTTCCAGTCAGTCGAATTCCCGGTTGGTCGTCAAGACCCCCGGCCGCGGCGGTCGCCGCTGGGCGGGTGCGCGGCGAGATGATCCCGCCGCTGCATCGCCTCGATCCCGCGCCGGATCTCGGCCTGCCAACGCCCAGCTGGTCAGGTCGCCGAGGTGCGGTTGTTGATCATCGAGCACCCGGTCCGCCTCGTGCCGGGCCACCGCGAGCAGCAGTTCCTCCTTGCCGCCCGGAAAGTAGTGGAACAGCTGGCCCTTGCTGGTCCGGGTCACACCTCGCCGGTCGTACGGCCCTCGTCACCGGCTCCACCAGCAACATCGGACGCTCGATCGCCACCGCACTGGCCGCCGAAGGTGCGCACGTCGTCCTCTCCGGCCGGGACCAGGATCGAGGCCGGGCCGCGGTCGCCACGATCCTGGACGCGGGAGGCCGGGCCGACTTCGTCCGAACCGATCTCGACGGTACGGCAGCGGCGAGCCGCACCCTCGCCGACGCGGCGGCGGAACAGCTCGGCCGCCGGATCGAGATCTTGATCAACAACGCCGGCATCTACCCGCCCAGCACCACGCTGACGATCGACGAGGCGACCGCGGACCGGATCTACGCGGTCAACGTCAAGGCGCCGTTGTTCCTCACCCAGGCCGTCGTACCGAGCATGATCGACGCCGGCTCCGGCGTGGTGATCAATCTCGGCTCCTGGGTGGCCCGGCTCGGGCTGCCGGTCGGCGGCGTCTATGCCTCCACCAAGGGAGCGCTGGAGACCCTGACCCGGTCCTGGTCGGCCGAGTTCGGCCCGCTCGGTGTCCGGGTCAACGCGATCTCCCCGGGTGTGATCAGGACTCCCGACCTCGGCGCCGACGAGGAGTTCGCCCGGCCGGGCCGGCGTGCACCTGGCCGGATGATCATGCCCGGCCCGCCGGGTCACCCCTTCACGGCGCCGGTCAGCACGCCCTTCGCGAAGTGCCGTTGCAGGAACGGGTAGACGATCAGGATCGGCACGATGGAGATCACCAGGATCGCCATCTGGATGGCGGCCTGCGGCGGCAGGTGTTCCACGCCCAGCTCGGCGGCGCCCAATTGGGTGTCGTTGATCACGTACGTGCGCAGCACCAGCTGCAGCGGCCACAGGGTGGTGTCGTTGATGTAGAGCAGCGCGTTGAAGAAGGCGTTCCAGTAGCCGACCGCGTAGAACAAGCCGATCACCGCGAGCACCGCCTTGGACAGCGGCAGCACGATCGAGGTGAAGATGCGCAGCTCCCCCGCCCCGTCGACCCGGGCGCTCTCGATCAGTTCCCGCGGCAACCCGGCGAAGAAGGCGCGCAGCACGACCACGTTGAACGCGCTCACCATGGTCGGCAGGATCAGCGCCCACAGGCTGTCGATCAGGCCGACGCCCCGGACCAGCAGGTAGGTCGGGATGATGCCCGGCGAGAACAGCATGCTGATCAGCACGATCAGGAGGAAGGGTCGGCCGGCGACGAACGCGGGCCGGGACAGGGCGTACCCGAGCAGGCTGGAGACGGTCAGGCTGAGCAGCGTGCCGACGACGGTGACGAAGGTGCTCACGCCGATCGCCCGGGTCACCAACCCGCCGGCGAAGATCGACTGGTACGCGTCGGTGCTGATTGACTCCGGCAGCAGCACCAGGCCACCGGCCCGAGAGATCTGCTCGGCCGGCGCCAGGCTGGTCGACACCACGCCGAGGAACGGGATGATCACCGCCGCGCAGAACACCGTCAGCACGACCGCCTTGAGCAACCGGACCGGCCAGGACGCGATCGGGGTGCCGTGCACCAGTTTCCGGCTCATCGCCGATACACCCCCTCCTGGCCGAAGGCGTGGGCAAGCCGGTTGGCCGCCAGTACCAAGATCACGCCGACGATGCCCTTGACCAGACCGACCGCGGCGGCGACGCCCCAGTTCCCGCCCAGCACGCCGTTGTTGTAGACGTAGGTGTCCAGCACCTCGCTGACGCCCCGGCCGACCGCGGCCTGCTGCAGCAGGATCTGTTCGAACCCGACGCTGAGCGAGTCGCCCAGCCGCAGGATGAAGAGCAGGATGATGATCCCGCTCAAGCCTGGCAGCGTGATGTGCCAGAGCTGCCGCATCCGGCCGGCGCCGTCGACGCTGGCCGCCTCGTACAGCTCCGGTTCGATCTGCGACAGCGCGGCCAGGAACAGGATCGTCGCCCAGCCGGTGTCCTTCCAGATGATCTGCGAGGTGAGCAGCGCGTGGAAGGTGTCCGGGTTGCCGATGATGCTGACCGTGCCGAAGTCGTGCGAGCGGAGGAAGTTGTTCAGCATGCCGCTGCCGCCGAGCAGCTGCTGGAACAGCGACACCACGATCACCCAGGACAGGAAGTGCGGCAGATAGAGGATACTCTGGACGATCTTCTTGATCTTCTCCGAGAAGAGCGAGTTCATCAGCAGCGCCAGCAGGATCGGCGCCGGGAACACGAACACCGCCTGCAGGGTGGTCAAGATCAACGTGTTGCCGAGCGCCTGCAGGAAGGCCCTGTCGCCGCTGAAGATCACCTCGAAGTTGTCCAGGGCCGACCAGTCGCTGGCCATGATGCCGAGGAACGGCTGGTAGTCCTTGAACGCGATCACGTTGCCGAGCAGCGGAACGTAGTGGAACAACAGGATCAGCGCGACGCCGGGCACGGCGAAGATCAACAACACCCGGTCGTCGAGGACCCGCCGGGCCAGCGACGGCCGCGGTCGCGGGGCCGGCGCCCCGGCGGCCACCACCGCGCCGATCCGCGAGCGGGCCTCAACCTCCGTTGACATCGGCGTGCGCCTGCTGGAGTTCGGACCGGATGTCCTCGCCTCCCGCGGCCAACCAGTCCTTCACCCCGGTCTCCCAGGCCGACACGGGCTGCTTGCCGAGGACGATCTGGGTGGACAGGTCGTTCAGCGGCCCGTCGATGATCGCGCCCTTCTTGCTCATGGTGTCGGAATAGAGGCCGTACGAGGCGTTGGCGACCAGCCGCGGGGCGATCTTCTGCTGGATCTTCTGCTGCTTCTCCGGCACCTCGGGATGCCCGGCCAGGTAGAGCGCCATCGGCGAGTCACAGACGTACTGCAGGCCGATGCCGGTCTCCAGCACGCCGACCTTGTTCGGGATCGGGTCGGAGCCCTCGAGTGCGTAGTGCCGGCCCTCGACGCCGAACTTGCGGAACAGGTACTCCTGGGTGCCGAACGGCGCGGCCATCCAGTTCGCGATCTTGAGCAGGGTCTCCGGAGCGTGCTTGGTCTGGGCGTTGATCGCGGTGATGTTGTTCAGCGCCGCACCGAGCCACGGGGTGCCCTCGCCGTCGTCGAAGCCGGGCACGTCGAGCATGTTCACCGCGAACGCGTCACCGGCCGTGTTGTCGGCGTAGTACTGGTTCCAGGCCACGAAGCTGTCCAGGTCGAAGCTGACGATGCCGCCGTTGAACCATTGCTTGCGGGCGCTGGCGCCGGAGGTGAACGCGTCCGGGTTGACCACGCCGGCCTCGACCAGCTTCCGTACCGCCTCGAGGGCGTCGGTGTTGCGCGGGTGCTCGTTGGCGCTGGTGAACGTGCCGCCCTCCTCGGCCCACAGGTACGGGATGCCGAGCATCTGCTTGACGTAGTTGGTCGGCGCGGTCGACCAGGCCCAGCGATTCCCGCGCTGGTCGGTCATCTCGACGCAGAGATCGAAGAACTCCTGGAAGTTCTTCGGCGCCGGGTCCTTGATTCCCTTCGCAGCAAGGAGATCCTCGCGATACAGCGGCAGCGAGGTGCGGGCCATGCCGCGCGGCACCGGGACGCCGTAGATGCCGCCGTTGAAGACGCAGCCGCGCCAGTAGACCTCGGGCAGATTGGCCAGGAACGGATACTGCTGCACCGCGTCGCCGGACAGGAACTCGGTCAGGTCGCGGGCCTTGGCCTTCAGCAGGCCGGGCAGCTGGGCCGTGGTCGGCGGAATGTTGATCAAGTCGGGAAGATCATTGCCGGCCACCCGGGTGGCGAACTTGTCGGCGTACTCGTCGTTGGAGGCCATGCTGATCTCCAGCGGCGAGCCGAGCCGGTTGTTCAGCTCGGTCCAGAACGCGTTGTCCGACGCCGGCGGCGGGATGGCTCCCGGGATGTTGGTCATGAACGTCACCGGGTTGCCGTCCCCCGGCGCCTCGGTGCTGACCTGCTTCGGGTCGGACGGATACTTCAGGTAGCCGTCCAGGACCGTCTCGTCGCCGGCCAGGTCCGGTTCGACACCTTCGTAAGGCTTGTGGGTCGGCAGCTTCACCGCGGCGTTCACGGCCGCATCGTCGCCGCCGCCTCCGGTCGAGCAGCCGGCCAGGCCACCGAGCCCCGCCACCCCGACCGTTCCGGCGAGGACGGCACCGCCACCGAGCAGGCCGCGCCGTGACAGTTGTGTACGCCCGTGCAGATCCATGTTCCCCATCTCCTTCGTTGGGTCGAGCACCCACCACGCCGTGAGTTGCGACGGACTATGACATAGTACGTCCTATGTCTTCAAGCCTGAAGGAAGAGTTGATCTTCGATCCGGCCGACAGCGGCTACCACACGTATCGCATCCCGGCGCTGGTCGCCGACGGCGACACCGTGATCGCCTTCTGCGAGGGGCGGGTGAACTCGGGGTCCGACACCGGCAAGATCGACCTGGTCTGCCGGAGATCGACCGACGGCGGCGCGACCTGGGGCGAGGTCCAGGTGGTGCACACGGCCGACGACGCGACCTGCGGCAACCCAGCCCCGGTGATCGATCCGGCGAGCGGCGACGTCGTCCTGGTCTCGGTCCGCAACCCCGGCGATCTCTCCGAGAAGAAGCTGCACCTGTCCGACCAGGCCTATCTGGCCCGCCGCGTATTTCTCCAGCGCAGCAGCGATCTGGGCCTGACCTGGACCGAGCCCGAGGAGATCACCGATGCCGTCAAACACAAGAACTGGGGCTGGTACGCGACCGGCCCCTGTCACGGCATCGCCCTCACCCAGGGCCCGCATGCGGGCCGACTGCTGATCCCGGCCAACCACACCGTGCTCCCCGAACCCGACCAGGATCCCGATCCGCGGCAGCGCTACAGCGCCGGTCACTGCATCGTCAGCGACGACGGCGGCCACAGCTGGCGGCTCGGCTTCGTCGATGATCATGTCGACGACGCGGATCCGCTGGCGATCAACCCGAACGAGTCCGCGGCCGTCGAACTGGCCGACGGCCGGGTCTACTTCAACACCCGCAACTTCTCCAGCAAGGTCTCGGGCCGGGTGCACGCCTGGTCCGAGGACGGGGGCGACTCCCTGGACGCGTCCTACCGGCCGGTCCGGGCGACGGTGGCGCCGGACGTGCAGGCCGCCCTGCTCCGGCTGCCCGACGACCGGATCGTGCTGTCCACGCCGCGTTCGGCCGGCCGCCGGGCCCGGCTCGGCCTCTACGTCGGCAACGCCGGCGGCACCGGCTGGCGCCGCGGGCCGCTGCTGCACGCGGGACCGGCCGCCTATTCCGACCTCGCCCTGCTTTCCGGCGAGAACCTCGGCATCCTGTACGAGGCGGGCGAGAAGCGTCCGTACGAAGGAATCCGACTGGCCCGCGTACCGTTGTCGACGATCGGCAACGGACGCTCGTGAACGGAGGAACCACCATGATCGGCGACCCGACCGGGGACCCGAAGCTGCGGCTGGACGGCGTGATCCCGCCCTTGGTCACGCCGCTGACCGAGGAGGGCGACGTCGATGCCCGTTCGCTGGCCCGGTTGATCACGTACCAGCTCGAGGCGGGCTGCACCGGTGTCTTCGTCCTCGGCAGCAGCGGTGAGGGCACGTCGCTCTCCGATGATCAACGGGCCCGGGTGCTCGACGTGGCACGGACCGAGACCGCCGGCGCGGCCACCCTGCTGGCCGGCACCATCGAACCGTCCACCAACCGGGTCGCCGACCTGGTCCGGCAGGCGATGAAGTTCAGCGTGGACGGCCTGGTGATCACCGCGCCGTTCTACATCCCGCCGCACCGCAACGAGATCGACCGGCACTTCCGCCGGCTCGCCGAGCTGGCCGGCCAGACCCCGGTCTTCGGCTACGACATCCCGTCCCGGGTGAGCCTCAAGCTGGACAGCGAGTTGATCTTGGAACTCGCCGCCGACGGCGTGCTGGCCGGGGTGAAGGACTCCAGCGGTGCCGAACTGAGCCTGCGCTTGCTGGTCAACGGGCGCCGCGACCGCGGGCTGGACGGGTTCTCGATCATGACCGGCTCGGAGGTGACCGTCGACGCCGCGATGCAGCTCGGCGTCGACGGCGCCGTGCCCGGGCTCGGCAACGTCGACCCGGCCGGCTACGTCCGGATCCTCAACCTGGTCGCAGCCGGCGACCTGGCCGGAGCGCGGGCCGAGCAGGACCGGCTGATCACACTGTTCGACATCATCAAGGCCGGCGACCGGAGCCGGATCGGGGGCGCTTCCGCGGCGCTCGGTGCGTTCAAGGCGGCGGTCTGGCTGCTCGGCGTGATCGACTGCCCGCGGCTCGCCGAACCGGCGATCGGACTGAATGACGCCGAGATCGCCGGAATCCGGGGCAGGATGGAGGCCGCGGGACTGCTGTGAGTCGCAGAGGAGGATTTGATCATGGCCGGTACGGGTTCGACGGCGCGACGCCCGCGGACGGCTGCGACGAACCAGGAGTTCATCCGGGACGCGGTGAAGGCCTACATCCTCGACCACAACCTCGCCTCCGGCGACCCGTTGCCGACCGAGCAGGAGCTGATGAGCCAGCTCGAGGTCGGCCGGCATCCGTTGCGGGAGGCCATGAAGGCCCTGCAGGCGGTCGGCATCATCGAGATCCGGCACGGCTACGGCACCTACGTCGGCACCCTCGGACTGAAGTCGCTCGAGGACGGGCTGGCGTTCCGGATGTCGCAGTCGATGGCCGGCGACCTCCGCGAGGTGCGCGACGTGCTCGCGGTCCGGCAGGCGTTGGAGATCGGGCTGGCCGACGAGGTGGTCGCCCACTTCGCGAACGGCGACCTCGGCGAGCTGACCGGGATCGTGGAGCGGATGGAAGCGGCGGCGGAGCGCGACATCCCGTTCGCCGACGAGGACTGGGAGTTCCACCGGGCCCTCTACCAGCCGCTCGGCAACGCCCTGATCCTCGACCTGGTCAGCGTCTTCTGGCGTACCTTCGCCGACGTGAACGCCCGGCTGCCCGGTGATCAGTACTCCCGGGAGGACGCGGCCCGGTGGCACCGCGACCTGCTGAACGCGCTCGAGTCCGGCGACGCACCCCGGTTCGCCGCGGCGATGAAAGATCATTTCGTCGGCATCCGGACCCGCTTCGAGCGGTGAACCTGATGGTCATCTTCGGCCCGTAGAGTGTCCGCCGTGACAGACGACGGCTTGGTTGCGGCCGGGGACTTCCGGCTGTTCGTGTCGCGTACCGGAGTCTCGGACGGTGCGCCGGTGATCCTGCTGCACGGACTGGGTGGTGATCACACGACGTGGGACCGGTTCGCCGAGCACCTCGGTGATCGCTACCAGGTGCTGGCGGTCGACCAGCGCGGGCACGGCGCCAGTGATCATGCCGACCACTACTCCTTCCGGGCTCTGGCCGAGGACGTCTGGCGACTGGCCGACGCGCTGGGACTGGACCGGGTGACGCTGATCGGCCACTCGATGGGTGGCCTGGCGGCCCTGATCGCGGCCCAGCTGCAGCCGGACCGGGTGGCCGCACTGGTGGTCGAGGAGGCGCCGCCGCCGGTGCCACTGGACCGCCCCGACGTCGAACCACCGGACCAACCGACGCCGTACGACTTCGCGTTGATCAACCAGCTCCGGGCCGAACTGCGCTCCCCCGACCCGGCGAACTGGTCCCGGCTGGAGTCGATCACCGCCCCGGTGTTGATCTTGGCCGGCGGACCGACCAGCGCGCTGCCCCAGGAGCCGCAGGCCGACGTCGCCGGACGGATCCCGGACGCCACGTTCCGTACGCTGCCGTACGGGCACGGAATCCACCGCGAGGAAGGCCATCCGGCCTTTTGCGCCGCCATCGACGAGTTCCTGGGGTCGCGGGTCCATGCGGCTCGATCGTGATCAACTCGCGGAGCTGACGCTACGGCGGCAGTTCCCGTCCGCACCGGCCGGCCGGCCCGCCCTGCGCGACCTGCGCACCGTGTTCCGGCGGATCGGACCGGTCCAGTCCCAGGCTCCGCGGGCCCCGTTCCTCGCCGCCGCCAGCCGGCTGCCCGGCCTCGACTACCACACGATCTGTGCCGCCCTGGAGTCGTACCAGCTGGTCAAGACGAGCAACCTGCGCGGCACCGTGCACACCTCGGTGGCCGATCGGTTCGCCCTGCTCGATGCGGTGGCGCGGCTCGGCCGGTCGACCGCGATCCTGCGGCAGCTGGGATTGCAGCGGGTCGACCCGGCCGAGCTCGAAGCGGAACTCGAGGCGTTCTGCACCGACGCCTGGCGGTCCCGGGACGAGATCTGCGAGCACGCCGACCAGTGGCTGGCGGCCCACGAGCCCGGGTTCGGCACGCTCGGATCGAGCAGCAACCGAGGCCTGATCTGGGGTCACAGCGGACTGATCCGCCGACCCAAGGACGCCGCCTGGGAGAAGCGCACCGACATCTACCACCGGACCGCCGCCGCCGTGATCGAGGAGGCCGAGCCGGTCGATCCGGAGGCGGCCCTGGCCGAGTTGATCACCGGACACTGCGCCGCGTACGGGCCCGTGCACCGCCGCGACCTGGCCTTCTTCTTCGGCGTCGGCCTGACCCGGGTCGACACCGCCGTGGCCGCGCTCGGCGACACCCTGGTGCAGCACACCGGGCCGGACCACGAACCGCTGTTCGACCTGGCCCGGCCGCCCCGCGGCGGCGAGTCCGACCCCGGCTGCCGGCTGCTCGGCGAGTTCGACGGCCTGCTGCTCGGCTTCAGCGGCCCGAACCGGACCCGGTTCTGCACCGAGGAGCAGCTGGCGGCGATCTGGCGCAAGGCGAACGGCCTCTTCGCCCCGGTCGTCCTCCATGATCAACGACTGGTCGCCACCTGGCGCACCGTCGCCCGCGGCCGCCGAACCGAGATCGAGATCACCCCGCTCCCCGGCGAATCCCGCCTGTCGGAGGACATCGTCGCCCCTCCAGCCCAAGACGTCGCCACCGCCCTCAACCTCGACCTAGCCGACCTCCGCCTCCTCCCCTAAACCCCCGCCGACCGGGCACAAAAGCAGGCGTTTCTGCGGCGTGTCGCTGCGCTTGTGCCCGGTCGATCCGGAGGAGGAGGTGGAGGGGCGCCGGTGATTGGCAGTGACGGCCGGAACCGGCAACAGTCACACGCAACGCGATGGATCGGCCGGAACGGCACCGGGGGAAAGGCGTCGGGTGAGGGCTCGGCACAGTTCGGCAGGTCCCGCCGCCGGCCGGCGCTCCGCTGCACTGCGACCTCCCGTCACCGAACCGGGTGAAGCCTCGATGCCGGTCCAGACCCCACGATCGGGGAAGGTTCCGCCGCGTACACGCGGCCCACAACTCCCCAATCAAGGGAACTCCCGGCACCCCCGGCTGGGGACGGCTCGCCCGCTGCGCCCGGATCGGCACCAACGACGACTCATTCTTCTAGAGCTCGTCGTGGCAAAGGCTGGACCGGTTGCTGAACTGGGGGTTGCTGCACGAAAGGTTGCTGTGGGGTGGGAGGCGGCACCGGGACGCCCTGATAGTGCTTGGTCCGCGGGTGCCACTGAACACCGTCCCACCAGCAAAGAGCCCGGTTGTCCGAAGGGTCGGGGTACCAACCCGGCGGGATCATCGGCGGCACCATCGGCCCGACGACTTCCTGGTACGTGATCGGCTGACCAGCAGCCTTAGTCGCCTTGATCTGCTTCTTCTGGTTACGGAGCATGAAGTGGTTCTGCACGACCTGGGCACGGGTGGCATTCCGGGTTTGCCGTTGATACTTCGCAGCCGCATTGCCGCTGTCCTTGTTCCACCTCACCAGCCCGAGCGTGCCGATGCTCATCGTCTTACGGATCAACCCCATGGCCTTAGCCCTCTCCCCCAAAAGATCACGCAGTGGTCGCAGCGTAGGTGAGTTGGTCCGGTTCCGCTGGCAACTCCGGAAACATCCGCGGACTCGGCACCGAACGCATCGAGTGTGACGAAGTGACCAGCTGAAATCGGTTCCAGCTGGCCGTAACCTCACACTCGACGTGGTCGGTGGCCGCTCAGTGGGTGTGGATGCGGAGTTCGGGGGTGGGGTCGGTGATCAACTCGACCTCTCCGCCGATCGGGAGGGTCGCCAATGGGGTGGTGTGGCCGAAGTCGAGGTTGGCCAGGACGGGTAGGCCGGAGAGGGCGGGCTGGCGGCGGAGGATCTCCGCGAGCACGTCCCGGGTCAGCTCGCTGGCGGCTTGGAACCGCCCGATCACCAGGCCGCGCAGGCCGGCGGCGTCGGGCAGTTGGAGCAGCGAGGTGAGGTCGCGGGCGAACTCGTGCGGGTTGGTCAGGTAGTCGTCCTCGACGGCCAGGACGACCCCGTCGAGACCGGGCCAGCACGCGGTGCCCTGGAGCAGGTTCAGCGTGCACAGGTTGCCGCCGACCAGCCGGCCGCGCGCCGTCCCCGGTGCCAGGGTCCACCAGCCGTCGGTGGGCCGGACCGTGCGATCGTCCTGATCAAGGAACCAGGGGTCGTCGGTCCAGGACTCCCCCGCCCGGATCGCGTACGGTTCGTCGGCCAGACAGGCCTGCCGGAACCAGGTGACGGTCGGCTCGAGATGATCACGCATGCCGAAGGTCGACCAGTGCGGGCCGGAGTAGGTGATCAGGCCGGTCCGGGCGAGGATCGCGTTCTGCAGCGCGGTGATGTCGGAGTAGCCGCTGAGGATCTTCGGGTTCGCGGCGATCAGTTCCCAGTCCAGGTACGGCAGCAGTTCGTTGCTGTTGAAGCCGCCGATCACGGTCAGGATGCCGCGCACCTCGGGGTCGGCGAATGCCTCGTGCAGGTCCTCGACCCTGGACTCGATCGAGCTGGAGTCGAAGACGTCCCGCTCGTCGACGTGCCGGCCGAAGGTGACCCGCAGGCCGAGCTCGGCGAACCGCTGCTCGATCAACGCGGAATGATCATGGTCCAGGACGAACGCCCGGCTCCGCGCCGGCGCGACCACCCGCACGGTGTCGCCCGGCTTCAGCTTCGGCGCAACAAGGGTCTCCACGGGCACCAGCCTGCACCACGCGTCAAGCCGTTTCCGCGGCAGGATTCGCCGGCTTCGCCCCGGTCCCGGAGGTCCGCCGCCGCTGCCGCTTGCCGCGGGCCAGCTCGGTGGCCAGCGCGTCCAGCGGCTGCGCGAACTGATCATGGAACTGGGCCAGCCAGGCGTGCAGTTCGTCCAGCGCCGGCAGGTTCACCGCATAGATCCGGCGCGGCCCGTCCACCCGTACCGTCACCAGGTCGGTGTCCCGGAGCACCTTCAGGTGCTGGGAGGTGGCCGGCTGGGAGATGCCGAACCGGTCCCGGGCGGCCTCGGCCAGCTCCCCGGCGGTACGGTCTCCGCGGGCGAGCAGCTCGAGGAGGTGCCGGCGCACCGGGTCGGCCAGGGTTTCGAAGATCGCCATGATCAGCCGGATCGTCTCACGACTCGGCGGTGTAGGCGGCCGCCGTCCGGTCGGCGGCCTCGCCGGCCAGCCGGGCGTCCTCGCCGTCGGCGACCGCCGCCCGGGCCCAATCGGCGCTGGAACGCCGGATCGCCTCCCGGCCGTCCGGGGTCGACGTCCACTCCTGCTCGACCACCCTCCGGCCGGTCCGGAGATGCTCGTCCAGCCCGACCAGGCCGATGTCCCAGCCCACCCCGCCGGCGCCGGGACCGTACGTCCGCCAGCTGTCGTCGACCGGCTGCTCGTGCCTCAGTTCGATCATGGTCCGCCCGTCCGGCTCGGTCCGGAACCGTACCTCGACCCAGGACAGGCCGCCGTCGTACTCCCAGGTCACCTTGATCAACTCCGGCCGCCGGCAACTCTCGATCAACCCGCCGGCGTTGCCCTCGAACTGATACCGGCCACCGAGCCTGAGGTCACCGCTGACCGGCAGGAACCAGCGCGGCAGTCGTTCGGCGTTGGTGAACGCGTCCCAGACCTGGTCCACGTCGGCGTCGTAGTGGCGCCGCAGGATCACGATCTTGGTCGGCTCGCCGTCCCGCTCGCCGCCGGCCACCCGGCGCTCGACCTGGTCGATCAGATCCAGGGCGGTGATCACGACTGCTCTTCCGGAACCGTGGTGTAGAAGGCAAGCACCGCCTCCGTCGCGGCCCGAGCCTCGGCCGGATCGGTGCCGTCCGCGATGTCGGCCCGGGCCCAGTCGTCGGCGGCGTAGCGGTGGAACTCCAACCCCTCCGGCGTGGTGGGCCAGGTGAAGGCATCGACCGGCCGGTCGGCACCGGACTCGAGGTGCAGGCCGAGACCGAGCAGGGCGCCGTCCCAGCCGACGCCGACGGCACCCGGCCCGTACTGCTTGGCGAACTCGGGATCGACGTGCGCCTCGTGGATCAACTCGAGCGCCGTCTGCTCGCCCTCGGGGCTGAGCCTGATCTCCAGCCAGGAGACCTGACCGCCACCCTCCCAGGTGGTCTTGATCAACTCCGGCTGCCGGCAGGTCTCGACGACGCCGCCGGCGTTGCCCTCGAACTGGTACCGCCCGCCGACCCTGAGGTCGCCGGACACCGGCAGGAACCAGCGCGGCAGCCGCTCCGCACTGGTCAGTGCGTCCCACACGTCACCCGGCTCGGCCGGGTAGGACCGGTGCGCGATCGCGATCTTGGTCGGCTTGCCGTCCCGCTCCCCGGTGCGGACCTCGCGGGTCACGGCCTTGACGTGTTCCAACGGGTTCATCCGAGCTCCTTCACTAAGTTCTAGCTTATATAAGGTCAGACTAAACCATGACTGGATAGGGTTCAAGCCATGAAGGTTCTGGTGACGGGCGGTGCCGGCTACATCGGCGCTCACGTGGTGCGGTTGCTGCAGCAGCGCGACGACACAGTGATCGTGGTCGACGACCTGAGCACCGGGGTGGCGGAGAACGTCGGCACGGCGGCTCTGGTCCACCTCGATCTCTCGGTCCCCGAGTCGGTGGAGAAGCTCGAGTCCGTACTCACCGAGTACGCCGTCGACGCCGTCATCCACATCGCCGCGAAGAAGCAGGTCGGCGAGTCGGTGGAACGCCCGGTCTGGTACTACCAGCAGAACGTCGGCGGTTTCGGTCACCTGCTGCAGGCCATGCAGGCGGCCGGGGTGAACAAGATGATGTTCTCCTCCTCCGCCGCGACCTACGGCAAGGCCGACGTGCCGGCCGGCCAGCTGGTCACCGAGAACACGGCACCGCAGCCAATCAGCCCGTACGGCGAGACCAAGCTGGTCTGCGAATGGATGATGCGGGCGGCCGGCGTCTCCTGGGGCCTGCGCGGGGTCGGGCTGCGCTACTTCAACGTCGCCGGGACCGGCTGGCCGGAACTCGGTGACCCGACGGTGCTCAATCTCATTCCGCTGGCGCTGCGGTCGCTGACCTCGGGCGAGCGACCCAAGGTGTTCGGCAACGACTACCCCACTCCGGACGGCACCGGGATCCGCGACTACGTGCACGTCCTCGACCTGGCCGACGCCCACCTGGCCGCGCTGGACTACCTGGAGCGCGACGAGCGCCCGTACGACATCTTCAACGTCGGCACCGGCCACGGGTCCTCGGTGCTCGAGGTGCTGGCCGAGATCGGCCGGTCCTCCGGGTACGCGATCGATCCGGAGATCATCGCCCGCCGGCCCGGCGACCCGGCCGAGGTGGTCGCCGACGTGAGCCGGATCAAGGAGGCCCTCGGCTGGACCTCCCGGCACACGCTGGCCGAGATGACCGACTCCGCCTGGACCGCCTGGGAGCTCACCCACGGCGAGCCGAAGGCCACCCCGACCGGGACCGGCCGGGCCACCCCGGTCCGCCGTTGATCATGAACGACTCGATGATCATGGACGAGAAGTTGATCATCCGGGTGGAGGACCTGCTGGCCGGGCCGCGGCCGGTCCCGATCGTCTTCGCGGGCGACCCGGTGCTGCGGCGGCCCGCCGCCGACTACCAGGGACAGCTCCCGGCCCCGCTACTGGCCGAGCTGCTGGCGGCGATGCGGGAGACCATGCGGGACGCGCCCGGCGTCGGCCTGGCCGCGCCGCAGATCGGCCTGGGGCTGCGGATCGCCGTGATCGAGGACGACGCCGACCTGCCCGAAGAGGTCACGACGGCACTGGACCGGCAACCGCTGCCGTACCAGGTGATCATCAATCCGGCCTACGAACCGCTCGACGATGATCAGGACGAGCACTACGAGGGCTGCCTCTCGGTGCCCGGATACCGCGCCGGAAGGGCCCGGCACCACCGGGTCCGGCTGAGCTACCTCGATGATCAACTCGTGGCCCGGGAGCAGGAGTTCTCCGGCTGGTCGGCCCGGATCGTGCAGCACGAGACCGATCACCTGAACGGGATGCTCTATCTGGACCGGGCGGACCTGCGGTCGCTCAGCTTCACCGGCTCCTGATCACTCCGCGGCCGGCTCGACAGGATCGGGTACGTCGAGCCGCGCCAGCATCCGCTTGAGCATCCGGTTCAGCGTCGCCAGTTCCTTGCGGGAGATCGCCGAGGCCAACTCCTCCTCGCGCTGCCCCCGGAGATCCATCGCCCGCCGCCACAGGTCGGCGCCGGCCCGGGTCACCTCCACGTCCAGGCGACGCCGGTCCGTACCGCCGGGAACCCGCTGCACGTAGCCGGCCTGCTCCAGCTTGGCCAGCCGCCCGGTCATCCCGGCCGGCGAGATGCCCAGGTCCTCGGCCAGCCGGGACGGCGAGGCCCGGCCGGGCGTCTCCCTGATCATCAACGTGTGCAGCGTCGCGTACTCGGCGAGCTCGAGACCCACCCGCGCCGCGGCCTCGGCCTTGTAGTCGGTCAGCCGCACGGCGATCAGCTGGATCCGGTAGATCGCCGCCTCCACCTCGTCGTCGAACGGGACGTCGATCCAGTGATTGCGCCACCGTTGCACGTGGCGGTCGGCCGCATCGTCAGGCATGGCCCCAGCATAGTGATATTTCGTTGACAAAATATTTGCCAGCGAACTACCTTGGCGAACGTGCAGGAGATCAACCCGAGCCCGCTGACCTCGATCCCGTTCCGCTGGCTGCTCGGCGGGACGACGATCCAGTCGCTCGGCGCCGGGATCGCGCCGGTGGCGCTGGCGTTCGCCGTGCTCGACCTCGGCGGTTCGGCCCAGGAGCTCGGCCTGGTGATCGCCCTGTACGCGGCCGCGGACGTGATCACCTCCCTGTTCGGCGGCTGGCTCGGCGACCGGATCCCGCGGAGCCGGCTGGTCGCGCTGGCCACCGCGGGCAACGGACTGATCCAGCTGATCGCGGCGGTCGGCCTGATCGGCGACTGGGCGACGATCCCGCTGCTCGGCGTGCTCGGCGCCGCCGGCGGCTGCGCGACCGCCCTCGCGGTGCCCAGCTCGCGGGCGCTGATCGGACAGACCATCGAGGACGGCCAGCTCTCCGGCGCGGTGGCCAGCCGCCGGCTCGGCCAGAACGTCGGCCTGATCCTCGGCACCGGACTGGCCGGGATGCTCGTCGTCTGGATCGGTTCCGGCTGGGCCCTCGCGGTCGACGCCGCGGCCCTCGGCGTCGCCGCCTGGTGCTTCTCCCGGCTCCGCGCGGAACGCCCGACCGGGGCCCGTGACGAGTCGATGTTGCGCGGCCTGGCCGGCGGCGCCCGGGAGGTGTTCCGGCACGCCTGGCTGTGGCTGTTACTCCTGCAGGCGTTGATCTACCACCTGTTCTTCGGTGGCGCGCAGGCCGTCCTCGGCCCGATCGTGATCGGCGAGACGCTCGGCCGCGAGGCCTGGGGCTGGGGCCTGGCCGCGATGATGGTCGGCTTCGTCACCGGCGGTCTGGTCAGCCTGCGCTGGCGGCCGCAGCGTCCGCTGCTGGCCGGGGTGGCCCTGCTCATCCTGACGGCGGCGTTCCCGATCGCGATGGCGTACGCGACCCCCACGGCGGCCGGCCTGGCGGTGCTGCTGGCCGGCGCCTTCGCGCACGGCTTCGGGCTGGAGATCTTCAGCGTCGGCTGGGACCTGTCGATCCAGCAGAACATCGCCGAGGACAAGCTGGCCCGGGTGTACGCGCTCGATCAGGTCGGCTCCTTCGTGGCCCGGCCGGTCGGGCTGGCGCTGACCGCCCCGGTCGCCGCTCTGACCGGCTTCCGGCCCTGGCTGGTGGTGGTCGGGGTCGTCATCGTGGCCAGTTGCCTGGCCGCGCTGGCCGTACCTTCGGTGCGCAGGTTGCGCCGCCGAACGAGCCCGAGTGAGGTCACCGAAGCACGGCTGTAACCGTTTCGTCACGTGATGGTCGAATCTGTCACTGCCGCGTAACAACATGGCGCGCCCTCTGCAATATCCGCTCAGCAGAGTCTGGTGAAGGACCTTCCAGCCTTTCACCGAAGGAATCTCCATGACTCCACTCGAACTGAATTCGGGCGACACTGCCTGGATTCTCACCTCCGCGGCCCTGGTGTTGCTGATGACACCCGGCCTCGCGCTCTTCTACGGCGGCATGGTCCGCGCGAAGAGCGTGCTCAACATGATGATGATGAGCTTCGGCGCGCTGGCACTGATCTCAGTGCTCTGGGTGCTGTACGGCTACTCGATGGCCTTCGGCAACGACGTGGGCCTCGGCCTGCTCGGCAACCCGATCGAATACCTCGGCCTGAACGGGCTGATGGCCGATGATCCGGAAGCCACGTTGCCGGCGATGGCCTTCGTCGGGTTCCAAGCCGTCTTCGCCATCATCACCGCGGCCCTGATCTCCGGCGCCATCGCCGACCGGGCCAAGTTCGGCACCTGGATGATCTTCATCGGCATCTGGGTGACTCTGGTCTACTTCCCGATTGCGCACTGGGTGTTCGCGTTCACCAACGACACAGAGACCGTGATCGGCGGCTGGATCGCGAACAACCTGGCCGCGATCGACTTCGCCGGCGGCACCGCGGTGCACATCAACGCCGGTGCGGCAGGCCTGGCCCTGGCCCTGGTACTGGGCAAGCGGATCGGCTTCGGCAAGGAGCCGATGCGACCGCACAACATGACCCTGGTCATGATCGGCGCGGGCCTGCTCTGGTTCGGCTGGTTCGGCTTCAACGCCGGTTCCGCGGTCGCCGCGGACAACACCGCCTCCGTGGTCTGGGTGAACACCCTGGTCGCGACCGCCGCCGGAACGCTCGGCTGGCTGCTCACCGAACGGATCCGGGACGGCAAACCGACCTCGCTCGGCGCCGCCTCCGGTGTGGTCGCCGGTCTGGTCGCGATCACTCCTGCCTGCTCCGCGGTCTCGCCGGTCGGCGCGATCATCATCGGGGCGATCGCCGGTGCACTGTGTGCCCTCGCGGTCGGACTGAAGTACAAGCTCGGGTACGACGATTCGCTCGACGTGGTCGGGGTGCACCTGGTGGCCGGCCTCTGGGGCACCATCGCGATCGGCCTCTTCCTCACCAGCGAGGCCCCGGCCGGGGCGCCCACCGAAGACAACCCGGCTGGCCTCAACGGTCTCTTCTACGGCGGTTGGTTCGATCAGCTCTGGCGCCAGGCCGTCGGCGCCGTCGCCGTGATGGTGGTCAGCTTCGTGATCACGTACCTGATCGGTTTGATCTTGGAGAAGACGATCGGCTTCCGGGTCGACAAGGAGAGCGAGCTGGACGGTGTCGACAGCAGCGAGCACGCTGAGACCGCGTACGATCTCGGCACGCTGGGTGCCACCCGCCGGGGTGGGCTGGGCACCACGACCCGTCCGGCCGAGCCGGCCGAGGCGACCGGTAACGGCGTCGACAGCAAGTCATCCGAGGAGGTGACGGCATGAAGTTGATCACCGCGATCATCAAGCCCCACATGCTGGACGAGGTGAAGGCCGCCCTGGAATCCTTCGGGATCGAAGGGATGACCGTCAGCGAGGCCAGCGGATTCGGGCGGCAGCGTGGACACACCGAGGTCTACCGGGGGGCGGAGTACACCGTCGACCTGGTGCCCAAGGTGAGACTTGAGGTGCTCGTGGACGACGAGGATGCCGGTGACATCATCGACGTTCTGGTCAAGAGCGCACGGACCGGCCGCATCGGTGACGGCAAGGTCTGGTCCGTTCCGGTCGAGGACGTGGTCCGCGTCCGGACGGGCGAGCGCGGGCTGGACGCGCTCTGAAGCGTGATCTGACCACCGAGCGCCTCGGCGTCGCGATCCGGTCCTCCTGGGCAACCACGGCGGGGCCGGATCGTCGGCGTTCTGTCGCCAGGTTGGTGGAGGACTTCCTGATCGACCTGTACGGCTCCGCGGCGGGCACCGACCGCCGCGGGGTCGCGCTGGCGGCCGTCGGAAGCCTCGCCCGCCGGGAGTTGGGTCCCCGGTCCGACATCGATCTCGTCCTGCTGCACGACGGGTCGGACCAGGCCGCGATCGACACCCTGGCCGAGAAGCTCTGGTATCCGCTCTGGGATTCGGGGCTCCGTCTTGATCATTCGGTACGGACTCCGGCCGAGTGCGCCGAGGTCGCCCACCGGGAGCTGAGCGCCGCGGTCGGCCTGCTCGACCTGCGGCTGATCGCGGGCGAGCCGGAGCTCGTCGAACGGGCCCGGTCCGGCCTGCTGGAGGCGTGGCGGGCCGGGGCCCGGCGGCGGTTGCCGGAGCTGCTGGAGTCGCTGTCCGAGCGGCACCAGCGCAGCGGCGACGCGGCCTCGCTGCTGGAGCCCGACCTGAAGGAGTGCCGCGGCGGGCTGCGGGACATGATCATGCTCCGGGCGCTGGCGGCGACCTGGCTGACCGACCAGCCCCATGCCGGGGTGCGGGAGCCGTACCAGCGGCTGCTGGACGTCCGGGACGCCCTGCAGGTGGTCTCCGGCCGGGCGCTGGACCGGCTGGTCGCCGGCGAGGTGCCGGACGTCGCCAAGCTGCTCGGCTACGGCGACGAGGACGAGTTGCGCCGCGACATCAGCCTGGCCGCGCGCAAGATCGGCCACGCCGTCGACCTCACCGTACGGTCGGCCCGCCAGGTGCTGCCCGCACGGCGCCGGTTCCCGTTCGCCCGCCGGGAACGCCGGCCGCAGTACGACACCGCGCCGCACGGCCTGATCGTGCACCTCGGCGAGGTCGGCCTGGCCCGGCTCACCTCCCCCGCCGAACCCCTGCTCGGGCTGCGGGCCGGGGCGCTCGCCGCCAGTCGCGGGCTGGTGCTCTCCCCCGTCACCGCGGAGAACCTCGGCGCCCACGCGCCGCCGCTGCCGACCCCCTGGCCGGACGAGGCACGAGAGGCGCTGCTGGAGCTGCTGGCCGGCGGTGAGGCCACCGTCGCGGTCTGGGAGACCCTCGACCTGGCCGGCTGCATCAGCCGCTGGATCCCTTCCTGGGAAGGGATCCGGGCCCGGCCGCAGCACAACCCGGTACACCGGCACACGGTCGACCGGCACTCGGTCCAGGCGGTCGCGGAGGCCGCCCGGCACCTGACCTCGGTGGAGCGACCGGACCTGCTGCTGCTCGGCTGCCTGTTCCACGACATCGGCAAGCTTCCCGGCGCCGAGCATGATCATCCGCGGGTCGGGGCGCCGATCGCGCGGCAGGCCGTCACCGACATGGGGTACGGCGAGGAGGACGCGGCGCTGGTCGAGCTGCTGGTCCGGGAACACCTGACCCTGGCCGAGCTGGCGACGAAACGTGATCATGCCGACCCGGCCACGATGGACGCGCTGGTCAAGGCCGTCGACGGACGGATCGAGGTGCTGCGGCTGCTCCGCGCGCTGACCGAGGCCGACGCCCGGGCGGCTGGGCCCGCGGCCTGGTCGCCGTGGCGGGCGCAGTTGATCAACGCGCTGACCGAGCGGGCCGAGGACCAGCTGGCCGGCGAACCACACACCGGCCGGGCCGGCGGGCTGATCGATCTCGGGCTGGCCCGCTCGGTGGCACTGGACGGACGGTCCCGGATCATCGTCGAGGAGAAGCCGGCCGGACTGCAGGTGATCATCGCGACCCGGGACCGGCTGGGCCTGTTCGGCGACACTGCCGGCCTGCTCGCGGCGCACGGGATCGCCATCCGGTCCGCCCTGCTGAGCACCATCGACGGCATCGCGGTGAACACCTGGCGGGTGGAGTCGGCGGGCGCCACCGACCTGCCCGACCCGGCCTACTTGATCAAGCAGCTGGAGCGGCTCGGCCGCGGCGAACCGGGCGTCCTGGAGGCGATCCGGCGGCGCGAGGAGCGGGTCCAGAACGCCGGCGCCGAGCCCTGGGTGGCCGTGGTTCCGGACGCCAGCGAGTCGGCATCGGTGATCGAGATCCGCGCCAACGACCGCCGCGGCCTGCTCTACGCCTACGGCCGGGCCCTCACCGGCGTCGAGCTCTCGATCAGGTCCGCCCACATCGCCACCCTGGCCGGGCAGGCCATCGACACCTTCTATCTGACCGAGCGCGACGGGGCGGTGCCGACGCCGGCCCGGGCGGCCGAGGCGGCCCGGGTCCTCGGCGACGCCGCCCGCGGAGGCAAGTCCGACTGAGCGGCCCGGCTCTTGTCAGTCAGCCGAACCTGGCCGGCTCGGTCCGGTGAGCGACTGCGGGTAGTCGGTGATGATGCCGTCGACGCCGAGCGCGATCAGTTCGCGCATCCGGCTCGCATCGTTCACCGTCCAGACGTTGATCGCCAGGCCGAGCTGGTGGGCCCGTTCGATCAGCGCGGGGTCGGTGTCGTCGAAGCTCGGGTTGATCTGGTCGGCCCAGGTGCTCAGCTCGACCAGTTCGGCCTCGGTCGGCCGGGACGCGTGCAGCAGGCCGACCGGTACCTCGGGCAGCCGAGCGTGGAAGGCCTTCCCGTCGGCGACGCTGAACGACTGGACGGCGAGCGCACCCTCGGCCAGCGCCCGATCCAGGAAGCGCGGCGTGGCCTCCAGCTCCGCGGCGACCTGCTCCGGCAGACCGGTATCGAGATAGTGGGCACAGGGACTGATCTCGGCCAGCAGCCCGGTCCGGTTGCGGACCATCCCGATCACCTCGCCGAAGGTGAGGATCTTCTCGCCGGCGAACCGCGGGCCGAACCAGGAACCGGCGTCCAGGGTCTTCAGCTCGGCCAGGGTGAAGTCGGAGACCCGGTAGTCGGTCCGGCCCGGGAAACGTTCCTCGACGTCGGTGGTGCGGACCAGGGTGCAGTCGTGGAAGTTCACCAACTTCCCGTCCTTGGTGCGCTGCACATCGATCTCGACGAAGTCGGCGCGCTGGATGATCGCGGCCCGGATCGCCGGGGCGGTGTTCTCGGGGGCGACGCCCGACGCGCCGCGATGGGCGATGACGTCGACATCGGCGGACCGGTCGGCCCGCGCCGGGAGGTTGTACGCGGTCATCGCGACGCCGGCCAGGACCATGATCGCGACGGCACGAGCGAGAACGATAGCGCGGGAGATCCGGGGACGGGTTACGGGGAGCAGGGCGGGCACGGTGCGGAACCTTTCGTCGGCGGGCCGGCGACGATGGTTTCCGGGCAACATGACGATCCGTGGTCCAGTGGGCGATGGTCGGCTGAGCATCCCGTGAGGAGTCGGCAGCCTTGTCCGCTGGGCCGGGTCGCCGTGCTCGTCCGCACTCACCAAGCGCCCCAGGAAGAATGGCGGCCATGACCGTCGACGTGTTCATCGCCTCGCTCGATTCCAAACCTGTCGTCGGCCGCCTGCTCGAATTCAACGAGTACGAGTTCTCCCGCATTGACGATCGCCCGATCGGTCCCGACGGCCGCTATGGCTACCGCTACCTGGACAACTACTGGGACCCGAAGGAACGTCGGTTCCCCTACCTGCTCCAGGTCGACGACGAACTTGCCGGCCTGGCGCTGGTGGCCGAGCGGTCGGCCGTCACATCGTTCGGCGAGTTCCTCGTCCTACCCAAGTTTCGCCGCCGCGGAGTCGGACTCGAGGCAGCCCGGCTGATCCTGCGACGGCATCCGGGACCGTGGGAAGTCACCCAGGTGCAGGGCAACGAGGCAGCGACGGCGTTCTGGCGCCGTGCCATCCCGGTGCCGTACGACGAGCGGACCGAAGCCGACGGTCACGTGGTGCAGACCTTCACGATCGACTAGGAACTCAGGATCAGCGCACGGGGTTCCACTGCGACCAGTCCTCGACCAGCCGATTGATCAACAAGACCGCCCGTCGCCACGCACCGACCAACTGCATGATCAGTCGGCCGCCGAGCGGAGCCTGCCCACTCACCCTCCGCTGACAGGGCACCTCCGCAGCGACACGCCGCCGAAACGCCTGCTTTTGTGCCGACTCGGCGAGGTTGAGGGGTTTGGGGCAGGGCGTGTTAGGGGCGGGTCCAGCGGTGGGTGAGGCTGTCTTCGGGCTGCCAGCCGAGCACCTCGGAGAGGCCGTCGGCGCGGTAGCGGCCGTGCGGCGACGGGGCCCGGACGTGCAGGACGGGGCACGGCTCGGGCAGCTCCGGTACGGTCGCGGCGGCCCGGATCGCCCGGCCGGCGTCGGGCCAGCTGATCATGAACGGCGAGGTCCAGCCGCCCACCGCGTCCGGCGGGATCAGGGTCTCGAAGAGCAGCACCGGCGTCGCGATCCCGTACCGCTCGGCGAAGATGCGGCAGATCTCGGAGCCGAGCAGCTTGGTCAGGAAGTAGAGCTCGGAGCCGGTCCGGGCCGGGGTGTCCGGCCGCACCGCGCGGTCGCTCGCGTACCCGATCGGGTCGTGCAGCAACACCTGCGCCGGGCCGGTCTGCACGACCCGGCGGATGCCGTGCTCGACGGCGGCCCTCATGATCGCGTACGCGCCGAGCACGTTGACCCGGAAGGCCGGGTCGGCCTCGTGCCTGATCACCGTGCAGTTGATCAAGCAGTCCGCACCCGCCGCGGCCTGCGAGACCTGATCCTGGTCGGCGACGTCGACCGGCCGCTCCGAGTGCGGCGGCCGGGCGGGTTTCGGCAGCGGGGCGTTCGGGCTCTGCGGCGGGCGCTCCGCCAGTTCGGCGAGCGGCCGGAGATCGGTCAAGGTCAGCGTGACCTCCGGGAGCTGGGCCAGCTGTTCGGCGGCGGACGCGCCGAGCGGGCCGCCGGCGCCGAAGATCACCGCGCGGGTCGCGGCGGCGACGTGGACCGGCCCGGGCTCGGCCGGCGGCTGCGGAGCGGGACCCGCCGGCATCGGATCGCCCGGGTGCGCCGGCCGGAACCCGGTGTCGGTCATGGTCCGGAATCGGCCGGGTCCGCGAACGCCGTGCACGACCGTCCAGCCGGCCCGGACCGGCTCCCCGATCATGGTCTCGGCGACCCGCACGGTGTAGCCGACGGCGTCGTCGACGTGCAACCAGTCCGGGCCGGTCGGGCCGCTCCCGAAGTCAGCCGCGGGCAGCACCCGGTCCAACCGGAGCACCTTCCCGTTGATCATGGCCGACCGGACGAGTTCGCGGGCGGCGAGCTCGGCCAGGTGGGCGGACAGCCGGACCGGGTCGTCGTCGGGCCGGGTCGACCAGGTCTCGTCGACCGACCAACCCGGGTCGTAGTCGTCCAGCAGCCGCAGCGTGGACAGCTGCAGGTAGCGACGGGTTGCGCTCGTGGTGAGCAGGTTCCAGGTACCCCGCGTCGCCGTGTCGATCATGGTCGCCGGGTCGTCGTGATCTTGGACGGCGTGGATCACCAGGTCCGCCTCGGCGTGGGTGGCGCAGGCGTCCCGGTCCAGCGTGGCGCCGTCGAGCATGATCACCTCGTGGCGGGACGCCAGCCGGTCCCGGACGCCGGGAATGATCAACGAGGGCAGGTCGACCAGCAGGATGCGCATCGGTGGCTCCGTTCCGGGAACGTGGATCAGGACTGTGGGAGCGGCAGGGCGACGGCCGAGCCTTCGATCTGTTCGGGACCGCGGTACGCGATCGCGAGCTCGGGCGTCTCGAGCCGCCCGGCGCCGGCCCGGGACCGCATTGCCGCGTCGATGACGCCGCCGGTGAGCAGCGTCCGTTCGACCGGGTACGGGGCCCGACGGTCGATCATCAACCGCTCCACCTGGTACGTCAACCGGGCGAAGTGCGGGAAGAAGTACGGCTGCTCGCCGAGCAGCGCGATCCGGTAGGCGACGGCGGCGTCCGGCCCGCGCGCCGCGACCAGGAAGTCGGTCACCGCGTCGGTCATCAGCACCGTCTGCCGGGCGCCGTCGGCGTGCTCGACCAGGTAGACGTCGGTCGCCCGCTCGATCAGCTCTCGGGTCTCGCCGAACCCGCCGGCGCCGGCGGCCGCGGTGATCAACGCGGCCGGGATCGGCCCGGTGGGGTCCGCGGCGATCCGGCCGGCCTCGGCCCCGGTCCAGGCCTGGACGGCGACCACCCCGGTCTCGCCGCCGGACCGCCGTTCCAGCAGCGCCTGACCGGCCTCGAGGGCGTGGAAGCCGTACACCTCCGCACCGCCGTAGCCGATCACCAGGCAGTCGGTGAGCGGCTCGCCGTGGCGCCAGTCGGCCCCGGTCGGTTCCCGGTACGCCAGCGGCAGGCTCGACCCGGCCAGCAGCGGGATGCCGAGCCGGCGCGCGTCGTCGTACATCGATCGGGCGTCGGTGAACGCATAGCTCAGATGCTTGTCGACGAAGACCGGGACGGTCCGGCCGCCGGTGATCATGGCCGCGACCGCGGCGTCGAACAGCCGGCGCCGCGGATAGAGCTTCTGGCCGAACTCGTTGTCCTCGTAGTCGCCGTGCTCGCCGATCAGCACCACCCCGTCGACGGCGACACCGGTGCCGCCCAAGGTGATCGCCTCGGCCACGGTCGGGAAGATCGGCACGCCGTGCTCGGCGAGGAAGCCGGTGCCGAGGTCGGGCTGCGGCGCCGGCCGGGTCACGCCCCGCTGTTCCAGGTAGGCGGCGACGACCTCGACCTGCGGTTCCCGGTGCGGGCCGTCGAGCTCGTACCCCGTGATCAGCCGGCGGGCGAGGACGTCGGCATGGGAGTTGGGGAACCAGGTGGTGATCAGCAGCGCCACCCTGGGCTTGGCCATCCGCACTCCTTGACTCCGGGTCGGCTCAGCGCAAGGACACGACCCACTCCTGATCACCGGCGAGCCGCCGCGCGGCTGAGATTACCAGCGGCGGACCGGGGAAGGCTCCGAAACTCGGTGCGTGATCACCGGACGGGTGCTAGCGTCCGACCATGCGAATCACTTCCTGAGCTGACGATCCAGCGGGCCCGGTCGGAGACCTGGGCCCGATCTCAGCGACCCCGCGATCGGGGTCGACAGGCCCAGGAGACTTTCGTTGTTGATCACCCTGTTCCGGCGGCTGCGACGCCCGGCGGACGCTGCCCGTACCTTCTACCTCTTCGACGCCGGGTTCGCCGGCTTCAACGCCCTCGCCTTCACCCTGGTCATGGTCTACCAGGTCCAGGTGGTCGGCCTGACCCCGCTCCAGTTGGTCGTGGTCGGCACCGTGATGGAGGCCACCTGCTTCCTCGGCGAGATCCCGACCGGCGTGATCGCCGACCGCTACTCCCGGCGGCTGTCCGTCCTGATCGGGTTGCCGATCATCGGCGCCGCGATCATCCTGCAGGGCGCCGTGCCGGAGTTCGCTGCGATCCTCGTCGCGCAGGTGATCTGGGGCATCGGCTGGACCTTCGTCTCCGGCGCCAACCAGGCCTGGATCACCGACGAGGTCGGCGTCGACGCGGTCCAGCCGGTGCTCACCCGCGGCCATCAGCTGGCCCTCGGCCTGTCCTTCGCCGGTACGGTCCTGGCCGGTGTGCTCGGGCTGGTGGCGCTGCAGCTGCCGATCATCGTCGGCGGGATCGGTTTCGTGATCTTGGCCGGCGTGCTGGCGCTGATCATGCCCGAGCGCAACTTCACCCCGGACCCGGACGCCCGCGCCGGCACCGCCTGGGCCACCCTCCTCGGCACCTTCCGGTCCGGCCTCGGCCAGGTCCGGCGCCGGCCGCTGGTGCGCTGGTTCTTCGTGATCAGCCTGCTGTTCGGGTTGTCCAGCGAGGTGATCGACCGGCTCTGGACGGCCCGGATCCTGGAGACGTTCACGCTGCCGACCGTGTTCGGGCGGACCGAGCCGGCGCTCTGGTTCGCCGCCTTCGCGGTGATCGGTTCGCTCATCTCCATGATCAGCAGCATTGTCGTGAACCGGGCCGCGCCGGGCCTGGTCACCGGCGCCCGGCCCGGCCGGGTGCTGGCCGTCCTGGTCCTGGTCCAGGCCGGCGCCGTCCTCCTGCTCGCCCTGTCCGGCCACCTCTGGCTGGCGATGGCCGCGGTCTGGCTGCGGCTGGCCGCCGGCTCGATCGCGTACCCGATCCAGGCGACCTGGCTGAACCGGCAGCTGGAGTCCAAGTCCCGGGCGACCGTGCTGTCCATGAACGGGCAGGCGGACGCGATCGGCCAGGTGGTCGGCGGTCCCCCGCTCGGCGCCCTGGCCGGCCTGACCTCGATCCCGGTCGCCCTGGTCGGTTCGGCGTTGATCATGAGCCCGGCCGCGGCACTCTACGTTCGATTGGGTGGCCGCCGGAAGCGATCTCTAGTGTCTGAGTCCAGGTAAGGAAAGGGAGACCGAAATGGTGCTGCGCTGGTACAGCAACGTGATCGACACCCCCGACCCACGCTCGTTGGCGGCGTGGTGGGCGGAGGCGATCGGCTGGCAGAAGGTGTACGAGGCGGACGACGAGGTCGTGCTCGTCCCGGGTTACCTCGGCAGCGAGGAGGAAGCCCGGGCCGTTCCGTGGGAGCGGCTGCCGCCCGGCCTGGTGTTCGTCCGGGTGACCGACCCGAAGACGGTCAAGAACCGGATCCACCTCGACCTCGCCCCGCACACCAGCCAGGACCGGGACGCCGAGATCGCCCGGCTGGAACAGCTCGGCGCGACCCGCGCCGAGATCGGTCAGGACGACTCGGTGAGCTGGACCGTGCTCGCCGACCCGGAGGGCAACGAGTTCTGCGTGCTCTCCTCCCGCGACTTCTGAGTGCCGTTCCTGATCACCGTTCGGTCGTGAGGCGGTGCCGGCCGGAGCCGAGCTCGCGCGGTTGCTGCCCGGGCAGGGACACCTCGGCGACGGCGTTGACCGGGACCTGCACGGTCAGGCTGAGCCTGCCCTTCCTCCGCTCCCAGCCGACCGCGATCCGGCCGCGCACCGTGTCGAGTTCGACCGAGGCCGACGGCAGGTCGCCGAAGGCTCGGGGTGCGACCCGGAACCGGGACCAGCCCGGCCGCAGCAGTTCCAGGCCGAGCACCCGTTCCAGGAGCCACTGGACGGGGCCGGACAGGGTCGGGTCCTGGTGGCCGCGCGAGTCCGTCTCCCAGGTCTCCCACAGGGTCGTACCGCCGAGGCTGCGCCAGAAGCCGAAGCCCGGGTAGCTGTGCTGCCCGAGCACGGCCAGCGCCAGGTCCGCGTTTCCATGATCGGAAAGGGCGTACGGCAGCGCCCAGGTGCCGAACGAGCCGGTGTTCAGGTGCCGATCGTGATCTTCGACGTCACGGGCGAGGCGGGCCGCCACCCGCTCCACGTACTCGGCGGGAACAAGATCAAGAGCGAGCGGGATGGCGTTGCTGGCCTGCCGATAGTCCTTGGTCTCCGAGGTCCGGTAGAGGCCGGCGTCCCGGTCCAGAAAGGCCTCGTTGAACCGGTCGGTCAGCCGCTCGGCCTTGGCCCGCCACTCCGCGGCCTCTTCGGTCTCGCCGGCCAGGGCGGTCAGCGTCGCAAGATCACGAAGGCTCTCGATCACGTACGCGGTGCCGACCAGCTGACCGCCCTCGGGTGGCCGGGGATTGTGGTCGTTGTCCGGCGGGTACCAGTCGGCGAAGACGTCCATCGCCAGCCCGCCCTGCGCCTCGACGCCGGCGAGCAGCCAGGTGACGTAGCGCCGGACGGCGGGCAGGTGGTGCAGCACCAGGCTGCGGTCGCCGTAGTGCTCCCAGTGCTGCCGGATCAGCTGCAGGTAGCTGCCGGTGACCGACGGGGAGATCGGGAAGTCCGGCGGGAACGGACCGAGCGGGGCGACGATGCCGAGCGCACCGGACTCGCCCTGGGACCGCCGGATGTCCTCCAGCCACTTGGCCAGCCAGCCGGCGCTGTCGAAGCCGTTCAGCAGCGTGGCGCTGGCCAGCCGCGGCTGGCCGAGCCAGGCCAGCTTCGTGTACATCGGCGCGACGTCTGGCTGGCCGTGCAGTGCGTTGAGGTAGGTCCGCAGCGTCGCGTCGACGATCCACTGCAGCACCGGCTCGGCCACCCGGAGCCGCATGGTCCGGTCCAGGTCGCTGTGCACCGGCACCGCCTCGACCCGGAGCGACCGGTCGCCGCCGGTCACCTCGACGTACCGGAAGCCTTCGTACGTGAACCACGGCTGCCAGTCCACCGGGCCGCCGGCGGCGACATACTCGTCGCGCTGGTGGCGGCCGGTCACCGACGGGTTCCGTACGCCGGCCGGGGCGCCGAGTTCGATCCGGCCGCCGGCGCCGAGCTTCTCGCTGTACTGGAGCGTGATCTTGGTGCCGCGGGCCAGCCGGCCGCGGAGCCGGACCCGGCCGGTCGTCACCACGCCGAAGTCGTACAGCAGGGCGCCGGGCTCCGGTTCCGTGATCTTGATCGGCCGCAGCGGCCGGTCGGAGCGGATCGGCTGCTGGGGATAGGACTCGATCCGGCCGCCCGGTGATTCCATGATCACGGCGGCGGTCCAGTCGGCGTCGTCGAAGCCCGGTTCGGACCAGCCGGCCAGCGCGGCTTCCCGCCGCGCGTCGAACGTCTCGCCGGTGTAGACGCCCTCGTACCGGACCGGCCCGTCGGTCAGCCGCCAGTCCGGGCCGCTGCCGATCGTGATCATGGTCCCGTCGGGCAGCTCGGCCTCGAGCAGGGCCAGCAGCCGCGGCTCACCGGTCCACGGGTAGAGGTTGCTGCCGTCCGAGTCGGGGGCCCGGGTGCCGAAGAAGCCGCGGCCCAGGGCGACCCCGAGCACGTTGCCGCCGTCCCGCAGCAGCGCGGTCACGTCGTGGGTGGTGGCGAGCAGTCGCCGGTCGAAGTCGGTGGCCGGCGGCGACAGCGCCGCATCGTCGACCCGGTGCCCGTTGATCATGGCCCGGCCGTGGCCGAGGCCGATCAGGTACAGCCGGGCCCGGGCCGGCGGCTGCGGCAGTTCGAAGGCCGTGCGCAGCAACGGATCGGCGGGCGGGTCCGGCGGGAGGCCGTACAGCCAGCGGTCGCGCAGCGGCTGCTCCTCACCGTCGGTGAAGGCCGCGCCGTCGGCGTAGGGCGACGGCCGCCCGGACTCCGGGTCGCCGTCCGCGCTCGCCCAGGTCAAGCCGGGGCTGTCCGACGTCGCCTCCAGATAGTAGGTGCCGGCCGGCCGTTGTTGATCAAGGTCGAGGGTGGCCGCGGTATCGCCGGCCAGGCCCTTCACCTCCGCGGTCGCGAGGTGGTCGCCGTCCGGTCCGCCGGCGAGGAGGCGCAGCGTGACCGAGGCCGGTTCGTCACCCTCGGCCTGGACCAGGATCGCGACGCCGACGATCGGCCCGGCCGTCTTGAACGTCTGACCCAGGGTGTGCCCGGTGATCGGTTCGGCGACGTACTCGGCCGGCGGCAACGTGCGGGTCGGGTGCGGCAGCTCGATCCCGCTGCCGATCCACTGCGCGCCCCACGGTTCGCCGGCCGGCAGTCCGGTCTCGAACCAGGCGGTACGGCTCCACGGCCCGGTCCGGCCGTCTTCGTCCCAGACCCGGACCGACCAGGTGTAGCGGGTCCGCGGCCGGAGCTCCGGCCCGCCGTACCCGATCCCGTGCTGGTCCCCCGACTCGACCCGCCCGGAATCCCAGACCGGCTCATGATCATCATCGGCGCTGACCCGGATCCGGTACGCCGTCTGCCGCCGGTCCGTGCCGGATCCCGCCAGCCGCCAGCCGAACCGGGGCTCCAGGCCGTCGATCCCCAGCGGGTCGACGAGGTGATCCGTGCTGAGCCGGTACGGCAACAGCCCCCGCCCCGCCCAGTTCCGATCATCAGCCGCGGCCCGCCCCACCGCCGCCGTCGTTGCGGCCATCGCCGTGGCCCCGGTCAGAAAGCTCCGCCGCTTGACGTTGCGCACACCCGCTCCTCGTTCGAACCCCCTCGGAGCTTCCCAATCTCACAGCGGCACGGCGCGATCACCAGTGACAACGATCATCCATGTCCCCCGACCCACCGGGCCCGGCGCCGCCCTCCGCAGCCGCGACCGTTCCACCCAACCGCGACCGATGCAACGGTCGCGGACGCGAGCAGGGGTCGCGGACGCGGGCAGGGGTCGCGGATGCAAGCAGGGGTCGCGGACGCGAAAGCCAAGGGACGCGAGCCCTCCTTCCACGCCCCAACCGCGACCGCTCCACCCAACCGCGACCGATACACCAGTCGCGGATACGAGCAAGAGTCGCGGACGCGAAAGCCAAGGGACGCGCGCCATCCTCCCGCGCCCAACCGCGACCGTTCCATCCAAGCGCGACCGATACGCCTGTCGCGGATACGAACAAGGGCCGCGGACGCGAAAGCCGAGGGAGGCGCGCCTCACTCCCACTCCACGCCCAAGCGCGACCGTTCCACCCAACCGCGACCGATGCAACGGTCGCGGACGCGAGCAGGAGTCGCGGATGCGGAAGTCGAGGGGGCGCGATGATCACCGGCGGTCCGGCCGCCGGTGATCAAAGTCCGTTCGGTGCCGCCGAGGTCAGCGGCGCGAGGTCTTCTTCGCGGTGCTCTTCTTCGCCGTCGTCTTCTTCGCTGTCGTCTTCTTCGCGGTGGCCGTCTTCTTCGCCGCAGTCGTCGCGGTGGCGGCCGTCTTCGTGGAGCCGGTCGTCCTCGTCCCCGCGGCCGACTTCTTGGCGACCGCCTTCCTCGCCACGGCCTTCTTCTTCGTCGCCGGCTTGGTCGTCGCACGACGGTTCGTGGTGGCGGCGGCCGTGAAGATGTCCGGCTGCAGCTCACCGCCGACCGGGACGTGGCGGCCGTCGAGGATGTGCGAGAGGAAGGCGCCGGTGTGCGAGGACGGGTGGGCGGCGATCTGCTCCGGGGTGCCCTCGGCGATCACCGTACCGCCGCGCGAACCGCCCTCCGGTCCCATGTCGATGATCCAGTCGGCGGTCTTGATCACGTCGAGGTTGTGCTCGATCACCACCACGGTGTTGCCGGCGTCGACCAGGCGGCCGAGCACGCCGAGCAGCTTCCGGATGTCCTCGAAGTGCAGGCCGGTGGTCGGCTCGTCCAGCACGTACATGGTGCGGCCGGTGGACCGCTTCTGCAGCTCGCTCGCCAGCTTCACCCGCTGCGCCTCACCGCCGGACAGGGTCGGCGCCGGCTGGCCCAGCCGGACGTAGCCGAGGCCGACGTCGAGCAGCGTCTTCAGGTGCCGGTTGATCGACGGCAGCGCGGCGAAGAAGTCCACCGCCTCCTCGATCGGCATGTCCAGCACCTCGGAGATCGTCTTGCCCTTGTAGTGGACCTCGAGCGTCTCCCGGTTGTAGCGAGCGCCGTGGCACACCTCGCACGGCACGTACACGTCCGGCAGGAAGTTCATCTCGATCTTGATCGTGCCGTCGCCGGCGCAGTTCTCGCACCGGCCGCCCTTCACGTTGAAGGAGAACCGGCCCGGCTGGTAGCCGCGGACCTTCGCCTCCGGGGTCTCGGCGAAGAGCTTCCGGACGCTGTCGAAGACCCCGGTGTACGTGGCCGGGTTGGACCGCGGCGTCCGGCCGATCGGCGACTGGTCGACGTGGATCACCTTGTCGATGTTGTCGGCGCCGGTGATCGTCCGGTGCCGGCCCGGCACCTCGCGGGCGTTGTAGATCCGCTTCGCCAGCGACGTGTAGAGGATCGAGTTCACCAGGGTCGACTTGCCCGAGCCGGACACCCCGGTCACCGCGATCAACTGCCCCAGCGGGAACGAGACCGTGACGTCCTTCAGATTGTGCTCGACCGCGTTGTGCACGGTGATCATGCGATCGTCGAGCTGGGCCCGCCGCTGCGCCGGCAGCGGGATGGCGCGGCGACCGGACAGGTACGCGCCGGTCAGCGAGTCCTCGCTCTCCAGCAGTTCCTGCACCGTGCCGGACACCACGACGTGACCGCCGTGCTCCCCCGCGCCCGGGCCGATGTCCACCGCCCAGTCCGCGGTCCGGATGGTGTCCTCGTCGTGCTCGACGACGATCAGCGTGTTGCCCAGGTCGCGCAGCCGGACCAGGGTGTCGATCAGCCGCCGGTTGTCCCGCTGGTGCAACCCGATGCTCGGCTCGTCCAGCACGTACAGCACACCGACCAGGCCGGAACCGATCTGGGTCGCCAGCCGGATCCGCTGCGCCTCGCCGCCGGACAGGCTGCCGGTCGGCCGGCTCAACGACAGATAGTCCAGACCGACGTCGAGCAGGAACCGGAGCCGCTCGTTGATCTCCTTCAGCACCCGCTCGGCGATCTGCCGCTCCCGCGCGGTCAGCTCGAGGCCGGACAGGAACGCCGCCGCCTCGTCGATCGACATCGCCGACACCTCGGCGATGTTCTTGTCGCCGACCGTCACCGCCAGCGACGACGGCTTCAGCCGGGCGCCGTCGCAGGCGTTGCACGGCACCTCGCGCATGTAGCCGGCGAACCGGTCCCGCGACGTGTCGCTCTCCGCCTCGGCGTGCCGCCGCTCGATGTAGGAGATGACGCCTTCGTACTTCGCGTTGTAGCTGCGCTCCCGCCCGTACCGGTTCTTGTAGCGGACCTGCAGCTGGCCCGGTACGCCGTGCAGCAGCAGCTTCTTCACCCGGACCGGCAGCTCGCCCCAGGGCGTGTCCGTGCTGAAGCCCGCCTGCTCGGCCAGGGCGTCGATCAGCCGGATGAAGTAGTCCGCGATGTGGGCCGACGACCACGGCGCGATCGCGCCCTCGGAGAGGCTCTTCTCCGGATCGGGCACGACCAGCTCCGGATCGACCTCCATCCGGGTGCCGATGCCGGAGCAGGTGGGGCAGGCACCCCACGGCGCGTTGAACGAGAACTGCCGCGGCTCCAGCTCCTCGATCGCGATGTCGTGCTCGTTCGGGCAGGCCATCTTCTCCGAGTAGCGGCGCTCCCGGTTGGGGTCGGACGCGTCGAGGTCGACGAAGTCGATCGACACCACGCCCTGGGCCAGCCCGAGCGCCGTCTCCACCGAGTCGGTCAGCCGCTGCTTCACCGACGCCTTGACCGCCACCCGGTCGACGATCACGTCGATGGCGTGCTTCTTCTGCTTGTCCAGGGTCGGCGGAGCCGTCAGCTGTACGGTCTCGCCGTCCACCCGGGCCCGGGCGAAGCCCTGGCTGGCCAGCTGCCGGAACAGCTCCACGTACTCACCCTTGCGGCCGCGCACCACCGGGGCCAGCACCTGGAACCGGGTGCCGTCCTCGAGGTCCATCAGCCGGTCCACGATCTGCTGCGGACTCTGCCGACTGATCGGCTCGCCGCAGACTGGGCAGTGCGGCCGGCCGGCCCGGGCGTAGAGCAGCCGGAGGTAGTCGTACACCTCCGTGATCGTGCCCACCGTCGATCGCGGGTTCCGGTTGGTCGACTTCTGGTCGATCGAGACCGCCGGCGACAGCCCCTCGATGAAGTCGACGTCCGGCTTGTCCATCTGTCCGAGGAACTGGCGCGCGTACGCCGACAGCGACTCCACGTAACGACGCTGTCCCTCGGCGAAGATCGTGTCGAAGGCGAGACTCGATTTTCCGGAGCCGGACAGGCCCGTGAACACGATCAGCGCATCACGCGGAAGGTCCAGGGAGATGTTGCGCAGATTGTGCTCGCGAGCACCACGGATCATGAGTCGATCAGCCACGTCGGTCATGCTATGCCCGCCCACTGACAGTCCTCATTTGGTGAAGGGGGACGACCCCCTTCAGATCCCCCGCTCCGCTCCGCGAACGGACAGGCGCTGCCCTATTGGGTGAAGGGGGACGACCCCCTTCAGATCCCCCGCTCCGCTCCGCGAACGGACAGGCGCTGCCTTATTGGGTGAAGCGGGACGACCCCCTCCAGATCCCCCGACCGCCCCTCACAGGACCGCCGCCGAGCCAACCGCAGTAGGTTATTGAGCATGACTTCCGCGGGCACCGCCGGCGATCCGGCCGCCGACCAACTGGAAACCCTGCGCGGGCTGCTGTCGGCGGCCACGGCACGGCTGCTCGGCGGCACCATCGCCGTCGGCGACGACGACTGGCGCGGGCCGAGTCGGCTGCCCGATTGGTCCCGCGGCCACGTGGCCACCCATGTCGCCCGCCAGGCCGACGCGCTCGGTCGCCTGCTCAGCGGTGCGGCGAGTGGCACCCCCGGCAAGATGTACGCCTCGAACGAGGACCGCGACGCCGAGATCGAGGCCGGCGCCGGGCGGTCCGGCCTGGACCTGCAGATCGACCTCGACACCGCCGCCGAACAGCTCTGGGAACGGATGGAGGAGGTCGACGCCGCCGGCAAGTGGGCGGAGTCGGTCGAGTTGCGCGGCGGCACCAAGGTTCCGGCCCGGCTGCTGCCGCTGGCCCGGCTGACCGAGGTGGTACTGCATCACGTCGACCTCGACGTCGGCTACGAACTCGACCAGGTCGACGAGACGGTCGCCGCCTGGATCCTGGAATGGTGTTCGCTGCGGCTGCGGACCCGGGACGGCGTCCCGAGCCTGTCCCTGATCGTCGACGGCGGCGCAACGGTCGCCGTCGGGTCGGACGGCGAGCCCCGCGAAGTCCGCGGTACGGCAGCGGCGCTGCTGGGCTGGCTGACCGGCCGGTCCGGTGCCGACCAGGTCACCGGCGCGGAGGGGCTCACCCTGCCCGCATTCTGATCACCGAGGGGGATCCATCGATGTCTGGCCCGAACCACGTCACGCCCGGCGGCCCGCCGGTCACCACCCGACTGTCCGAGACCGTGACCATGATCAAACTCTCGGTCGGGCCGATGGACAACAACGCCTACCTGCTCCGCGGCCCCGGCGGCTCGGTGCTGATCGACGCCGCCAACGACGCCGACCGGCTGCTGGAGTTGATCGGTGACCAGGCCCCGGACACCATCGTCACCACGCACCGGCACCAAGATCACTGGCAGGCGCTGTCCGACGTCGCCGAGGCCACCCGGTCCCAGCTGATCTGCGGCCGGCCGGACCAGGACGCGATCGCCACCGGCGCCTGGGTGGAGGAACTGACCGGCGTCTGGGACGGCGACACGGTGGCACTGGGCGAGGAGTCGCTGACGGTGATCGGACTGGTCGGCCACACGCCCGGGTCGATCGCGCTGGCGTACCGGGGACCGGGCGGAGTCGATCACCTGTTCACCGGCGACAGCCTCTTCCCCGGCGGGCCCGGCAAGACCGGCAGCCCGGCCGACTTCGCCTCCCTGATGGACGATCTCGAAACCAAGATCTTCGGGGCGTACGAGGACGCGACCGAGGTCCATCCCGGCCACGGCGACGACACCACCCTCGGCGCCGAACGCCCGCAGCTCGGCGAATGGCGCGCCCGCGGCTGGTGACCGCCCGAACTCCACCTTTCGGTTGACCCGCGGCGGCATCGGCGCCGCACTCCGCCGCCTAGCGTGATCACTCCCATCAGCGTTCACGAGGAGTGGTCATCATGCGTCCGCTGTACGTCGCCACCGTGGTCTGGACCGGGCTCGGCCTGGCCAGCGGCCTGTTCTACCGCGAGTTCACCAAGATCAACAAGTTCACCGGCGACACCCAGCTCGCCGTCGCGCACGCCCACCTCCTGGTGCTCGGCACCCTGGTCTTCCTGATCTTGCTGCCGTTGACCCGGGTGTTCCGACTGGCCGCCGACCGAAGGTTCCGCTGGTTCCTCCGGCTCTGGAACACCGGACTGGCCCTGACCGGCGCCGGCCTGATCGGCAAGGGCGTCCTGCAGGTGCTCGGCCATCCGCTGGCGACCAGCCCGGCGATCGCCGGTGGCTCCGGCCTCGGCCACATCCTGCTCACGGTCGCGTTCGTGCTGCTCTTCCTGGTCCTGCGCCGGGCGGTGCTGGCCGCCGAGCGGGAGGATGGTCCCCATGCACCTGCCGTCCTGGATCCGCAGACCGGTGGCGCACGGGCCTGAGCCGGACCCGTCGGCGACGCTGGTCGCGGTCCGGGTCGGCCAGCACCTGATCACAGTCGCGCTGCTCGTGGTCTGCACCGTGCGCGCGGTCGGGCTGGGTGCGCTGCCGGCGCTGACGGTCGGCGGCGCTCTGGTCTTCCTGACCTGGTACGCCCTCGGCCCGGCTCTGGTCCGCCGGGTCCGGCCCGCCGCCGGGACCTGGTGGCTGGCCGGGCTGGTCCTGATCTGGTGCGGCCTGGTCGCAGCGTCGGCCGAGTTCGTCTGGCTGGCCTTCCTGCTCTGGCTGCTGATCGGGCACCTGTTGCCGCTCCGGGCTGCGGTGCCGGTCGGCGTGCTGGTGCTGGTCGTGGTGGTCGGCCGACCGTGGCTCGAGTTCGGTACGCCGAGCTATGCCGGCGTGATCGGCCCGCTGGTGGGCGGCTGCTTCGCGATCGGGCTGGCTCGCGGCGTCCTCCAGCTGGCCCGCGACGCCCGGGAACAGCGGCGGCTGGTCTCCTCGCTGGTCCGGGCCAACGAGGAGACGGCCCGGCTGGCCGAGGAACTCGCGGACAGCCAGCGGATCGCGGGCGGACTGGCCGAGCGGACCCGGCTCTCCCGCGACCTGCACGACACGATCAGCCAGGGGCTGTCCTCGATCGTCATGCTGTCCCGGGCCGGCCAGACCGCGCCCGCCGACCAGCGGGACGGACTGCTCGGCCAGATCGAGGCGGTGGCCTGCGACAACCTGACCGAGGCCAGGCGACTGGTCCGCGACCTGGCGCCGGCATCGCTGGAGGACGACACCCTGCCCGCGGCCCTGCGCCGGCTCGCCGCGGAACTGACCGAGCAGACCGGCACGGCGGCCGAGGTCCGGGCCGACGCGGTCCGGCTGCCGATGAGCCAGCAGGTCGCGCTGCTCCGGGTCGCCCAGAGCGCGCTCGCCAACGTACGCCGTCACGCCGGCGCCGGGACCGTACGGATCGACCTGGCCCAGACCGCCGAGTCGGTCCGGCTCCGGGTGACCGACGACGGCGTCGGGTTCGAGCCGGGTCCGGAACTGCCGCCGACGCTGCAGGGCGGCTACGGCCTGAGCGCGATGCGGGCCAGGCTCGCCGAACTCGGCGGCCGGCTCGACCTCGACTCCGCGCCCGGCGCAGGCTGCACCGTGACCGCCCACCTCCCCTCGACCGGAGCATGATCATGAACCCACCGCCGATCCGGGTGCTGCTGGTGGATGATCATCCCGTGGTCCGGTCCGGCCTGCGCGCCATGCTCGGCGCCAGCCCGGTGATCATGATCATCGGCGAGGCCGGGACCGGCACGGAGGCGCTGCGCCAGGTCCGGGAGTCGGCCCCGGACGTCGTCCTCTGCGATCTCCGGCTCGGCGACGGCCCCGACGGCGTGGCGGTCACCAGCGCGATCCGGGCGGAACCCGATCCGCCGGCGGTGATCATCCTGACCACGTACGACCATGATCGCGACATCCTGCGGGCCGTCGAGGCCGGTGCCGCCGGCTACCTGCTGAAGGACGCGACTGCGGCCGACATCGCCGCCGCCGTGCAGGCCGCGGTGACCGGCCGGCTGACGCTCGATGATCATCAGACGGCCCGCTACACCGCCGCCCTCCGCGAAGCGACGCCGGCGCTCAGCGACCGGGAGGCCGCGGTGCTCCGGCTGCTCGGCGCGGGCCTGACCAACACCGAACTCGCCGACCGGCTGTTCGTCGCCCCGGCCACGGTGAAGACCCACCTGGTCCACATCTTCGCCAAACTCGGAGTGCCGAACCGGACCAGCGCCGTGGCCCGCGCCCGCGACCTCGGCCTCCTCGACTGACTCTCCTTCCACCCCGCTCGCCGAGTGGACGGGTTGACCCGAAAGATCGCCGCTCAGCCGGTCAACGCGTCCACTCGCCGCCACCGGGATGCCGGCGGCCGGGTTCAGGGTCGGTGGTCCGGGGCGAGGATCGGTGGGGAGTCCGGGAGGAAGGGATCCGGGAACGCGGTGAGTCGGAGATCGATCAGGGCGGTGCAGCCGGGGGCGGCGCACTCGCAGTCGAAGGCGCGGACGATCTCCTCCGGCCGGGTGGTGGACCAGGGGCGGGCCAGGCCGGCCCGGTACTGGCCGACGATCGCGGCGTTGCCGTACCGGATCAGGGCGCGCCGCTCCTCGGTCGTCGTGGCCCGTACCTGATCATGAAGCCAGTCCGCACAGACCCGTTCGATCGCGTCGACGGTCTGCTCGGCCGTTTCATGATCATTGGTGATGATCTTGGTACCGCCGACGGCCTCGACCTGCTCGGCGATCCGGGCCGCCCGGTCGAGGTCGGCCGGGCCGCCGGCGCCGCCCCAGCCGCGGCCGTGGTTCCGGGCCTTCCGGATCTGGGCGTCGGCGAACAGCCAGACCGCGTGCACCGGCGGTTTGATCGGCTCCGGGCCGACCAGGTCCGGCGTGAACGGGGTGCCGTCGGTGATCACCGACGGGCGGTCCGGCAGCGCCGCCAGGTCCTCCAGGGTCAGGCCGCTGCGGTCGTGCTCCAGCCGCCGCTGCTCCGCCATCGACAGCGCGTCCCGTTCCGCGACGGTCAGGGACTCCCACTCGATCGCGACCGGGTCGCCGGCCGCGATGGCCCGGTCCCGGTGATCCCAGGTCTTGGTGTCACTGCTGTGCCAGCGGAACCCGTGCCGCCGGGCCAACAGGCGTGCCGTCGTGGTCTTGCCCGAGCCGGACGGGCCGCCGATCCAGAGGACTCGTTCCAGTGAAGTCACCGAGTCCGGTTTACCAGATTCCGTTCAGCCGAAGGTCCGGAACGGCCCGAGCCGGACGCTGCCGAGCTGGCCCTTGCGGACCTCGACCGTGGTGACGGGATCGCCGATCACCCCGGAAGGCAGCTTGACCCGCACCAGATAGCGGCCCGGCTCGACGTCGACGAAGCCGAACCAGCCGGAGCCGTCGGAGCGGCGGACCACCTTGGATCCGGTGGACAGGCTGGTCAAGGTCACCTCGGCCTGATCAAGGACGCCACCGCCCCGTAGCTCCAGCCGGCCCTGCAGGTGTCCCCTGGTCGGCCGGCTCTTCCACGGCATGTCCGGGACCGCCGCCTCCTCCGCGAACAGGTCGGCGGCCAGGGCGTCGGCCAGCGCGTCCCGCTGGGCCCCGGCCTGGGTCGGATCGGAGACGGCGAGCGCGCTCGCGTTGGCGTACGAGTAACCGGACCAGCCGATCACCCGGTTCCCGGCGGCCGTCGGAGCGAGGGCGTCCCGGGCCTGGGCGAGGCTCTCCTCGATGGAGTTCAGATAGAGTGCCGGCCCGTTCACGGAGCTGCGCCGGCCCTGGTTGTCCGCCAGGAACTCGCTCCACTGGTCGAACATCACCGTCTGGTCGGCCCGGCTGTCGCGCTTGTAGTTCATCGCAATGTTGGTGTCCATGATTCCCTCGGCCAGCCAGCCCCGCCAGTCCTGCAGCACCTCCGAGTAGGTCCGGGTCTTTTCGTAGCCGCCCTCGGTGCCCTGCGGTCCGTAGCCGTACGTGATCCCGTCCATGGACAGCCGCACCGTCGGATCGACCTCGTACAAGGAGAGATAGATCTTCCGCACGTACGCCGTCACCTGGGCCCGCCGCCAGTCGGAGAACTGGGCGTCGCCCGGCGCCGGGACGTCGCTGCGCCCGGTCGCGGCCTGGAACCTGGCGATCGAGGTCTCGCTGTAGCCCCATTCACTGTGCGTGGTCACGGAGCTGTAGTCCGGGTAGCGGATGTAGTCGAGGTTGACGCCGTCGACGTCGTAGTTGCGGGCGATGCTGGCAATCCCCTCGACCATGTAGTCGACCGCGTCCGGGTTGGCCGGATCGAGGAAGACCCGGTTGGCCATCACCTCTTCGCCGTCCACCCGGCGGTTGATCCAGCGGTCCCGGCCGGTGGCCGTGACGCCGTGCTCGTGGTACGCGTGAGTGGGATCCGTCGGCGGGGTCAGGCTGCGCCACAGGATGGTCGAGTTGACCCAGGCGTGCACCTCGAGACCGGCGGCGTGGGCCTGCTCGATGACCTCGGTCAGCGGATCGTACGGAGCCGGATCGACCCCGGCGGCCTGCGTCCGCGGGAAGGCCGAGTCGTTGCAGAAGCAGTCGGTCTCACGGCCGACCTGGACCACCAGGGCGTTGGCCTTGACCCGCTGGGCGTCGGCGACCAGCTTGGTCACCTGCGCGGGGTTGTAGATGCCGGCGTTGAACGAATCGACCCAGTAGCCGCGCCACTGCTGCTTACCGGTGTCGGCGGCCGCGGTCCCCATCGGGACCGCGAGTGCCATCGCCATGATCAGAGCCGCCGCGACCGCACCGATGCTTGAACGTCTGCTGGACAAGATCGACCTCCCCCTGTCGATCCCCGGCGCCACCCGCCCTTGGGATTTGTGGAGATTTCACCAGGCAGCGTCTGGTCGCGTCAAGGTTCTACGGGCAGTCCGTAGGCACGGGTTTCCGTAGCGGGGTCAGGAGAGCTCCGCCTGGCCCGGCCGCACGGTGAAGGCGTGCTTCCCGTTGACGCAGCGGACGGAGTCCTTCGGGCCGGTGCTGCAGGCGACGCCGTAGAACGCCAGCACCTGCCCGACCGGCAGCCGTTTCGCCGGAGCGAACCCGGAGCCTTCCGTCCGCAGGTAGGCCGGATCTCCGGAGAACACGAACCGCGCTTTCCGGTCCCGGGTCAGGACGACCGTGTTGGCCGCCACCGACCCGCCGCCCGGAGCCTCGCCCTTCGCGTCCTTCGGGAGCGTGCCGTGGCAGCCGACGTGGCCCGGACCCTTGTCCGACGGCGGCCGGATCCCGCAGGTGAAGCCGCCGCCGCTGGACGAGAAGTGGTACGGATACCCGCCGTCCGAGAACGTACCGGCGTAGTGCTTCACGTCCACCTGGGACCCGGCCGGCACCGGGCTGTCGGCCGGCCAGGCCTTGATCAACTTCTTCCCGGAGGAGCATTCGGACGCCAGGGTGTAGATCGTCGTGTATCGGCCGGAACTGCCGTCCAGGACGGCACAGCCCCAGCCACCGACCTTGATCGTCTGGCCGATCCCGATGTCATCCATACCGACGAACTTCTTCATGATCGCGACCACCGTCGCGCACTCGGCCTCGCCACGGGCCACCAACGCGACCTGCCCGCGGCCGATCGGGCCACAGCTCGTCCCGGCTCCGGCGGGCGGCGGCGGGGCCGGGGTCGGGGTCGCCGTCGGAGCGGAACTCGGCGACGCACTCCCGCCGGCGGTCGGCGGATCGGCGGGTGCCGGCCCCGGCGGAGCGCAGGCCGCCGCTCCGACGATGATCATGACCAGCGCTGCCCCGACGACGGCCGCCCGCCGCGGCCCGTTCCAGATCTCCATGATCGCGGCAGGCTATCGCAGGACCGCCCCGTCGCCATGATCAACAACGTCACGGCTCCCTGCTTCGCGACCAGACGTCAGCGCAGCTTGGCGAGCTGCTCCAGTTCCTCGGCGCCGAGCGGGCCACGCTCCTCGGCCGCCACGCACTCGGCCAGTTCGTCCCGGTTCTTGACGCCGAGCACGACCGTCGCCACGCCCGGCACCGAGAGCGCGTACCGGTGCGCCAGCGAGGCCGCCGACTCCCCCAGGTCCGCCGCCAGCCGGCGGAATCCCTCGGCCCGGGCATAGTCGACCGCGACCGCGGAGTCCTCGGCGACCTGACGGTCGACCGAATCGGTGAGCGAGCCGGCGGCGACCGCGCGGATGCCGATCACCGGCACCGAGCCGGCCTGCGCCGCGGCCACGATGTCCCCGTTGGCCGGCGTTCCATGATCGCCGAACACCCACATGTCGCCGCTCCGGTCGAGGGCGTTCACCACCACCTGGACACCGTCCGGGCGCGGATCGGTGCCGAGCGTCTCGATCACCGCGGACGGGAAGCCGACGCCGGTGATGCCCCAGCCGCGGATCAGACCCTCGTCGCGCAGCCGGACGAACTCGGGCACCACCTCGTCCCGGAACACCCGCCAGCCGGTGGTCCGCGGTGCGGTCGCGGGGCCGTCAGCCGGCCGCAGCTGGGCGTGCCAGACGAACAGGTCCAGGTGGTCCCGGCCGAGCCGGGCCAGGCTGTCCTGCAGACTCTGCCGCATCCGGGCCGGCAGGTCGGTCTCGTCGTCGTCCGGCAGGCCGAACTTGGACGTGATCAACACGTCCGCGGACGGCTGCTGCCGCAGGGCCTCGCCGGCCACCAGCTCGGCCTCGTGGCCCTCGCCGTAGGTCGGGGCCAGGTCCAGGTGGGTGATCCCGGCGTCCAGCGCCGCCCGGACCGTCGCCACCGACTCCTCCCGGGTAGTCGGACCCCAGACCGCGCCGATCCCGCCGCCGCCCAGCGTGAGGGCGCTGACCGTACCCAATCGGCCGAAGTTCCTCGATTGCATCGCTTCTCCGTCTATCGCTCCGAGGCGGGCCGCCTGGCCCGCCAGTGGCGAACCTACGACCAGATCGGCCCGCCCGCACGAGCCAATCTCCGCCCCGAATCCCAGACCGATCCCACGTCCCTGCCACCGGCCCGCTCCGGAGTGAATTTCCGCCGGTCAGTCACGGCGGAAATCCACCCAAGATCCCGGTTCAGCCGGTCGGCATCGCCACCTTGGTCAGGTCCTCGGACAGCCGCCAGACCCGTTCCGCGTCGGCGGTGCTGCGCAACGGCGGGTACAGCGGCTGCTGTGCGGGCGGGCCGCCGAGATGGCCGGGGCCGCCGGGGCCGTACAAGGTGCCGCCCTCGGAATCCGGAGCGGTCGCCGCCAGCAGCGCCGGCAGCTTGGCGCTCTCGACCGTGCCGACCAGGATGCCGCGGGCCGACAGGGCCCGGATCAGCCGGACCTGAAGCGTGTCCTGGCTGCGGCCGAGTTCCGGCCGGGCGGCCAGCAGGCTGGTCGGGGCGACGCCGGGATGGGAGAGGTTGCTGGAGATGCCCCATCCCTCGGCCCTGCTGCGGCGGTCCAGTTCCAGGCCGAACAGCCCGAACGCGATCTTGGACTGCCGATAGGCCCGCATGCCGTCGTAGGAGTGCTCCCAGTTCGGGTCGTCCCAGTTCACCGTGCCGCGCGCCGCGGCGACGCTGACCTGCGAGGTGACCCGGGCCTGTCCGTCCCGGAGCAGCGGGAGCAGGTGCCCGACGAGGGCGAAGTGGCCGAGGTGGTTGGTGCCGAACTGCAGCTCGAAACCGTCGGCGGTGGCCTGCCGGTCCGGCGGCGTCATCACCCCGGCGTTGTTGATCAGGAGGTGGATCGGCCGGCCCTCGTCCCGGAGCACCTCGCCGAGCGCCGCGACCGAGGCCAGCGAGGACAGGTCGAGGCTACGCAGCGAGACGTTCGCGCCGGGCACGGACCGCAGGATCGTGCCGATCGCGGCCTCGCCCTTGCGCTCGTTGCGGACGGGCAGGATCACCTCGGCGCCGGCCGCGGCCAGCCGCTCGGCCATCCCGAGACCCATCCCGTCACTCGCGCCGGTGACGACGGCGCGCTTCCCGCTCAGGTCGGGGACGGTGATGTCGATGCTTCTCATGTCTTCGATCCTCACCTACCGGCGGGACCTTATCCACGGCCTGGCGATCCCAGGCTGGCCGCGTGCTTCCACGGCCCGGAGGCACTAGAAAGAAGGGGAACCACCCGAGGGAGGCGACGTGATCGACCGCACCGGGCTCGCGGAGTTCCTCCGCCGGCGCCGCGAACTGCTGCAACCGGAGGACGTCGGACTCCCGCGCGGGCAGCGCCGCCGGACCAAGGGCCTGCGCCGGGAGGAGGTCGCGGTGCTGTGCCACATGTCGACCGACTACTACTCCCGGATCGAACGGGAGCGCGGGCCGCAGCCGTCCGAGCAGATGATCGCCTCGATCGCGCAGGGACTCCACCTCTCGATCGACGAACGTGATCATCTGTTCCGGCTGGCCGGGCACCACGCGCCCACCCGCGGCCTGACCAGCGAGCACATCAGCCCCGGACTGCTGCGCATCCTGGACCGCCTCGACGACACCCCGGCCGAGGTCGTCACCGAGCTCGGCGAGACGCTGCGGCAGACCGCGCTCGGCGTGGCGCTCACCGGCGACACGACCGGCTACCGCGGCCCGGCCCGGAGCATCGGCTACCGCTGGTTCACCGATCCCGACACCCGGCGCCGGTACGCACCGGAGGACCACCCGTTCCTCAGCCGCATGTTCGCCGCCGGCCTGCGCCAGGTGATGGCGCTGCGCGGCCCGGACTCCCGCGCCGCCGAGTACGCCGAGCTGCTGCTGGCCGAGAGCGCGGAGTTCCGGCGGGTCTGGGACGACCACGAGGTCGGCATCCGGCCGAACGACGTCAAGCACTTCGTCCATCCCGAGGTCGGCGCCCTCGAGCTCACCTGCCAGTCCCTGCTCGACCCGGACCAGTCGCACCGCCTGCTCGTCTACACCGCGCACCCCGGCAGCGAGAGCCACGAGAAGCTGCAGCTGCTCGCCGTCATCGGCGCCCAGAAGCTCGCCGAGGCCGCCGCGTTCGCTCACGGAGAACGCCCGGAAGAAACCCGGCCCCAGATGCCTTGAGCCTATGACGCTCAAGTTGAGTCGGGCGTCACCGATGACTGGAGGCTGAACTCAGATGACGACGACTGAATTGCCCGTTCTGTTCCTCAACGACCTGGTCGTCCTGCCCGGCATGGTCGTCCCGATCGAGCTCGACGACAGCTCGCGCGCCGCGATCGACACGGCCCGCGCGAGCAGCGACGGGCACCTGCTGGTGGCACCCCGACTGGACGACCGCTACGCCTCGTACGGGGTGGTGGCGACGATCGTGCAGACCGGCCGGCTGCAGACCGGCGAGTCCGCCGCGGTGATCCGGGCCGAGCGGCGGGCCAAGATCGGCTCCGGCGTGTCCGGCCCGGGCGCGGCGCTCTGGGTCGAGGCCGAGGAGCTGCCGGAGGAGGACACCGACACCGAGGAGATCCGGACCCTGGCGAGCGACTACCGCTCGCTGGTGGTGGCCAGCCTGCAGCGGCGGGACGCCTGGCAGGTGATCGACACCGTGAACCGGGTGACCGACCCGTCCGCGCTGGCCGACCTGGCCGGCTACGCGTCGTACTTCACCGACGAGCAGAAGCGGCAGCTGCTGGAGACGCCGGCGGTGGCCGAGCGGCTGACCGTGCTGATCGAGTGGACCAAGGAGCACCTGGCCGAGGTCGAGGTGAACGACAAGATCGCCGACGACGTCCGCGAGGGGATGGAGAAGAGCCAGCGCGAGTTCCTGCTCCGGCAGCAGCTCAACGCGATCCGCAAGGAGCTCGGCGAGGACGAGCCGGACGGCGCCGAGGACTACCGGACCCGGGTCGAGTCGGCCGACCTGCCCGAGGCGGTACGGACGGCGGCGCTGCGCGAGGTCGGCAAGCTGGAGCGGTCCAGCGACCAGAGCCCGGAGGCCGGCTGGATCCGGACCTGGCTGGACACGGTGCTGGAGCTGCCGTGGAACGTGATCACCACCGATTCCGAGGACCTGGCCGGAGCCCGGCAGGTGCTCGATCATGATCATCACGGGCTGGAGGACGTCAAGGAGCGGATCGTCGAATACCTCGCCGTACGGTCTCGCCGGGCCAAGCGCGGCCTGAGCGTGGTCGGCGGCCGTGGTTCCGGCGCGGTGCTGGCGCTGGCCGGTCCGCCCGGGGTCGGCAAGACCTCGCTCGGCGAGTCGATCGCCCGCGCACTGGGCCGGAAGTTCGTCCGGGTCGCGCTCGGCGGCGTCCGCGACGAGGCCGAGATCCGCGGCCACCGGCGGACCTACGTCGGCGCCCTGCCGGGCCGGCTGGTCCGCGCGATCAGCGAGGCCGGCTCGTTCAACCCGGTGGTGCTGCTGGACGAGATCGACAAGGTCGGCTCGGACTACCGGGGCGACCCGAGCGCCGCCCTGCTGGAGGTGCTCGACCCGGCGCAGAACCACACCTTCCGTGATCACTACCTCGATTTCGATCTTGATCTCTCCGACGTGATCTTCCTGGCGACGGCGAACGTGATCGAGAACATCCCGCAGCCGCTGCTGGACCGGATGGAACTGATCACTCTGGACGGCTACACGGCCGACGACAAGATCGCGATCGCCCGCGACTTCCTGCTGCCGAAGCAGCGGGAGCTGGCCGGGCTGACCGCCGACGAGGTCGACCTGACCGACGAGGCGCTCCGCGAGATCGCCGCCGACTACACCCGCGAACCGGGCGTACGGCAGCTGGAACGCCTGCTGGCCAAGGCGTTGCGGAAGGCGACGACGAAGCTGGCCGACGCTGAGGGTCTGGAACACGAGGGGGACCCGGAGAAGCTGATCATCGATCTCGGTGATCTGAAGGACTTCCTGGGCCGGCCCCGGTTCACCCCGGAGTCGCACGAGCGGACCTCGGTGCCGGGTGTGGCGACCGGGCTCGCGGTGACCGGGCTCGGCGGTGACGTGCTCTACATCGAGGCGACCGCCGTCGAGGGCAAGGCCGGGCTGACCCTGACCGGCCAGCTGGGCGACGTGATGAAGGAGTCGGCGCAGATCGCCCTCTCCTACGTCCGGGCCCACGCCGCCGAGCTCGGCATCGACGACCCGTCGGTGCTGGACAAGCAGATCCACATCCACGTGCCGGCCGGCGCGGTGCCGAAGGACGGCCCGTCCGCGGGCGTCACGATGGTCACCGCGATCACCTCGATGGCGACCGGGCGACCGGTCCGGTCCGACGTCGGGATGACCGGCGAGGTCACCCTGAACGGCCGGGTGCTGCCGATCGGCGGCGTCAAGCAGAAGCTGCTCGCCGCGCAGCGGGCCGGGCTGACCACGGTCTTCCTGCCGCAGCGCAACGAACCGGACCTGGACGACGTGCCGGCCGAGGTCCGGGAGACGGTGGACGTGCGGCCGACGGCGGACGTGGCGACGCTGGTCGCCGCGGCCCTGACCCCGGTCGCGGCCGCCGAGACCACGGGTGCGGAGGCCCAGACCCGGGCTGCCTGATCCCCCGGACGCAGGAAACCCCCGGAGCCGATGGGCTCCGGGGGTTCGCCGTCTCCGGGCCGGTGATCAGCGCGGCGTGTGCCGTACCGCATAGAGGGCACCGGTCAGCTCGGTCAGATCCTGCGGATCGGACGGCGAGCGGCCGGTCAGTTCCTGCAGCCGCCGAAGCCGGTAGCGGACCGTGTTGGCGTGGCAGTGCAGGTCCGCGGCCGCCTTCTCGGCCGACCCGGAATGGGTCACGAAGGCCTCCAGCGTGTCCAGCAGGACATCGCGGTCCTCGCTGCCCAGCGCCAGCACCGGACCGAGCACCAGGTCGGCCAGCCGGGCGCCCTCCGCCGGTTCGGCGGCGAGCAGCGCGGCCAGCGGGCTCGGGCTGAACACCCGGACGCCGGCGCTTTCGGAGGGCAGCATGACCAGGGCTGCCCGGGCCAGCCGGAACGCCCGCGGCGACTCCGAGAGCTTCCGGTAGAGCGGGCTCACCCCGGTCCGCGCCGCCGCCGAGGTCCGCAGGATCTCCAGCAACGGCTCGTACTGCCCGTCCTTGACCGCAACGACCCCCATCTGCAGCGACGGCGTGAGCCGCCAGCCGGAGTCGATCCCGGCCGCGGCCAGCCGCCGCTCGATCTCGGGCAGGCTCTCCTCGGCGAGCCCGCGCGTCTCGGCGACCACGACCACGGCCCGGCCGTCGGGCGGCAGCCCGAGCAGTGCCGCCGCCTCCCAGGGCCCGGCCGCCGACCCGGGTCCGCCGGTCAGCAACGCCTCCACCAGCGCCGACCGGCGACGCTGCTGAGCCCGCAGCAGCTGGGCGGTGGTCTCCCGGTACGACTCCGTGACGGCGAGCGACGTCTCGTCGATCACCCGCCAGATGGTGCCGGCCGCCTCGAGCAACGCCTCGGTGGCGAACCGGCGCCGCTCGTCCAGCAACGCCCGCCACAGAATGGCGTACGCGAGCCGGTAGACCTGCAGGACCTCCGGCAGCGGCATCCCCTGTTCGGCCCGGCGACGCCCCGTCGCCCGTGCCGCGGTCAGATCGGTCGGCCCGCCCTCAGGGCCGAGTGCCGCGACGAGAAAACCCAGATTGTGTTCCAGTGACTGGCGCAACTGGTCCCGCGAGACGAGCTTCTCCCGACCGTAGATCGGGATCTGCTCCAAGGTCGCCGCGATGATCTCCTCGACGAACCGCGGCACCCCCGCTTCAAGCCATTGTGCGACCTCCGTGATTCGCGCGTTGCTCATCAACCGTTCCTCCCGACTGCATCGTGCCCCAGTCCCGCGACCAGAATGGCAGCGTTGCGACGCGGGGTCGAACACCGGGCGCTGCGCGTGCCGTAGTCCGGGCCCGCTGTGACCGCGGACAGCCGGTCATGTCGGACGTGACAAACCTTTCCGTGACCTCTGCGGGCGGGCTCGCCGATCCTTGACCGCGGTCGTGATCATGTCGAGGGTGGCCGTCAGAACGACCAGACACCGATCATGGAACGGCGGGAACGTTGATCGACGACAGCGACTGCGGCACGCCCGCGGCCGAGATCGGCCGGGCCGAGGCCTGCTCCCTGCAGTGCCCCGACTGCCGGTTCTGGAGCCTCTGGCCGATCGCCGCGGCGGAGGCCCCGCGGTGCGCCGGCTGTAGCGGGCCGTTGCCCTGGATCATCCGCGGTACGGCAGCGGGGTTCGACGCCGCGATCGACACCGCGGTGCTCGCGCTGGTCGAGTTCTGGGCGCCGTGGAGCGGCTCCAGCCTGTCCCTGGCGCCGCAGCTGCAACGACTGGCCGCCCGGCATGCGGGGCGGCTGAAGCTGATCAAGGTCGAGATCGACCAGGAGCCCGGACTCGGGATCCTGCACCGGGTGACCGGGGTACCGCTGTTGATGATCATGGTCGACGGAGAAGAGGTCGACCGCCGCAACGGCTGTCCCTCAGAGGGCCAGCTGACCCGCTGGATCGACCGCTGGGTCACCCATCAGAGCCGTACCGCGGCGACGCCGGAATGAGACATCCGCGCGCACAGCCGGTGCTGGCCTACCCGGCCCGGATGGCGATCTTCCTGGTGCTGACCGTTCGACCAGGCGGTCAGCACCAGGTCGCCGACACGCTCGGCGGGCTCGGCGCGATCACCCGGTCGGTCGCGCCCGGCGGGCTCACCTGCGTCGCCGGTGTCGGAGCCGGCCTGTGGGACCGCCTCTGGCCGGGACCGCGGCCGGTCGGGCTGGAACCGCTGCACGGCATCGAGGGCCCGGAGCACACCGCCGTCGCGACGCCCGGCGACCTGCTGTTCCATCTGCGGGCCGACCGGCTGACCACCTGTTCCGAGCTGGCGCACCGGCTGCTCGACCGGCTCGGCGAAGCGGTCGAGGTGGCCGACCGGGTGGCCGCGGCGCGCCGGCCCGAGGAGCCGGACCTGCCGCGGCTGACCGACGCCGACGACAACCCGACCGGGATCGACGCCGTCTCGGCGGTCCAGGTCGGCGCCGAGGACCCCGACCACGCCGGCGGCAGCTACGTGATCGTCCAGCGGTACCGGCATGACCTGACCGCCTGGCGCTCGCGGCCGACGGCGGACCGGCTCAGCCTCCCTGAGCGCGAGCCGCCGGCCCGCCGGATCGTCCGCGACACCCTGCCGTTCGAGACGGCCGGACCGGACGAGCACGGCAGCTACCTGATCGCGTACGCGAGCTCGGCCGGCGTGCTGGACCGGATGCTGCGGGACCGGTTCGTCGGCGACCTCTCCGGCCGGCCCGACCCGGACCTCGCCTTCTCGACCGCCGTCACCGGCGGGCTGTTCTTCGCGCCGACCCGGGACCGGCTGGGCGGTCCGGTGCGGCAGGCCGAACTCGCCCTGGCCGCGGCCCGCCGACGGTCAGCCCGTCACGAGGCGGCCGAACTGCGCCGGACCACCAGCTGCGGCTGAAACACCACCCGGCTGTGCCGGCCGTCGCTGCGGGTGATCGCGGTGTGCAGCAGGTCCATCGCCGTCCTGCCGTACTGCCTGCCGGGCCTGGCGATGGACGTCAGCGGCACCAGAGCTCCGGCACCGAAGTCCGAGTCGTCGTAGCCGACCACCGCGATGTCGTCCGGCACCACGATTCCGGGCGCCTCCCGGAGCCCGTTCATGATCCCGATCGCCAGCGCATCGTTGGCCGCGAAGACCCCGTCGGGTCGTTCGCCCGCGGGCCGTCGCCCGATCGCCAGGCCGACGGCCCGGCCGATCGCGACCGTACGGGACTCCACCTCGATCACCTCGAGGCGCGCGTCCGGGGTCCGCCGGACGACCTGCCGGGCACCGGTCAGCCGGTCGGCGACGGTTTCGATCCCGAGCGGCCCGCCGACGAAGAGGAGGTTGCGCCGACCGCCCTCGATCAGGTGGCCGGCCACCAGTTCGCCGCCGGCGACCTCGTCGAAGCTGACCGACGAGCAGGTGTCGGTGTCGGCGCGGGCACCGACCAGGACCGTCGGGATCCCCCGGTCGCGCAGTTGCTCGATCCGCCGTTTCGGAAAGGCCCCGACCGGGGAGAGCAGCAGGCCGCGCACCCGCTGGGCCTCGAACAGGTCGAGGTGGGCCGCCTCCCCCTCGACCGTGCCCCCGTCGCTCCCGATCAGGATCGAGAAACCGACCTCGCGGGCGCGCTCGGCCGCGCCGGCGGAGAACTCCGCGAACGAGTGGTTGCCGACCTCGAACGTGACGTGGCCGATCGTCGTACTCGACCCGATCCTCAGTTGTCGGGCCGCGTGGTTGCTGACGTAGCCCAGTTCCTTGATCGCCGATGAGATCCGGGCGGCGGTGCGCGGCGCCACCCGGTGCGGATGGTTGAGGTAGTTGGACACGGTCCCGGCCGACACGCGGGCCCGCGCCGCCACATCACGGAGGGCGATCGTGGACAACAGGCCTCCTCTCGACCGACCCGGCCACCGCCGGTTCCATTGAACGTTACAACAGCCTGAAGAGGCCCGAGATCCTCGCCACGCAAGGATTCCGCCCAGCGCGACGGAGACCTCTTGTTGCCGACGAATTGAATCGTTAATATTCGAATCGAGACGGAGGGCGAACGGCGCCGGATGACGGGCGCACGGATGAGGTGACAGCGATGTCAGCACTGCAGCCCATGGACCGCGCGGCGGCCAGGGTACGGCCGGAACCGGCACCCTTCAGCTACGACGAGTTGCGGATGATCGCGCTGTTCGCCGAGGGGCTGTGCCTGGACACCATCGCGCGCCGCCTCAACCTGTCCGATCGGACCGTGCGGCGGCGCGCCCGCAGCGTGTGTGACCGGCTTGGCGCCGGCACCATGATCCAGGTGGTCGCTTGGGCGGCCCGGCACCGCTTCATCTGACCTCCGTCAGCGCCGGGGCCGGTCGTAGTAGCCGACCGAATCGACCTGGAACCGGCCCGACCACGTGGTCTCGGTGCCGAGCGCCCGCATCCCGACCTCGATCCGGTCGATCGCCGACCGGCCGGCCCAGTCGGTGACCGGGACCACCAGTTCGTTCCACCGATTGGGCGAGTACGGAGCCGTGATCGTCACCCGATCGGTGCCGGAGTACAGGGTGAACGTCGCCTCGTAGCCGGTGGCATCCGGTGCCCCGCCGTAGGAGTTCAGGAAGACTGCGACCTCGTGCGCGGCCGACAGGTCCAGCGGCTGCGCGGGCCGCAGCACGACCGTCCGGGGAGCACTCGCCGCGACACCTGCCCCGACCGCCTCGAGGGCGTGGCTCCCGTCGTGCGGCAGCCGCGGCCCGTTGAGGAACGTCGTCACGGCGGCGGCCGACGAGACGTTGATCCCGGGCTGCCAGCCCTGGGCCGTCCCGTCGTCGAAGTCGTACAGCTCGACGGGCGTCGGCGGCGGCAGCTCGAGCGGCACCCGGTACTCGACGTCCTGCACCGACAGTTCCAGCTCTGGCGCGGCAATGTCCGGCGGTTCGTAGCCGGTGATCGTGCCGGTGAACGTCCGTTGCTCGCCGGTCGGCAGCCGGTCGATCTCGAACGACGCCGGGTCGATCGCGATGCCGGTGCCGGGCACCACCCGCAGCGACCCGTCGACCGGTCGGATGTCCCAGTTGGTCAGGGTGAGCCGCGCCGGGGCACCCACCCGGCCGCCCTCCGGCGCGACGGCGGTCAGATTGACGTTGGTGGTCCGGCCGGTGTCGGCCAGCCGATCGGCCCGTACGACCTCGGCCACCCGCACGGTGCCGGACCAGTCGATGTTGGTGGAACCGCGGACCCAGATCTTCAGCCGGCTGATCGACGACCGGGCAGCCCAGCGGGACAGGTCGAGGGTCAACTGCTGTTCGTCGCCGTCGTCCGCGAGCCGTGCCGTGCCGGCGGCGATGGCGCCGCCGGTCTCCCCGTACGCCTTGATCCGGGCGTAGCGGGGACCGGTCTCCTGCTGGTACGGCACCCGGAGCCGCACCCCGACGTACGGCGTCGACGACGCGTCGAGCGGCTCGGCGAACTCGACATCGGAGCCCCGCCACAGCTTGGCCAGCGAGTTGAAGCCGATCACCAGATCACCGTTGTCGGCGGCGACCGACGCGGCGTTGTCCGAGACCTGCCAGCCGTCCGTCCCCTGGTCGAAGGTGCTGATCGGCGTCGTTCCGCCGAGCCTGGCGGTGGTACTGATGCCGGCGACCTCCGGCAGCGGGCGTTGGGCCAGCGCCGCCGGGTCCCAGCCCGGCACGAGCTCCGACCAGTCGTCGATCCCGATCACGTCGAGCGCGAACTTGGTGGCCTCGAGCGACCGTTCGGTGTCGATGAGCGCGAACACGTCGTGGATCAGCTTCGGGCGGTCGGGCTTGTCGGGTTCCGGCCGTTCCTCGTCGGCCGTCCAGAGCCCGAACCGGAAGCTGCCCTCGCGCTTGTGGTCCACGTGCCGATGCAGGATGAACGAGTCGATCCCGTCGAGGAACCTGACCTTGTAGTACGCGAGCGCGTAGCAGGCGGCCTGGAGCCGTTCCGCCTCGGCCGTCGTGCCGGGCATGTTGCAGCCCTGCTCGGACAGGATGATCCGCCGTGGCTGTCCGTCGTAGCGCAGTTCGCTGCGGCCGAGGTACTGCGGCAGCAACTCGATGTTCTTGAACGTCATCATCGGCGTGGTCTCGATGTCCCCGGTGGCCCGGTCGTCCTTCCAGAACGCCGGGTTGGCCAGGGTCTGCGGGTACGGGTGGTGGGCGACGTGCCAGCCGTAGTCGCCGTGGTCCTTGGACAGCTGGTTGATCCCCTCGATCACGTCGGGAGCCGGGTAGAAGCGCGTCGGGCGTTCCGGATCCGGATTCGTCCCGCAGACCGTGATCCAGCAGTGGGTCAGCGAGATGTAGGTACGGGCCTCGCTGTAGGCGGCCCGGGCCGCGAGGTCGGTGATCCGCAGGGCGCGCTCGTAGTCGCGGACGAACTCCCCCACCGGCTTGTCGCCCATGTTCGCCCAGGCCCACTGTGCGTTGATCTCGTTGCCGACGATGAAGCCGGTCGCCCGGCCGTACCGCCGATCGCTGCGGGTGTAGCGCTGGGCGAAGAACTCGACCGCCGCGGTGTAGTAGGCGACGCCCTCGGCGGTCAGGGTGTTGAACCCGAGGACCCGGCCGGCCTGCGGATCCGCGTCCGGGTGGGCCAGCACCCGCCCGGCGGAGTTCGGGTCCGTGGTGGGCTGGACCAGGAAGATCAGGTTGACCACCATGCCGTTGTCGGAGCTCGGCTTGATCTGCCGGTCCCGCGCCTCGACCAGGTCTGCGTCGAAGTAGAAGGTCCGCCCGTTGGAGGTGAACGTGATCATGTTCGCCGGATCCACCGGCTCCAGCAGCATGAGCTGGTTGAGCGGGAGGTTGACGGTCGCGTGCTGCACGCCGATCTCCTCGGCGTCGTCGGTGACCGGGAGCGTGACGCCCTTCTTGTTCAGCGGCTCCGGGTACGGGTACGAGGCGAGCGGGGTGACCTGGTTGTCGTCGACGTACCGGAAGGTGCCGAGCACGGCGCCGTCGACCACCGCGAGGTATTTGGCGTAGTACAGGTCGGTCCGGCCCTCGGCGCGCGGGACGGTCGCCGTGAACCCGCCGTCGGCGTCCGCCGTCACGGTGGCGACCGGCTCGCCGTCCGACCAGGAGGTCTCGGCGGCCTCGGTTCCCAGCGCATGGATCGCGACCGTTGAGCCCGCCGGAGCGGAGCCCGCCACGGTGACCGAATCGTCGCGCGCCACGACCGTCCGGACCCCCTGGGCCGGCTCGGCACGCGCGGCCGGTGGCGCGACCAGCAGCGAGGCGACCAGCGCGAGGACGACGCTCGCCAGCAGGACGGCGGGCCGCGGCCGGAGCAGCCGCTGATTCGTTTCAACCATGGCTCGGACGCTAGGCGGCGGGCCGGAACCCGGTCAACGATCTGGCCGCTTCCGGCCGTCCCCGTCCACCGGGCGGACGATCAGGCCGCGCCCCGCCACGGGGTGAGCTCGCGGAGCAGGTCCATCGGCGTGCCGGGATCGTTGCCGATCAGGGTGTCCAGTTCGGTCTGGGTCGGGAACGGGTCCTCGAACCGGTCCAGCCAGGCCATGGTGAGCGCGTGCAGGTCGCGTTGCACGGCCTCGATGCCGGTGAACCCCTGGGTGTCGGTCTGGCCGAACAGGTTGCGCAGTTGATGGGGATCGTCCTGGCGGTCGTACAGCACGTCGTAGGTTCGGAGCAGTCGGGTCCGGCCGACGTCGGAGCCGATGGCGTCGATGGCCGCCGTCGTCCGGTCGATGTGCTCGATCGCGTACGTCCAGCGACGGGTCACCACGCCGCGCCACGGGGTGGCGAAGTAGAAGAGGGGTACCGACTCGACGGCCTCGTCGTCGCCGGCCCCCACAGCCGCCGACAGGTCGGATCCCTGGCACGCCTCGGGCGCCCCGAGCCCCATCAGGCCGAGGATCGTCGGCATCAGATCGAGCGTGCCGACGAGCAGGTCTCGCCGGCTGCCGGCCAGGTCGCGGCCCGGCATCCTGATGATCAACGGCACCGCGATCGAGACGTCCTCGGGCGTGCTCTTGTGCCAGTGCGCGAGGTAGCCGCCGAACGTCTCGCCGTGATCACTGGTGTAGACGATGATCGTGTTGTCCGCCAGTCCCCGGTCCTCGAGCCGGGCCAGGATCCGGCCGACGTGGTGATCGACTTCGCTGCACAGCGCGAGATAGCCCTGCATCATCCGCCGGGTGCGCGCGTTGTCCGGCAGGCTCGGCCGCAATTCGATCTCGTCCGGGTCGTACCGGGCCTTGAACTCCTCCGGCGCATCGAACCCGGAGTAGCGTTCCTCGTCGCCGCCGAGGTGGTTGTGCGGCGGGTGGTAGGAGACGAACAGCGAGAACGGCTGGTCGGCGGTCTGGTCGTCGATGAAGTCGAGCGCCTGGTCGGTCTGGCCCTCGACCTCCCAGGTGCCGAACCGGTGCACCTCGTTGTCGTCGCCCCAGTAGAAGGCGTGGTCGGGGTGGTAGTTGACGTCGCAGTTGTTGGTCAGGAACGTCGCGTCGAAGCCGTGCCGGTCCGGGCCGGGCGGCACCGGACGGTAGCGGTTCCCGCCGTAGAGGTGCCACTTGCCGACGTAGCCGTTGCGGTATCCCGCCCTGGCCAGGACCTCGGCGAACGAGTCCCCGAGATCGACCGCGAGCCGGCGGTCATTGGTGTAGCAGTTGTTGCGCATCGGGTGTTGGCCGGTGATCAACATCCCGCGGTACGGCGTGCACACCGGCGAGCTCGAGATGCAGTGCGTGAACGTGATCCCCTGCTCGGCCAGGGTGTCGAGATTCGGGGTCCGGACGCTGCCGACGCCGTAGCAGCCGACCATGTCCTTGGACTGCTGGTCGGAGAAGATGAAGATCAGGTTCGGTCGGTCGGTCCGGCTCACTCAGGATTCCTTTTCACTCGATGATCAACAGGGTCGGGCTTGCTCAGTGCGATCCCGGCAGGCCGCCCTGGATGCCGGCCAGGAAGTACTTGGACAGGAACGTGAAGATCAACAGCAGCGGCAGGCTGGCCAGCAGGTAGCCGGCGAACATCGGCCCGTAGTCGGTGCCGGACTGGCCTTGGAAGAACAGCAGCCCGACCGACACCGTACGCAGCTCGTCCTTGGTGATGGTGAGCAACGGCCAGAAGAAGTCGTTCCACACGCCGTTGACGGTGATCAGCGCCACCGTACCGATCACCGGCAAGGACAGCGGAGCCATGATCGACCAGAAGATCCTGATCCCGCCGGCGCCGTCCACCCGGGCCGCGTCGAACAGCTCCTGCGGGATGCCCTCGATGAACGTCTTCATCAAGATCGTGCCGAGCACGCAGCCGCCCGCGATGTGCGGCAGGATCAGCACCGCGTACGTGTTGAGCAGCTTGAGATCGCGCATCATCACGAACAGCGGGATCAGGGCGCAGATGTTCGGCACCATCAGCAGCGCCGCGATCATGACGAAGAAGAACCGCCGGCCCGGGAAGGAGTAGCGGGCGATCACGAAGCCCGCGATCAGCGACAGCAGCACGATGCCGACGATGGCGGCCGCGGCCACGATCACCGACGAGATCATGTACGGCTGGATCTGCTGCCAGGCGGTGGCGTAGTTCTCCCAGTGGATCGGCAGCGCCGGCGCCCAGTAGTGCTCGGCGATCTGCAGGTTGTCCTTGGCGGACGTGATGATCATGAACAGGTACGGGAACATGGTCAGCCCCACCAGGACGGCCAGGACGCCCTTCACGCCCCACTGTCGTGACCGGCGCCGCGTTCGCCGTCCGGTCACCGGGATGCCGATCGAAGTCATTCGCACACTCCTCGTGCAGAGCGGGTCATCACAGGCCCTTGACGTTGGACGTGTCCGAGCGCCGTACGAACACGACGATCGCACTGAAGACCAAGGTGATCATGAACAGGGTCGTCGACAGGGCGGCCGCGTAGCCCCAGTCCTGCCCCTGGAAGGCGACGTTGAGCATCCGCAGCACCGGCACGGTGGTGGCGTCGTCCGGCCCGCCGGCCGTGACGACGTAGGCCATGAAGCCGTACTGCAGGGTGTGGATGATCGCCAGGAAGAACAACAGCTTGAACTGGCGCGCCATCAACGGCAGGTCGATCGCCCAGAAGCGCCGGAACCGGCCCACGCCGTCCAGCGCCGCGGACTCGAAGATCTCCGGCGGGATGCCGCGCAGCGTCGAGTAGAAGATCAGGAACGGCAGCCCGGAGATGAACGGGAACCCGATGAACAGCAGCGATCCCAGCGCCAGCTTCGGGTCGCCGGTCCAGTTCTGCGCCAGGAACCCCAGCCCCAGCCCCTCCAGCGCACGGTTGATCAGGCCGTTGTTCGGGTGGTACATGAACGACCACATGAACGCGGTCACGATGCCGGGGAAGGCGATCGGGACGATCAACAGGGTCCGGAAGACGAACTGGGCCCGCTCACTGCGCAGCGTGATCAACAACTCCGCGGCCAGCAGCGGCAGCGCCCAGATCAGGATGCCCCAGACGAAGATGAAGCCGAGGTTGCGGAACGACTGCCACCAGATCTCGTCGGCCAGCATGGTCCGGTAGTTGGCGAGCCCGATGAAGATCGACTCGCCGCCCGGGTTCCACTCCCACAGGGAACGCACGATCCCCAGCACCGACGGGTAGTACTGGAAGGCCGCCAGCATCCCGAGCGTCGGCAGCAGGGCGAGGTACGGCGCCCACGGGATCCGCCGGCGCCGGCGGGCGGCCGGGCCCTGGTCCGGGGTGACCGGCGCCTCCGTGATCATGGTCGGATGGGTGCGCTCGGACCGTTCCTGAGCGGTCACCCCTTGGCCCAATCCTCGGTCCAGTTGTTCTCCTTGGCCGACTCCTTGGCCCAGGCGATCCAGTCCTCCTTCATCTCCGCCAGCTGGGCGTCGAGCGGCTGGTTGTTCAGCAGGAAGCCGTCGTAGATGTTCTTGGTGCTCTCCGCCTTGGGCACGAAGCCGGTGCCCTGCACGACCGGCGCCTTGAACCACTCGCCGCTCATCAGTTCGTCCAGCCCGGGAGCAGGATCGGCGTCCTTGGTCGCGGGGATGCCGCCGGAGGCGTCCAGCCACTTCTGCCCGTGGGTCGGGCTGGACGCGAACTGGAGGAACTTGACCGCGGCCTCGAGCTGCTGCCCCTCGACGGTCGACGGGATCATGTAGTTCGTGCCGCCCACCTGGGCGCCGAACTGGGCCGGGGCGCCGGACGCCAGCGGCGAGTCGGCCTCGGTGATCGTCGGAAACGCCATGGTGCCCCACTTCCAGGACACGTCGGCCAGATTGCCGACGGCGAAGTTGGTGCCCCAGGCCATCGCGGCCCGGCCGCCGGTGAAGTCCTCGCCGCCGGTGAACGCGGCGCCGCCGCCGATCCCGGACCAGTTCGGGGTCGCGCACTCGTCGAAGAACTTCTTGAACAGGTTGAGTCCCTCGGCGATCTCGGGCGTCGTGGTCGGGTCCAGTTCGCCGGTCAGCACCGCCTTGGCGAGGCTCTTCGCCGTGACCTGGTCGGCCTTGCCGGGGTTGCCCTCGGCGTCGAACTGGTTCCACTGCTCGGCGTACTTGGCCGCCATCATCGAGCTGATCACGCGCTGGGTCCAGCCCTGGCCGAGCCGGCCGCCGTCCATGGCGAACGGGATGTGCCCGGCGGCCTTGATCTTGCCGCACGCGTCGATCAGTTCGCCGTAGCTGCGGATCGGGGCGGTGACCCCGGCCTCCTGCATCAGGTCCTGGTTGTAGAACACGCCGATGATCACCAGGTTGAACGGGATGAACTCGTAGTCGTCGGCCGCGTTGCGCCCGGCGGTCGCGTTGGCTCCGAAGTAGTCCTGGTTGAACAGGTCGATCCAGCGCTGGTTGCCCTTGACGTAGGGGTTGGGCTGTTCCAGGTACGCATTGAGCGCGTGCACCTGTTCGGGCTTGTGCGGCGCCTGGGAGAACACGAGCTCCGGCGCGGTGCCGGCGGCGAGCTGGGTGGACAGGGTCTGCGCGAACTCCTTCAGCGGGAGCACGGTCGTCTCGACGTTGATCGACGGCTCCTGCGCCTCGAACCGCTGGACCAGGTCCTCCCACTCCGGCCCGAAACTCTTCGGATCGTTGTTCCACTGGTTCGGCCCGGCCAGCGTGATCGTGATCTTGCCGCCATCGGAACCAGCCTCGGTGCACGCGGCGCACAGCAGCAGGGCCGCAGCGGCGCAGACGGCGAGCAGACGGGTCAACAGGCGCCCCGACCTGCGGGGACGGTGCCGCGCCGAAAGGGTGGCGGGCGAGGTACGGGGAGCCGAGGGCGGGCGCAGGTGCATAGCGAGCTTCCTTGTTCGCAGAGATTGGAACGTTTCACCAAGGCGAAGGTAACACCGACCGCTGCGTTCGGCACCGATCAGCGGGGGAACTTGTCCGGTTCCGGCCACGGGTCAGGTCGTCGCCGGGCGACGGACGCCGGCCCGCGCGCGGCGGTAGGGCGTTAGGGTCGTGCCGTGACACACCCGCCCAGACTCTGCCGGCCGGCTCGGCCCGTCCCCCCGCTGAGTTGATCATGGTGCGTTCGGTGGCCGTGCTGTCCGACATCCACGGCGTGCTGCCGGTGCTGGAGGCGATCCTGGCGGAGCCGGACGTGATCGCCGCCGACCGGATCGTGATCACCGGTGATCATGTCGCCGGGCCGCTGCCGGTGCCGACGCTGGACCGGCTGGCCGGCCTGGGCGACCGGGCAATCCTGGTCCGCGGCAACGCCGACCGCGAAGTGGTCGACCTGGCCCGGTCGCCGCGGGCGGACGCGATCCCCGAATCGGCCTGGGCAGCCGGCCGGCTCCGTCATGATCAACTCGACCTGCTGGCGGGGCTGCCGCATCCGGTCGTGCTCGACGTCGACGGGTTCGGCGAGGTCGTGTTCTGCCACGGGACACCACGGGACGACGACGAGGTCGTGCTGGTCGACTCCCCCGTCGAACGCTGGGCCGAGGTCTTCGCCGGGCTCTCCGCATCGGTGCGGACCGTCGTTTGCGGGCACACCCACATGCCGTACGTCCGGTTGGTCGACCGGCGGACCGTGATCAATCCGGGCAGCGTCGGGATGCCGTACGGGAACGTCGGCGGGGCCTGGGCCCTGCTCGCAGACGGCCAGGTGTCACTGCGACGGACCGCGACCGCCCCGGACGCCGTGATCGCCCAGGTGATCGCGGAGTCGGGCTATCCGGACGTGGCGGCCTGGGCCGAGACGTACCTGACCGGGACGATCAGCGACGTCGACGCGCTCGCCGCGATGCGGCCCCGCGGCGGCTGAACCGAGCATGATCATCACGGGCCCGGCAGAATGATCACCATGCAGCGCGCGGAGCCGGTACCGGTGATCATCTTCCACTCCACCCTGGGACTGCGGCCGGTGGAGCTGGCGGCGGCCGACCGGATCCGCCGGGCCGGTCACCGGGTAGTGGTCCCCGATCTGTTCGGCGGCGAGACCGCGGCCGAGGTGGACGGGGTCCCGTCGGTGCCGGCCGGGTTCGCGTTGCAGCGCCGGATCGGCTGGGACACCGTGCTGGGCCGCGCCGCCGACGCGGTCCGCGACCTGCCGCCCCGGACGGTGCTGTGCGGGTTCTCGATGGGCGTCGGCGTGATCGCCGAGTTGTGGCCGGAGCGGCTCGCGGCCGCTGCCGTTCTGCTGCTGCACGCGACCACTCCGGTGCCGGCCGGCGTCGCCCCCGGCACCCCGGTCCAGACCCACGTCGCGGTCGGCGACCGGTTCGCACCGGAGGATCGGCTGGTGGCGTTCCAGGACAGCGTCGCCGCGACCGGTGCGGACGGCGCGCTGTTCCGCTACCCGGGGGCCGGGCACTTCTTCACCGACCCGACCCTGCCCGACCACGATCCCGGCGCTGCGGCGTCGACCTGGCAGCGGATCGAGACCGTGCTCGCCGGTGTGCGGTAGTTCGGCTCAGGCCGAGCGGGACAGGGCGCCGAGGGTGAGCCAGGCGAAGCCCAGGTAGCCGTGGTGCCCGGCGAGCCACTCCCGGCGGCCCTCGTCCAGCCGGCGGCGCAGGCCGGCGGCGTCCGGATGATCGGGATGGGCCAGCAGCCACTCCTCCTGGTTGCGCACCAGCCCGCATTCGTACGCGTTCCACTCGGACTGGGACACCTCGTGCAGGTCCAGCAGCCGCCAGCCCGCGGCGGCGGCCGCGTCGACGACCTCGCCGAGCGGCCGGCTCTCGGCCAGGGTCGACCCGCCCCACATGATCTTGAGCCGTTCCGGCGGCGGCTCGCTCAGCCAGTAGTCGACGCCGAACAGCAGCCGGCCGCCGTCGACGACCAGGCCGCGGAGCGCCGTCAGGGCCCGGCCGACGTCCGGATCGAGCGCGTGGTGGGCCCCGACGCTGAGCGCCAGGTCGTAGCTGCCGCGGTGGGTCGAGGCGTCGCCCGCCTCGAGCCGGACCCGGTCGGCCAGTCCCCGGGCCTCGGCGGTCTGGCGGCCACGGTCGATGTCGACGGACTCAAGGTCGATCCCGATACCGGTCGCGTCGGGTACCGCCTCGAGCACCCGGAACAGCACCTCGCCCCAGCCGCAGCCGAGATCGACCACCGTCCGCGGCCGGGCCGTGGCCAGGTCGGCCACGATCCGGTCCAGCCGGTCCGGGTCGATCGGTGAATTCAGGGTGAGCGAGAGTCCGTTCAGCGGCACCGAGGTCGTCATGATCGACCACCCTGGCCGATCGGTCCGCCCACCGCCACCGATATTTCGGCCTAGCCGGGTCCCGGGAACCGGGTGTCGAAGTCGACCACCTTCAACCAGGTGGGCGTGATCGTGATCAGCGCCATCTCGTCGATCTTGCCGCGGACCTCGGCCTCCCAGGAGGGCATCAGCTCCTCGCCGACGATGCGCCGCGAGGCCTCGACGTATTCCTCCGGAACGCCCTGGACGATCTCGATCGAGGCCGTACCGCGGGCCATGAACCCGCGCGGCGGAAAGGTCGTCTCGTCAACGGTGAGGGCGACCTGCGGATTCAGCCGGAGCGCTTCGACCTTGGCCCAGGCCACCGGGGACGCGAACACGAAGGCCGCCCCGTTCCACAGGTAGCTGACCGGGATGGCCCGAGGTGCGCCGTTCCGGCCGAGGTACGCGAGCCGCGCCGGGATCGGCGCCGCCAGCAGCTCGCGTACCGTCGGGTCGCCGTTCATCGTCGCGACGATCTCGTCGTAGTCCATGCCGACCTCCCCTGGGTCCGAAACCGGACCGCGTCAGCGGATCAGCGTAGTTCCTCCGCCGGCGTCGCGGGCTCGGCCGGGTCGTGATCTTCGGTCCACTTCGACTTGATCAGGCTGGCCACGGTGGTCACCACCAGCACGACGATGATCACCATCAGCGACAGCCAGGTCGGCACCTCCGGCACGATGTGCGGGTCGATCCCGATCCAGGACAGCACCGGAGTCGCGTGCAGCGCGTGCATCAGCAGCTTCACGCCGATGAAGGCCAAGATCACCGAGAGGCCGAGGGACAGGTAGACCAGCCGGCGCAGCAGGCCGCCGAGCAGGAAGTAGAGCTGCCGCAGCCCCATCAGCGCGAACACGTTGGCGGTGAAGACGAGGTACGGCTCCTGGGTCAGCCCGTAGATCGCCGGGATCGAGTCCAGCGCGAACATCAGGTCGGTGCTGCCCAGCGCGATGATCACCATCAGCATCGGCGTCGCCATCCGGCGGCCGTCGATCCGCGGGACCATCCGGGTGCCGTGGAAGTCAGGGGTGGAAGGGATCCGGCGCTTGACCCACCGCATCGCGATGTTGTCCGGTGCCTCGTCCTCGTCGTCGTGCTTGCGGTAGTCGATCACGAGCCGTACCGCGGTGAAGATCAGGAACGCGCCGAACAGGAAGAACACCCCGGCGAACGCGTTGATCACCACGGCGCCGAGCGCGATGAAGATGCCGCGGAAGACCAGGGCCAGCACGATGCCCACCATCAGGGCGAACTGCTGCAGGTGCCGCGGCACCTTCAACGCACCCATGATGATGATGAAGATGAACAGGTTGTCGATCGACAGGCTGTATTCGGTCAGCCAGCCGGCGAAGAACTCACCCGCGTAGCGCGCACCGGAGACGGCCCAGACGCCGAACCCGAAGATCACCGCCAGGGCGATGTAGATGGCGATGAAGATGCCGGCTTCCTTCATCGACGGCTCGTGCGGCCGGCGGCCGATCACGAGTACGTCGATGGCCAGGATCGCGACGGTGACGCCGACCGTGATGATCCAGGCGTACAGATGAACGTCCATGCGTGGCCTTCCGAGACTTGGGCAGGGGGAACCCTCTCGGAGGTCTCTTCCGCCGGGGGTGTCCGGCCACGGCGCCGGGGAGTCGCACGGATCGCTGGTCTGTGATCCGCTGACCGCCGTGGTGACGACGCCGCGCGGGGGAATACTCCCCTCCAGGCGGCAATTCTTCCAGGACTCACCCGGGCTGGGAAATTTGACAAGCCCGGCGGCTGCGCCCCGGCCAACGGCCGCTGCTCAGCACAGCGCCGCGGCACCACCCGCTATTCCGGAACACCGCTCCGGTCAGGTGAGATGTCCACCACACCGCTCCGGCAGCGGTGCTCGCGGGGCGATCAGGCGGGCGACTCAGCGGTTGGCTTCGACCATCTGCCGCAGTTCCTTCTTCAGCTCCGAGATCTCGTCGCGGAGCCGGGCGGCGACCTCGAACTGGAGGTCGGCGGCCGCGGTGTGCATCTGGTCGGTCAGGTCCTGGACCAGGTCGGCCAGGTCACCGGCGGGCAGGCCGGCGAGTTCGCGGGCGCGTTCGCTGAGATCGGCCGACTTGCCCAGCGACGGCACGGCGGCCTTCTGCCGGCGGCCGCCCCGCTTGGACAGCAGGTCGTCGGTGTCGGCGTCCTCCCGGGCCAGCATGTCGGTGATGTCGGCGATCTTCTTGCGCAGCGGCTGCGGGTCGATCCCGTTGGCCTTGTTGTAGGCCTCCTGCTTGTCCCGCCGCCGGTTGGTCTCCTCGATCGCCGAGGCCATCGAGTCGGTGATCTTGTCCGCGTACATGTGCACCTCGCCGGACACGTTCCGGGCGGCCCGGCCGATGGTCTGGATCAGGCTCTTCGCACTGCGCAGGAAGCCTTCCTTGTCGGCGTCGAGGATCGCCACCAGCGACACCTCGGGCAGGTCGAGGCCCTCCCGGAGCAGGTTGATCCCCACCAGCACGTCGAAGGCGCCGGTACGCAGCCCGCGCAGCAACTCGATCCGCTGCAACGTGTCCACCTCGGAGTGCAGGTAGCGGGTCTTGATCCCGTTCTCCAGCAGGTAGTCGGTGAGGTCCTCGGCCATCTTCTTGGTCAGCGTGGTGACCAGGACCCGTTCCGACTTCTCGGTCCGGATCTTGATCTCCCCCATCAGGTCGTCGATCTGGCCCTGGGTCGGCTTGATCACGACCGCCGGGTCGACCAGGCCGGTCGGCCGGATCAGCTGTTCGACGAAGCCGTCGGACCGAGCCATCTCGTAGTCGCCGGGCGTCGCCGACAGGTAGATCGTCTGGCCGATCCGCTCCACGAACTCCTCGAACCGGAGCGGCCGGTTGTCCAGCGCGCTGGGCAGCCGGAACCCGTGGTCGACCAGGGTCCGCTTCCGGGACGCGTCGCCCTCGAACATGCCGCCGATCTGCGGCACGGTCACGTGCGACTCATCGATCACCAGCAGGAAGTCCTCCGGGAAATAGTCCAGCAGGCAGTTCGGCGGCTCGCCGGCCGCCCGGCCGTCCATGTGCCGGGAGTAGTTCTCGATGCCGGAGCAGGTGCCGATCTGGCGCATCATCTCGATGTCGTAGCTGGTCCGCATCCGCAGCCGCTGCGCCTCCAGCAGCTTGTTCTGCTGCTCCAGCTCGGCCAGCCGTTCGGCCAGCTCGGCCTCGATCTTGGCGATGGCCTGCTCCATCCGGTCCGGCCCGGCCGAGTAGTGGCTGGCCGGCATCAGGAAGACCTCCTGGTCCTCCGAGACCACCTCGCCGGTCAGCGGGTGCATCGTCGACAGGGCCTCGATCTCGTCGCCGAAGAACTCGACCCGGACCGCCATCTCCTCGTACTTCGGGAACACCTCGAGGGTGTCGCCGCGGACCCGGAACGTGCCACGGGTCCCGGCCAGGTCGTTGCGCACATACTGGATCGCGACCAGCTTGCGCAGCAACGCGTCGCGGTCGAACTCCTGGCCGACCCGGAGCTGCACCATCTGATCCAGATACGACTCCGCGCTGCCCAGGCCGTAGATCGCCGAGACGGTCGCCACGACCACCACGTCGCGCCGGGTCAGCAGCGAGTTGGTGGCCGAGTGGCGGAGCCGCTCGACCTCCTCGTTGAGCGAGGAGTCCTTCTCGATGTACGTGTCCGTCTGCGGAACGTACGCCTCCGGCTGGTAGTAGTCGTAGTACGAGACGAAGTACTCGACCGCGTTCTTCGGGAAGAACTGGCGCAGCTCGTTGGCGAACTGCGCGGCCAGCGTCTTGTTCGGCTGCATCACCAGCATCGGCCGCTGCACCCGCTCGGCCAGCCAGGACACCGTCGCCGTCTTGCCGGTGCCGGTCGCGCCGAGCAGCACGACGTCCTGTTCGCCGGCGGCCAGCCGGCGCTCCAGGTCGGCGATCGCCTGCGGCTGGTCGCCGGCAGGGTCGAAGTCGCTGTGCACCTTGAACGGCGCAACAGTACGGATCAGATCATCCAGCGGACGCATGCGTCGAGCCTACGACCCGGCACTGACAACCCGCGATCGCTCAGTCGATCAAGGTCTCCCACATCGAGTCGGCCATCGTGCCGAAGTCCTGCAGGGTCTCCTCCTTGGTCGACCCGGGGCGGTAGCGCAGGGTGAGTTGGGCGGTCAGGCCGGGCTCGGCCCTGGCCACGACGCAGCGCCGGCCGGTTGGCCCGGAACCGAAGCCGCCGGTGGCGGTGCCGGTCACCTCGCACAGCACCGCGACGGTGTCGCCCGACGACTTGATCACCGTCGCGTCGGTGTACACGGCGTTGGCGATGCCCACACGGGCCATGGAGCGCAGGTAATCGTTGCACAGGTCGGCCGGGCTCTGCCGCATCTTCCGATACGTATTGCCGCTCACCGTCGAGAGTCCGCGGCTCGCACTGGCAGGCTCGTACTGCACGGCCTTCGGCTGCTTGACGTCCCAACCGTCGGGCACGGTCACGGTGACCTGGTTGCCGAGGTCCATCGTGCCGCCGGGACCCGAGTCCCCCATCGGTTCCAGCAACTGGGCGATCTCGTCGAAGCTGTCGCGGAACACCACGAAGACGACGCCGACCGCGCAGAGCAGTCCGACGAGCACGGTGACCAGCGCGATGATCCCGGTGCGGCCGCGACGGGGCGGCCTCGGTGCCGGGACCGGGTGCTGGGGCCAGCCGCCCTGCGGCGGCGGGCCCCATCCCTGTTGACTCACCAGACGCTCAACGGGCTCAGATCATCGAGGTGAGCATCGAGCCGTTGATCGCGCCCCAGTCCTTGCTGAGCTTCTCTTCGTCGCTGTTCGGCGTGTAGTAGACGGTGCTGGCGGCCAGCGTGCCGTCCGACTTCAGCGCCATCAGGCAGTTGACCATGAGCTGGCCCGAACCGCCGCTGCCGGTGACCGTGCCGGTCACGCCGCAGCTGGCCAGCGTGAGGCCGGACGCCTCGGAGGCCTTGGCCTCCAGGAACTTGGCGTTGGTCATCTTCTTGGCGACCTGCTGCATGAACGAGTCGCAGACCTGGTCGACCGAGTCGCCGACGTTGGTCACGGTCTGGCCGGTCCACTGGTCCTCACCGTTGCTGTACCGGACCACCGAGCCGCTCTTGCCGAGATCGGACCAGCCGTTCGGGATGCGTACGCTGACGCCGTTGCCGAGGCTGACCTCCTCGCCGCCGCCACTGCCGCCGCCGGTCGGGTCGTCCGACGGTGCCTCGCTGGTCGGATCCTCCGACGGCGGTTCGCTGGACGGGTCCTCCGACGGGTCCTCGGAGGGATCCTCGGTCGGGCCGTCGCTCGGCGGCTGCGTGTTGGTCGGCGTGATCGTCGCCTCGGGGCCGGCGGCGTTGCGGTTCAGCAGCATGAAGATGCCGCCGATCGCGACCAGCAGCACGACCGCCGCGACCACGATGCCGATCACCATGGCACCGCTGCGCTGCTGCGGTGGCTGGCCGGAGCCGCCCGGCGGCTGCTGATAGCCGCCGCCACCGCCGCCGTACCCACCGCCGGGCCGGTTCTGATAGCCCGGCTGCTGGTAGCCCTGTTGCTGGCCGGGCTGCTGGTAGCCGCCCTGCTGCCCGTAGCCACCCTGCTGGCCGTAGCCGCCTTGCTGCCCGTAACCGCCGCCCTGCTGCTGGCCGTAGCCGCCCTGCTGCTGACCCCAGCCCTGCTGCGGCGGCTGTTGCGGCTGCTGGGGCTGCTGCGGCTGGCCCTGCTGCGGCGGCCAGCCCGGCTGACCGCCCTGCTGCTGGCCCCACTGTCCCGGCTGCTGGCTCACGACCGGCCCTCCTCACCGTCGGTGGGACGCGCTTCCGGCGCCGATGCTTCGGCCTCCTCCGCGGTCCCCGGTTGCTCGGCTTCGCCCAGCCCGGCCTCGTCCGTCAGCCCGGCCTCGTCCGTCAGCCCGGCTTCGTCCGTCGGCACACCCTCGTCCGCCGGTACGGTCTCGTCGGCCGGACCGACCTGCTCGGCCGGGGCGTCGTCGAACGACGCGGTCTGCTCGGCCGGGGCGTCGTCGAACGTCGCGGTCTGCTCGGCCGGAGCGGGCGGCATCTCGGGCGCCCGGTCCTCGGCCACGCCGGCCGGCGGCTGCTGCGCATCCGGATACACCGGCACGGTGTCCTCGGTCTCGGCGGAGCCCGGCATCCCACCGTCGGGCAGCGCGGCGGCCGTAGCCACCACGGCCCGGCCGCGGACATGATGCGCCTTCGGCTGCACCCGGACCGCCGTCCCGCACGCGTTGCAGAAGGCGGCGTGCTCGAGCAGCGGCATCTCGCAGCGGGCGCAGAAGCCCAGCTCGCCGTCCTCGCCGACGCCGCCCTCGCGGGCGGTGCGCTCCAGCGCGGCCTCCATCAGGCCGGTGTGCAGCACGGTCCGTACCCGAAGGATCAGGATGGCCAGGATCAGCACGCCCCAGATCACGTTCAGCGAAATACTCAGGGCGAGGTTGCCCAGGAACGAGAACAGGTAGATGCCCGCCTGGTAAGCGATGTTGGCCACCACGGCCTCGACCAGGCCGCGGAAGTAACGCGGCGTGAAGCCGTCGTAGCCCCGGCCCAGGCCGGAGAACTCGGCGCAGGCGATGCCGGTCGCGGTGCCCATCAGCAGCGGCTTGACGAAGCCCTCCAGGAACATCAGCGGCACCCAGACGCCCGGGTCCGCCGCCTGCAGGCCGCCGGTCAGCAGGTCCCAGTGCCGGACCAGGGTGTCGAACGTCGCGTACGAGACGCCGGAGATCACGCCGAAGGTCAGGCCGTCCATCAGGTCGTCGAACTGCGGCCGGCTGGCCAGCACCAGCGGACCGACCTGCCGGATCGCCTCGCCGATGATCGGCACCAGCAGCGCCGCGATCAGGAAGCCGCCGACGGTCGGGCCGCTGCCCAGACCCTCCAGGTCGGAGGTGATCACCCGCGGGCCGCCCAGGCCCGTCCACCAGACGATGGTGAAGACGATCGCCAGCACACCGGTCAGGCCGAACGCCATCGCGGTCACCGGCACCGGGGCGTCGTCCCACAGGTTCACGTCGTACAGATAGACGATGTAGACGAGCGGGATCGCGAACGCGGCCACCAGGACGGCGATCGGCAGCGCTCCGAAGATCGCCGCGACCAGCGCGACCACCAACGCGAACACCAGAGCGATCCGGTACGTCTGCGGACGTTCCCCGGTCCCGCGCGGCATGATCGTCGAGATCAGCGCGAACGAGGTGACCGGTTCGTCCGGCTTGACGGCGAACGCCTTCCGGCGCGCCTGGTCACCGGAGCGCTGGTCCTGGCCGCAGACGTGACAGTAGTGCGCGACCTCGGGGAGTTCGGCTCGGCATCGTGGACACTCCACGCGAGTCCTCCTACGGGCTTGGCCGTATCAGCAACGGCGTCGTTCGACGATCACCCGGAAGGTGCAGCCGAACTCACCGGCCGCAGGGTGCGTCCGCCGGAGAGTATGTCACTTCGGCTCTCGAATGTCGTGGACCCGCCGCCACAACCGGTCCACCTCGCCCGGCAGCCGCTCGGCCGGGCCCGTGTTGTCCACCACCAGGTCGGCCGCGGCCAGCCGATCCGCCCGGCTCGCCTGGGCCGCCAGCCGCTCCTCGACCTGCCGTTCGTCCAGCCCGTTGCGGCGGCGCAGCCGCTCCCGCTGCTGGGCCGGATCGGCGTCGACGACGATCACCAGGTCGAACCCGTCGGCCAGGCCGGCCTCGACCAGCAGCGGGATCACCTGGATCACCACGGCGTCGTCGGGCGCCGCGCGTTCCAGCTCCTCGGCGCGCTGCCGGACCAGCGGATGGGTGATCGCCTCGAGATCCCGCCGGGCCGCCGGGTCGGCGAAGATGATCTTGCCCAGCGCCGCCCGGTCCAGCTGGTCGCCGTCCAGGACGCCGGGTCCGAACCGCTCCACGATCGCGGCCAGTCCGGGCGTGCCGGGGGCGACCACCTCGCGGGCCAGCAGGTCGGAGTCGATGATCACCGCACCGCGCTCGCGGAGCAGGTCCGACACCGCCGTCTTGCCCGACGCGATGCCGCCGGTCAACGCGATCCGCATCCAGAATCCTTTGCAGATAAGACGAAACGGCCCCGGACGCTATCGCGTCCGGGGCCGTTCGTGGTGATCAGTTACTGCTGCCGGTCAACTTCTCGCGCAGTGCCTGCAGCGCCTCGTCCGAAGCCAGCGAGCCTTCCGGCGCGGCGGGGGTCGGAGCGGAGCCACTGGTGCTGCTCGAGTACGAAGCGGACGGCGGCGGCGCGACAACGTCGCCGTTCTCGGCCTCGGCCACCTGCTTCTTGTGCGCCTCCCAGCGGGCATGAGCCTCGGCGTACTGCTGCTCCCAGGCCGCCTGCTGCTCCTCGTACCCTTCGAGCCACTCGCCCGTCTCCGGATCGAAGCCGTCGGGGTAGATGTAGTTGCCCTGATCGTCGTAGTTCGCCGTCATGCCGTAGAGGGCCGGGTCGAACTCGTCCGAGCTGACGTCGACGCTCTCGTTGGCCTGCTTGAGCGACAGCGAGATCCGGCGACGCTCCAGGTCGATGTCGATGATCTTGACCATCACGTCGTCGCTGACCTGGACGACCTGCTCCGGGATCTCCACGTGGCGCTCGGCCAGCTCGGAGACGTGGACCAGGCCCTCGATGCCGTCCTCGACCCGGACGAACGCACCGAACGGCACCAGCTTGGTGACCTTGCCCGGAACGATCTGACCGATCTGGTGCAGCCGCGCGAACGCCTGCCACGGATCTTCCTGGGTCGCCTTCAGAGACAGCGAGACGCGCTCGCGGTCCATCTCGACCGACAGCACCTCGACCGTGACCTCCTGGCCGACCTCGACCACCTCGGAGGGGTGATCGATGTGCTTCCAGGACAGCTCGGACACGTGCACCAGGCCGTCCACGCCGCCGAGATCGACGAACGCGCCGAAGTTGACGATCGAGGACACAACACCCTTGCGGATCTGGCCCTTCTGCAGCTGGGTGAGGAAGGACTGCCGCACCTCGGACTGGGTCTGCTCGAGCCAGGCCCGGCGAGACAGCACGACGTTGTTGCGGTTCTTGTCCAGCTCGATGATCTTCGCCTCGAGCTCCTGGCCGACGTACGGCTGGAGGTCCCGGACCCGACGCATCTCCACCAGGGAGGCCGGCAGGAAGCCGCGCAGACCGATGTCGAGGATCAGGCCACCCTTGACGACCTCGATCACCTGACCGGTGACCACGCCGTCCTCGTCCTTGATCTTCTCGATCGTGCCCCAGGCGCGCTCGTACTGAGCCCGCTTCTTGGACAGGATCAGCCGGCCCTCTTTGTCCTCTTTCTGCTGGACCAGGGCCTCGACCTCGTCGCCGACGCTGACCACGTCGTGAGGATCGACATCGTGCTTGATCGAGAGTTCCTTGGAGGGGATGACCCCTTCGGTCTTGTAACCGATGTCGAGCAGGACCTCGTCACGGTCGACCTTGACGACGGTTCCAGTGACAATGTCGCCGTCGTTGAAGTACTTGATTGTTGCGTCGATAGCCTCGAGGAAGGCTTCCGGCGAACTGAAGTCGTCTACCGCAACCTGCGGCGGCGCTTCTAGGGAGGACGTCATGTAGTAGGGCTCCGATATGGCTGGACTAGAAATTCGGGTTGCTGCGGCCCTTCCGTACAATCCGTTCCGCCGAGAACCTTGACCTGCTGCCAGCTGCCCAGGGTGTACGAGCGTGACCCACTCCGTCCGAGGTCGCGCAGGCCACAGCGACACGACAGCCTATCGCCGCGGGCAAAGCAGGGTCAATTTGAGGTCCACGTCAGCCGAGCTCGTGCAACGTGCCGTCGGCCACCGCGGCCAGCCCGGCGGTGACCAGCCGGCGGCTTCGCGGTCCGAGATAATCACCGATCCGGTCCACCTCGACGAGTGCGTACGACCTCAGTTCGTCGGCCGGCAACCGGATCGCCGCGAGCTCCTGCTCGGTCAGGACGCCGCCGTCGTAGCCGAACTGCAGTGAGCCGTACGGATCCGTCGGCGGCTCCGGCCGGTTGGAGTTGATCACCAGCAGCCGGCCGATCGGACGATCCAGCCCCAGCTCCTCCAGCACCTCGCGCCGACAGGCCTCCGCCGGAGCCTCGTGGGCCTCCACCGTCCCGCCCGGCAGCAGCCAGTCCGGCCGGTAGGTCGGCTCCACCAGCAGCACCCGGCCCGCCTCGTCCCGGAACAGCGCACCGGCCCCGATCCGGCGCCGCGGCAGCGTCGCCAGGAAGGTCGCCCGGTCCAGCCGTTCCCCGCTCACCGGCCCGAGTGTAAGTGGGTGCCGGGTGTCATCGCCCGCAGGTAGGTTCGGAGCATGTGCCGAAACATCACCACACTGCGTGGACTCGAGCCGCCCGCCACGGACGAGGAGATCACCGCCGCCGCCCTCCAGTTCGTCCGCAAGGTCACCGGCGTCACGAAGGTGACCGACGCCACCCGGGACCAGGTGGAGCAGGCCACCGACGAGATCGCCGGCATCGTGACGCGACTGCTCGGCTCCCTGCCGGAGCGCCGACAGCCGCCGAAGAACGTGCCGCCGCTGCGCCGCCCCGAGGTTCAGGCCCGGATCGCGCAACGGATGAAGGAGCGCGAGGAGCACGAGCGGATGCACGAACTCGGGATCGCGCACACGCACTGATCCCGCAGCTCGCATCGATTGGACGCCAAGGGCAGCGAAATCGCGCGGGAGTTGCCCTTAGCGTCCACTCGGCGAAGCTGGCGGGCGGGTGCCGGCGGCTTCCTGGTACTGGTCGGCGTAGGTGGGCGTGTCCTTGATCAACTCGTCGCAGAACGCGGCGACGTCCTTGCCGGTGAGCTCGAGGACACCCTTGCCGGCCGCGACGCCCTCCTCGAAGAAGTCGACGAGTTCCGCGAGCAGGTTGCCTTCGGTGAGCGAGACCGGGCCGACCTTGAACAGGTAGCGCTGCAGCTCCTGGTAGACGATCCGGTAGTCCGGCGGGAGTGCCTTGACCCGGGCCAGGTGGGCCCGCCACTGCTTCTTGCCCTCGATGATGTCGTGGATTCCCATGTCAGCCTCCGAGCCGTTCGAGTTTGCGGGCGACGTTGCGGTTCAGCTGCTCCCGCCAGCGATCCCGGTAGGTCCGGCTCCCCTGGCCGCCGGTCAGGGCCGCGCCGAAGCCGGCCAGGTCGTCGCCCAGCACGTCGCGGGCGCTCTGCCCTTCGGCCGCCGCCTCCTCGAGCAGGCCGAGGACGCCGTCCAGGATCGGCATCAGCTTGCGCCCCGAGAAATCCCCCGGGACCGCGAGACTGAACTTGAGTTCGTCCCAGGCCTCCTTGTGGTCGACCGGCAGCGCCGCCGCCCGGGCTTCGAACGCCTTCCATTCCCTGGTCAGATCGCTGCCGGTGATCGTTTCCCAGAAGTTCATCTGCCACCCTCCTTGAGCTTGTCGATGCGCGAGGTGAGGTAGTCCCATTTGGCCCAGAAGGTCGCGAGTTCGGCTCGGCCCGCAGCGTTGAGCGCATAGAACTTGCGCGGCGGGCCCTGCTCGGACGGCCGTTTCGTCACTCGCACGAGCCCGTTCCGCTCCAGCCGGACCAAGATCGTGTAGACCGTCCCCTCGACCACATCAGGGAAGCCGAGCTCGTTCAGCCGGCGCGTGATCGCGTAGCCGTACGTCTCCTCGCCGCTGATGATCTCGAGCACGCAGCCCTCCAGGGTGCCCTTGAGCAACTCCGTCAGGTCGTCCATCCCCACCACCTACACCTCGGTACTGAGTGTTACCAAGTACCACTATACAGTAACACCGAGTAGCGGTCGGAAGGAGCGGGGCGGCCTCACCGGATGATCGCGTAGCGCAGCAGGAGTACGCCGTTCGAGAACCCGGTCGCCTGGATCAGCTTCAGGTCCTGCCGGTCCTCGAACACACGCCGCCCCTTGCCGCGCGAGGTCGGGCAGACGAGCAGCCGGATCTCGTCGACGGCGCCGGCGGCCAGCAGCGCCTGCATCAAGTCCAGACTCCCCCACAGCCAGAGATCCTGGCCGTTCTGCTCCTTCAGGTCCCGCACGGTGGTGATCGGGTCGCGGGTCACGGTCGCGGCAGGGAAGTCGCCCCAGGGTGCCTCGGTCAGGGTCGTCGAGGCGACGTACTTGGTGAGGTTGTTGAGCTTCTCCCCGTACTCACCCTGGCCCTCGGCGTCCGCCCAGCCGGTGGACTGGGCGTAGGTCCGCGCCCCGAGGATCAAGGTGTCGACCGAGTCGATCAGCCCCATCATGGCGGCCTTGTACGCGGGGTCGGTGGTCTCGGAGAAGGGTTCCACGTCGACGAAGCTGAGGCCGCCGTCCTCCTCGGCGGCGATGTTGTCGACGGTGACCCACTGCTGTACGACGAGCTTGCGCATGACGATCCTTCCGTTGCGGTGAGATCCGGCCACTCCGGCCGTCTCTGCACCTGGAACGGAGCCGCCACGCGGCTTTCGACATCGTCAGGAAGCAGTGCGTACGTAAAGCTGCGCGGTGTTCTTGTTGGCCAGGCCGCCGAGGGCGCCGAGGGCCCAGAAACGGAAGGTGACGTCGGCGGCGCCGCGGTCGGCGAGCCGGACCCGGAACCGGGTGTCCTGCCGGGCCGCTCCGGTCAGCTCGGTGTCCGGAGCGTCGACCTCGACGCCGGGCAGCCGGGACCAGCGCAGCTGCAGCGGGCCGGTCACGTACCCCTGGTTGAGCACGGCGACATCGATCTCGGCCCACTCCCCCGGCCGGACCGGCGCAACGGCGAGCTCGGTCCGCGCCGCCTCCACCCGGCCCTCGGGGTTGATCGTCACCACGAACGCGGCGTCATCGACGGCCGGCGTACAGCAGGAACAGCCCGGTTCGCAGGACATCAGTCGACCTCGCTCTCGTCGCGGCGCGCGGCATAGACGGCCTGCGCCTGGTCGTAGGCGAACCGTGCCGCCGGCCGCTCGGCCGGCCGGATGAAGCCGTGCTTGACCTCCCACAGCTGGTCCACGCAGTCGTGCAGCCACTGCGCACTCCGGCGCGAGGCGCGGATCGGCCGGCCGCCGATCTCGACGAAGACCGGCGAGGTGTGCAGGCTCGGCAACAGCCGCAACGCCACCCAGGACGAGCGCTCCAGGTCGAGGTCGAAGCTCACCTCCTGCTCGCTCCCGTCGGCGACGATCTCCTGCCGCGCGACGGCCTGTCCGTTGACGACGGCCTCGACGGCGACGGTGCGGGTGTCGCCGATCCGGGCCCATTCCAGGTGCCAGGCCGACGCGTCCCAGTCCGAGGAACCGTCGCTCGGCACGGTGAGTTCGGCCGGCGCGAGGTCGTAGTCGAAGTCGGGCACGCTCGGTTCCGGCCGCTGCTCGGGCAGCAGCGCGGCGACGGTCGCGGTCAGCCGGACCGGCCCGGCGGCGGCCCGCCGCTGTTCCCGGGACTGGTCGCCGTCCAGGGCCACGTCGAAGGCGTGGCTCCGCCCGTCCCCGAAGTACGAGGAGCGGGTCCGCAGGCCGTCGATCCAGGCCTCCAGCGCGCGGTCGCCGGCCGGCGGTTCCGGCAGCGAGACGTACGTGCGGCCGATGCCGGGACGCTCGTCGGAGACGCAGGGGAAGTCGGTCTCGCCGAGCATCAGCGTCCGGAAGCCGGTGTTGAGCAGGTGGTACCAGACGTTCATCTCGGCCGCGAGCCCGAACTCGGCGCCGGCGATGAAGTCCGCCGCCCCGTGCGGGACGTCGACCACGAGCTCGTTGGAGCCGATCGAGGAGAACGGCGGCAGGTCGAAGTTGGGCAGGTCCCGGGACGGAGTCGCCATGCCGAGCCCGCAGTGGGCGAACCCGGTGAACGCGCCCTGCGCCTGCGCCCACTGGTGGATCGGCAGATTCCAGGACGGCCAGTCCTCCAGCACCGACGTCCCCGGATAGTCCTGGTCGGTCAGTCCGAGCAAGATCAAATGGCCCGAGTGGCTGGACGGGAAGCCGGAGATCTCGACGTCGTAGCGGAGCACGCTCTCGCCGTCGGTCTGGGTGGGCTGCGGCTGCCAGGTGACGCCGTTCGCCTCCTGGTGCGACGGGTGTTCCAAGATCGCCGGCGGGCTGATGCTGCGGCCGGTGAAGAACTGCTTCTGGTAGTAGTAGCAAGGCCCCCAGGTGAGCACGCTGGACACCCAGATGGCCTCGCCGCGGGCGTGCCTGATCATGGTCTCCGGCGACACGCCCTCGGTCGGCTGGCTGTAGTGCGAGCAGCCGCCGCCGTGGATGTGCGGGTCGCCCGAGTAGTAGCCGCGGGTCGACGGGTCGATCCACCGATCCAGCTGTACGGAGAGCTGCGCCGGACCCGCCGGATCGACGGTGAACCGGGTCGTCACCGGCCGGTACTCGGGGCCGCGCCAGGCCGTGACCGCGTACTCCCCCGCGGGCAGCCGCAGGATCTCGCCGGTCGAGCGGTACACCTGGTCCTGGAAAAACATGTCCGGGGCCAGCCGCAGCCCGCGGCTCGGATAGACCCGGCCCAGGTCGTCCTTCGTGATGATCGAGGCGACGCAGGTCCGGCCGTCGGCATCGCGCAGGTCCAGCACGACGTCGTGCGCCGGCGCCGCGTCGAGCTCGAGGTCGACGGACGCCGAGCCGACCGTGGAGAGCCGGCGCCGCTGGGTCTGGGTCCAGCTGTCCCCGGCGTTGCCGTCGGTCGGCCGGCCGGTCCGGGAGACGCTGATCGGTGCGGCGCGGCGGCCGGCGTCGCGGCTGTACAGGCTGATCACGAAGAATTCCAGCTCGCGGCCGGTCAGGGTGCCCGGACCGTCCAGCTTGAGCTCGTACCACCACTTGTCGCGGATCGTCGCGGCGTGCTCGATCCGGTCCGGCAGGTACGGCCGGGTGACCATCCCGCCCGCCCGGGTCACGTCGCTGCCGCCGCCGGACACCGAGAACGCGGCCTCCAGCCCGCCCGGATTCACCGCACAGAGCAGGAAACTGTTCCAGCCGCCCTGCACCACGCGCGCCGGATCACCGTGCTGGACCAGGGTCTCCGGACCGTGCCGGCCCACGGTGAGTTCGAGCAGCAGGTGCGGCGCGAGCAGCCGCCGCAGTTCGTCGGCGAGGTCGGCGTCCGGCCGGTCGGCCAGCGCGCTCACCGCCTCGCGAAGCGTTGGATCGACGGGTTCACCGAGCTCGGCCAGCCGGTCCAAGGCCCGCGTCGCGGAACTGAGGATCGGCTGCGCTGCCGGGTTGGTCGTCGCCAGTTGGTCGGTGTGGTCGAGCGTCACGGTGCTCCCCTCGCAAGGCTGCGTCTCGACCGATGCTACGTGCGCCGATCACCGGACGGCGAGCGGGTTTCGGGTCGTCCGTATCATGATCGTCCCCGGCGGCCCGGGGTCGGCCCACAGCTTCGCGCACGAGGGAACTCGGTGCCTGGGCGAAATATGAAATCCTGTTCCATCTATCCTGGCGCGATGCGACTGATTGCCGGTGCGTATCCCGCCGCCCCGCCCGAATCCGCCGACCAAGCCGCGTTCCTGAGCCGCCTGACAGAGTCTGACCTGATCGGCGGCCTCGAACTGCCGTTCATCGATGACGAGGAGCGGTGGCTGGCCGGCGCGTTGCCGACCGAGTGGCGACACGTCGTGACCGCCGCGCCCGTCACCGGGATCCGGAGCCGCAACGACCCGGCCTACGGACTCGCGTCCACCGATCCGGCCGGACGCCGCGAGGCCGTCGCGGTGACACGATCGATTCGGGACGCGATCGAACGATCGGGCCTGACCGTGGCCGCGATCGAACTCCAGTCGGCCCCGTCCCGGACGGGCACCCCCGAGGCCCTGGCGGAGTCGTTGTCGGAGATCGCGGACTGGGACTGGTCCGGGGCGGCGATCCTCCTGGAACACTGCGACGCGGTCATGGCCGGACACGAACCGGAGAAGGGATTCCTGGCGTTGGCCGACGAGTTGTCGGTCGCGCGGGACCTCGGGCTCGGCGTCGTGATCAACTGGGCCAGGTCGGTGATCGAGACGCGGAGCCCGGAGGGCGCCGTGGCCCACGTGAGAGAGGCGGGTGAGCTCTTGTCGGGACTGATCTTCTCCGGGGTCGCCGATGTGCCGCTCAACGGTCATTCCGCTTGGGTCGACGCGCACCTGCCGCCGGCGCCGATCGAACCGGCCTCGCTGCTCACCGCCGAGCACATCGCGCGCACTCGGGCTGCGGGCAGGCCGGACGTCCTCCTCGGCGCCAAGGTGCGCGCGGGCACGGCGGACCGCAGCCCGAAGCAGCGAGCCGAGTCCGTACTCGAGGCGCTGCACCTGGTGATCACGTCTGCCTGACGAACCGAACGTGGGAGCCGCCCGCATGTCCAAGGAGTAACGGACAACGGGCGGCTCCCGTTCGTAGACGTCAGATCGCCATCGACGCGTCGATCTCCTCCTGTGAGACGTTGCCGTGCAGGGCCGGGTAGTACGGGTGTCCCGGGGTCAGGTCGGCCCGGTTCACCGGGCCGCCGGTGATCGACGAGGCGTAGAGCGCGGTGACGAACTCCATCGTCGGCCGGGTGCTGGCCAGCGTGGTGTCGTGGGTGCGCCCGGCGAGCAGGTCGTCGATCACGCGGTTCAACTGGGCCTTGTGGCTGCTCGGCACCTCGGTCCCGGTGGAGGCGGCCCACGGATCGGTGTCATGATCATCGGCGGCGCCCGCGGCGGCCAGGTCGCCGGTCGCGGTGCGGACGCCGGGATCGGCCCCGAGCTTGGCGGCCCGGCCTGCGTCGGGTGCCGGGTGGAAGGTCCAGTCGGCGTCCTTGTAGCCGTACACATGATCGACTTCGAGGGAGCCGCCGGTCGTGTCGATCCGGATCCGGCTCAGCTCGCGTGGCGACAGCAGGCTGTTGATCACGGTCGCGACGGCACCGCTCTCGAAGATCACCGTGGCCAGTGACACGTCCTCGAACTGCACCGGCCGGTCCAGCCGGACGGCCGTCGCGGTGATCGTCTTCCACGGCCCGAGCAGGTGCAGCAGCAGGTCGATCTGGTGGATCCCGTGGCCGAGCGTCGGGCCGCCGCCCTCGCCCACCCAGGTGCCGCGCCAGTCCGGATCGAAGTAGCTGCGCGGCCGGTACCAGAGCGTCTCGCAAACCGCGACCTGCGGGGCGCCGAGCGCGCCGCTGGCCAGCAGATCGGCCGCCCGGAGCGCGCCGGAACCGTGCCGGTGCTGGAAGATCACGTACGCGGAGCCGTCGCTCGCCTGCTCCGCCTCGGCGATCGCGTCCAACTCGGCCAGCGACAGCACCGGCGGCTTCTCGATCAACACCGAGGCGCCCGCGCGGAGCACCTCGATCGCGATCTCGGCATGGCTGCCGGGTGGAGTCGACACCGAGACCAGCTCCGGCTGCTGCGCCGACAGCAGCTCGGTGACGTTCCCGTACGGCTTCGACCCGAACTTCTCCGCCGCCGCCTCGGCCCGTTCGGGCACGATGTCGGCGACCCCGACCAGCTCGGTCCGGCCGGAGTCGGCGTACCCCTCCAGATGCCGGCGGCTGATCCCGCCGCAGCCGACGACGGCGACCTTCAGTTTCCGATCATTCCCTTTCTGCACTGTATTCACCGCGCCGCGCCCCGAACCGTGGCGTTCTGCTGGGCGGTCAACGCCAGCCGCATCGTCTCGAACGTGTGCTGCTGCGGCGCGGCCGTCGTGGTCCGCTCCCGTACGTCCTGGACCAGGGCCGGGTAGTACGGCAGCACGACGTCGCTGCAGTCGATGTAGTGGGTGCCCTCCTGATCGACCAGGAACAGGTGGTTGCCACCCTCCCGGCCCTCCAGGTCGATGTACTTGCGCATCTCGATGTAGCCCTGGGTGCCGAGCACCATCAGCCGCCCGTCGCCCCAGGTCGGCAACCCCGCCGGGGTGTACCAGTCGACCCGGACGTAGCCCTGCGCGTTCTCGCTGCGCAGCAGCACCTCCCCGAAGTCCTGCAGGCCGGGCGTGTCCGGGTTGGCGAAGTTGCCGACCGTGCTGGCGACGACCTCGGCCGTCTCCGAGCCGGTGAACCAGAGGAACTGGTCGATCTGGTGCGAGGCGATGTCGGCGATGATGCCGCCGTAGCGCTGGTTGTCGAAGAACCAGTCCGGCCGGCCCTTGCCGTCGCCGAGGTGGCCGCGGTCGCCGACCCGGTGCGGGCCGAGCCCGAGGGTCTGCACGACCGTGCCGATCCGGCCCTCCCGGACCAGCTCGCCGGCCTTGATCACGCACTTGACCTCGAACCGCTCCGAGAACGTCACCGACCAGAACCGGCCGGTCTCGGCGACCGCCTTCTCGATCTCGGCGAGTTGATCAAGAGATACGCAGCCCGGCTTGTCGGCGACCACGTCCTTGCCGGCCCGGAGCGCCGCGACGGCGATCGGCCCGCGCCGGTCCGGCACCGCGGCCGTGACGACCAGGTCGATGCCGTCCCGGACGGCCAGCTCGTCGGGATCGTCGGCCACCTCGACGTCCGGGTGGACCTCCCGGACCTTGGTGGCGATCGCTGCGTCCGGATCGTCCGTCGCCATCGCGACGAACTCGGCACCGGCCCGGATCAGGCCGGCGATCTGACCGAAGATGTGAGCATGATCAAGTCCGACGGCGGCGAACCGTACGGGCTGCGGGGTGGTCATGGATTCCTCTCAATCAAAAGGGACGCGCCCCTCCACGGACGGAGGGGCGGTCCGGTCACGATGATGCGTGATCTTGTACGTCAGCGGGATTCGGCGAGTGCCTTGGTGAACTCCTCCGCAATCTGATCACCGCCATCAGTCTTCCACTTCTTGACGGCCGACGCCCATGCGGAGATCGGCTTGCGGCCGGTGATGATGTCCTCCGCGACGTCGTCGAGCGCCTCGTTGATCTGCGGGCCCTTGCGGCGATCGGTCTCCGAATACATGCCGGTGACCGGGTTGTCGAGGGCGTTCGGGATGATCTCCTTCATCGCGTTGAAGCAGGACTCGGTGCTCTCCTGATCCTCGGGGAGGAAGATCGTCCACGGCCCGTCGGCCTGGTAGGACAGGCCCAGCTGGGTCTCGCTGAAGCCCTTGTCGTTCAGCACCGGCTTGCCGTCTTCCATCTTGTGGTGCACGCCTTCGAGGCCGTACTTGCGGAACAGGTACTCCTGGGTGCCGAACGGCGCGGCCAGGAAGTTCAGGTACGCCAGGATGGTCTCGATCCGGTCCTCGGCGTTCTTGTTGACCGCCACGGTGCCGATGACGTGCCCGCCGAGCCAGGTCGCGCCGACGCCGGAGCCGTCGGCCTTCGGCGGCGGGATGATCGCGATCCGGGTGTCCTCCTGGACCCTGGTCTGCAGGTACGTCTGCCAACCGCTGAAGGTGTCCAGCACCAGCGGGCTGGAGCCGTTGTTGAACCGGACCTTCATGTCCTGGTTCTGACCCGAGTAGGCATCCGGATGGATGTAGCCCGCCTTCCAGAGCTGGTTCAAGATCTCGAACACGGCCTCGTGCGCCTCGTGCTCGCGGAAGTTGACCAGCTTGCCGCCCTCTTCGGCCCAGCCGTTGGGCATCGCGAACATGTTCCGGACGTACTGCGTCGGCGCGGTCGCCAGGGCGAACCGGTTCTTCCGCTTGTCGCTCAGCGACTTGCACAGTTCGATGAAGTCGTCGGAACTCTTGACCTCGGCCTTCAGCCCCTGGGCCTCCAGCATGTCCTCGCGGCTGTAGAGAACACTGGAACTGATCGCGCCGCGCGGAATCGGAATCGCGTAGATCTTGCCGCCGAAGATGCAGGAGTTCCAGCCGGCCTCGGGCAGGTTCGCCAGGAACGGGTACTTCTTGATGTTGTCGCCGGACAGGTGCGGCGTGAGGTCGACCGCCTTCGCCGCCAGCATCTGCGGGACCTGCGGAATGCCGCCCACCATGAAGATGTCGCCGAGCTTGTTCCCGGCCACCGCGGTGGCGAACTTCTGGGTGTAGTCGACCGACGGGGTGAGGCTCACCGTGATCGGCGAGCCGGCCTGCTTGTTCAGCTCCTGCCAGAACGTGTTCTGCTCCAGCTTGGGCGGGATCGGCGTGTTCGTGTACGTGGTCACCGAGATCGGCTTGCCGTCGCCCGGCGGTTCCGTGATCGCGTCGACCGGGGCCTCCGGGTACTTCAGGAATGCGTTCGGGATGTTGAACTCGGCGCCGGAGAGGTCCGGCTTCACGCCCTCGTACGGGACGTAGACGGGCCGGACCTGGGTCCGCGTCGCCTCGTCGTTGTTGCCGGTGGCGCCGCCGCGGCCCTCGTTCGAGCAGCCGACGACGCCGGCCATGCCGAGCGCCGCGCCGCCGGCGAGGATCGCCCGGCGGCTCAGCCGTGAATCAGGAGTCTTCATTGTCTCTTTGCCTTTCGGTTCTATGAGCGAGGGCATTCAGCCCTTCACGGCTCCGGTCAACACACCCTTGGCGAAGTGGCGCTGGATGAACGGGTACACGCACAGGATCGGAATGATCGAAATCATCAGAATGGCCATTTGGATCGAGGTCTGCGGGGGCAGGATCTCCTGCCCGACGCCGAGGTCCTGACCGCCGATCTCGACCCCGTTGACGACATAGGTGCGCAGCACCAACTGCAGCGGCCACAGGCTGCTGTCGTCGAGATAGAGCAGGGCGCTGAAGAAGCTGTTCCAGTAACCGACGCCATAGAAGAGGCCGATCACCGCCACCACGGCCTTCGACAGCGGCAGGCCGATGTGCCAGAACAGTTTCCACTCCGTCGCGCCGTCGATGCGTGCCGAGTCGATGACCTCGCCCGGCAGACCGACGAAGAACGCCCGGACGACGATCACGTTGAACGCACTCACACAGGTCGGCACGATGACCGCCCACAAGGTGTCCAGCAGGCCGAACTGCTGAACGGTGAGGTACATCGGGATCAGGCCCGGATTGAACAGCAGGCTGACCAGGACCAGCAGCAGCAGTGCCTTGTTGCCGATCGTCCCGCGCCGGCTCAGCGCCCAGCCGAGGGTGCAGGTGAGCAGCAGCGCGATCGCGGTGCCGACCGTCGTGATGAAGGTGCTGACCAGCAGCGCCTGGGTCACCGTGCCGCCGGCGAAGATCGACCGGTACGCCGACAGGTCGATCCCCTGGGTCGGGAAGAGGACGAAGCCGCCGGAGCCGACCACCTCCTCCGGCTTGGCCAGGCTGGTCGAGATCACCCCGATGAACGGGAACACGACCAGGCCACAGATCACGAAGAGGAAGATCGCCTTGATCACCCGCTCGGGCATCCGCGGCATCACCATGCCGCCGACGAGCACCTGACGTCGTTTCCCTTGTGCACGAGCGGGCCGTGCAGCAGTGAGCTGGCTCATCCCTTGTACACCCCCTCTTCGCCGAACTTGTGCGCGATCTTGTTGGCCAGCAGGACCAGGGTCAGCGCGACCACGCTCTTCACCAGGCCGACCGCGGCCGAGACGCCCCAGTTCCCGCCGATGATCCCGTTGTTGTAGACGTACGTATCGAGGACCTCACTCGCATCCACCCCGACCGCCGACTGCTGCAGGATGATCTGCTCGAAGCCGACCGTCAGCGAGTCACCCAGCTTCAAGATCAACAGCAGGATGATGATCGGTTTCAGGCCGGGCAGCGTGACGTGCCAGGTCTGCCGCCAGCGACCCGCCCCGTCCACCGCCGACGCCTCGTACAGCGAACGGTCGATCTGGGACAGCACGGCGAGGAACAGGATGGTCGCCCACCCGGTGTCCTTCCACATCACCTGCGAGGTCAGCAGTGCCCGGAACGCCTCGACGTTCCCGATGATGTTGATCGCCTCGAGGCCGTTCATCCGCAACCAGTTGTTGATCATGCCGGTGCCGCCCAACACCTGCTGGAAGACCGCGACCACGATCACCCACGACATGAAGTGCGGTACGTAGATGATGCTCTGCACCAACTGGCGGAGCCGGTTGGAGAGCAGGCTGTGCAGGACCAGCGCCACGACGATGGGCGCCGGGAACACGATCACGGTCTGGATCGCGGTCAGGATCAGCGTGTTCTGGACCGCGTTCAGGAACGCCGGGTCGCCACTGGCGATGATCTTGAAGTTCTCGAAACCGACCCAGAGACTCTGCTCGACGCCGAGGTAGGGCTGGTAGTCCTGGAAGGCGATGACATTGCCCCACAAGGGGTAGTACTGGAACGCCAGAATGATCAACATTCCCGGAATCGCCAACAGCAGAACCGGATAGTCGCGCCGTAATCGCGTGAAGACGGAGAGTCTCCGTATTTGATGCGGGGGTTCCGCTATCGCCTCCGGCCCGCGTGTTCGACGGGCCGGACGGGCGAGATCGACCTCGGTCACGAACGCTCCTTTGGGTCGGCCGGCAAAAAGTGATCGATCCACTTTCTGACCGGGAGGCTAATCGTGGCCGGACCGGTGCGTCAAGGCTGTGGCCAACGGTTGCCATGGTTTGCCATGGATCGTTGCGGACCGGTGTCCTAACCCTGGGTTCACGCCCGGAAACCCATGACAACAAAGGGCTCCAACGACGTTCCGAGGCCACTCAAGAGGCCGCCGACCGGCGGTCCGAGTCCGCGGTCCGAGGGTTGATGAGGCCAGTCCGCGGACTGGTCCGGTCGGCCGGTCCGGAATCTGTGCGTGCATTTCCCGTACGCGATGTCGAATTTCTTCGGATTCTCGTACGATCGGTGGATCGATCACTTTCTGGGTCACGGATAGGGCGAAAGATTCTCAACGAATGACGCCGTTGGTTCCGCATAATCGACAGAACTCCTGTCCACCCAGTGATACTGTGGCTCGGCATGCGGGTGGCACGAGGAGGACACTGTGGCGGCTTCAGGGCTGAATAGGCCGGCGACGATCCATCAGGTGGCCCGGCTCGCCGGCGTCTCCCACACGACGGTCTCCCGGTACCTGGCGGACAAGGAGAGCCTGAAGCCGACCACCCGGGTCAAGGTGGACTTCGCCGTGAAGGCACTGGACTACCGGCCGAACCTGGTGGCCCGCTCGATGCGGACCCGGCGGACGAACCGGCTCGCGATCGTGCTCCCCTCCGGCCCGAACCACTTCCCGGGCCGGCTGCTGGCGGCGGCATCCGAGACCGCACACCAGGCCGGGTACCAGGTCGAGATGGTCAGCGTCGAAGGCAGTGTGCGGGCCCGCTCGGCCAGGATCCTCGACCTGGCCCGGTCGGGTCAGGTCGAAGGCATCCTGTCCATCTCCTCGATCGACGTGCGCGGCCGGGCCTCCTCCGAGGTGCCGATCGTGGCCACCGGCACCTACGACGACAACCTCCGCGGCCTGGGCGAGCTCGCCGACGCGACCGAGATCCGGGAGATCATCGAACATCTCGCGGGGCTCGGCCACCGGGTCTTCTTCCACGTGGCCGGACCGTCGACCTTCGCCTCGGCGCGGAACCGGAAGCGCGTCTATCTCGAGACCATCGAGCGGATGGGCCTGCGCTCGGTCGGCGTCCACGACGGCAACTGGTCCGCGCAGTCGGGGTTCGACGGGATCACCGGCCTCCCGGACGACTGCGGTGTGACCGCCGTCGTCGCGGGCAACGACGTCGTCGCGATGGGCGTGATCCGCGGCGCCCGGTCCCGCGGCTGGGAGGTGCCGCGCGATCTCAGTGTGTTCGGCTGGGACGACCTCGAGATCGCCCGCTTCACCACCCCGTCACTGTCCACCGTCGCGGTGGACCGGGAGGCCCAGGGCCGCGACGGGATCCGCAGGCTGCTCGCCGAGATCCGCGGCGAACCCGCGCCCCAGCCGACCACCAACACGATCAACAGGATCATGTACCGCGAATCCACCGCCCCACCCCCACCCGCACCACCCCAACCCCGCTGACTCGGCACAAAAGCAGGCGTTTCTGCGGCGTGTCGCTGCACGAGTGCCCAGTCGATGAGAAGCAGGGACGGGAGGCGGGTCGGGATCAGGCGGCGGATTTGATCTTGTACCGGTGCAGCCTGGTGCCCGGGAAGCGCCAGGAGTGGACGGCGTCGGTCACGGTCCAGACCAGGCGTGGGCTGGACCAGGACTGGGACGGCTTGTTGATCACCCAGCCGTCGCCGAGGGTCACCACGGCGTGGCCGAGTTCGCCGTTCTCGGTCCAGACCAGGACGGTGCCCGGTTCGTGATCATGACCGGTCCCCCGCACCGGTTCGGTCGCCTCGTCCAGCCAGGCCTGGAACGGCTCCCGGACGACCCGTACGGTCTCGGTGCCGGGCACCCCGGCCGCGGCGAGGACGTTGCCGAAGCAGTTCGGCCCGGAGCCGGCCGCCTCGAAGGTGCCGGCCAGCCGTTCCGCCTCGGGCAGCAGCCGGCGGGCCGCGCGCCAGACGTCGGCCGGCACCGCCTCGTGGCTGCTCGGCCGGACGCCCGCCTCGATCCACCGGAACATCGGCTCGTCGCCCTCCCGGGCGAGTTCCGTCGGCCACAGCAGCCGGGCGGACTTCGGCCGCATCGTCCGGCGCCGGGCCGCCAGCAGGGCTCGTCGGCTCCGGCCGGGCAGCGCCGCGAACTCCGTCTCGTCGAACCAGGTCCAGCTGCCGCCGTACAGGAAGAACGTGTCCCGCCACTCGGCGGTCGGCTCTCCCTTCTGCACCGGCAGGTCGCCCGCGACCTTCGGGTCGGCCAGGTCGAGCGGGAAGGCCTGCCGAGCGGGCGCGAACCAGTCCCGCCAGCGCCGGACCAGGGCGTCGTCGACCGCGATGCCGAGCACCTCGCGCAGAGTCACCCGGCCCAGCCTTCCGTACGGCCGCGGTCGCCGCGAACCCCTTTTCGGGCGGGCCAGCCGTGGGCTCGCGTACCGCATCGGACAGGATGGGGCCATGGCGAACTTTCGGGCGACGACGGGTGACGGCCGGGTCATCGAGGAGATCACACCGGAGGCCCTGCGGCCGTTGCTCGCGGCCGGCACCGGCTCCGTGATCATGGAAGGACCGGACGGCCGGGCCGCACAGGCCGAGGCCGGCGACGACGGCCGCTGGTTGATCAAGCTCACCGGAGGTCCGGACGGGCCGAAGGAGTCGGCGACCGTGCCGAACGGCGATGCGGCGTTCGACGCGCTGCGGTCCTGGGCGGCCGACGACGACTGGTGGCGCGAGGCCTTCAGCTGGACCCCGCTGCCGTGACCGTACGGCTGATCGCCACCGACCTGGACGGCACCCTGCTCCGCGACGACCTGTCGGTGAGCCCGCGGACCAGGCGTGCCCTGGACGCCGTACGCGCCGCCGGGATCGAGGTCGTCCCGGTCTCCGCCCGACAGCCGCGGGGCATCCGGATGATCGCCGAGCAGGCTGGGTTCACCGGGTGGGCGCTCGGCGGCAACGGTGCCCAGTGCCAGCACCTGACCACCCGCGAGGTGCTGTTCGAGGCCCACGTCGACGTCGCGGTGCAGCAGGCGGTCGCCGCCCAGCTGGCCGAACGGTTGCCCGGCGTCCTGTTCGTGAGCGTACGGTCCGGCGGCGAGGTGTTCATCGCCCAGGACGGGTACGCCGAGCTGGCCCACTTCGAAGATCACAAACGCGACCCGGCGACGATGGGCCGGCACGACCTGGCCGCCGTCCTCGCGGAGCCGAGCCTGAAGTTCATCGTCCGGCATCCGGACCGGCTTCCGGCCGAGTTGATCATGGACGTCCGCGCGCTCGGCCTGGACGGCTTCGCCGTCACCCACTCCGGCGCCCCGTTCGTGGAGATCCTCGCCGAAGGGGTCAACAAAGCCTGGGCCGTCGCGAAGCTCAGTGATCATCTCGGCATCGACCGCGCCGAGGTGCTGGCCTTCGGCGACGCACCGAACGACGCCGAACTGCTGGCCTGGGCCGGCCGCGGCGTCGCCATGGCGAATGCCCATCCGGAGGCCCGGGCCGCAGCCACCGAGGTCACCGTGAGCAACCAGGACGACGGGGTCGCGATGATCTTGGAACGATTGCTCGACGACGCCGGCTGAGGCGGCGGCTCAACCGTCGAAGACGCGGGTCAGCTCCCACCGGTCGCGGGGCTGGGCGTGCAGTTCCGGATAGACCGCCGCGATCTTGGCCGGGTCGAACGCGGTGCCCGGCTCGACCACGTCGGTGACGATGATCGACGCGACGTGGATCCCGGCCGGGCCGTACTCGGCGGCCAGCAGCTCGGCATAGACCCGGGCCGCGGCCTTGCCCAGGGACAGGCTGGTGTACTCGGCCTTCACCGCCGGCATCCCGCTGGTGATCAGGATGCTGCCGCTGCCGCGCTCGGCCATCGCCGGCCCGAGGTGGGTTGCCGCGGTGGCGAGGCCGACCACGTTGACGTCGAGGGTGGCCAGCAGCTCGGCCGAGGACAGCTCGCCGACTCGGTCGGCCCGCAGCCGGGCGGCGTTGTAGATGATCACGTCCGGCACGCCGTGGGTGGCGACCGCGCGGTCCAGCGCGGACAGCAGCCCGGCCTCGTCGGTGCTGTCCGCGCGCAGCCCGAGTACGGCGCCGCCGTGGGCGCGGACCGCGGCCGTGGTCTCGTCCACCGTCTCGGCCGAGCGGGCGATCACCGTGACCGCCCAGCCGTCGGCGGCGAAGCGTTGGGCCACGGCCCGGCCGATCCCGGGTCCGGCGCCGATCACGAGGGCAGAGGGTACGGGCACGGCTGGGCCGCCTTTCGAGTCGGGGCGTGATTCCGTCTCGGCAACCCGGAGCACCTCGGCTTGTATTCCGGGGCGGGCCGGCGTCTCAGCCGTCGGGAAACAGCTGGCCGGCCAGCCGGACGGCCTGGGCCCGGTCCCGCAACTGCAGCTTGGCGAACAGGTTGTTGATGTGGGTCTTCACGGTGGCGACGCTGACGTACAGCTCGTCGGCGATCTCGGCGTTGTTGCGCCCGTCGCCGATCAGGCGGAACACCTCGCGTTCCCGTCCGGTCAGCTCGGCCAGCCGCGGGTCGGCGCCGGCGGCGGGCTCGGCCGCCCCGGGCTGCCAGCCGGACAGCAGGCGGGCGGTGACGGCGGGCGCGAAGGTCGCCTGACCGCGGGCGACCGATCGGAGGGCTGCGGCCAGGTCGTCCCGGGACGCGTCCTTGGTCAGGTAGCCGCGGGCGCCGGCGCGTAGCGCGTCGCCGATCGAGGCGTCGTCGTCGTACGTGGTCAGCACCAGGACCGCCGTCTCCGGCCGCTCGGCGAGGATCCGGGCGGTCGCCGCGGCACCGTCGAGGACCGGCATCCGGAGGTCCATCAGCACCACGTCGGGCCGGTGCTCCGCGGCCAGCGCCACCGCCTGCGCGCCGTCGCCACCGGCCGCGACGACGGTGACGCCGTCCAGCAGCGACAGGACCGTGACCAGTCCGTCCCGGACGATGTCTTGATCATCGACGACGATCACCCGGATCGGCGGCTCCGTCATGCGTTGTCCTCCATCCACTCGGCCGACACCACCCAGCGGTCGCCGCGCGGGCCGGCGGTCAGGGTGCCGCCGATCTCCGCGATCCGCTGCCGCATCCCCGGTACGCCGAGTCCGCCTCCGGTGCCCGCCAGTTCATGATCATGATCCGGCTTCAGGGCGTTGATCAACTCGAGCCGTACCTGGTCGCCGAAGATCACCGTGATCACCGAACGGCTCCCGGCGGCGTGCTTGTTGATGTTGGTCAGCCCCTCCCGGCAGACCGCGGCGAACGCGGCGGCGACCGGTTCCGGCACCGGCCGCGGCTCCCCGACCACGTCGAACTCCACGCCGAGCTGGATCCCGACCGGACCACGGGCCAGGGCGTTGAGCCGGTCCACCAGGTCGACGTCGGCAGCACCGGCGTCCGGCGCGGTCGCGTCGCCGGCCCGGAGTTCCCGGACGGCGAGCCGTGCCTCGCGCAGCCCCTCCACGGCGAGCCGGCGTGAGGTACGGACCCGTTCCGCCGCACCCTCCGGGTCCCGGCCGTCCGCCAGCAGCGCGTCCGCGGCGTCGAGCTGGACGACCAGCCCGCCGAGCGAGTGGGCGAGCACGTCGTGCACCTCGCGGGCGATCCGGTTGCGTTCCTCGAGCGCGGCCGCGCGGGCCGCTTCGACCCGGGTGCGCTCGGTCTGGGCGAGCACCTCGAGGCTCCGCTCCTCCAGCTGGCGGCTGCGCTCGACCAGTTCCCGCTCCTGCCGACGGCGCAGGATCCGCTGCCGGCGGCTGTAGCCCAGCACGCCGACCATGATCACGAGTCCGGCGGTCCAGAGCGGCTCCCGCTGATCCGGTCCGGGCAGCGCGGCCTCCGCGACGATGACCACGCCGGCCAGGGTGACCAGCGGAACCGCCGCCCGGAGCGGGATCGCGGGCCGGCCGATCAGATGGAACGCGGCGAACCCGTACAGCACCCAGGCGATCGCCGCGATCTCGTAGCACAGCGCGGCCCCGGCGAACAGCGCGACCGCGAGGATGATCACTCGCACCCGTACCGGGGCGAACCGTTCGACGAGCACGTAGCCGGCCGACGCAACCAGGCCGACGATTCCGGCGATCATGGTCGGGACCGAGCGGAGCAGCCCGCCGGAGGCGACGAAGGCGTACCCGATCGCGATCACGAACGCCAGCCGGACCAGCGTGCCGAGCGGTTCCTCCCAGCGGGAGTCCGCTCGTACGCTGTCGGAGCCGATCACGCCCACCGACCTTACCCTCAGCCGACTCGGACCGGCTCCGGCAGCCGGGCCACCCGGCGGGTGACGATGATCGCCTGGATCCCCTTGACGATCGCCACCATCACGTAGATCAACGGGGTGCTCGCGGCCAGCTCGGCACCGGTGGAGTGGGCCAGCGCGGCCATCCCGATCCGGAACGCGATGAAGCCGAACCAGACCAGGAGGCCGAGCCAGGTCAGCCGGAACCTGGCCCCTCCGCCGGTCCGTTCGATGTGGGTCAGCCGACCCATCACCAGACCGCCGATCACGGCGACCGCCGACTCCAGCAGGATGCTCAGCACGTCGATCGCGTCGGGCTGCAGGGCCCCCAGCGCGCCGGCCGACTGGACCACGTTGAACACCGCCAGCCCGATCAGGATCACCGGGATCAGCATCAGCCGCCGCGGATCGACCGGCTGCCAACGCAACTGCCGGTACGAGATGAAGATCAAGAACGCGACACCGAGGAGGACGGAGATCACAGTCGACATGACGAGGACACCCTTTCCGATCAAGGAATTCGATGTCTCGAGTCTCGAAGAATCCACCCCGATCCCCCACCGCCCGCAGGTGGAGATCCAGGTGGAGATCCCTCCACCCCGCACTCCGAAGGAATCCGATGCGACACACCCCTGTCCGCCGATCGGCGCACAGGTCGCGACTCCGGAAGAGGAGCGCGACGCCCGAGCACGGAGGAGAGTCGCTCGCCGACTGGAACTGCCGCGGACCAGAACGGCGGCGGACTGGAGCGATAGGAGTGGGCGGACGGGCTGCGCTCGGGAGGCGTGGACTGAACCGACCGAACCGCATCAGCGCACGGTCAGGCGGGCGGAACGATCATGATCAACGCTCGGCTGAAGACCGTTTCCCCCGCACTGCGGCCCAAGTCGAGGTGGGGTCCAGGGGCTTGGGGATGGGTGCGCGGACGTGGATGGGCCTGGCGGGAGGCCGCATCGCAGTATGGCGGCAGCGGCACCCAGACCATCGCGGCCGGATGGTTGTCCGCGCACCCATCCCCAAGCCCCTGGACCCCGCCGCGACACCAAGCCCTCGCACTTCGACAAGCTCAGTGCGCGTACCTGCTGGGCCTCAGTGCGCAGCCTCATGCCAGGAGCGGCCAAGACCGACAGAGACGTCCAACGGGACGCTCAGGTCGACGGCGTGGCTCATCTTGTCCTCGACCAGGGCCATGGCGGCGTCGCGTTCGCCCGGGGCGACCTCGAAGACGAGTTCGTCGTGCACCTGGAGCAGCATCCGGCTCTGCAGACCTTGATCATTGAGGGCCTGCTCGACGTCCAGCATCGCGATCTTGATGATGTCGGCGGCGGAGCCCTGGATCGGGGCGTTCAGCGCCATCCGTTCCGCCATCTCGCGGCGCTGCCGGTTGCTGCTGGTCAGATCCGGCAGGTAGCGGCGGCGGCCGAGCAGGGTCGCGGTGTATTCGGTCCGCCGAGCCTCGTCGACCAGGGACCGCAGATAGTCGCGGACCCCGCCGAACCGCTCGAAGTACTCGTCCATCAGGCCCTTGGCCTCGGACACCTCGATGCCCAGCTGCCCGCTCAGCCCGAACGCGCTCAGCCCGTACGCCAGGCCGTAGTTCATCGCCTTGATCTTGGCCCGCTCGGCCTGGTTGACCGAGTCCGGCTCCACCCCGAACACGCGGGCGGCGGTGACGGTGTGGAAGTCGGCACCGGACTTGAACGCGTCGATCAGGCTCTCGTCGCCGCTGGCGTGCGCCATGATCCGCATCTCGATCTGCGAGTAGTCGGCGGTCAGCAGCGTTTCGTACCCCTCACCGACGACGAACGCCTCCCGGATCCGGCGGCCTTCCTCGGTCCGGATCGGGATGTTCTGCAGGTTGGGCTCGGTGCTGGACAGCCGGCCGGTGGCGGCGATCGTCTGCCCGTAGGTGGTGTGGATCCGGCCGTCGTCGGAGACCGACTTGAGCAGGCCCTCGACGGTCTGCCGGAGCCGGGTCGCGTCCCGGTGCAGCAGCAACTGGGCCAGGAACGGGTGCTCGGTCTTCACGTACAGCTGCTGCAGGGCGTCCGCGTCCGTCGTGTAGCCGGTCCGGGTGCGCCGGGTCTTCGGCATCTTCAGCTCGTCGAAGAGCACCGTCTGCAGCTGCTTCGGCGAACCGAGATTGATCTGCTTGCCGAGGATCGAGAAGGCCTCCTCGGCGGCGGTCGCCACCTTGGCGCCGAACTCGCCCTCCAACCGCTCCAGGTGGTCGACGTCGACCGCGACGCCGGTCTGCTCCATCCGGGCCAGGGTCCGCTGCAGCGGCAGCTCGACCTCGCGGAGCAGCATCGTCTCGTTGCGCTGCTCCACCTCCGCGTCCAGCGCGTTGGCCAGGTCGATCACCGCGTGGGCCCTGATCATCGCCGCGTTGGCCGCCGACTCGGCACCCGAGTCGTCGTCGCCGAAGTCCAGCGTCAACTGGTCGTCCGGCTCCGCGGCCGCGTCCTCGGCCCGCAGCTCGCGCTTCAGGTAGCGCAGGGTCAGGTCGGCCAGGTCGAAGGTGCGCTGGTCGGGCCGGATCAGGTAGGCCGCCAACTGGGAGTCCGAGGTGAGCCCGGCCAGCTCCCAGCCGCGGGACCAGATCGCCAGCAGCGGTCCCTTGGCGTCGTGGATCGCCTTCGGCCGGTCCGGGTCGGCCAGCCAGGCCGCCAGCGCCGCGTCGTCGGCGGGGTCGAGCTCGGTCACGTCCAGATAGGCCGCGGCGCCGTCGCCGGCCGCCAGCGCGATCGCGCGCAGGTCGCCGCGGCCCGCCGACCACTGCCCGATCAGGTCGACGCCGGTCCGCTCGCCGGTCGCGTGCTCGGCCAGCCAGCCGGTCAGCGCTCCGGGCGCCAGCCGTTCGCCCTCGACCTCGAAGCCGCCCTCCGGCGCGGTCTCCTCGGCCGGCAATGACTCCAGCAGCCGGTCCCGGAGCACCCGGAACTCCAGCCCGTCGAACAGCTGGTGGGTCGCCTCCCGGTCCCAGTCGCGGCGCAGCAGGTCGGTCACCGTGATCGGCAGCTCGACGTCGGTGACCAGCGCGTTGACCTGCCGGTTGCGCCGGACGTCCTCGATCTGCTCCCGGAACGACTCCGCCGCCTTGCCCTTGATCTCGCCGGCGTGGACGAACAGGTTTTCCAGGCCGTCGTAGTTCTCCAGCCACTTCGCCGCGGTCTTCGGGCCGACGCCCGGCACGCCCGGCAGGTTGTCGCTGGTCTCCCCGACCAGCGCGGCCAGCTCGGGGTAGCGCTGCGGGGACACGAAGTATTTGTCCTGGACCGCCTCCGGCGTCATCCGGGCCAGGTCGGAGACCCCCTTGCGCGGATAGAGCACGGTCACCCGGTCCGACACCAGCTGCAGCGCGTCCCGGTCACCGGTGCAGATCAGCACGTCGAAGCCCTCGGCCTCGGCCTGCTTGGCCAGGGTCGCGATGATGTCGTCGGCCTCGAAGCCCTCCTTGTCGACGTGGGCGATGTTGAGGGCGTTCAGCACCTCCTTGACCAGGTCGACCTGGCCCCGGAACTCGTCCGGCGAGGTGCTCCGGTTCGCCTTGTATTCGGTGTAGAGCTCGGACCGGAACGTCTTCCGGGACACGTCGAAGGCCACCCCGAGATGGGTCGGCTGCTCGTCCCGCAGGACGTTGATCAACATCGAGGTGAAGCCGAAGACGCCGTTGGTGTGCTGGCCCGTCTTGGTGCTGAAATTCTCCACCGGCAGGGCGAAGAACGCCCGGTAGGCGACCGAATGGCCGTCGATCAGCAACAGGCGCGGGCGCTCGCCCGCCTCGGCGGGGGCGGGCGCTGCGGGTTCGGTGGTGGTCGACACGGGGCCGACTCTAGCGACAACCTCCGACAGTCAGCGCCGGCGCGGCCGAGTGCGGCCGGCGAGCCGGGTCCGCGGACCGTTCCGGGCCACCCTTCGGTACGGGCTCGGAGGCCCCACCGGGCTAGGTAGCACCCTGATCCCGACGTGGCCCGCGCGGTCGGGAATCGTCCAGGCCCGGCAACGCGACCACCCGATCGGCCGCCGCGATCGTGTCCGGCCGGTGCGCGATCAGCAGGGTCGCGCGGTCGGCGGAACGCCGGAGGAATTCCATGATCACCAGATCGGCGTCCGGGTCGAGGGACGCGGTGGCCTCATCGAGGACCAGCACCCGGGGGTCCCGGAGCAGCGCCCGGGCGAGCGCGACCCGGGCCCGCTGACCGCCGGACAGCCCGCCGCCGTGTTCGCCGATCGGGGTGTCCAGTCCGAGGGGCAGCGCGCTCCCCGGATCGAGCAGACCCGCGGCCCGGGCCGCGCTGTTGATCATGTCCTCGGTCGCGCCGGGCTCCCCCAGGAGGAGGTTGGACCGGACCGTGCCGCGCAGCAGCGGCGAGGACTGCGGCACGGCCGCGACGGCGGCTCGGAACTCGCCGTCGGGCAGCCTGCGGAGGTCGGTCCCGTCGAGGAGGATGCTGCCGGAATCGGGATCCCACAGCCGCAGCGCGAGCCGGGCGGCAGTGGTCTTCCCGGCACCGGACGGGCCGGTCAGCGCGACCGTCTCGCCCGGCCGGACGTGCAGGGTGAACCGGTCGAGGACGGGCCGCCCGGGCTCGTACGAGAAGGACACCTGGTCGAACCTGAGCCCGACCCCGGTTCCATGATCACGGGTTCCATGATCACGGAGGCCAAGATCACGGATTCCATGATCACCAGCTTCATGATCATGGACCGCGGGCGGCTCGTCCAGGACCTCGGAGATCCGGGCCGCCGCGGCGCGCAGGGTGCCCGCGTTGCGGAGCAGGTCGGCGATCTGCGCGGCGGGACCGAGACCGGCGACGGCGACCGCGACCGCAAGCGGGATGTCGGCCGGCGGGATGCCGGTACGGTCGATGACGACGATCAGGATGGCGCCGAGGGCGGCCAGGGCGAGGGTGACCTCGGCGATGCCGCGTTCGGCGCCGAGCCGCGACGCCTCCCGTACCTGAAGCCGAGCCAGGGTCCGGGTGTCCTCGGTCAGCCGGTCCAGCCGCCCGCCGAGCGCCTGAGCGCCGGTGAGTTCCCGCAGTCCGCGGACGATGTCGAGCAGGTCGGCGCGCAGGGTGGCGGCCCCGGCGGCGAGCCGCTCCCCGTCACGCCGGGCCCGGGCGCCGGTGAGCAGCGGGACGACGATCCCAATCACGAGCAGTGGCAGCCAGACGAGCAGCAGGAGCGGGTTCAGCGAGGCCGACACCGCGACACCGATCAACAGGATCAGCAGGGCGCTGAGGGCCTGCGCCGCCGTGTGCGCGTACAGCCATTCGAGGGTCTCGATGTCGGCCATCACGGTGGTGGCGAGGTCGCCGCTGCGATGCTGCCGGCGGCGCGACGGCAGGGCCCGCCGCAATGCGTCGAAGACCCGGCCGCGCAGATCGCCGATGATGCGGTACGCCAGGTCGTGCGAGACCCAGGATTCCCGCCAGGCCGCGAGCGCGGCGACCACCGCGAGCCCGGCCAGGACCACCCAGGGCACCGGTACGGCCTCGCCTGCGACGGCGTGCCCGACGGCGAAGGCCAGTCCGAGCGAGATCCCGAGTACGGCGAGCTGCGTGACGACGCTCCAGAGCACGGTCTCGGCGAACAGGACCCGGCGGGTGGCGATGACCGGCAGCAGCCGGAGGACGGTCCTCATCGGGCTCGCTCCGACGCCGGGATCCGCGCTGGCGGCGGGCCGTCGCCGCCGTCCGCGATCCGCCCGTGGTCGAGCGCGATCCACCGGGTGGCGTGCGCGCACGCGGTCTCGCGGTGGGCGATCAGGACCTTCGTCCGGCCGGGGGTTGCCGCGGCGACGGCGTCCATGACACGCCGCTCGGTGTCGAGGTCCAGGGCGGAGGTGACCTCGTCGAACACGAGCACCGGAGCGGTCGACAGCAGGGCCCGGGCGATGGCCAACCGCTGCCGCTGCCCGCCGGAGAGCTGCTCGCCGTTCTCGGCCAGTACGGTCTCGTAGCCGTCGGGTAGAGCGCGGATGACCTCCTCCAGCTGAGCGGTTTCGGCGGCGTGCTCGAGCTCGGCGTCGGTCGCATCGGGCCGGTACAGCCGCAGGTTGTCGCGGACGGACCAGGCGAAGAGCACCGGGTCCTGCGGCACCACGACGACGCTGCGACTGCGGGCCTGGTCGGTGTAATCGCGCAGTTCCGTACCGTCGAGGCAGAGCCGGCCCGACGCCGGGTCGACGTCCCGCTCCAGCAACCGGGCCAGGGTGCTCTTGCCGGATCCCGAGCGCCCGACGACGGCGACCGTCTCCCCCGCGGCGATCCGCAGGGTCAGGCCGACGACGCCGCGATCGGTGCCGGGATAGCGATAGCTGACCTCCTCGACCTCGACCACTCCGCGCCGCGCCGGCTGAGTCCGGGTCCCGTCGGCGGTCACGGCGGGCGTCCGGGAGAGCAGCCGGTCCAGCCCGTCGACCGCGGTCAGGCCGAGGTAGCCGGCGTGCCAGTTCGCGCCGAGGTCCTGCACCGGCCGGAAGCACTCGCGGGCCAGGAGCAGGACGGTGACCGCCGCAGCGGCGCCGGGACTGCCGCCGACGACACCGATCACCGCCGCGACCACGGCCAGGACCGTGCCGAGGTGTACGGCCAGCCCGCTCAACCCGGTCTCCACCAGCGACAGCCTCAGCTGGGCCATGGTCGAGCGGCGCAGGCCCTCGGCGTCGTCGGCCAGCCGGCCCGCAGTACGGCCGGCGGCGCCGAAGGTCCGCAGCAACGGGACGTGTTGCAGGGCCTCGACGTAGTCCGAGGACAGCCGGGCGAACCGGGCCCAGCGACGTCGCCCGTTCCGCAGCAGCCGGGCGTCCCAGGCCCGCGGCGCGATCACCGCGATCGCCGCGGCGACGGCGAGCACCAGCCCGGCCGTACCGGAGTACGTGGCGGTCAGGGCGACGACCGCCGCGGGCACGACGAGAACGACGAGCAGCTGCGGCAGGTAGCGGGTGTAGTAGGCGTCCAGGCCCTCGACCCCGTCGATCACGGTGGCGGCGGCCTGCCCGGAATCCCGCTCGGCGGCGGGCACCGCGGACAGCCGGTCCAGCAGCCGCCGGCGGAGCCGGATCCGGACCGTCGCGCCGACCCGGGCGGCGACGGGCTCGCGGACCCAGACCAGCAGGCCGCGGGCCAGGGTCACCGCGGCCAGGGTCGCGAGCGCCGGCCACGGGTCGCCCGTACCGCGGACGAGGGCGGCGATCACCGATCCGGCGGTGATCGCGAAGGCGATCTGCAGCGCCGCGATGACGATCCCGATCGCGGCGAGCCCGAGGACGGCGCCGGGGACGGCGCCCGCGAGCTGCAGGAGGCGTCGATGGATCACGGCTCAGAAGGCGTCCGGGTAGAGCCGTTCGGCGATCCGCCGGACGGCCGAGATGTTGCCGAGCGTCCCCGGGAAGACGTCGGCCGTCGAGACCGCGATCAGCCGGTCCTCGCGGACGGCCGGCAGGTCCGGGAACGTCGTGGTGAGGTACTTCCGGGTCGCGGCCTCGTGCTGCTCGTCGTACACGGCGAACACCAGCGCCTCCGGCTGCTCGGCGGCCAGCGACTCCGGGGTGATCGTGGCCGCGAAGAACTCGGCGAACGCCGGCTGGTCGGGCGTGTAGACGCTGTCGGCGCCGGCCTGGCGCAGGATGTCGTACTCGACGCCGGCACCGATCGCCTGCAGCGTCGTCCCGTCCACGTACACCTGGGCGACCCGCAGCCGGTCCACCCCGGACAGCGCGGTCGCGACCTGATCCAGCTCGGCCTGGCTGGACGACACGAGTTCGGCGGCGGCGTCCTCGACCCGGAAGATCGCGCCGAGGTTCTCCAGGTCGGTGAACAGGTCCCGGACCTCGCCGGTCATCCGGCGCTCCTGGCAGCCGCCGCCCGCGACGTAGACGGCGGCGCCCGCCTGCTCGAGCTGTTCGATGCTGGCGAAGCCCTGCTCCGCGGTGAATTCGTAGGTGGTCGGCGAGTACACGAAGTCCGGTTCGACGGCCAGCAGGTCCTCCCGGCTCGGCGGCTTCACGTCACCGATGACGGGGATGTCCTTCGCCAGCGGGGCGATGTCGGCCGGCAGCGCCTGCGCCTTCGCCTGGGCCTGCCCGGCCAGTCGATCCGCCAGGCCGAGCCGCAGCAGGAGTTCGGTCTGGGCCGGGTGCAGGCCGACCGCGGCTGCGGGGACGCCGTCGGCGACGACCTCACGGCCGCAGTTCGTCAGCGTCACCGCCGCGGCGGAGCCGCTCGGTGCCGAGGTGGGCGTCACGGACGATCCGCAGCCGGTCAGGAACAGGGTCCCGGCGGCGAGTACGGCAGCGGCGCGGACGGAGAGGCGGGAGATGATCATGGATGGGCGTGGCTTTCTGTGCGGAGCGCCGGCCCGTCGGAATCGGGTCCGGCCGGGATCGGGGCGAGCCGGCGGAAGGCGAAGACCGGCTCCGCGGGCCCACCCAGGACACGGACCTCGACCTCGAAGGTGGCCCGGATCAGCTCCGGCGTGAGCACCCGGGTCGGCGGTCCGTCGGCGACGAGGTGGCCGGCCGAGAGCACGGCGACCCGGTCGCAGTACTGGGTCGCGAGGTTCAGGTCGTGCAGCGCGGCGATCACCGTACGGCCGAGGCCCCGGACGGTGCTCATCAACTCGTGCTGGTGGCTGATGTCGAGGTGGTTGCTGGGTTCGTCCAGCACCAGCACCGGACTCTCCTGGGCCAGCGCCCGGGCGAGCATGACCCGCTGCCGCTGCCCGCCGGAGAGGGTCGCGACCATGCGGTCGGCGAGGTCGGTGATCTCGGCCCGGCGCATCGCCTCCGCGACGATCCGCAGGTCGGCCGCGGAGTCGCGCCCGAAGGAGGAGTGGTGCGGCGCGCGGCCGAGCAGCACCGTCTCCAGGACGCTCAGGTCGAAGTCGGTCGGCGGGTCCTGGAGCATCACCGCGACGGCGCGGGCCGCCTGCCGGCCGGTCAGCTTCCGTACGTCCCGGCCGTCGATCCGCACCGTGCCCAGCCGCGGGGTCAGGACCCGGTAGAGGGTACGCAGGAGCGAGGACTTCCCGCTGCCGTTCGGGCCGAGCACGCCGACCACCGTGCCCGGTTCGACCACCAGCGAGGCCTGCCGGACCACGTCCCGGCCGCCGAGGGAGACGGTGACCCCGTCGAACTCCACCCTCATCGCCCGAACCCCGCCCGGTCGGCGCCGTCGCGCCGCATCAGCCACAGGAAGAACGGGGCGCCCACGAAGGCGGTCAGGATGCCCAACGGGATCTCGGTGGGGGCCGCGACCGTACGCGCCAGCAGGTCGGCGATGATCAGGAACGCGGCCCCGCCGAGCAGTGTCACCGGAATCAGCCGACGGTGGTCCGCGCCGACCGCGATCCGCGCGACATGGGGCACGACCAGGCCGACGAACCCGATCCCGCCGGCGACCGAGACGACCGTGCCGGTCAGCAGCGACGCCACGACGAGCAGCAAGCCACGCAGCCGGGACGCGTTGACGCCCAGCGACACGGCCGACTCGTCGCCGGTCATCAAGGCGTTCAGCGATCTCGCCAGCAGGGCGGCGACCAGCGCGGCGACCACCACCGCGATCGCCGGGCCGAGCAGGCTCCCCATCGTCGCCGCCGACACGCTCCCGAGCAGGAAGAACAGCACGCTGACGACGTTCTGCGCATCCGTGGAGATGGTCAGGTAGCTGGTCACCGCACTCAGCAGGGTGCCCAGCGCCACGCCCGCGAGAATCATCCGCGTCGGTGACAGCGCCCCGCGCTTCCGGGCCAGCGCCCACACGCACCCGCACGCGGCCAGGGCACCGCCGAAGGCGGCCAGGTTCAGCGACAGGCCGCCCAGCACCGCCGAGCCGAAGACGATCACCAGCACCGCGCCGACGCTCGCGCCGGAGGACACGCCCAGGATGTACGGCTCCGCGAGCGGGTTGCGCACCGTGACCTGCATCAGGGCCCCGGCCAGCGCGAGCCCGGCGCCGGCCAGCCCGGCCAGCAGGGCCCGCGGCAGCCGGAACTGCCAGACCGCCTGATCCTGCAACGGTGTCAGCGATCCGTCCGACATCCACGGCATCCCCGGCAGCAGATGCCCGACCACGAGCCGGGCCGCCTGGCCAGGGCTCACCGACACCGATCCGATCGCACCCGAGATCACGATCAGCACCATGATCAACACCGTCAGCGCGACGCACAGCAGCGCGGTCCGGCGAGCCAGCCGGCCACGAAGATCACCCGCCCTGCGCGACTCGAGCGAGGGCACAGCGGCGTCCATGATCACGCGTCGAAACGTTACTGATAATGATTCTCATCTGCAAATTCTGTCCCCCGGGTCAGCGCCCGGCCCAGCAACCGCCCGGGAGCTGCCATCGGCCGTGGTTACCCTTCAGGAATGACCGCTGCGCTGCCCGACTGGGCGACCTCCTTGACCAGTGCGCTGGACACCGCCATGGGACTGGAACTCCTCGAGGCCTCGGCCGACCGGGTGGTCGGCCGGATGCCGGTGACCGGCAACACCCAGCCGTACGGGCTCTGGCACGGCGGCGCCTCCTGCGTACTGGCCGAGACCCTCGCCTCGATCGGCGCGTCGGCACACGGCCTGCCCGACAAGATCGCCGTCGGGGTCGACCTCAACGCTACCCACCACAAGGCGGTCCGCGAGGGCTGGGTGACCGGGACCGCGACCCCGGTGCACCGCGGGTCCCGGGTCGCCACCTACGAGGTCGTCCTGGTCGACGACCGCGACGTCCGGATCTGCACCGCGCGGGTCACCTGCCAGCTGATCCCCCGGCCGACCGGCGGCGGGTCATGAGACCCAGGACCGCGGCCTGGCTGCTCGCCCTGCTCGCCGTACCGGCGAATCTGGCGATGCTCTTCGTCGGCTTCGCGTACAACTTCCAGTTGAGCCGCTCCGACGAGGCGATGGCGGAAGCCACCAAGGGCAAGTTCATCGGACTGATCGCCCTGATCGGGTTGGTCGCCGCGATCGTCGGGCTGATCGTCGGCCGACGACCCGGCGACTCGATCCGGCGGGCCTGGCTGGCGACCGGGATCGCCCTCGGCTGCGTCCTGGTCGGCATCGTGATCACGGCCGCCGTACCGCCGCACGGTCTTTAGGCCCAGGGGCCCACCGAGGTTGGGCCTCCGGGCTCAAGCGCCCGGCCCGTGACCCGGCCTAAGGTCGCACCATGATCAACTCTCGGGTACGAGCAGCCGCTGCGGGTCGGCCTCAGGCCGCTCGCATCCTTGAGCACGTCGGCGTGATCGCCCTCGCAGTCGCCCTGATGGTCGGCATCGCGATCGCCGGCTGGGGCACCGAACTCCGGGCGCTGACCGGGCAGGTGATCTGCACGGTCACCCCGCAGCCGGACTGTGCTCCGGCACCGTCGCTCCCCCGTTCGCGCTAACCTGCTGCGTGCCGCCGTCCGGCGGCGCCCGCCCGTGATCATGGAGCCGACGTTGAACCAGCGCAGCTCAGCCGTCGCCCTCGCCGGGATCGCCGTCGTCGGCAACCTCGTCATGCTCGTCGTCGCGTTCTTCACCGGATTCCACATCTGGTCCTCGCCCGCATCCTTGATCAACTCTGCGAAGGCCCAGGCCATCTGCTGGGCGGCCGTTCCCGGCCTGTTGATCGGAGTGGCCGCCCTGGTGGTCAGCCTGGTCCGACTCGCCCGGTCCCGGCGTAACCGGCTCGGACTCGTGCTCGCGGTGCTCGCCGCCGCTCTGTTCGTCACAGCCTTGATCATCTCCGTCGTGCTGCCGACGGCCACCGGAATCGGCTCCGATCCGTGGGGCTGAATCTGGCCCGTGGACCCAGGCCGGTTGGCTCCCCAGGCTCACGACCTCCGGCAGACCACCCGCCTGGCGCTCGACCATGATCAAGCGTCACCTCCCCTGGGCACTCGCCGCGGGATTGATCGCGTGGATCGTGATCCCCGAACCCTACTGATCATGAGATCGGCTGGGTCCTGAGACCCAGTCCAGGTGGGTCCGCGGACTCAATCGTCGAACCATTCCTGCGGCCTAGGGTTCGATCATGATCAACTGGGGGCGAGGCCCAGGCGCCTGTCGCGACCGCCGCGACCGAGGCCAGGGAACGCTCGAATACATTGGGACGCTCGCCCTGGTGGCCTTGTTGATCATCGCCGTTGTGGCAGCGGCTCTGCACTTCCAGGCGGGTCCCTTCGTCGCCCGCGCCATCTGTGCGATCGCGCAGCAGCCGACCTGTCAGGTCGGGACCGGTGAAACGCCCTACGAACGCGCTCGCTCCGGCCGCTATCTGGCGATGGGCGACAGCTTCGCGTCCGGCGAGGGTGCTTGGGACTACGACGAAGGCACCGACTTCGACGACCGGGACGACCCGTGGCCATTCAACAACGGCGAAGAGGATCACAACCGGTGCCGCCGGTCCAAGCATGCGTACGCGAGGCTGCTGGCCGACGGCAACGACTTCGCCGGCGGCAGCCGGTTCGTGGCCTGTTCCGGCGCGCTGATCGACGATTTCTACCAACCCAACCACAAGGAGACCGACGAGGATCCGCAGCTCGAGGCTCTGGGCGAGGACGTCTCGTTGATCACCCTGTCGGTGGGCGGCAACAACCTCGGCTTCGCGGGTGTGCTCATCGACTGCGTCACCAGCAACCTCAAGGCGGGGCTGACCGGTCGCTGCCAGGAGCACCAGGATGCAGCGATCAAGGAGCGGATGCCCCAGGTGCGCGCCGACCTGGTCCAGCTCTATCGACGGCTCCGCCAAGAGGCTCCGAACGCCCGCATCATTGTCGTCGGATATCCGGCCCTGTTCGAAGAGAAGCCGGACCCGAGCCTGCGCAACGTGCTGTCGGCTCCCGACCAGCGCTGGATGAACGAGGTCGCGGCCACGTTCAACGGCACCGTCGCCTCGGCGGCGTGGGAGGCGGGCGTGGAGTACGTCGATCCGTCGGCAGCCTTCCGCGGCCACGGATTGGGCAGCGACGACCCGTGGTTCAACGACCTCATCCCCAAGGGTCCCGGCGCCATGGTGGCCGACCCCAGCTCCTTCCATCCCAGCGCCGACGGCCATGCCGCCTTTGCCAGATTGGTCCAGCAGCAGCTTGAGAATCCTCAATAGGCGGGCGGAAGGAATGACGATGCGGACTGCGACCTGGCGAGGTGGCCGCCGATGCCGGGCGCTGCCCATGATCATCTTCGTGTCGAACGACCTGGCCGGCAAGCCCGACGAGGCTGCGTTGCGGCAGGCGATCCACGCACTGCCGGAGTGAGACGCCTCCATCACACCGGCCCACCCCTGGGCCCGTGGACCCAGAGGCGTTGGGGCCGCGGGCTCAGGCGATCCGCGCCGGGACGCCGTACGGTTGCCGCATGGGTCTCCATCGCGGAGCGACCGCCGGCCGGGCCGGTGGCGTGTTGATCATGCTCTTCGCCGGGCTGTTCGCACTCGCCGGCTCCGGTTGCCAGCCGGCTCCAGCAGAGCCGGGTCTGCGGCCGGAACCGCAGGACTACGTGATCTCGGTCGAGGACCTGCCGAAGGGTTGGCGGACGAGCAACGATGCCCAGGGCGGCTACCGCACCCAGGTCTGCGGGGTGGACCTGGAGCCGACGGCGCCGGCTGCCAAGGCCAGTGTCCGGTTCTCGATGGGCCCGTTCGGCCCGTTCCTCCAGCAGTACGTCCGCAGCTACACCGACGGCTCCGCCGAGCGCTTGATGACCGGACTGTCCGAAGCTGTGGAGGGCTGCACGTCCTACGTCGCGACCGGGACGAAGGGGACGAAGAGCGAGACGTTCCGGATCACCCCGCTGAACCCGGCGCCGGCCGGATCGGAGGCCGTCACCTGGCGCCAGGTGCCGGAGTCCAATCCGGGATTGATCACCGACCTGGCGTTCTTCCGTCGCGGTGACACGGTGATCGCGTTCCTCTCCTACAGCCTCCGCGACGAACCCGATCCGGCCGTGCTGGAGCGGGCGATCAGCGCCGTGCCGAGGTAGCACCACAGCCGTCAGCCGCCAGCTGGGCCCGTGGACCCAGTCAGGTTGGGCCCGCGGACTCAAGCGCCGAACAGCTCCAAGATCATAGCCTCAGACCATGATCGACAGGCGGCGTCGGACCGGAGCGGGAAAGGACCGCGGCGTCGGTGCTCTCGAGTACATCGGTGCCATCGGGATCGCGTGCCTGCTGATCGTGACGGTTGTTCTGGCCGGCCTGCCCGCCCAGATCCACCAGGTGGCGACCGAGGCGATCTGCAAGATCATCCAGCAGCCGGGGTGCGCCGGCCAACTGGCGCTGACGCCGTACCAGCAGGCCTTGGCCGGCAAGTACGTCGCGATGGGCGACAGCTTCGCCTCCGGTGAAGGCGCCTGGGACTACGAGGACGGCACCAACTTCGACGACCGGGACGACCTGTGGCCGTTCAACGACGACGAGGAAGATCACAACCGGTGCCACCGGTCGGAGAACGCGTACTCGCAGATCCTGGCGGCGGACAACGACTTCGCCGGCGGCGACGGCTTCGTCGCCTGTTCGGGCGCGGTGATCGACGACTTCAACGATCCCAACGGCGCCAACACCGATGAGAAGGCACAGCTGGACGCGCTGGACGAGAACACGTCACTGGTCACGCTGTCGGTCGGCGGCAATGATCTCGGCTTCGCCGACGTGATCACCGACTGCGTCCTCAACGGCGAGAGCGGGGTCGGCTTCATCGACAGCTGCCAGGAGAAGCACGACAAGCGGATCGAACGACGCCTCCCCCGACTGAAGCAGGAGCTGATCACCCTCTACCAGAAGGCGAAGCAGAAGGCGCCCAACGCCCGGATCGTCGTCGTCGGCTACCCGCCCCTGTTCGCCCAGAACCCGAAGGACGACTACGGCAACCTGCTGTTCGGCGAAGATCAGAAATGGATGAACGAGAAGGCCGGTGACCTCAACCAGATCCTTGCCGAGGCGGCGCACGAGTCCGGGGTCGAGTTCGTCGATCCGACCGACGCCTTCAAGGGGCACGGTCTCGGCACCGACGACCCCTGGTTCAACGACCTGAACTGGGGCGGCCCGGGCATGATGCCGGTCGATCCGAGCAGCTTCCATCCCAACGCCAAGGGGCACGCGGCCTTCGCCAAGCTGATCCAGGATCAGCTCGAGAACCCCGGTTCATGATCACGGCGGATCGCCAGCACTCCGCCGACCTCGATCCCCCACTCGGCCATCGCGCCGGCGCCGGCCTCGATCGTCGCGCTCGCCCGCAACCGCGGCCAGGTGCCGCCGATCCACGGCTGCAAGGTCTTGACCAAGATCACCCGGCCGGAGTTGTCGACGACTGCGACGTCGATCGGGTAACGCATCCCGATCATGTGGACCGACGGGCAGCGGGTGATCCACAGCGCCCCGACCACGGAGTCGGTGCCGAGCAGGCCGCGCTGCCGGGTCCGGTAGGTCTCGGCGACCGCCAGCGGGGCGACCTCGACCCCGTCCCGGAGCAGCCGGTGCGGTCCCGGCCCGAAAACCCGATCAGCAGCCATGATCATGATCCTAACCATGGAAGACTGCACGGACACGGGTGATAGGAGGGCGCGATGAGAACGGTGTCGCTGATCACCGCCGCGGTCGTCATGATGATCTTCGCGACCGTCGGGTGTGAGTCGGGGACCAACCCGCCGCCGGGCGATCTTCGCGAGCGGCTGGCCCGCGCCCTGGATCCGGTCGATGCCGAACGCGCGACGTTGGTCCGGGACGAACAACGGACCTCGCTCACCGAGCTGCCGACCGCCTGGCTGCGCGGGTGGCTGATGATCGACGTACTGCATCGCGGCGCGCAGCATCCGCTCCGATTCAACGTCGCGCTGTCCGACGAGGACCGGGCGGTGGTGCTGAACCGCAATCCCGAAGGGTTCAACGAGGTCGTCCGTGACTCGGCGCAGCCGGACGCAGGCCGGGCCGCCGACGTCGCCCGTACGTTCCTCGACACCACCCGCGACTTCCGGAAGTGGGCCTACCGGGTGGAGAGCACCGGGGACATCACATGGTTGCCCAAGCCCGATGCGAGACAGGCCGCCGCCCGGGACGAGTTGATCAAGCGCTTCGCCGACCAGATCCAGCCTCCGGAGCCGCGGCCCGTCGACGCCGGCTGGGCGATGGTGCTGTGGGTCGTCGACGGGACCGAGCTGGCCCGGCACGAGGTCACCGTGGCCGAGGACGGCACCGTCACCTCGATCGCCGCCGTCGTGGCCTCCGCACTACCCGTCCCGGACTCGATCTAGCAGGACGCCGGGCTCGGCGCCGCTGACGCGCCCTTGGGTTAGGCTGCGCCCGACCCCTCGGGACCGGGTGCGAAAGGGATGCGGTGGCTCGACTACGACGGCCCGTCGAACGCGAAGGTCTGCGGCAGCGCGTCGTCGACCGGCTGATCGCGGTCGGTCTGGCGGCCGTCGCCATCGCCGGGCTGATGAGCTTCGCCTTCGGTCCACGCCAGGCCGCCGTGTCCCGCGCGGCCTGTCTGATCGGTTCGCTCGGGCTGGCCACCTGCCGCGACGAACTGCCGAGCTTCGAGCCGGTCCGGCTGGGCGAGCCCCGCTGCCGGTTCCTGGCCGAGCTCGACCCGGCGCTGCCGGAGGTACGGACCGAGACGGTGACCCTGCCGAGCGGTCTCTCCCTGACGACGAGCCGCGCCAGGTCCGGCGACGTCTGGGTGCAGGCCGGGCCGCCGACCGCGACCGATCCCCCAGCCGTGCTCGACGGCGAGCAACGACGCGCCCGCTACCCGGCCCCCGGCCTTGAGGTCCCGGCCCACACCGAGTGGCTGTTGCCGCCGGGTGCGGACCTTCGGCAGCTGGCGACGGCGTTGCAGGTCCGCCATGATCAGGAGGTACGGAGTCGTTCGGCGATGGCGCTGTTCGCCCGACTGGTGCATCCGGTGGGTGGCCCCGAGCTCCCGGCTCCGACTGTCCGCTACAGCCGGCTGTCCCTCGACTCGGCACCGTTCCCGGTGCCACTCGAAACATCGGAATCCGTACCAGGCAAGGATGATCACCTGGCGTTGGACCGGGGCAGGCCGGCCATGACCGCCTACCGGACGACGCAGCGTGAGCTGGCCGTGATCGCACCGATCGCCGGCGAGGTGGACGGCCGGCCGGTCGCCGGCGTGGTCCGCTGGATCCGGGACGAGGAATCCCGGCTGACCGGAGTGTTGATCATGGTCGTGGCCGACGGTTCCTTGATCAAGAGCGCCCCGGAGCTCGAGAAGTCGATCTCCGTCGGCTATGTCGGGCTGCCGATCCGGACCGACGGCGAACGCGAGCTGGCGGAGCGCTGGCTGAGTGACCGGGCCGGCTTCGGCGTGTCCACCCGCGAGCTGTTCGGGCTGGCCGCGCCGAAGGACCGGCTGACCGGGTGGCTCAGCCGGGCGGCGACCGTGACAGTGCTGCGATACCGAGGGATCGCGTCCGCCACGGCACTCGGCCGGGCGAGCGAGGAGGTCCGGCTGGCCCGGCGCGCCGACTGGCCCGAGGCACGGCTGGTGTCGGTGCAGCAGGTCGCCCCCCGCCCGGACGGGACGGCACGCACCGCAGTCGACGATCCCGGCTGCGGATGGTGAGGAACGAGCCGCCTGATCCCCGGCGCCGCTGGACCCGGCGGGCGGCACTCGGCCTCGGCCTGGCGGGTGCCGGGGCCGTGATCGGGTCGCCGCCCGCGACGGCGGCCGGGGTGAGCCTGGGCCGGTTCACCTTCGACGTCCAGAGCTCCATCCGGCCGCAGGACCCGCCCAGCGCGGGCTGGCAGTGGCAGGGGCAGCTGATCGAGGACAACGTCGCATCGATCCTGATCCTGGCCCGGGCCGATCTCACCGGGACGGAGCCGCAGGAGGCACTCGGACTGCTGCTCGCCTCCGGAATCGGCGGCTGGCTGCCGGAGCTGACGACCGGCCCGGCCCGGGCCCGGGCGACTCAGGACGGTTCGCCGGGGCTGCGGTCCCCGATCGGGTTCCGGCCGGAGCCCGGGCGCCGCTACCGCGGGACGGTGTTGATCACCAGCAACGGTGGCAGCACCGCCATCCTCGCGGTGCTCGGTACGGACCGGCTGACCGCGGGCCGGATCGACCAGGTCCTCGACTCGGCCCGGTGGTCGTCGTGATGAAGAACCTGCTGCTCGGCTGGGCTGCCGGGCTGACCTCTTTGATCATCGCCGGCGCGGGAATGTCGGCGACGCTGGCCGGGAGCGCGACCACCGAGACCCAACGGCTCAGCTTCGCCGCGATGGTGCTCGGCTGTTACGCCGCGATCGTCGGCGTGATCGTCACGGAGCGGTCCGACCGGACCCGGCTGCGCTGCCTGCTCTGGGGTGGCGGAGTGCCGGTCCTGGTCGGCTGGGTGACCACGCTCGTGGTCACCGTTGATGCCGGTCTCGGGGCGGGACTGGTGGCCGGCTCGCCCTGGTTGGTCGGACCGCTGCTGGTCACGCTGATCGGCCGGCGGCTGCCCGGATTCCATCCGTACCGCTGGATCCGGGACCGGCTGGACAACCGGTGATCAACTGACCAGCCGGGGCCGGAGGTCGCCCAACGCCTGGTCGAGGTCGACGAACGTGAACCGTAGCGTCGTCGGGTCGAAGATCAACGCCAGCGCACCGAAACCGCAGTCGATCGACGTCTCCACCGGGGGCGGCGGGGGCGGTGGCGGCGGAGGGGGCGGAGGCGGTCCGGTCGGGGTCGAGGTGGGCGTCGGAGTCGGCGAGGGTGTCGGGGTCGGGGTGGGTGTCGGAGTGGCGAAGTCGGCGGCGATCCGGCAGCCGGCCAGGTCGAAACGGGTGGCTGCCTCGGCCCGGGCGGTGGCAGGCTCGCCGTCGTCGGAGGCCTGGTCGAGCCGGACGGTCACGGTGACCCGATCGGTGAAGACGTTCCAGCAGTAGCTGGTCAGAGTCGCCTGGTTGGCCGCGGCCAGCTCGGTCGCGCGCACGATGCCGCGCTGGCCGCACTGGCCGGCACCGGTCAGGCCCGGCAGGTCGAGCACGTCCAGGAATCCCCCCGAAAGCAGGTCCGACAGGTTGCCGAGGATCGCCTCGGCCCCGGCGAGGGCCGCCGCGTCAGCCGCATGCTGAGCGGCCGACCGCTGCTCCCGAGCCGCGGCGCCGATCGCGAACACACCGATCGCGAAGAGCAGCACACAGATGCCGAGGACCAGGACCGCAGTGACCGGACCCGATCCGCGCTCTGCCCGCTGTGCCACCGACCCGTCCTTTCCTGGAGACTGCCACTCTGAAACGCCCGAAGGGCCGGGCAAGAAAGTTCTCGCCCGGCCGCTGATCGGAGCTTCTTACCCGCCGGGCTTCGGTGCCGGCTTCGGCACGGTGCTGTTGGTGATCCCCTGGATCACGCCGTCGATCCAGGCCTTCAGCGTGGGACCGCTCACTGCGGCCACGACCAGAGCAATGATCAGCGCCGCCACCGCGATCATGCCGACATATTCCAGCGCACCCTGCCCGGACTCCCGCCGGGACCGCAGCTTGTCGGCCACGGTCAGCTGCCATGCGTAGAGGTTGAAGAACAGCTTTTCCATGATTCCAGTCCTTCCGGTTCCCGGCTCGACCAGCCGAATCCTGTTGTCTCCCGGGATTTCCCGGTTGCCTTGATGACCTCTAAGTTACGGAGATCCGCCGGTCCTGCCATGGGTCCAGAGACCCAACTCCGGGCCCAAGGCTCAGGGGGTCTCCGGCGGCCCGGACGACCCGCCCGGCCCCGAGGCTCCGCGCCCTCTCGCCGCGGCTCTCCGGCGCAGCAGGAACACGGTCACGGCGCCGGCGACGACGAGCACGGCCAGGATGCCGAGCACCCCGGCGAGAGCGCCGCCCGCCCCGGGCGCACCGCTGCCGGGTGCGGGCGTCTCGGAGCTGCCGGTGCCCGGCGAGGTCGGTACCGGGGTCTCCGACGACGGGGTCGACGCCGGGGAAGACGGATCAGGCGACGACGGGCCCGGTGTCGATGGGCCGGGGGACGACTGTTCGGCGTACACGGGAAGCCCGGTGGGCGAACCGTCGACGGCGATGTTCAGCCGGACCGGGGTCAGCACGCCGAGCAGGTCACTGTCCTGAGGCCGGAGACTGATCATCACATAGTGGTTGCCGCCGAAGGCCGCGCCCACCACGGGCCGGGCGTCGTTCGGCTGGCCCTTCAGTTCCCGGTTACGGATCCGGATCTCGGGGGTCGCCGCCGTCGTCCGTACCGTCTTCGCCGGCGAGCCCGGGGCAACCTGCCCCGACTGCTGGTCCAGCAGGGCACGCTTGGCCGAGAACACCGACAGGTCGGCCCCGATCCCGGGACCCTCGAATCCCCACTTCCGGCCCGCCACCGGAGTGTCCAACGTTGCCCGTAACCGCTGACCGGGCTGCACCGGCACCTGGTAGACCAGCGTCTCACCGACCACGATGCTGCTCAGGTACGAACCCGGCTGCAGCACCGGTGCATCTGAGAACGCGACCCCGCCGACCACGCTCTCGGCCTGCTTCGCCGCGTCGACCGGCTTCCGGTTGACCGACTCATCGGTCAAGCCAGGCGGCAGCTCGGCCAGGTTCGCGATCGGCGGCTCCTCGGTGACCACGATTTCAACCCCGACCTCGGGCTGCAGCTCGGTGCCCGGCACGTTGTTGTTGAGCCGGGCCAGCTCGAGCAGCACGTCACCCTCGGCACACGAGAAGTCGCCGCCGGTCGACGTCAGGGCCTGGGACATGACAGCCGCTGTTCCATCGGCACCGGTGTCGGCGAAGACGCCTGAGCTGCACGGGTACGGCTGATCAGGCCCGCGAAGGGCGATCGACCACGACTCGTTGGCCCCCTGCCTGCCCCGGGGGACGATCACGGTCGCCGAAACAGTGATCGTCGACCCCGGGATGGTCCGCTCGATCCAGTAGTACCGATTGAGTCCCTTGAGGTCATAGGTCGACCGATAGTGGCCGGCCTTGATCCGCGGCGGCGTCGAGGTGTTCCCCACTCCGCCCATGATCGGCTTGCCGGACAGGGCGAACGGCCGCAGCGCCCGCCTGGTCAACTTGTCCAGCGAATCGTTCAGTTCGTCGGTGTCGTCGGCGTCGTAATAGGAGCCGTCGGTCTCGTCGACGATGCACTGCAACTGCTTGCGCGCCTTCGAATTCACGTCGAACCCGATCGCGTTGAACTGAAGATCAACTCCCTTGGCCGCCAGCTTCTTCGCCACCGGGCACGGATCCGGAACGCAGTTCTCCTCGCCGTCGGAGATCAACACCACCACCCGCCGACCTTGATCACCAAGGTCCGCCACCGTCTGCTCCAGCGAGTACGCGATCGGCGTCTCCCCCACCGCCTGGAACGAATCCACCGCCGCGTACATCCGGTTGCGTTCCAGCGGACCGATCGGCATCACCAGATCCGTGTCCTGGCAGGCTTTCGGGTTCTCCTCCTTCGGCTCCTTGATCTTGGAGCCGTACACCCGCAGACCCACCTGCGTCCCGGCCGGCAACGAGTCCGCCACCCGCTTCAGAGCCGACTTCGCCGCCGCCAGCTTCGTGCCGCCCGAGGACAACTTCTCGTTCATCGAACCCGACACGTCCAACAGCAACATCACCTTCACCGGATCATCGGCGACGGCCGCACGCACCGGCCCAAGAGTCAGGCCCGTGACGGCGAGCAGCACCACGACCCCCAACAACACGAATCGTCGGCCCCGGTCCCGCATGGCGTTCGACCTCTCACTCGGCGTCGCGTCGGTGGTCAAGCCTACGGGGCCCGGCCCGCCTGACGGCGGAACCGATCCCGACCTCACGACGATCCCGCGAGCCAGAGCGAGATCGCGTGCCCTCGGTTGTTCGCCTGGAGCTTGGCGAAGATCCGGTTGATGTGGTTCTTGACCGTCTTCTCGGAGATGAAGAGGCCGTGGGCGATGTCGGTGTTCGCCGAACCCTTGGCGATCAGGTCCATCACCTCGGCCTCCCGCTCGGAGAGCCCGAACCGGGTGGCCAGCTCGGCCAGGGACGGAGCCGGGTTGGACAGTGCTGCCAGGGTCTGGGCCGAGAACGTACCGATGCCGCCGGCGATCATCCGTACCGCCTGGATCAGTTCGGTGTCGCCGAAATGGCCGTGTACCAGGTAGCCCCGTGCGCCGGCCCGGACCGCAGCCGAGATCACGTCGGGTGCCTCCGAGTAGGTCAGCATCAGGACGTTCGTGAGCTGGGCGATCTCGGCGGCCGCTGTGACGCCGTCCTGCCGGGGCATCCGGACGTCGAGCAGCATCACCCGGGGACGTTTGGCCTTGGCGAGCGCCACCGCGGCGGCACCGTCGCCGGCTTCGCCGACCACCTGGATGTCCGTGGTCGTGGCCAGCAGCCCCCTGATGCCGGCACGCACCACGGCGTTGTCGTCGGCGATGCCGACCGTGATCACCTCGGGACCGGCTCCTGCTACGGCTGACGTCGTGCTGTCCATCGGTACGTCGCCCCCTCTCCTCTGGTCGACTCCACCTCGAAAACTCCGCCGACACTCTCGGCCCGTTCCCGCAACCCGCGCAGGCCGAAATGCCCGTCTTCCTCGGCACCCGCGACGGCCGTGGTGTCGAAGCCCCGGCCGTCATCGCTCACTTCGAGTTCGATCGTCTCGGCGTCGCCGCGCAGGATGACGTCCACCCGGCCGGCCGCCGCATGCTTGGCGATGTTGTGCAGCATCTCGCCCAAGGCCCGCTCCATCTGTTCGGTCACCCGCGGATCGGCGTCGACGGCCTGCACCGAATTCAGGACGACCGGGACCCCGGACTCGGCCTGCCACCGGTCGACGACGTCGCGGAGCACCTCGATCGTCGGTCGATCGGTCTTGCCGGAGCGCAACGCGACCAGCAGCGCGCGAGCCTCCGCGGCGGCGGTCTCGGCGGCCTCGGAGAGCGAGCCGGCCACCTCACGGGCGACCGCGGTGTCGGTGTCGATGGACCGCGTCAGCGCCTTGGCGCTGAGCGAGATCCCGTACAACGTCTTGCCGACGGAGTCGTGCATGTCCCGGGCCAACCGGGCTCGTTCCTCCGCGGCCCCGACCGCGGCGACGGCTTCGCTCACCTGCTGCCGGGCCTCGAGCATCCGCTCCGCATAGCGGCGGACCACGGCCCCGACCAGGCAGACTCCGACGACCAGGGCCGGGATGCCGGTCAGCCGTCGCAGCCACTCCTGCCAGCCGTCCGTCGGCGCGACGAGGCTCGGCGAGCCGATGGCGCCGAAGGCGAGCGGGATCACCAGTACGACCAGGATCCGGGTCGGGAACAGGAGCCCGGTCGCCAGGGCGGTACAGACGACGGCCAGTGCAGCTGGCTGCTCGGTGTCGAGGCTGATCAGCAACAGAACGGTCAGGGCGACGTCGAGGGACGCGAGCAGTGGGTGCAGTAACAGGTAGCGCATCACCCGGTCGCTGCGGCTGAGCAACAGGCTGCTGGCGGTCAACAGGATCAGCGTGATCCCGCCGACCAGGGTGGCCGAACTGGTCAGGAAGCCGGCCGGGGCGGCCAGGGCCAGGAAGACCAGCCGGCCGGTGAAGACCCAGCGCACCAGCAGCACGAACTGCGGTTCCTCGAGCAGTTGGTCCCGGGTCGGGACGAGGCCGCTGGAGAGCCCGACCGTGGTCATCCCAGGCCCCCGAAGAGTCTCGCGAAGTCGACGTCGGCGCCGATCACCAGCCCGACGATGACCAGGATCAGGCAGGCCGGCACCAGGATCAGGGAGGTGACGAGGGTGACCCGCGGCGCCGTCTGGGCCGCCCGCCGGCGCATCGCCTGGGCACTCTCCCTGCGCATGTCGACGGCGATCTGGTTCAGGGTCTCCGCCAGCGGCGCACCGAGTTCCTCGGCCTGCAGGAAAGCGGTGACGAAGCTCCGGACGGACGGGGTGCCGACCCGGCTCGCCATGCCGGTGAAGGCCACCCGCACGCTCGCCCCGTGCGACAGCTGACCCAGGGTGAGCCGGATCTCGTCCGAGATCGCGCCGGAGAAGTGTTCGGTCACCCGGGCCAGCGCCGCACGGAAGGACATGCCGGCACTGACCGTCACCGCGAGGATGTCCAGGAAGTCGGGCAGGTCCCGCTCGATCGACTCGCGGCGCCGTCGCGCCCGCGCCGCGATCGGCATCAGCGGCATCAGGACCGCCACCACCGGGAGCAGTACCAGACCGATCAGCTGGCCTCCGATCACCAGCAGGATCCCGGCCGGCATGAGCAGCAGCACCCAGATCAGCATCCGCCGGAGCAGCCCATCCACGGAGACGCCGGCCGGCCGCCCGGCCTGGTCGATCTGGCGCTGCAGCGTCTGCACCACCCCCGGGCCGAGCAGCCGGCGCAGCCGCGGCACGAACCGACCGGCCAGCCGCTCCAACGGTGGCGCCCGCCGGGTGGACTCGCGGCGCCGTTCGTCCCGGAGCAGGATCAGGTCGGAGGCGTCGAGGTAGTCGGCCACCCGGCCCCGCATCATCCGGAAGCTGATCAGGAACAGCAGCAGCGCGCCGGTCGCGGCCAGCGCGGGCCAGAAGGGCGAGATCATCGCTCGATCCTGGTCATCCGATAGACGATGAACTGGCCTAGACCGAACAGTCCGAAGGCGGCCACCAGCGCCGCCACGCCGAACACGTTCTGGGTCATCCGCTCAACGGTGCCGGGCTGGATCGCGTTGAGCATGAACAGCATCAGCACGCCGAGCCCGGTGACCATGACGCTGGTGCTGCGGGCCTGGGCGAGCGTGGTCCGCACCTCTCGGCGGACCTCCTTCCGGTCGTCCAGGGTCCGGGAGATCTCGCGCAGTGCGGTGACCAACGAACCGCCCGAGCGCGCGCTGACGACCAGCGTCGACATCAGGATCCGTACCTCCCGGGACGGCAGCCGGTCGTTCAGTTGCAGCATCGCGTCCTCCAGTGATGCGCCGAACCGGACCGCCGCGTTCAGCCTGCGGATCTCCGACTTCGCCGGCTCGGCCATCTCCTCCTCGGCCACCAGCCAGGACGTCACGATGCTGAGGCCGGCGTTGGTCGCGTTCGACAGCACCCGGGCCAGCTCGGGAATCTGCTGGACGAACTTCTCCCGTCGGCGGTCGCGGGCCCGGACGACCCAGAGGCGGAAGATGACGTAGCCGGCGATCAGCCCGACCAGACCCAGCGCCGGGGCCAGGAAGCGGGCCAACAGCAGCGGGACCACGATCGTCAGGGCGACGATCCCGGCGAAGATCACCAACGGCGGCTGTCGGATGCCGGCGAGCAGCAGGTCCCGCTCCAGGAACCGGCCCAGCCGGGTCTCCACGAACGCCCGGTCCCAGCGCTGGAACCGGGTCCGGCTCTCGTCCTGACCGACCCCGGCCACCAGCGTGGCCGAGACGAGCCGCCGCTGGTCGGTCGAGTTGACCAGGAACTGGGCGGTGCCGGCCACCAGCAGGACGACGAACAGGGCCAGCCCGAGGTAGATCAGGATGATCATGGGCTCACCCCGGGGATCGGCCAACTGCCGGGCACCGGAACTCCTGCCTGGGCGAGGCCCCGGGTCAGCCGGTCCGGCAACGGGTGGTGGACGAAGCGCCGGTCGATCGGGTCCCAGCCCATCACCGGCTGCAGCAGGTATTCCTCCCGGCGTGCCGACACGACGTAGGCCATCTCCACGATCCGGCGGGTCCCGTCGGAGTGCCGGGAGAGCTGGACGATCAGATGGATCGCGTTGTTGACCTGGTCGCGGATGGCCAGGAACGGCACCTCGACGTCGCTCATCGTGGCGAGCGTCTCGATCCGGGACAGGGCGTCGTCGGCCGAGTTGGCGTGCACAGTGGCCAGCGATCCCTCGTGGCCAGTGTTCATGGCCTGCAGCATGTCCAGCGCCTCGCCGCCGCGGACCTCGCCGACGATGATCCGGTCGGGCCGCATCCGCAGGCTGTTCCGGACCAGTTCGCGGACGCTGACCTCACCGCGCCCGTCGACGTTGGCCGGCCGGGTCTCCAGCCGGATCACGTGTTCCTGGTTCAGCGTCAGCTCCGCCGCGTCCTCCACGGTGACGATCCGCTCCCGGTCCGGGACGAACTGCGACAGCGCGTTCAGCAGGGTGGTCTTGCCCGAGGCCGTACCGCCGGAGACGATGATGTTCTGCCGGGCCCGGACGCAGGCGGACAGCAGGTCGGCGGAGGGCTGGTCCAGCGTCCCGCGTTCCAGCAGTTCGGTCAGTCCGTACGCGCGGGGGAACAAGCGGATCGTCACGACCGGGCCGCTCAGGGACAGCGGCGGCAGGACGACGTTGACCCGGGCGCCGCGTGGGATCCGGGCGTCAGCCGGCAGCCGGGCATCGACCATTGGGCTGGATTCGTCGACGCGACGGTTCACCGAGGAGACGATCCGGTCGATCGTCTGCAGAAGTTGATCTTCGGAGGTGAACCCGGACGGGATCCGCTCCAGCCGGCCGAACCGCTCGACGTAGACGGTCTCGTGACCGTTGATCATGATCTCGGAGATCGTCGGATCCACCAGCAGCGGTTCCAGGACGCCGAGCCCGATCGACTCGTCCACGACCCGACGGATCAGGATCGCCCGCTCCCGGCTGGACAGGATCACTCCCTCGCGGGAGATCAGGTGAGCCAGCACCCGCTCCAGCCGGGCCCGGCGCTCCTCCGCCGGCAGGTTGGCCAGTTCCTGCAGGTCGATCTCGTCCAGCAGGATCTGCTTGAACCGTCGCACCTGCAGGTCGTCCGCCTCGATCTCCCGGGTGGCGGCCGCGGCTGGGCCCGAGAAGCCGGACGAGAACGAATTCCTCACGGCATGATCACCTCCCGCGTCACCGTACGTTCACCGATCACCAGATAGGCCGGGCCCTGGACGGTGACCCGGACACCGTGCCGCGGGCCGACCCGGGTCACCTCGATCAGCCGTACGGTGCCGGGCAGACTGGCCTGGACGGCCGCTTCCGGCGACCGGCCCAGTGAGAAGGCGCGAGCGCCGTCCCGAGCGGCCTGCGACGCGGCCTGTACGGTGAACGCCGACGACAGCACCTGGACGACGGCCACGACGATGATCATCACCATCGGCACGATGGCGACCAGCTCGATGCTGGCCGTACCGCGCTCGGCCATCCGCCGGCGGGTGATCATCGGGGCTCCTCGACGATCCGGTGATCGACGGCCATCGTGGCGGTCCGGGTCACCCCGTCGAGGAACAGCAGCGGCGACGTGAACCGGACCGTGACCTGGTTGCCCTCCTGCTCGACGCCGATCCCGCCGGCCAGTTGCTCCGGCACCGCGGCCAGCGCGGCGGCCTCCGGATCCGCCCCGATGGAGGCCGCCCGGGCCGCCGCATCGGCGGCGGAACCGGCCGAGACGAAGCCGAGCCCGAACAGCGCCAGTTGCAGGCAGAAGATCAGCAGGAGCAGCGCGACCGGAATCAGCAGCACGTTCTCGAGCGCGATCTGCCCCGACTCCGGCTGCCGCCGCACCGCGGCCGGTACGGCGCCGGGAGCAGCCACCGGACTGGTGGCCGGCCCGGTCGCGAGATCGGGCTGCGACAGGATGTCCTGCGGCGGCCGACCGTTGCCGTTGACCGGTCGGTCCGGATGGAACTGGCTCATCACCCGCAGTTCCTGGCCGATCCGCCGCAGGCTCTTCCACCAGACGCCGTTACGGACCTCGCTCGGGGTACGGCTGTTGCCGGCGCGTTCCAGCCCCCGCTCCAGGTCCGGGATCAGCACCTCGGACCGCTCTCCGAGAATCAGCATGTCGATGGTGTCCTGCTGGATCTCGCCACGCCGCTGGAACCGGTTGACGACGACCCGGACGTCATCCGGATTGACCACGCCGAGCGATTCCCAGAAGACCACCTGACGGCGGGCCGATCGCAGGGCCGGCACGTCGGCCGAGACGATCTGCAATGTCTGGTCGGAGGACTCGACGGCGGCGGCCTGGGTGGCGGTGACCGACGAACCGGTGTCGATGATCACCAGTTGGTAGAGCCGGCGCAGCTGGGCCACGATCTGGCGTACCGCGGCCGGGGTGATCACCTCGGTCTCCCTGATCTCGGTCGGCGCGAGCAGCAGGTGCAGGCCGCTGCTGTGCACGACGACGGTGTCCGCGACCGCGCGGGAGGTGAGATCCTCGCTGATCTTGGCCAGGTCGGCGACCGACACCCGGTGGCTGACGTCGAGATAGCTGGGCACATCACCCTTCTCGACATCGAGGTCGACCAGGCAGACCCGCATCCCGCGCGCCTGCCGGACCACGTCCCAGGCCAGGTGAGTGGCGATGATCGTCGTACCCAGCCCACCCTTGGCACCGGCCACAGCGATCACCCGGCCGCCTGCCCCACCGGGGCCCGCCTCCTGCGCCTGGCTCCCGGCCAGCGCCTGCGCCATCGTGGCGCCCCATTCGATCACCGAGGCCAGACGATGATCAACTTCTTCGAGCCCGAACGGATAGTCCAGCACTCCCTTCGCATCGGCGTCCATGGCCAACCGGTAGGACTCGACACTCGGGTTGGAAGTGACGACGAGCACCGCCAGTCCCGGGTGCCGCAGGGTCAGCTCTCTGACCATCGGGACGACCGACGCCGGCCCGAGTTGATCATGGACGAAGAGGATGCTCGGCCGGTGCCGGAGCACCGCCGAAAGAGTCTCCTGGGTCGACTCCGCCACGAACACCACGTCGATGTCGTGCTCGCTCTGGTCCAGCCGGGACCGGAGCTCCTGGACGATCACCTGATCGGCGATCGCCACCACCGCGCGGTTCACCGGTCACCGCCTTCCGGCTGCGCCCTGCCGCCGAGGGCACCGGCGTCGAAGGAGCGCGGCTCCTTGCTGCGGTCCTGCGCCACCCCCGGCGGCAACCCGACCAGCCGTACCTCCTGCGCGAACGAGTTGGCGTAGGTGACGGCCAGCGCCGACTCGGTCCGCAGCGCCAGGGTCACCGGGATGACAGTCTGCAGCGCCTCCCGGTCCGGTGTCTGGACCTGCTGCTGCCCCGCCACGGACACCACGCGGACGTTCTGCACCAGGATCCGGGCCTGCTTCGGCAGTCCGGGCACGCTGGAGAACACGACGTAGACGTCCACCAGGTCGCCCGGGCGGATTCGGCCGGCAAGGCCGGTCACAGCGTCGACATTGACCGCGATCTCGCGCTCGTCCGGATTGAGGTTGCTCGCCGGCACCAGCAGATCGGTGCTCACAGCCGCCCCGGCCGAGAGCGGAACCGCGGTGACCCGGCCGTCGATGTCCTGCACCTTGAGCACCGTGTTGTCCGCGGCCCACTTCGCCGGAACTTCGACCGGCTCGATGTTCTCCGCGGACAGGGTGCTGAAGGCCGGCAGGTCCTGCTTCACCTGGTAGATCGTGACCATCGGGCCGACCTGCTTGTTGACCTCGGTCAGATAGTTGGAGACGCCGACGAAGACCAGCACCGCGACGGCCACGGACAAGATCATCAGCAGCAGCCCCCGCCGCTGTCTCGGGTTCATATCCGGATCCCTTCCTGCCTCGCCGGAGAGACCTCATCGAGCCGCTCCTCGGTCGCCGGCCCGCACCCGCAGAACGCGCAGAGCGCACCGACCAGGCTGGCCGAACAGTTCGGGCACTTCGGCCCGGACCAGGGGCGGAAGTACGGCGACGCGAGGTGCGTCACCTCGACAGATCTTCGTCCCGCATAGGGTCGATATCCGGCGGGACTGTAGTCGACCGGCTCGAGCACGACGCCCGGGAGGGCCGACTGCAGCGGACTCGGCGGCGGTCCAGCGACGTGCCAGCCGGACGGGTCGGACGGGACCGGGCCGGCCCCGACCGGCACCAGGCCGGACGACCCGAGCTCGTAGAAGTAGCTGCGGGACGGCAACAGCCCGATGGCCCGCTCGCCCACTGTCGGGCTGGGCTCGGCCAACGAACCGAGGCGCGGGTGCCAGACCAGGCTGCGGCTGTGGGCGGCGATGCTGCGCACCAGATGTACGGATTCGCCGGGGTCCGACCAGCCTCCCGGGCGCAGCTCGGCGGCCAGCACCGCGCGGCCGATCAGGGACAGCGTCAGCGCGTGGTGCCGCAGCGGCAGGACGCAGATCCGGGCCGCAGGGTCGGCGGCGATCACGACATGGGCCTGCTCCCGGGCGGCGACGGCGAGATGCTCCGGGCTGAGCACCAGAACGTGCCGGTGACGGAACGGGCCGAACCGGTCCCTGATCGCCCGCAGCAAGGCGTCCGGATCGGCCGGACCGACTCCCAGCACGCCGCCCAAGTCGGACGACCCCGGAACCGCAATCAGCATCGCGCTCTCCCTGGTGCCCACACGGGGGGCGGTCGACGCGACTCCGCGCCTCCCGCCCGGCTACCGACCAGATTTCCCACGTTCTGGCGTCAGCCTAGTGGGAAACCGGGTCCCCGGGAGTGCTTGTTTTCAGAGCGGCGGCAGCACGGCCCACAGGTACGCGCCGGCGATCATCGCCGGCCCGAACGACAGGTGGGAGCGCCGGTCGGCCTTCCGGAACAGCAACAGGAAGGCAGCCACAAGGCCGCCGAGCACGAATCCGCTGAGCAGCCCGAGCGCCGCCGTGGTCGGCGACAGCCAGCCGAGCAGGCCGCCGAGGACGCCGGCGAGCTTGACGTCGCCGAACCCGAGACCGTCACCGCCGGGCGCGAAGTACGCCAGCAGGAAGAAGACCACCAGGGCGATCGCGGCCGCGAGGCCGGCCACGGCCAGGTTCCACCAGGAGCCGGTCAGCGCCGAGCAGACCGTGAGCGCTGCGGCGAACACCGGATAGCCGGGCAGCGTCAGCAGGTCCGGCAGTCGCCGCACCTCGAGATCGATCAGGCCCAACGTCAGTGCCCACACCCAGGCCACCGCAAACGTGATCGCGACGGCCGGCGGCTGGTGCCAGATCAGGGCGGCCAGACCGACGCCGGCCACGGCCAGCACCGGGACCAGCCACGGGTTGATCGTCCGCCGGACCTCGTCGTCGTCGCGACGGTGACGTCGGGTCCGCAGCCACAGTGCGGCCACCACCCCGAACACGGCGGCGACCCCGAGAGCGATCCAGAGCGTCACCGCCAACCTCCTTCGCCGCAGACGTCTTCGGCACTGCCCGGTCGTGACTGTAGCGTGTCCGGAGGCAGCCATCCCTCGGCGGAGGAGGACTCATGTCGCCGCGCGCAGTTGATCATGTACTCGTCCTGATCTTGGTTCTGATCATGCTAGGCGGCTGCACGACCGACTCCGGCGACGGCTACGTCACCGAGACCGTCGATCGGCTGAGCGTCGACCGGCCGACCGGCTGGGACACCGAACAGCCCGTCGAATCGCCGTGGAGCAAGGGATTCCGCGCGGCTCCGGACGATACCGACCAGCTCCAGCTGTCCGGCGACTTCGGCTCGTACGCGACGGCGGCCCAGGGTATGGGGACCCTGGTCGGCCAGGCTCAGGTCGGCCTGTCCGGCTTCAGCGTGGTGGAGTCCCGGGAGGTCGAGGTCGAGGGCGCGACGACTGCGCAGTTGACCCGGTACACAGTGACCGACGGCGACCGGACGCTCACCGGTGTGTGGATCGTCGCGGCGCACTGGCCGTACCCGCAGTCGGTCGCGGTCTCGCTGCTGACGGCCGAGGACGACCCCACCCTGACGGAGCGGCTCGTCGAATCCATGAAGCTGCAGGCGGTCACCGGGTGACCCGGTGATCAGAGTGACCGGTGATCTTGGTCCCGGGTGATCTTGGGCCCGGGTGATCTTGGGCCCGGGAGTGGGTCCGAGGGCCCATGACCGGAGCGGTTCGCACTTCGTACCGTCGACGGAACGGATCCAGGAACGGCAGGCGGAGCGATGCGCAGCAGTCGACGCGAGGCAGGTGTGGCCGGGCTGGAGTACGTCGGCGCACTGGCCCTGGCCGCCGCGATGGTGATCATGGTCGCCGGATCCCTGACGGCGCAGAAGGTCGACGCCTGGGTCCAGGACGTGATCTGCGACCTGGTCAACGCGTTCGGCACGACCTGCGTCGTGTCGCCACCGGGCACCACTCCCGACCCGGGCTTCGATCCCAAGCCGGAGCGCTGCACCGTCACCCGGAAGTCGGAGAAGGTGAACTCCGAGATCAAGATCGCGTTCATCAAGATCGGCGAGAACGCCGGCTTCATCGAGACCACGTACAGCGACGGCAGGGTGACCTACACCGCGACCGACGGCGGCAGCATCGGCGTCACCGGCGGGGTCGGCGCCAAGCTCGATGTCGGCAAGCTCGAGGCCGGTGCCAAGGTCGACTTCGGGGCCGGCGTCGAATTCGACTACGGCAGCACGTGGGTCTTCAAGAACGCCGATGAGGCGAAGGCGATGAAGGAGCAGCTGAACACCTACCTGGCCGAGCAGCTGTCGCTCAAACACGACACCTACGGCGGCTACGCGATCTATCTGGCGATCAAGGGCGCCACCCCGCCGCCGAAGCCGCCGGACCAGACGGTCAGCAACGTCAAGGTGGACCGGAACGTGACCGGCAGCGTCGGCATCGACCTGCCCTGGGACTCCAACAAGGACAAGACGCCGAGCGGCGACGAGAACAAGACCGAGATCCCGAATCTCGAACTCGCCAAGGCGGGGATCAAGTTCGGCACCAGCGACACCTGGACCCAACTCACCGACAACAAGACCGGTGACACGACCTGGACCACGAACGGCGAGGTGTACGGGGAGGGTGAGGCGGCCGTCGGCCCGTACGGCAAGAAGCTGGACGGCCTGCTCGGCTCCAGCCTGGCGATCACCCGGAACAAGGACGGCAAGATCATCAGGGTGGTGATCACCACCACCCGGAAGGGCGGAGCCTCCACCTCGGTCAAGACCGGCCAGGAGAAGCTGGGCGGGGCCGGCAAGGACGAGAACGGGTCGACCGACGCCACGGTCACCACGACCACCCTCAAGGTCACCGACGACAAGCAGCGCGCGGTCGTCGACGGCTGGCTCGCGCAGGGCGGCATCGTCTCGCCGGAGACGGCGCTGCCGGATCGGCTGGTCCCGAACGACACGCTGCAGAACCTCATGTACACGAACGCGACCGTCAGCAATGTCCAGTACGACAACGTGATCGACAAGACCGGCTTCGCGGCCGAGGTGAAGCTCGGGGTCGCCTTCGGCGTCGACTTCAGCCTGGAGACCGAGAACTCCCGCTCGGTCGAGGCGAACTACCTCGACAAGGCCGGGCCGGACGGACTCCGCCAGCCCGTCGAGTTCAAGGAGTGCGTGGCCAAGTGAGTGCGAACCCAATCCCCCAAGATCAGCAGCGGAACCCCTACCTGGCGGCCGCTCCGGCGCAGCAGCGGACGGACCTGCGCCGGGTGCTGATCCGGATGTTCCTGGTGACGGTGCCCGGGCAGTTGGCCGGCTCCATGATCGGCGGACTCGTCGCGCAGGCGACCGGCTCCTTCGCCTTCTCGTTCGGTGGGCTCCTGGTCCGAGGCGCCGCCGCGGTCCTGGCCGGGATCCTGATCGGTCTGGCCACCACACCGCCGCGACGCCAGCAGGTGGTCTGCGCAATCCTCGCGGTCGTCCTCGGCGCGGCAGTCGCTGCGGCCGTGATGACCGTCGCTGTCGTCCGGCTCCAGGGCGGCTACGCACCCGGACCGCTCGAGGTCGTGCCCGGCGTGGCCGTGACCGCGTTCGGTCAGGGACTGGTCGCCTGGCTGTGCTGGCGACTCAAGGCCGGCTCCGCACGCTAGCCCGGGCCACGGATCAGGCGCCAGGCCTGGCCGGCCAGTCGGCCCGGGGTTTCCGCCGGGTCCCGGTGCCGGGCCAGCGCGATCACTCCGGCGGCGACGTACCGGGCGTGCAGGTCGGGCCGGACCCGGTCGAAACCCGGCGGGCGCTGGCCGGACCGGAACCGGACCGCGAGCACCTCGGACAGCGTCTCCGCGAGTTGATCATGGACCCGGGCCGCGGCGCTCGGTCCGAGCTTCGCCAACGTGGGTTCGGCGTCGGCGACGGCCGCGAACAGGGCCACCAGCTGGCGCGGCGCTCGGGACCGGTCCTCCGCGAACGGGCATTCGGTCAGCGCGCCGGCGATCTCGCCGATCCGGCCCGACAGTGCGTCGCAGATCAGGTCGTCCACGCTCGCATAGTGCTGATGGACCGTACTCCGGTTCACGTCCGCGGCCGCGGCGATCGACGCCATCGTGAGCCGGTCGGCTCCGTCGTCGAGGAGCCGCAACGCCGCCGCGCGCAGTTGGGCCCTGGTCCGCCGGACTCGTCGATCGTCCTCGTCCACAGCGGGAATGCTATCCGTCATTCGTACGTTAGCCAACACATGATGGATAACCGCCTGATCATCGACGGGTACGCCGACTTCCTGTGCGGCTGGGGCTACATCGGCAAGCGGCGGCTGGCCCGTGCCCTCGACCAGGTCCGCCGGTCGGCACCGGAGCTCGAGGTCCAGGTGCGCTGGCTGCCGTACCTGATCGACCCGACGGCGCCGCAATGGTCGGAGTCGATGGCCGGCATCCTGCAGCAACCGGAACTGGCCGAGGAGCTCGCCGGTTGCGGCCCGGGTTCCGCCACAGACAACCGGCTGCGGGCCCGCGACGCGGCCGCCCAGGAGGGCATCGAGGGTGACTTCGGCGCTCGCTGGCGGGCCAGCAGCTGGGCCGCACACCGGCTGGCCACGGCCGCGCTCGCGCACGGGCCGCAGGAACAGGACGAGCTGGTGGAGGAGCTGTATCGACTGCACTTCGTCGAGCACCGCGATCTCAATGATCTTGGTCTGCTGACGGCGTTGGCCGAGCGGTACCGGCTGCCGGTGCCGCCGGGCACCGCCGAGCTCGACGCCGGCCTGGTCTACCTGCAGCCCGGCTTCGCGCCGGACGACCCGGTGGAACGGGAGACCAGGGAGGCGTTGCTGACCGGCCGCGCGATCGGGGTCGACACCTCCCCCACGTTCGTGATCAACGGACGGACCGCGATCGCCGGGGCCCAGTCGGCCGAGCTGCTCGCCGACGCGATCCTGGCCGCCCCGGCGGCGGACCGGTCGCCGGAAGAGGTTCGCCGGCTCCGGCTCGCCGAGGCGCTGCTGGACCGGAAGGACCCGCACGGCAGCCTGTATCTGGTCGAACCGCTGCGCCGGGAGCATCCGGACGACCCGAACGTCCGGTCCCTGCTGGCCCGCGCCCGCGCCGCCTCGGCCAGCCTCGCCCCGGCCCGGGACACCCTGGCCGAGCTGGTCGCCGAGCACCCGGACGACGGCTACCTCCGCGAGCTCTACGGCCGCACCCTGCGCCGCCTCGGCGACCCCGCCGCCGACCGCGAGCTCGCCCTGGCCAAACACCTCCTCCCCTGAACCCGGGGCCACTGAAGAACCGCCGACCGGGCACAAAAGCAGGCGATCTGTCGGCGTGTCGCTGCGCTTGTGCCCGGTCGGCGGATCGAGAAACGGAACGTCCAGATCAGGGACTCGTTCGCGGGCGGCCGGTCGCGCAACCGAGATCCGTGGGCAGCTCAGCACCGGCCGAGAGACCGAGGGTTGACCAGAGGCGGCGGTTGCGCGGTCGACCGGTTTCGGGCTGGCCAGACTCGTCCGGTCCTGGCGGTAGCGCCCACGGCTCCACCCCAGCTGCGCATCGCAGCAACAGGGGACGGGCATTTGACCCGAGTCGCACGATGCCTGCCGATCGACCGGGCAGTTCAGCAGCGACACGCCGCCAGAACGCCTGCTTTTGTGCCCGGTCGGCGGGGTCTTTTTCGGGCGTTCAGTCCTCGCCGAGGTAGGCCTTGCGGACGTTCTCGTTGGTCAGCAGGTTGACGCCGGTGTCGTGCAGGACGATCTTGCCGACCTCGAGGACGTACCCGTAATCGGCGAGCGAGAGCGCGGCCTGGGCGTTCTGCTCGACCAACAGGATGGTGACGCCCTCCGATTTCAGCTCGGCGATCGTGGTCATGATCAACTGCATCATGATCGGCGACAGCCCCATCGAGGGCTCGTCGAGCATCAGCAGCTTCGGATTGCTCATCATGGCCCGGCCGATCGCCAGCATCTGCTGCTCGCCGCCGGAGAACAGGCCGGCCGACTGGTGCCGGCGCTGGGCCAGGACGTCGAACAGCTGATACACCCGGGCGAGGTCGCGCTGGATCCCGGCCCGGTCGCGCCGGGCGAAGGCGCCCAGCATCAGGTTCTCCTCGACCGAGAGCCGCGGGAAGAGCCGCCGGCCCTCGGGCGACTGGGCGACGCCCAGCCGGACGATCTGGTGCGCCGGCATCCCGTCCAGCCGGACCCCGTCGAACAGGATCTCGCCGGACTCGACCGGCAGCAGGCCGGACAGCGTCCGCAGCGTCGTCGTCTTGCCGGCGCCGTTGGTCCCGATCAGCGTGACGACCTGGCCCTCGTCGACGCTGAAGCTGATCCCCTTCACCGCACGGACCCGGCCGTAGGCGACCTTCAGATCTCGCACCTCAAGCATCGAGGCTCCCCCCTTCACCGACGGTGCCGTCCGGTTCGGCCCGGCGCGGTGCCGGCTCGGCAGCCGCCGGCTCCGCCGGTCCCGTTCCGTCCGGCTCTGCCGGCCCGGTGCCAATGTAGGCCTCGATCACCTGCGGATCGGACTGGACGACCTCCGGCGTGCCCTCCACCAGGACCTTGCCCTGGACCAGGCAGACCACTCGGTCGCACAGGTTGAAGATGAAGCGCATGTCGTGCTCGATCACGACGACCGCCAGGCCGAGGTCGCGGATCCGCCGGATCAGCTCTTCGGCCTGCCGGGTCTCCTGCGGGTTCATTCCGGCGGTCGGCTCGTCGAGCAGCAGCACCTTCGGCTCGGTGGCCAGCGCCCGGGCGATCTCGAGCCGCCGCTGATCGCCGTACGAGAGGTTGCGGGCCAGGTGGTCCCGGGACCCGGCGATCCCGACGAAGTCGAGCAGCTGGTCCGCCACCTGCTCGGTCTCGCGCTCCTCACGCTTGTACTTGAAGCCGCGGAGGATCGAGGTGAGCGGGCCTGCGCTGGTCCGGCAGTAGCGCCCGACCATGACGTTCTCCCGGGCCGTCATGTTGGCGAACAGCCGGATGTTCTGGAAGGTACGGGCCATGCCGGCCTGGACCACCTTGCGCGGCTTCGGCGGCAACACGGTGCCGTTGAACGTCACCAGGCCGGAGGTCGGCTGATAGAGACCGGTCAGGCAGTTGAAGAAGGTCGTCTTGCCGGCGCCGTTCGGGCCGATCAGCCCGACGATCTCGCCGAGCCCGACGTGCAGGCTGACGTGGTCGACCGCGACCAGGCCGCCGAACCGCATCGACACGTCGCGGGCCTCGAGGACCGGCCGGTCCGGGTCGACTCCGTACAGCTGCGGCGCGAGGTCCACCTCCCCGACCGCGTCCATCGGACCCCTGGCCGGCGGGGTCGGCTCCGACGTGCTCATGATCGCGCCCCCTCTGCCGGTACGGTCTCGGCTTCGTCGAGCTTCTCGGCCAGTTCCTCGTCGTCCTCGTGGAACTCGAGCTGCCGCTGGCGGTTCGGCACCAGGCCCTCGGGCCGGAATCGCATCATCACCACGAGCAGGACACCGAACAGCAGCAGCCGCAGCTCGGCGAAGTCGCGCAGCTTCTCCGGCGCCAGTTTCAGCAGGGTCGCGCCGACCAGGACCCCGACCACGGTGCCCATGCCACCGAGGACGACCGCCGAGAGCAGGAAGGCCGACTCGAGGAACATGTACTGGCCGGGATTGATCGAGATGTCGTGATGGGCCTTGACCGAGCCGGCCAGACCAGCGAGGAAGGCGCCGCCGGCGAAGGCGAACAGCTTCAGCCCGAAGGTGTTCACGCCCATCGCCTCGGCCGCCTTCTCGTCCTCCCGGATGGCGATCCAGCCGCGCCCGATCCGGCTGTTGTTCAGTCGGATCACGATCAGCACCACGAACAACAGGATGAGCAGCAGCAGGAAGTAGTAGTTGGCGAAGCGGGGCAGCACCAGCACGCCGAACAGCGGCGGCGGGTTGCCGAAGTCATACCCCAACGGATCGAGGTCCGGGATCGCGGGGATGCCGTTCGGGCCGTGGGTCAGATCCGGGCCGGAGGTGCCGTCCAGATTGAGCATGGCGATCCGGAAGATCTCGCCGAACGCGAGCGTCACGATCGCCAGGTAGTCGCCGGAGACCCGCAGCGTCGGCGAACCGATGATCAGGCCGAGGGTCGCGCTGACGCAGCCGCTGATCAACATCACCAGCGGGAACGGAGGATGGAAGTCGATCGTCGCGAACGCCGACTCGGACAGCATCGCCGCCACGTAGGCGCCCGAACCGAGGAACGCGATGTAGCCGAGGTCGAGCAGGCCGGCCAGGCCGACCACGATGTTCAGCCCCAGGGCCGTCATGGCGAAGATGATCACCTGGGTGGCGATCGAGAGGTTGGCGTCCGAGCTGCCCTGGGTGAACGGGAACAGGATCGCCGCCAGGATCGCCGCGGTCACCAGCACCGGCCGGCGCCGGGCGGCGATGCCGGAGTACCAGGACATCACGCCCGCCCGGAACAGCACCGCGGCCGCGACACCGACGAACGCGACGAAGCAGACGAACCCGCCGCCGTCATCGAAGTCGAGGGCGAACACCACCGCGAAGAACGCCGCACCCATGAGCACCGCGACCGCGACGATCTCCACCACGGCCGACGCGTCGAACTGGCCGAAGAGCGGCTCCGGTGCGGGGGCGATCAGCCGAGTTCCGGCGAAGGCGATCAGCGCGCCGGCCAGGGCCAGCCAACCGCCCGGTTCGATGTTGATCAAGCCACCGAGCTCCAGCGCAATGGTGATCATGATCAGCGCGAGGTAGACCAACGCCCCGGACGCGGCCGCGCGGGCGCCTCGGCGCCAGCCCGGCGCCAGGCTGAGCCGCTTCGGCGGCAGCAACCGGTCCAGCAGGGTTCCGGCGACGATCACCAGGCCGAGCGCCATCGCCAGGAACTGCAGCACGGACGGGTAGAACGCCACCGACATGTCGTCCAGCGCGGCGTCGTCGTACGCCCACGGCAGGAACGGCGCGATCACGATCAGCGCGCCGCCGATCAGGGCGATGATCCAGGCGAACGGTTCGGAGCGCCGGATCCGTTCCGGGGTGATCAACTGTGGCAGGCCCAGCCTGGTCAGGAAGCTCATGCGCGATCAACCACCCGGGCGCCGAGCAGACCCTGCGGCCGGAACACCAGCACCAAGATCAACAAGACGAAGGCCCAGACGTCCTTCCAGGCCGAACCGCTGAACGGCAGCGCGGTCGCCAGCGCCTCGGCCACGCCGAGCACCAGCCCGCCGACCACGGCGCCGTAGATGTTGCCGATGCCGCCGAGCACCGCGGCGGTGAACGCCTTCAGCCCGGCCAGGAAGCCCATGTTGAACTGCACCTGGGTGTAACGCAGTCCGTACGCCAGCCCGGCGACCGCGGCCAGCGCCGCGCCGACACCGAACGCCAGCATGATGATCCGGTCGACGTTGATCCCCATCAGCCGCGCGGTGTCCGGGTCCTGCGACGCGGCCTGCATGGCCCGGCCGAGCCGGCTCCGGTTCACGAATAGGTAGAGCAGGACGGTGCAGAGGACCAGCGCGAGCAGGGTGAAGACGGCACCGCGCTGGATGCTCAGGCCGGGACCCAGCGGGATCGCCGAGCCGCTGACCAGGTCGAGCTGCGGGAACACCACGGCAGCCTTGGCGCTGGGGAATCCCGGGATCCGGTCGTAGAAGAGCCGGACCGCCTCCTGCAGCACGATCGAGACGCCGATCGCCGTGATGAACGGCGCCAGTCTCGGTGCGTTGCGCAGTGGCCGGTACGCGAATCTCTCCATCAACAACGCCACCGCCACCGCGACGGCGATGCCCCCGATCAGCATCAGCGGGAAGATCCACAGTGCCACCGGCCGCCCCGGCGACAGCAGCCACACGGCCACCGCGCCGAACCCGCCGAGCATGAAGATCTCACCGTGCGCGAAGTTGATCAACTGCACGATGCCGTACACCACCGTGTAGCCGACCGCGATCAGGGCGTACATCGCACCGAGCGACAGTCCGTCGATCAGCTGCTGAAGTAGCACCACGAGGCCAAGCTCCTCTCATCCACTTCCCGCACCTTGATCAGCAAGGGGGACGACCCCCTTGACCCCCGTTCCGCTCCGCGCAAGGACATGCACCCTTCAGATCGATCGGCAAGGGGGACGACCCCCTTGGACCCCCGTTCCGCTCCGCGCAAGGACATGCTCCCTTTCAAGGTCGCGGTACGAGTTCGGCGCGAGGCTCCTGGTGGGAGCCTCGCGCCGAGGTGATGATCGTCAACTACCGGTTTCGACCGCCGCCCACTTCTGGTCGGTCACCTTGTAGACGGTGAGGATCTTGGTCGTCGCGTCGCCGTACTCGTCGAAGGCGACCTTGCCGGTGGCGCCGTCGAAGCTCACCTTGCCGATGGCGTCGATGGTCGCCTGCCGCGCAGCCTCTGCGCTTTCGGCGTCCTTGAGCGAGACCTTGAGGCCCTCGATGATCGCGCGGGCCGCGTCATAGGCGTACGGGCCGTACGCGGCGTACGGGTCGGAGTAGCCGGCGGCCTCGTAGTCGGCCACGAAGGTCTTCGAGGTCGGCAGCTTCTCCACCGGGGCGCCGACCGAGGTGGCCAGGTCGCCGTCGGACTTGGAGCCCGCCTGCTTGATGAAGTCGGGATCGAAGATGCCGTCGCCGCCCATCAGCGGGATGTTCAGCCCGGCCGCCTTCATCTGCTGGCTCAGCGGACCGGCCTGCGGGTACTCGCCGCCGTAGTAGAGCGCCTGCGGGTTGGTCGCCTTGATCTTGGTGATCACCGCCGAGTAGTCCTTGTCATCGGGGTTGATCGTCTCGGCCGCGGTGACCTGGCCGCCGAGCTCGGTGAACGCGTCGCTGAACGTCTTCACCAGGCCGGCGCCGTAGGCCTTCTTGTCGTTGACCGTGGCCACCTTGGTGAACTTCGCCGTGTTGAACAGGTACTTCGCGGCGAACGGACCCTGGACGTCGTCCGTCGCGCAGGTCCGGAAGTAGTTCGGATAGAGCCGCTTCGGGGAGTTCGCGTAGTCCTCGCCGCGGGTCAGCGCCGGGCCGGTGTTGGCCGGCGACACCATCGCGATCTTCTTGCCGTTGAGGACCGGCTGAACGCCCTGGGCGACGCTGGTGTTCAGCGTTCCGACGACGCCGACAACCTCCGGGTCGGAGGCCAGCGAGGTCGCCGCGTTCAGGCCGACGTCGCTCTTCGCCTCGTCGTCCTTGACCTCGATCTCCAGGGTCCAGCCGGGAATCTCGTTGTTCGCGTTCGCCTGCTTGATCGCGAGGTCCACCGAGTTCTGGATGCCGAGCCCGAGCGCGGAAAGCCCGCCGCTCATCGGAGAGATGACGCCGATCTTGGCAATCTTCTTCTCTTCGGTGCCGCCACCGCCGCCCGTGTTGCCGTCGCCCCCGCGCTGACCGCATCCGGTCAGTGCCAGGGCTGCGGCGACCAGGGTCGCGACACCGACCTTCGCAAGTCGTCGATTAAGCACAGTTCCTCCTCCTGGGCAGCTCAACCACGAGCTGAATCACGGCCGGCCGCGAATTCCGACATCCGGAATCCACGGCCGGTTTGCCAAGCATGATGAACCCTACGACGACTCACCGCCGCGCTGTCCAATTCCGCTGAGTGAGTTTCGTGTTCGTTACACGACCGCATCACGCGACGATGCGGCGCCGCGCAGGCGCGCGGCGCTACTTCTTCTTGGATCCCGCGCCGTGCTCGACGACGCCCTCGGCGACCTCGCGCATCGACTTGCGCAGGTCCATCGCGGTCTTCTGGATCCAGCGGAAAGCTTCCGGCTCGGTCAGTCCGAGACCGGCCTGCAGCATGCCCTTGGCCCGGTCCACGATCTTGCGCGATTCCAGCCGCTCCGCCAGATCGCTGACCTCGGCCTCGACCGCCTTGATCTCGGCGAAGCGGGCGGCGGCGATCTCGATCGCCGGCACCAGGTCGGACTTACCGAACGGCTTCACGACGTACGCCATCGCGCCGGCCTTGCTGGCCCGGTCGACCAGGTCCCGCTGGCTGAAGGCGGTCAGCATCACCACCGGGGCGATCCGCTCGCCGGCGATCTTCTCTGCGGCGCTGATCCCGTCCAGCTTGGGCATCTTGACATCCATCACCACCAGGTCAGGCCGCAGCTGTGTGGCCAGTTCGATCGCCTGCTCGCCGTCGCCGGCTTCGCCGACGACCTCGTAACCCTCTTCGGTGAGCATTTCGACCAGGTCGGTGCGGATGAGCACCTCGTCCTCGGCCACCAGGACGCGGGTGGGCGAGGTGGCGCCGGGGTCGTTCTTCTCGTTCGTCACGAGAGACACTTTAGAGCAGCCGTGTTACGGAGCCGATTCTCACCACCGGTGTACGGATGTGGCAGAATGTTCCGGGCCCCGGCCGGGGTGGCGGAATGGTATACGCGGACGGCTCAAACCCGTCTGTCCGAAAGGACATAGGGGTTCGACTCCCCTTCCCGGCACGGAAAAACGAGTCGCCACCGACGCATCCGAGAGATGGGTGCGCTGGTGGCGACTCGGCCGTTTACAGCGGGGCGCCGATCCGGCGGACCCGGACCATGTTGGTGTGGCCGGCGACTCCGGGCGGGGAGCCGGCGACGATCACGACCCGTTCGCCCTCGGCGATCCGGCCGGACTCCATCAGCGCCTTGTCGACCTGCCTGATCATGTCGTCGGTGTGACCGACCATCGGGACCAGGAACGACTCGGTGCCCCAGCTCAGCGTGAGGGCCTGCCGGGTCTGCTCGATCGGGGTGAACGCGAGCACCGGGATGGACGAGCGGAGTCGGGACATCCGGCGGGCCGAGTCGCCCGTATGGGTGAACGCGACCAGATACTTCGCGTCGATCCGCTCCGCCACCTCGGCGGCGGCCTTCGTGATCACGCCGCTGGTCGTGTGCGGGTCCCAGACGATGTCGCGCACCTGCTCCAGGCCGTGCTCCTCGGTGTTGACGACGATCCGGGCCATCGTCTCGACGGTGACCACCGGATACTGGCCGACGCTGGTCTCGCCGGACAGCATCACCGCGTCGGCGCCGTCCAGGATCGCGTTGGCCACGTCGGAGGCCTCGGCCCGGGTCGGCCGCGGCGCCGAGATCATCGACTCCAGCATCTGAGTGGCGACGATCACCGGCTTGGCCCAGCGCCGGGCGGCGGTGACGATCCGCTTCTGGACCAGCGGAACCTCCTCCAGCGGCAGCTCCACACCAAGATCACCACGGGCCACCATGAACGCGTCGAACGCGTCGATGATCTCGTCGAGGTTGTCCACCGCCTGCGGCTTCTCGATCTTGGCGATCACCGGGATCCGGCGACCCTCCTCGTCCATGATCTTGTGGACGAGATCGACATCGGCGGCGTTGCGGACGAACGACAGCGCGATCATGTCGACGCCGTGCTGCAGCGCCCAACGAAGGTCGTCGCAGTCCTTCTCGCTCATCGCCGGGACGCTCACCGCGACCCCGGGCAGGTTGATCCCCTTGTTGTTGCTGATCGGGCCGCCGACCTCAACCCGGGTCACCACGTCGGTGTCGGTCACCGAGGTCGCGCGCAGGGTCAGCCGGCCGTCGTCGATCAAGATCATGTCGCCGGGCTTCACATCCCCCGGCAGTCCCTTGTACGTGGTCGAGCACCGACGGACATCGCCCTCGATGTCTTCGGTCGTGATCGTGAAGGTCGCGCCGTAGGCGAGCACCTCCTTGCCGGCGGCGAACCGGCCGAGCCTGATCTTGGGCCCCTGCAGGTCGACCAGCACCCCGACCGGCCGGCCGGTGATCTTGGCGGCCCGGCGGACTCCGGTCAGGTTGTGCTCGTGATCGGCATAGTCGCCGTGGCTCATGTTCAGCCGGGCCACGTCCATCCCAGCCTTGACGAGTTCGATGAGGCGCTCCGGGGCCGACGTGGCCGGCCCGAGGGTGCAGACAATTTTCGCTCTACGCACGGATCGACACTAGCGCCCCGGCGCCGCCCGGCCACAGCGGCTCCCCCCAAGGAGGGTGGTGGCGAACGGTAGTGGTGGCGAGCGGCGTCCAGGTGCGTGCTGGACAAGGCGGAGGAGAGAGGCGTAGCGGGTGCCCTACGTCGACCGACGACAACGCAGTCCAGTGCGTGCCTGGGCGTCGCACGCTGCCACCACCGTTCGACACCACCCTCCTAGGTCCGGCTGAGGAGGCTCAGGCAGCCCGGACGACGTCCAGGGCGTGCGCCAGATCGGCGGGATAGTCGGAGTCGAAGCTCACGTACTCCTGGGTCCGCGGGTGCAGGAAGCCGAGCCGGACCGCGTGCAGCCACTGCCGCTCCAGCCCCAGCCGCTCGGCCAGCACCGGGTTCGCCCCGTACATCGGGTCGCCGACACAGGGATGCCGGATCGCCGCCATGTGCACCCGGATCTGGTGCGTTCGGCCGGTCTCCAGCGTCACCTCGAGCAGGGTCGCCCCGACGAACGCCTCCAGCGTCGTGTAGTGCGTGATGCTGTGCCGGCCGCCGTCCATGATCGCCATCTTGTAGTCGGCCGACGGGTGCCGCCCGATCGGCGCGTCGATCGTGCCGTGGAACGGGTCCGGATGCCCCTGCACCAGCGTGTGGTACGTCTTGTCGACGGTCCGGGACCGGAACGCCCGCTTCAGCATCGTGTACGCGTGCTCGCTCTTGGCCACCACCATCAGGCCGGAGGTGCCGACGTCCAGCCGCTGCACGATCCCCTGCCGCTCCGGTACGCCGGACGTGGTGATCCGGAACCCGGCGCCGACCAGGTGGCCGAGCACGGTCGGACCGGCCCAGCCCACACTCGGATGAGCGGCCACACCGACCGGCTTGTCGACCACGACGATGTCGTCGTCGTCGTACACGATCTTCAGGTCGGCGACCGTCTGCGGCACCACCTCGGCGGCCGGCCGCTCCGGCTCCAGTTCGACCTCGAGCATGGAGTGCGCATGGACCCGGTCCGACTTGCCGGCCGGCTTGCCGTCGACCAGGACCTGGCCCTGTTCGACCAGACCGGCGATCCGGGTCCGGGACAGGCCGAGCATCCGGGCCACCGCCGCGTCCACTCGTTCGCCGTCCAGTCCGTCCGGGATCAGCATGACCCGCGTCTGGGAGGACATCAGTCGGTGCTCGCCGGTCCCGGCTCGCTCGGCGTACGTTCGGCCGGCGGGTCCTGTCTCGACCCCACCGAGGAGCCGCTCCGCGGAGTCGGCGCCAGCCGCTGGCCGTCCAGGCCGATGTTCTTGATCACCGAGAGGACGATGATCAAGATCGCGGCCCCCGTGATGCACATGTCGGCGACGTTGAAGATCGGCCAGTACGGCAACTGCAGGAAGTCGACCACGTGGCCGTGCAGGAACCCGGGCGCCCGGAACAGCCGGTCGATCAGGTTACCGGCCACGCCGGCCGAGACCAGGCCGAACGCGACCGCCCAGCCGGTGTGCCCGATCCGCCGGACGCCGAACAGCACGATGCCGATCAGCACCGCCGCCGACAGCACCGCGAACACCGGGGTGAAGTTCTCGCCCAGGCTGAACGCGGCACCGGGATTGCGGACCAGCTGCAGGCGGAGCAACCCGCCGAGCAGCTGGACCGGGTCGGCCGGATTCAGCCAGGCCACCGCCATGATCTTGGTGATCAGGTCGAGCGTGACGCCGGTGACGGCAACGGCAACGTAGAGCAGCCGAAGCCGCAACAGACTGGTGGGCGGCCGGGACTCGTCCTGGGCCGTGGTGTTCTCGGTTATCGCCGTTCCTCGCGCTGTTTGCAGGTGACGCAGAGCGTCGCCCTCGGGAAGGCCAACAACCGACCCTTGCCGATCGGGTTGCCGCAGTTGTCACAACTGCCGTAGATCCCCTGATCGATGTGGCGCAGGGCGAGCCGCGACTGCTCCAGCATCTCGGCGGCGTTGTTGACCAGGGACATCTCGGCGTCGCGCTCGAAGTTCGCCGACCCGACATCGGCCGGGTCCCGGCCGGCGCCCTCGGCGCCGTCGCGGAGCATCCCGACCAGTTCCGCGTTGGACGCGGCGAGCTGGCTGGTGAAGCGTTCGATGTCGGACTCGAGGGTTTCCCTCACCTCGTCGAGCTCGGCCTTGGTCCAGGGGTCTTCGCCTTCCCGGACCGGAAGGGACGAGGGCTTGACGGGTTTGACGGTGGCTGCCGGTGCGGCTTCGCTGGTCATGGGGGCGCTCCGAGGGGTCAGGGCTGTTTCGGCCGGGTTGGTGGTCGAGGTCGTGGCACGGTCGGTGTCTGACCGCTTGCTCGCAGGGGCTTGACGAGACCGGGTGCCGGCCCGCTTCGAAGTCCGGCCGGTCGCGGTGGACCGCTTCGCTGCCGGGGTCTTCGAGGTGGACCGTTTCGTCGTGCCGGTCTTCTTCGTCGTCGGCTTGGCGGCCGACTTCGCTGCCCGCTTCTGCACGGCCGGGGTCGACGGGGTGGTGTCGTCCCGCTTGGACCGTGATCCCTCACGCGATGCTGCCTTCGGAGCGCTCGACGCCGCAGATTTTGATGATCGAGCCGACCGGGCCGGTGCCGATCCCGAGGCTCGACCGTCCTGGCTCGGCGTCTTCTTCGCCGAGGACTTCCTGGTCGTGCTCATCGTGATCCCCCCTTCGGGGTAAAGCGGCGCCGTCCCGTTCTCCGGGTAGCTGTGACCCAAGGGAGAGTAGGGGCGATTCGCTCTATCTTCAACGATGGACTCGTGTTTCGTCGCCGATTTCCCGAATCCTGGAGCGGAAAACGTGGCCTCCGAGGCGAGATTTCAGCGTCCTCTTAGCCTCGGCGTTTTGATGATCTTGGTGGAGCCGCCGGGCTCGATCGCGCCGGGCGACCTCGGACCGGTCGTCCCGGCATGGAAGAACCCCGCACCCTGAGGGTGCGGGGTTCGACCGATGGGTTCAGGCGTCAATCACGGTGTGGTCAGCGCTGGTCACCCAAGAGGGCGTCCAGTCGCGGCGTGTCACTGGTCGGCGAGCCGCCACCGAGGGTCGGCGAGTCGTTGTCGACCGACGAACCGTACGGCGAAGGGCCGGTGCCGTTCTTCTGGCCGTTGTCCCGCACCGAGCGGGGCTCCGGCTTGTCATCGAGATCCCGGACCAACTGCGGCGTGTCGACCGGCTCGGCCCGGGAGGCCTCGAGCGTGTCGATGTGCCGGCGCAGCTGACCGGTCAGGTTGCTCCGGAAGTTGGCCTCGAAGTTGCGCAGCTCGCGCACCGAGTTGCTCAGCTGGTCGCGCTGACGCTCCAACTCACTGAACATGTCGATCCGGCGCTGCTCGATCTCGCGGTCGAGCTGGGCGGCCCGGGCCGTCGCGTCGGACTGCACCCGCTCCGCGTTCACTCGCGCCTCGGATTCGACCCGCTCGGCCCGGGTCCGCGCATCGGTGGTCACCTGGTGCGCCGACCGGTTGGCCTCCTCGCGGATCCGGTTCGCGTCCTCCTCGGCCTCCGAGACCAGGCGCTCGGCCTGCTCGGTCGACAGCTCGACCAGGCGCACGACCGCCGCACTGGCCTCCTTGCCGGTGGTCACGACCAGGGTCTGCTTGCCGTCCGGCTGGGCCGCCGGCTGCAGGATCGTGTTATCGGAGGCTGCGGAGTCCTGGACTGGCGCGGCCCGCAGCGACTCGATTTGCTTCTTGAGGTTCTTGTTCTCCTCGATCAGCTGAGCGAAGGCCTCTTCGACCTCGTCGACGAACTCATCGACCTCCAGGACCTCGTACCCCGACTTGCGGGCCATCCGGAAGCGCTTGTTGCGCACATCGTCCAGCGACAGCGTCATCGTTCACCTCAAACAATCGGAACTCGGAACCGTGATGCGTCCGTTACCCATCTGCCTTACCGTACCGAATTTGAGCCTAATGCACACATCCGGCACTGAGCCAGATGTCAACTGAAGAACACGAGGGCGTTGATCCTCATCAAAATACTCACCAAGATTGCCAACGCGATGAATGCCAGGTCGAGCATCATCGAGCCGATCCGGACCGGACGCAGCACCTTGCGGAGCAGCCGCAGCGGCGGATCGGTGATCGAATAGATCCCCTCCGCGACGACCAGCATGGCCCCTCGCGGCTCCCAGTCCCGGACCAGGACCGGCACCCAGGACAGGATCATCCGGGCGAACAGAATCATCAGGAACAGCCACAGGACGAAGTTGATGATGAGACCGATGATGACCATCTGCGCCACGTGCCTCGCGTTCGTTTAGACATCCGACCAAGTCGTGACAGCAGACTATCGCGACGGCTCGCCACCACGGGCTGCCGCCGGACGTCCGTACCGACCGGTGATCAACTCTGGTTGAAAAAGCCACCCGCGATGCGTTCCTTGTCCTCGGCCGACGTCACGACGTTCGGCGGTGACAGGAGGAACACCTTGCTGGTCACGCGATCGATACTGCCACGCGCGCCAAAAATCAGGCCGGCCGCGAAATCGACCAGTCGCCGCGCGTCGGAGTCCTCCAGCTCGGTCAGGTTCATGATCACCGGCAGTCCGTCCCGGAAGTGCTCACCGATGGTTCGCGCCTCGTTGAAGCTGCGCGGGTGCACGGTGATGATCCGGGAGATGTCGGTGGCGCGTGGCGCGGGCGCCGGCTGGGCCGGCGCAGGCTTCGGCGTGGCCGCCTGCGTCGCGACCGCCGACGGAACCGGGCGCTTGGTCTCGAGGCTGGTCACCTTCGAGTCCTCCCGCTCGGCCGAGGTCGGCACGCCGGTGGTCGGCTCGTCATGCCCGGGCTCGTCGTACTCCGAGTAGCGGTCGTCCGTGACCAAACCGAGCCACGCCGCCGCCCTCTTCAACCTGTCCGCCATCTGACCGCCCTCACGTCCGATCCCTCACACACCGAAAACAACTGGGTCCGTCTCGGGACGGGATCGACATTACCGGCCGGGAACGCGCATCCGGCGCACCTTGCCCGGTGACACGCTGGCGGTGTCTCGGCGATCCCCGTCGCCGTACGACGCCCCTCCTACTTCAGAAAGTCCGGCACATCCAGGTCGTCATCCGCCGGTGCGGGTGGCGCCGGACGGTAGGTCGGCTGCGGGGCCGGCCGGCTGGCCGGGCCCGGCTGGTGACCGTTGCCGGAACTGCCGGAGTTGCCGGAGCCGGGTTGGCCCGGGGCGCCGTTGGTCCGCTGGCCCACCGGCTGTGGTTGCGGCGTGGCCGGCGACTGCTGCGGCTGCTGACCCGGGGACGACTGCCCCGGCGCCGCCTGCCCCGGACCGGGCTGGCCCTGGGACTGCGGCACCTGGGCCAGCGGCTGCTGACCCTGCTGGCGGGACTGACCCAGGCCGGGTTGCCGGCTGATCCCCTGCTGCCGCCGGGGCGGCTCGCCGCCCTCGAACCCGGCCGCGATCACGGTGACCCGGACCTCGTCGCCGAGCGCGTCGTCGATCACGGTGCCGAAGATGATGTTGGCTTCCTCGTGCGCCGACTCCTGGATCAGGGTGGCGGCGGCCGACACCTCGAACAGGCCGAGGTCGGAACCACCGGCGATCGAGATCAGGACGCCGTGGGCGCCCTCGATACTGGCCTCCAGCAACGGTGACGACACGGCCATGTCGGCCGCGGCCCTGGCCCGGTCCTCGCCGCGTGCGGAACCGATGCCCATCAACGCCGAGCCGGCGTTCGACATCACCGACTTCACGTCGGCGAAGTCGAGGTTGATCAGACCCGGCGTGGTGATCAGCTCCGTGATGCCGGACACGCCCTGCAGCAGCACCTGGTCGGCCTGCTTGAAGGCGTCCAGGATCGCGATCTGCTGGTTGTCCATCATCTGCAGCAGCTTGTCGTTCGGGATGACGATGAGGGTGTCGACCTCTTCGCGGAGGTTGGCGATCCCCTCCTCCGCCTGCACCGAACGCCGCTTGCCCTCGAATTGGAACGGTCGCGTCACCACGCCGATCGTCAGCGCGCCCATGGCGCGGGCGACCCGGGCGACGACGGGTGCTCCGCCGGTGCCCGTACCGCCACCCTCACCGGCGGTGACGAAGACCATGTCTGCGCCCTTGAGCGCTTCCTCGATGTCCTGGGCGTGATCCTCGGCTGCCTGCCGCCCCTTCTCCGGGTCGGCGCCAGCGCCGAGCCCGCGGGTCAGATCCCGCCCGATGTCGAGCTTCACATCGGCGTCGCTCATCAGCAACGCCTGCGCGTCCGTGTTGACCGCGATGAACTCGACGCCGCGTAGGCCCGCCTCGATCATCCGGTTGACTGCGTTGACGCCGCCGCCCCCGACGCCGACAACCTTGATCACGGCCACGTAATTCGTTGATGCAGAAACCACGAACCTCCGCCTCTTTCCTGCTCAATGACTACTGACGCTCACCCAGGTTGCCAAGTCTTGACCTCGGATCGAGGGGGAAGATTCCGCGGCAGACCAGGCGTTTCAGCAAGGCTATGAGTTAGCCGCCGACCGGCCCGGCATACCCGGCGGGACACGCCAAACTGTCTGATTCCCTCCACCTGAACCTCAGCTTTACGCGTGGCCGGTGGCGGACCGTCAACGTACTGGATCGCCGAGTGGGCAGTTCAGCAGCGACACGCCGCCAGAACGCCTGCTTTTGTGCCCGGTCAGCCGAGGGGGTGGCGGGATCTCAGCGGGTGGCGGGGTGGCGGGGGGCGGAGACGTTGTAGACCTTGGCCTTCTGCTTCATCAGGTCGAGCAGCACGGTGGCCTTCAGGGCCGAATCGTCCGCGGTGCCCCAGATCACCCGGTCGCCGTTCTTCAGCTCCAACTCGATCGAGCTCTCACTGGTCGCGGTGAGCCGGTCCAGCTTCTGGATCAGTTCGCCCGGCAGCGCCGCGGCGACCACGCCCAGCTGCTCGGCCAGCGGGGTGTTGCCGGCGTTGAACTCGGCCAGCAGGACCCCGGTCGGCAACTTCTTCACACTCCGGTACGGGACGCCGTGCCGGTCCAGCAGCAGATAGCCGTCGCCGTCGGCCACCCCGATCACCGCGGCCCGTTCCTTGATCACGATGACCACCGTGTCCGGGTACTGGCGGGTCACCTCGACCGACTCGATCGGGGTCAGGTCGGCCACCCGGGCCGCGATCGCGTCGATGTCCTGCCGGGCCAGAGGGAGCCCGAGCGGCACCGCGGCGGTCCGCTCCACGTCGCGCGGCGCGACCGCGTCGGTGCCGCGGACCTCGACCCGCTCGGTGCCGAGCACCGAGGAGAAGCCGACCAGCCAGACCCCGGTGCCCGCCAGCACGAGCAGCAGGACGCCGATCAGCACGAAGGGCCAGAGCCGGTGCCGTTTCCGGTACGACCTCGAACCGCCCGACCGGGCCACGCCGGGCGGGCGACCGAGCGTCGAGGTGGCCATCAGACCGCGTCCCGGCTTTCCGCACCCGCCGGGGCGGCGTGCCGGCGGCGGAGCTCGTCGACGATCTTCGGCGCCACCTTGGTCACGTCGCCGCAGCCGATCGTGACGACGACGTCGCCGGGCCGGGCGATCCCGGCCACCGTCGGGGCGGCCTCGTCCCAGACCGGCTGGTACGTGACGTTGGCGGTGCCGGGCCGGATCGCGTCACTGACCAGGGCCCCGTTGATCCCGTCGATCGGGTCCTCCCGGTCGCCGCAGACGTCCATCACGATCACCTCGTCGGCCTGCTCCAGGGCCACAGCGAACTCGCGCCAGAAGTCCCGGGTCCGGGTGTAGAGGTGCGGCTGGAAGCAGGCGACGACCCGGCCCTCCCCCGCAGCCGGGCGGGCGGTCTCGCCGAGCATGTTGCCGACCTCGGTCGGGTGGTGCGAATAGTCGTCGTAGACCCGGACGCCGTCCACGGTGCCGACCAGCTCGAACCGGCGGTGGGTGCCGCCGAACTGGCCCAGCGCTTCCCGTACCGCGCTGTCCTCGCCGCCGAAGTAGGAGGCGACGGCGTAGGTCGCGGTCGCGTTGAGGGCGTTGTACTTGGCCGGTACGGCGAGCCGGACCGGCCCGCCACGGTGTTGTCCGGTTGAGGCGCGCCGGGTGTCGGTCAGCGTGAACGTCGAGCCGGTGCCGGTCAGTTCCAGGTCGGTCAGCCGCAGGTCCGCGGCCGGATCCGTACCGAACGTGATGATCTCCGGCACCCGGGCGGAGGATTCCTTGATCGTCCGGACCAGTTCGACGGCACCCGGGTCGTCGGCGCTGACAATGAGCAGCTTCAGCTCCGGCTTGGTGGCGAACCGGACGAAGCCGTCCGCGTACGCCTCCGGAGTGCCCCAGTTGGTCAGGTGGTCCGGGTCGACGTTGGTCACCACGGCGACCTCGGCCGGGTACTGCAGGAAGGAGCCGTCGCTCTCGTCGGCCTCGACCACCAGCGCCTCGCCGCCGCCGATGTGGCCGCCGGTCGTGGAGCCGAGGAACGCGCCGCCGATCAGGTACGAGGGGTCGGTGCCGAGCTCGGTCAGCACCCGGGCGATCATCGCCGTCGTCGTCGTCTTGCCGTGGGTGCCGGCGACCGCGACGCCGCGCCGGCCCAGCATCAGCGAGCCGAGCGCCTCGCTGCGGTGCAGGATCCGCAGGCCCCGGGCCCGCGCCTCGACCAGCTCCGGGTTGTCGTCCCGGATCGCCGACGAGGCGATCACGGTCTTCGCGTTGCCGAGCTGCTCCGCGGCGTGCCCGATGTGGGTCCGGGCGCCGCGCTCCTGCAGCCCGCGCAGGTACTTCGAGTCCTGCCGGTCGCTGCCGCTGACCTCGTACCCGAGATCGAGGAAGGCCGAGGCGATCCCGTTCATCCCGGAGCCGCCGATGGCGATGAAGTGGACCGGCGCCAACTCCTCGACGCCGACCAGCTCGCGCGGCGTGATCAGGCCCATGACTGTGCTACCTCCAGGGTTCGTGCGGCAAGCTCCGCGGCCGCGTCGGTCCGGCCGACGTCCCGGCTGGCCGCCGACATCCGGGTCAACCGTTCCGGGTCCAGGATCAATTCCGGAATCCGGGTCCGGACCCAGTCCGGCGTGCAGTCCGGGTCCTCCAGCAGTTCGCCGCCGCCCGCCTCGACGACGCCGGCCGCATTGCGGCGCTGCTCGCCGTTCCCGAACGGCAGCGGTACGTAGACGGCGGGCAGGCCGACCGCGGAGGTCTCCATCACCGTGTTGGCGCCGCAGCGGCCGAGCATCAGGTCGGCCGCGGCGTAGCCGAGCTCCATCCGCTCCACGTACGCCAGCGGGGCGTAGACGGCGCCGGTCTCCGGGTCGGTCCGGCGTACGTACTCGTCGGTGAGGTTCTTCGGGCCGAGCACGTGCAGCACCTGGATCCCGGCCCGCAGCAATTGGTCGACCGCGCCGTGCACGGCCCGGTTGATGCTCAGCGCGCCCTGCGAGCCGCCGCTGACCAGCAGAGTCGGCTGGTCGTCGGCCAGGTCGAACTCCTTGCGCGCCTCGGTCCGGGTCGCGGCCCGGTCCAGCTCGGTGATCGCCCGGCGCAGCGGCAGACCGATGTAGACGGCGTTCGGCAGCGGCGTGCCCGGGAACGAGGTGTAGACGTTGCTGGTGAACCGGGCGGCCAGCTTGTTGGCCAGCCCGGGCAGCAGGTTGCCCTCGTGGATGACGATCGGGATCCGCAGCCGGCGCGCGGCCAGATAGGCGGGCGTCGACACGTAGCCGCCGAAGCCGAGCAGCACCGAGGCGTCGACCTTCCGCAGCACCGCGGCGGCGGCCGAGACGGCCTTGCCCAGCCGGGCCGGGACCTTGATCAGGTCCAGGCCGGGGCGGCGCGGCATCGGCACCGGCGGGATCAGTTCCAGCGGCAGCCCGGCGGCCGGGATCACCGTGGTCTCCAGGCCGCGGGCGGTGCCGATCGCGGTCAGCTGCACCTCGGGAGCCTGGCGGCGCAACTCGTCGGCGGTGGCGATCAGCGGCGACGTGTGTCCCGCGCTGCCGCCGCCGGCCAGCGCGATGCTGATCCGCCGCCCACCGGGAGGTCGCGGTGTTCCGCGCATCGGATTCGGTGTCGTCACCCGCGTCCCTTCTTGCTCTTCTTCGTCGCCTCGGCGTCGGCCTTGGCCTTGGCCTTCTTGGCCGGCTTGGCCTGCTTGCGGTGCCCGACCACGGTCGTCAGCTCCGGCCGGGCCGCGCCGGAGCGCCGGCTCAGGTAGGTCCGGGCCGCCGGTTCATTGCGGGCACAGGCCAGCAGGACGCCGATCGCCATCAGGTTCGCGATCAGTGCCGAGCCACCGTACGAGAGGAACGGTAGCGGCACCCCGGCGACCGGCAGCAGCCGGAGCACGACCGCGAGATTGATCAGGGCCTGCACCATCAACCAGACCGTAACCCCGGCGGCCGTGTACCGGAAGAACGGTTCGTCGCTGCGCATGGCGATCCGGATCCCGGCGTAGCCGAGGACCAGGAACAGCGCGAGCACGATCAGGCTGCCGAACAGGCCGAGTTCCTCGCCGATCACGGCGAAGATGAAGTCGGTGTGTGCCTCCGGCAGGCCGCCCCACTTCTGTTTGCTGCCGCCGATCCCGCTGCCCCACCAGCCGCCCATCGCGACGGCCAGCAGGCCCGCCGCGGTCTGGTCGTTCGCGCCGCCGAGGTCGGCCGACGGGTCGAGGAACGCGGCCAGCCGGGTCATCCGGTTGGAACTGGTCAGGAACAGGCCGATCACGCCGCCGACGCCGGCGACCGCGATCGAGACGAAGATCCGCAGCGGCGCGCCGACCACCCAGAGCACGCCGACCATGATGCTGGCCAGCACCACCGCGGTGCCGGCGTCGCGCTGGAAGACGACCAGCAGCACCAGGATCAGGGTCGCCGGCAGGTACGGCACGATCAGGTGCCGCGGCTGGTCGAGCAGCTTCTGCTTCCGGGCCAGGACGTCGGCGCCCCAGACCACCATGGCCAGCTTGGCGAACTCGGACGGCTGGATCATGAACAGCGACGAGCCGAGGTAGAGCCAGTTCTGGTTGCCGCCGACGTTGCGGCCGAGTCCGGGCACGTAGGTCAGGATCAGCAGCACCGCGGCCAGCGCCAGGCCGGCCCAGGACAGCACCCGCAGTGTCTTCGGCGGCAGCTTCATCACCAGCAGGCCGGCGGCGAGGCCGGCGGCCAGGAAGATCGCCTGCCGCTTCACGTAGTAGTAGGCGTCGTCGTACACCAGCTCCGCGGAGACGCTGGACGCCGAGAGCACCATCATCATGCCGAGCGCGACCAGGATGCCGGTCGCGCCGAGCACCAGGTGGTAGCTGGCCAGTGGTCGGTCCAGCGCCGCCTCCAGCCAGGCACCGGCGGAACGGCGGGAGCCGGACCGGTTGCTCCCCGGCAGCAGCCCACCCCGCTGGAGCGGGCCGGTCACGGTCGCCACGGCACTCCCTGCCTTCCTCGACCGAGTCGGGCCCGCAGCGGGCTAGGCCCCGGGCAACTCGGCCACCGCAGCGGCGAAGGCCTCGCCCCGTGCGGCGTAATCGGTGTACATGTCCCTGCTGGCGCAGCCCGGGGCGAGCAGCACTGCATCACCCGGTCTGGCCAGGGAAGCAGCCGCCGTCACGGCTTGAGCCATGGCCCTAGTTTCCGTCGAATCGACCCGAATCACCGGGACCTGCGGCGCGTGTCGGCTCAGCGCACCGGCGATCACGTCGGCGTCCACACCGAGCAGCACCGCACCGCGCAGCCGGTCGGCGTGTCTGATGATCAACTCGTCGAACGTGGTGCCCTTGGCCTGCCCGCCGGCCACCCAGACCACCGAGTCGAACGCGGCGAGGGCAGCGTCGGCGGCGTGCGGGTTGGTGGCCTTGGAGTCGTCGACGTACGTGACGCCGTCGAGCACCGCCACGGTCTCGATCTTGTGCGGGCCGAGCCGGACGTTGCGCAGCCCGTCCCGGACCGCCGTCGCGGGCACGCCGTACGAGCGGGCCAGGGCCGCGGCCGCCAGCGCGTTGGCGACGTTGTGCGGGGCGTTCGGGGTCACGTCGGCGACCTTGGCGAGCTCCAGGGCCGAGTCGGCGCGCTGCGGGATGAAGGCACGGTCGACGATCAGGTCGTCCACCACGCCGACCATCGAGCGGTCCGGGATGCCGAGGGTGAACCCGATCGCGCGGGCCCCCTCGACCACCTCCGCGTCCATCACCATCCGTTCGGTGGCCGGATCCTCCACGTTGTAGACGCAGCTGGCCTGCACCCGCTGGTAGATCTCCGCCTTGGCGTCGCGGTAGTTCTCCGCCGAGCCGTGCCACTCCAGGTGGTCCGGCTGCAGGTTGAGGACGGCGGCCGAGTGCAGCGACAACGAGTGGGACCAGTGCAGCTGGTGGCTGGACAGCTCGACCGCGAGGACGTCGTACGGCTCCGGGTCGAGCACGATCTCCATGATCGGCCGGCCGATGTTGCCGACCGCGGCGGTGCGCAGGCCGGCGGCCGCGAGGATCGACTCCAGCATCAGGGTGGTCGATGTCTTGCCGTTGGTGCCGGTGATGCCGATCCACGGAATGATCTTGTTCGGCCGGCTCAGCCGCCAGGCCAGCTCGACTTCGCTCCAGATCGGCACTCCGCGGGTCGCCGCCTGGACCAGCAGCGGCGCGTGCGGCGGGAATCCGGTGGTGATCACCAGGTGCGCCGGTTCCGGCAGCGTCGCGGTCGAGCCGGGGCCGAGCCGGACCTCCGCCCCGAGGGTCTCGAGCAGGGTGGCCCGGTCCCGGACCTGTTGGTTCTCCGCATCGTCCAGCACCGTCACCCGGGCGCCGAACTCGAGCAGCCCGTCCGCGGCGGCGAACCCGGCCACGCCGAGCCCGGCGATGATCACCCGCGCCTCCCGCCAGGGCGAAGCGCCGTCCGCCGTCGGCAGCCAGTCCGGAGTCTGGTTGTTGATCACGTACCGGCCACCCATTCCGCGTAGAAGATGCCAAGGCCGGCGGCGACGAAGAGGCCGGCCACGATCCAGAATCTCATCACGATGGTCACCTGCTGCCAGCCCAGCAGCTCGAAGTGGTGGTGCAGCGGGGACATCTTGAACAGACGTCTGCCCTTGGTCGCCTTGAAGAAGCCGACCTGCAGGATCACCGACGCCACCTCGATCACCAGCAGCCCGCCGAGGATGATCAACAGCAGCTCGGTCCGGGTGAAGATCGCCATCCCGGCCAGGGCGCCGCCCAGCGACAGCGACCCGGTGTCACCCATGAAGATCTTGGCCGGCTCGGCGTTCCACCAGAGGAAGCCGAAGCAGGCCCCGGCCAACGCTATGGCCACCACCGCAAGGTCGTACGGGTCGCGCACCTCGTAACATTTCGGGCCGGCCGACGACTCGTACGCGCAGGACTGGTTGTACTGCCAGATGTTGACCAGGGTGTACGCGCCGAAGATCATCACGCAGGCACCGGCGGCCAGGCCGTCCAGCCCGTCGGTCAGGTTCACCCCGTTGCTGGCGGCGGCGATCAGCAGCATCACCCAGATGATCACCACGACCACCGGCAGTTTGGACAGGAAGTCGATGTCGCGCAGGAACGAGATCGCGTCGGACGCGGGGGTCTTCCCGCGCTCGTCCGGGAACTGCAGCGACAGGATCGCGAACGTGATCGCGACCAGGGACTGGCCGAGCAGTTTTGCCTTGCTGCGGAGGCCGAGCGAGCGCTGGTTCTTGATCTTGAGGAAGTCGTCCAGGAAGCCGACCACGCCGAGCCCGGCGAACAGGAACAGCACCAGGACCGCCGACGCCGACGGCCGGGTCCAGGTGATCAGGTGGCTGATCGCGTACGCGGCGATGGTGGCGACGATGATCACCAGGCCGCCCATCGTCGGAGTGCCCCGCTTGGTGTGGTGCGAGGTCGGCCCGTCGTCACGGATCAGCTGGCCGTACCCCTTGCGGACCAGGAAGGTGATCGCCAGCCGGGTACCCAGCAGCGTGCCGAGCAGTGCCAGCGCACCGGCGATGACGATCGTCCTCATGGATGGCTGCCCTCCGCGGGGGCCGGCTGACCGGTCAGGATCGCTTCCGCGACCGTGTCCAGGGCCAGCCCGCGGGACGCCTTGACCAGCACCGTGTCGCCGGGCCGGGCCTCGACCAGCCGGACCGCCTCCTCGGCGTCGGTGGCCGCGGTCGCGTCGGCCAGGCCGGCCTTGCGGGCGGCGCCGACGAACACCGGGCCGTACTCGCCGACGCCGATCAGCCGCTGCACGCCGCGCTGGGCCGCGTAGCGTCCGATCGCCCGGTGCTCGCTGTCGGCCGAGTCGCCGAGCTCCAGCATGTCGCCGAGCACGGCCCAGACCCGGGCGTCCGGCCACTGCTGGGCCCGGCCCGCGGCCAGCTCGGTCAGCGCGTCGATCGCGGCCCGCATCGACTCCGGGTTGGCGTTGTACGCGTCGTTGACGACCAGCACGCCGTCGGGCCGCTCGGCCACCTCCATCCGGAACCGGGACCGGGCCTCGGCAGCCGACAGCCGCTGCACCACGTCGTCGAACCGGACGCCGACGGCCAGTGCCGCCGCGGCGGCGGCGACCGCGTTGCCGACCTGGTGCCGGCCGAGCACCCGGAGCCGTACCGTCCCGTCGCTCTCGGCCGGATCGGCGCTGCCGCCGTCGGGCAGCCGGGCGTGCAGCGTGAACGCGTAGCGGCCGGTCCGGTCGCCGGTCAGCCGGGTCGCCCAGACGGCCCGGTCGGTCCCCGGATCGTGGCCGACGCCGGTCGCGACGACCCGGCCCCGGGTCCGGTCCCGCATCGCCGAGACCAGCCGGTCGTCGGCGTTCACCACCGCGGTGCCGTCCTCGGTGAGCGCCTCGACCAGTTCGCCCTTGGCCTGCGCGATCGCCTCCACGCTGCCGAACTCGCCGACGTGGGCGCTGCCGACGTTGAGCACCACCGAGACGTCCGGCGGCGTCAGCTCGCACAGGTAACGGATGTGACCGACCCGGCGGGCGCCGTGCTCGGCGACCAGGAACCGGGTGCCGGCGTCGATCCGGGCGACCGTCAGCGGAACGCCGATCTCGGTGTTCAGGTTGCCCAGCGGCGCGACCGTGGACGCCTCGGCCTCGAGCACCTGGGCCAGCAGGTCCTTGGTCGAGGTCTTGCCCTGCGAGCCGGTGATCGCGATCACCTGCAGGCCGCCGGCCTTCGCCTGGTCGATCAGGTGCCGGGTGATCCGGCCCAGCGCCAGCAACGGGTCCGGCACCACGAGTTGCGGCCCGTCGCCGGGCACCTCGCGCGCGACCAGCGCCAGCGCCGCTCCGGCCGCCCAGGCGTCACCGACGAAGTCGTGCCCGTCGACCCGGTCGCCGGGCAGCGCGACGAACAACGCCCCCGGCTGGACCTTCCGTGAGTCCACGGAAAAGTCGGTGATCACCCGGCCCCGGTCGAACCCCGCCGACGTACCCGCCCCGGGCTCCGTCACCAGGTCGGCGACCTCGCCCGTGGTCAGTTCGATCATCGAATTCTCTCTCCCCGCTCCCGTAAGAGCATGCCTCCCCGCCCCGTCGGGTTCAGCAGCGCGCTTCCTGCCGCTGCCACTCCTCCACCGCCACCGTCGCATCGTCGAACGGCAGGATCTCAGCCCCGATCTGCTGCCCCTGTTCGTGGCCCTTACCCAGGATCGCCACCACGTCGCCCGACCGGGCCAACCGTAGTGCGGTCGCGATCGCGGCCCGACGGTCCCCTCCGTCGAGCACTGTGGTGCGGCCGGTCCGGGCCCGCTCGGTGGCGTTCGCTCCGGCCAGCGCCGCGGCCCGGATCGTGGCCGGGTCCTCGGTGCGCGGGTTGTCGTCGGTGATCACCACCACGTCCGCCCGCTCCGCCGCCGCCGCGCCCATCGGCCCGCGCTTGTCCGGGTCCCGGTCGCCGCCGCAGCCGATCACGACGATCCGCCGTCCGCGGTGCGGCGCGTCGGGACCCTGCGCCTCCGCCGCGGGCCCGCCCGGGAGGGCGTCGATCGCCGCGTCGATCGCCTGCGGGGTGTGCGCGAAGTCGACGTAGACCGCCGGAGCGTCGCCGTCCAGCGGCACCCGTTGCATCCGGCCGCGGACATCGGCGACCAGCCCGGCGACCGCGGCGTCGAGCTCGAAGCGGGCGGCGCCCTCGGCCAGCAGCACCTCGAGTACGGCGAGCGCCGTGAGCCCGTTGCGGACGTTGAAGTCGCCGGGCAGCCGCATGGCGAACTCCCGCGGCCCACCCGGGGTGCGCGCGGTGATCGCGAACTCGTCGCCGAGCGCGTGCACCGCCAGGGCCGCGTAGTCCGCATCCGCCGAGCTGCCGACGGTGCGGACCGGAATCGCGGCGGCGGCCAGACGGTCGATCAGCACCCGGCCCTTCGGGTCGTCGGAGTTGATCACCGCGGCCCGGGCCCGCTCCGGCGTGAACAACCTGGCCTTGGCCTCGAAGTAGTCGTCCAGGGTGGGGTGGAAATCCAGGTGGTCCCGGCCGAGATTGGTGAACGCCGCCACGTCGAACCGGATCGGATCGGTCCGGCCGAGCTGCAGCGCGTGGGAGCTGACTTCCATGATCACGGTGTCCGCGCCCTGGTCGACCATCCGGGCCAGCAGGCACTGCAGTTCCGGCGCCTCCGGGGTGGTCACCGTGGTCCGGTCCGACGGCAGTTCGGCACCGTCCAGCCGGAAGCCCATCGTGCCGATCATGCCGACCCGGCGGCCCGCGGCCCGCAGCGCGGATTCGATCAGCGAGCAGGTGGTGGTCTTGCCGTTGGTTCCGGTGACCGCGATCATCGTCAGCCGCTCGGCCGGTTCGCCGTACACCCGGGCGGCCAGCGCGCCCATCGCCGCGCGCGGGTCGGCCAGTTCGATCACCGGGACGCCGACCGGATCCGTACCCGACTCGATCAGCTCCCGGCCGGCGGTGTCGGTGACGATCGCGACAGCACCGGCGCGGGCCGCCGCCGCCGCGTACTTCGCACCGTGGGTGAGCCGCCCGGGCAGCGCGACGAACAGCCCGCCGGGCCGGATCAGCCGGTTGTTCAGGCTGACGTCCGAGACCGGCAGCGCCGGCAGATCGGGCTGGTCGAAGAGGTCGGACAGCCGCAGCGGGGCGGCCGGCCGGTCGGGTCGCGGCGCCCCCGAGCCGCGGGGACGGTCGGTAGTCACGGGAAGAAGCTATCGAGTACGTGCGCCCGCAACGAACTGAGCCTGAGCCAGTTCGATACCGGTCACCACTTGATCTTCTCCTTCTTCGGCCGCTCGGTGCTCGGCGGGACGCCGTACCGGGGCAGCGCGAGCTGCATGATGTCGACCGCCGCGGGCGCCGCACCGGTGGTGCCGGTGTCGCTGTTGGTCGGGTTGTCGACCACCACGTACGTCAGCAGTTCCGGGTCGTTGATCGGCGCCGCCGACACGTAGGACACCGTGTAGCCCCGGTAGCAGCTGCAGTCCGGGTCGTAGCGCTGCGCGGTGCCGGTCTTGCCGCCGCTGGCGTACTCGTCCAGGGCCAGCCAGTCCGAGCCGTGGTCCACCACGGCCTGCATCAGGTCGCGGATCTGGTCCGAGGTGCTCGACGAGACGACCCGCCGCGGCTCCTGCTTCGGCAGGTCTACCGGCTTGCCGTCCTGGTCGGTGGCGCTCTTGATCACCGACGGCTGGTTGTAGACGCCGTCGTTGAGCAGCGCCGCGATCGCCGCCGCCTCCTGGATCGCGGTCACCGAGAGGCCTTGGCCGAACGCGATCTGGTCCCGGGTGTAATCCTTCATGTCCGCCGGCGGCAGGTGCCCGCTCGACTCGCCGGGCAGCCCGATGCCGGTCTTGGCGCCGAGGCCGAACGAGGCGAGGTAGGCACGCAGCCGGGAGGTCTCCAGCTGCCGGGCCAGCATGATCGTCCCGATGTTGGACGACTTCGCGATCACGCCGCGCATCAGCAGGTCGATCTCGCCGTGCGAGAACGCGTCCTTGACCGTGCCGTCGCCGGACTCGAGCAGTTCCGGGATGGTCAGCTTGGTGTCCGGGTTCGCCACCCCGGCGTCGATCAGGGCCGCGGCGGTGAGCAGCTTCTGCACGCTGCCCGGTTCGTACGCGGACGAGACGGCCCGGTTGCTGAGGTTGTCCGGGTCGGCGCTGCCCGGCTTGGACGCGTCGTAGCCGGGGTAGTTGGCCATCGCCAACACCTCGCCGGTCTTGATGTTGATCGTGATCGCGGTGCCGGTCTCGCCGCCGGCCTTCCGTACCTGCTCCTCGAGCCGGCGCTCCACCATCCACTGCAGTTCGGTGTCCAGGGTGAGCTGGTAGTCGATCCCGTCGACGGCCGGATTGATCTTGCTCTCGCCGAGCGGGATCCGGCTGCCGTTCGGCGCCATCTCGAAGGTCTCCTGACCCTCGACGCCGGCCAGCTTCCCGTTCAGGGAACGTTCCAGGCCGGCCACTCCCTCACCCTCGCCGTTGACGAAGCCGACCACGCCCGCGGCGACGTTCTGGCCCGGGTAGACCCGGATCGGGTCGCTCTCCCGGAACACGCCGTACAGCTTCAGTTCGGTGAGTTCGGCGGCCAGCGCGAGGTACGTCGTCGCCGGCACCTTCTTGGCCAGGTAGACGAACCGGGTGTCCGGCTTGTTCAGCCGCTCCAGCAGGGTGGCCCGGTCCAGCTCGAGGTGCTTCAAGATCACGGCGGCGAACTTGGCCGCCCGCTCCGGGTCCTTGGTGGTGTTCCGGGTCAGCGTGGGATCGGCGGTCACCGCGACCGCCGGCTGGGTGGTCGCCAGCACCTGGCCGTTCCGGTCGACCAGGTCGCCGCGGGTCGGCAGCAGCGGCAGCTTGGCGGTGAACTGATCACCGTCCGCGGCGTACGCGGCGGAGTCGAAGCCCTGCAGCTGGAGCAGTCGGCCGCCGCACAGCGACAGCGCGATCGCCATCGCGACCAGCACCACCCGGAGCCGGCGCGGCGAGTTGCCCAGCGGCACCCGGCGGACCGGCTTGTGCACCTTCTTCCGCGTCGCCGCCTTCGTCCGGGTCGCCTTCGCGGCCAGCTTCTTCTCGGCCTGGGGCCGGAGCCGTCGGTTCGACGACGCGGCCGTACCGCCGGTCGTGGGTCGCCGGGTCTGCCGGCGGCGATCGTCGACCATCAGCGGTTCGCCTCCTGATCCCGCTCCTGTTCCTGCTGCTGCTTCCGCTGCTGCTCCTCGACCTTCTTCTTCTGCTCCGCGAGCTCCCGGCGCTGTCGTTCCTCGGCCTCGGCGCGCTTCTTGGCCTGCTTGGCGGCCTTCTTCGCCGCCTTCTCCGCCTTCTCCGCGGCCAGCTCCTCCGGCGTCTTCACGACGATCCCGGGCAGCTCGTCACCGTCGACCCGCTTCTTGTCGCCCTGCACCTCGCCGCCGGGCACCCGCAGGATCAGCGGGTACGGGTTCGGCCGCAGGCCGAGCTCCGACGCGCGGCGGGCCAGCTCCTGCGGCGCGGCGGCCTTGTCCAGTTCGATCTCCAACTCAGCCTGCCGGTACGCCAACTCGGACTCCTCGCGCTGCAGCGCCCGGGTCTCGAACGCGTTGCCCTGCAGCGAGGTGTTGAGCATCAGCAGCCCGGCCAGCCCGATCCCGAGCAGCCCGATCAGGACCACCAGGAACGGCATCGGGGCCAACCGCGGCGGCGGGTCGGGGACGGTCCGCAGCCGCTTCTTCCGGGCGCCGCCGACCTCCTCCTCCGGATCGTCTGCCGGTGCCAGTAGCGCGCTCATTCGGGGTCCCCTCGGTGTAGTTCGGAGGAGCGCAGCGGGGGAGAACTACGCCGTGGGGTGATTCTCACGCCGCTTCCCCCTCGCCGCTCGTGTCGTTCTCCTGCGCCGCCGCGCCCAGCTTCATCGCGGCCCGCAGCCGCGCCGACGCCGCCCGCGGGTTCTCGGCGACCTCGTCCGGGCCGGGCCGTTCCGCTCCCCTGGTCAGCAGGGTCAGTTCCGGCCGCAGCTCGGGTGGCACCACCGGCAGCCCGCGCGGGGCCCGGTCGGTGGCGCCGGCCGCGAAGGTGCGCTTGACCAGGCGGTCCTCCAGCGAGTGGTACGCCAGCACGGCGATCCGGCCGCCCGCGGCGAGCGCCTCGACGGCGGCCGGCAGCGCCGACTCCAGCGCGGCCAGCTCCGCGTTCACCTCGATCCGGAGCGCCTGGAACGTCCGCTTCGCCGGGTGCCCGCCGGTCTTCGCCGACTTCGCCGGGATCGCCTGCTGGAGCAGGGCGACCAGCCGGGCCGAGTTGGCGAACGGCTCCTTGCTCCGCTCGGCGACGATCCGCCGGGCGATCCGGTCGGCGAACCGTTCCTCGCCGTACACGCGCAGGATCCGGGTCAGCTCGGCGACGTCGTAGCCGTTCAGCACGGCGGCCGCGGTGAGCGTCTGGCCCTGGTCCATCCGCATGTCCAGGGGCGCGTCGACGGCGTACGCGAAGCCGCGGTCGGTCCGGTCGATCTGCAGCGACGACAGTCCGAGGTCGAACAGCACGGCCCGGACCGATGCGACGCCCGCGTCTTCCAGGACCTGCGGCAGCTCGTCGTACACGGCCTGGACCAGGTGCACCCGGCCGGAGTGTCGGCGCAGCCGCGAAGTGGCCTCGGCCAGGGCGTCGGCGTCGCGGTCCAGTCCGATCAGCCGGGCCGCCGGGCAGGCGTCCAGCAGCGCGCCGGAGTGGCCGCCGAGTCCGGTGGTGCAGTCGACCAGGATGGGTTCGGGATCCGCCTCGGTCGGTTCCAGCGCCGGGGCGAGCAGTTCGACGATGCGGTCCAGGAGGACCGGGACGTGGCGCGGTTCGTGGGTCGTCATCGGCGTCCCGCTCCGTACCGCATCATCTCGACCCCCACCCTTGTTGCCCGGTGTCCCGCTGTGGACGACGGAAATGTTCGGCTCGTGCCGTCAGGTTTCAACCCGGGATCCGCGGGAAGTACTACCTGGCACCGGGGAAGGTGCGCCAGGGAGCCGGATCGCGGGTTGAAGCCTGGGGGCACGAGCCTGCTGCTCCAATCCGTCGTCCCTCTTCAGTTGTGTTCCACCCGGGCGGTTCGCGGCCTACAGGCCCGGGAAGACCTCGTCGTTCATCTCGGCGAAGGCGGTCTCCTGCTCGTCCGAGTAGGACTGCCAGGCGGCCGCGTCCCAGACCTCGACCCGGTTCATCGCTCCCACCACTACGCAGTCCTTGTCGAGGCCTGCGTAGGCCCGCAGGTGCGGCGGGATGGTGATCCGGCCTTGCTTGTCCGGGGTCTCGTCCGAGGCTCCGGAGGCCAGCATCCGTTGGTAGTCCCGCACCTGCTTGCTGCTGGAGGGGGCGTTCCTCAGGGCTTGGGTCTGCTCGATGAACGTCGCGACGGGCCAGATCGCGAGGCATCGATCCTGCGCTCTCGTGATCACCAGTCCGTCCGCCAGTTCATCTCGAAACTTCGCCGGGAGGATCAGTCGGCCCTTCTCGTCGAGTTTCGGAGTGTGGGTCCCGAGAAACACGGTCCGCACCTCCTGGCTCCACAATCAGCCCGATCCGCTCCACTTTCCGCCACCATACTCCACTTTGCCCCACTTAGCACCCCAATCCACCCCAATCCCTCCCCCAGAGCGTTCTGACCGCCTTCCCGCGCCCTGTCTTGGGAGCGGTTCCGAGGAGGCGCTCACGGGCGCCGGCGAGTCCGGCGAGAGGGTCGACGAAGCACCGCAGCGGGCCGAGCGAGTCGGCGTCCGCGCCGAATCGGCAGGCGGGTCGAATCGGCAGCCGGGTCGAATCGGCAGGCGGGTCGAATCGGCAGCCGGAATGAGCAGGAGTCCAAGCGCGCGGTGGCAGCCGGCCGGGCGGCTTGGCAGGGGCTGACAACCAGGCACCCACGCGCGTGTCGGCCGGCGCAGCCACGGCAGCGAAGGGGGCGCCCCGGCACGGGAGCCGGCCGGAGCGAGCAGGAACCCAGCGGGAGGTTTCGCGACGGTTGATCAGCGGGCTCTCCGCGCGTGTCGGAAGGCGAGGCGAGGAGCCCTTTCATGCCGCAGGGGTCGGTTCACGCGGAGTCGGCGATCGCGCGGCGCCGGGCCGAACCCTGAATCCGCAGCGCGCAATGGGCCTCAGCAGCCGAGAACCCGATGGCACGACGCGCCCGCGAACTCCGTACCCCACAACTCCCCACCGCCGGTCATCAGCGAGTGGACGGGTTGACCTCGATCTCGGCGATTCCGCCGGTCAGAGCGTCCACTCGGCGAGGTTCGCGCGGGCCGCGGCGTTGACCTTGTCGTAACAATCCCAGCCCTCGGCCACCACCGACTGGAATCACCGCGTAGGGTCTTCGTGGGAACTTCTCCCATCGACGAGTTGTGCCGATGAGACGGTTCAGGCTGTCGAAACACGGCCCGACCAGGGACACGGAGGACAGGGTGACCTTGAGCTACGCCAGAACCGGGGACGGTTCGTATTCCCTCGCTGACGTGGTCCGGGTGATGGGAGACGTACGCCAAGCGATCGAGGGCATCATCGAGGGCAAGCGCAGCGTCATCGACCTGGCCCTGGTTGTCCTGCTCGCGGAGGGCCATCTGCTGGTCGAGGACGTACCGGGCGTCGGCAAGACGATGCTGGCCAAGGCGCTCGGCCGCTCGATCGACTGCACGGTGCGGCGGGTGCAGTTCACCCCCGACCTGCTGCCCTCCGACATCACCGGCGTCTCCGTCTTCAACCAGGAGACCCGCGACTTCGAGTTCAAGCCGGGCGGCATCTTCGCCAACATCGTCGTCGGCGACGAGATCAACCGGGCCTCGCCGAAGACCCAGTCGGCCCTGTTGGAATCGATGGAGGAACGGCAGGTCAGCGTCGACGGGACGACGTACCTGCTGGAGGCCCCGTTCATGGTGGTGGCCACCCAGAACCCGATCGAGATGGAGGGCACCTACCCTCTGCCCGAGGCACAGCGAGACCGGTTCATGGCCCGGATCCAGATGGGCTACCCGACGCCGAACGCCGAGTTGGACATGCTCGACGCGCACGGCTCCTCCGACCCGCTGGCCGACCTGCGCCCGGTCACCGACGCGGCGACCATCCGCGGGCTGATCGCCGCCGTCAAGGCCGTGTACGTCTCGCAGGCCGTGAAGCAGTACATCGTCGCGGTGGTCAACGCCACCCGGCAGTCGCGGGACCTGCGGATCGGCGCCTCGCCGCGGGCCAGCCTGCAGCTGCTCCGGGCGAGCCGCGCCTTCGCCGCCCTGTCCGGCCGCGACTACGTCACGCCCGACGACGTCGGCGCGCTGGCCGGTTCGGTCCTCGCCCACCGAGTGCTGCCGTCGACCGACGCGCAGCTGGCCCGGCGGACCGTCGCCGACATCATCGCCGCGGCCGTCGCCTCGGTGCACATCCCGGACCGCAACCCGGCCGAGGCCCCGAACCGGGCCGACCGGCGCCGCGACCGGCAGGGCCAGCCGGCCCGCCAAGCCTGACCGGCCATGCACCGCTTCTGGCAGCTGCTCACCGGTCGCGGGCGGATCTTCGCCGTCTTCGGCCTGATCGTCACGGTGGTCGGCATGGTCGGCGACCAGCGCGACATCATGCGGCTCGGGCTGCTGCTGCTCGTGCTGCCGATCCTGGCCGCGATCCTGGTCGCCCGGACCCGCCTCCGGCTGTCCTGCGAGCGCTCGGTCGAGCCGGCCCAGGTGCCGCTCGGCTCGCCGATGCGCGGCCGGATCGTGCTCGGCCAGCAGGGCCGGCTGCCGATCGGGATCCTGATGCTCGAGGACGCCGTACCGCGGGAGCTGGGCAACCGGCCGCGGTTCCTGATCGACCGGGCCACCCTCAACTGGCGCCGTGAGGTGGAGTATCCGCTGCTCGGCCGGGTGCGCGGACGCTTCCGTACCGGGCCGTTGATGGTGCGGACGACCGATCCGTTCGGGCTGGTCCGGATGGACCGCCAGTTCGTCGCCACCTCCGAGGTGATGGTGACCCCCGAGATCGTTCCGCTGCCGACGCTGCGGGCGGCCGGCGGGGCCGGCAGCACCGGCGAGGCGCAGCCGCACCGGATCGGCATGGTCGGCACCGACGACGCCCTGATCCGCGAGTATCGGCAGGGTGACGACGTGCGCCGGGTGCACTGGCGGTCGACCGCCCGCCGGGACCAGCTGATGGTGCGCCGCGAGGAGCAGGCGTGGGACCCGAGCGCGAGCGTCCTGCTCGACTCCCGCGAGTCGGCCCACGCTGGCCGTGGCATGCACAACTCGATCGAGTGGGCGATCTCGGCGGCCGGCTCGGTGGCCACCCACTTCCTCGACTCCGGCTTCAGCGTGGAGATCTTCGACGCCGGCGGCCCGCTGCACATCAGCGGCGCGCTCGGCCAGCACAGCTCGGCCAGCCGGCAGTTGGTCGTCGAGCGGCTGACCGACCTGCGGCCGCGGACCACCCGGACCCTGCACTACGCCGTCGAGTCGGCCAACGCCGACCGGCCCGGCCAGCTGATCATCGCCATCCTGGGCCGGCTCACGCCGGCCGACGCCGAGGTGCTGCTCCGGGTCCGGGGCAGCCGCGCCCGGGGCCTGGCGATCATGCTCGACGTGGCCAGCTTCGCCGGTGAGGAGGACGACGAACGGCAACGAGACGCCACCGACCTGGCCCAGAAGGTGCTGCTGGACAACCAGTGGCGGGTCGTCCGGGCCGACCGGACCACCACCGTCGGGGACGCCTGGACCCGCCTGGACGAGCTGAGCCGGGTGGCCTGATGCGCGACACCGACCGGAGCACCGTCGCCGTCACCATCGCCGTTCTGCTGGCGTCGCTGACGATCCGGCCGCTCACCTCCGACGGCCGCTACCTGGTCCTGGGCTGGCTGCTGGTGCTGACCCTCGGCCTGGTCACGTTGCTGCTGCGGCGGGCCCGGCTCGGTCCGACCACCGTGTTCCTGATCCAGGTCGCGGTGCTGACGATCGGGCTCGGCATGTTGACCTGGTCGATGTCCGAACTCGGCGGCGGCACCTGGTACGACAGCCTGCTCGACCTGTGGCGGTCCGGGATCGCCCACATGCAGACCCAGACCTCACCCATGCAGCCGAACGACGGCGTGACGCTGATCTTCGTCACCGCGGTCGGCATCGTGATGGTGCTGACCGACCTGCTGGTGGTCGGCGTCGGCCGGCCGGGCTGGGCGTTCGCGCCGCCGACCGCGCTCTACCTGGTGCCGGCGCTCGGGTTGGCCAAGGACGCCTCGATCCTCAGCTTCGGCCTGGTCGCGGTCGGCTACCTCGCGATCCTCATCGCCGACGGGCTGAACTCCAACGCCCGCTGGACCCGCGGCCTGTCCCACGACTCCTCGGAGACAATGGGCGCCGCCGCCCCGGTGGTCTGGCGGGCCGCCGGCTATCTCGCCGTGCCGGCACTGGTGATCACCGTGATCGTGTCGCTGATCATGCCGACGCTGTCGGTGGCCGGCTTCGGCATCGGCAACGGTTCCGGCGGGAACGGGCCGCTGCAGCTCGGCGACCCGACCCTCGACCTGCGGCGGAACCTGACCCAGGCCGAGGAGCGGCCGGTGCTGCGCTACCGCTCGACGCAGGACGACCGGGCGTCGGGGACGTACCTGCGGCTGACGACGCTGCCCCAGTTCGGCAACGCCGGCTGGTCCCCGGTGCAGATCCAGGTGACGCCGGGCAACCGGCTCGGCCAGATCCCCGGGGTGACCACCGAACCACGCGGGCAGCGGACGACCGACGTCACGGTCAGCGAGGGCTTCGAGTCGGAGTACCTGCCGGCGCCGTACGCCCCGCGCAACTTCAGCGCCAACGGATCCTGGGGCTTCGACCCGGGCGCGCTGTCGATCCTGGCGATGGGCAACGAGGACGTACGGCGGCGGCAGATCGCCGGGCTGTCGTACCGGGTGCAGAGCATCGACATCGAACCCACCGCCGAGCAGCTCTCGCTGGCCGCTTCCGGCACGCCGCAGGACTCCGCGATCACCACCGCGGTCCCGGACGACCTGCCGCAGAGCCTGATCGACCTGACCAACGAGGTGACCGAGGGCTCGACCTCGGCATTCGAGCGGGCGACGGCGATCCAGTCGTACCTGCGCAGCGACCTGTTCGAGTACGACACCCGGCCGCTGCCCGGCAGCGGCTACCAGGCACTGGAGAACTTCCTGCTCCGGGACCGCCGCGGCTACTGCGAGCAGTTCGCCGGCGCGATGGCGATGATGGCGCGGGTGGCGGACATCCCGTCCCGGGTGACCATCGGGTTCCTGCCCGGCCAGCGCAACAGCGACGGCAGCTACACCGTGACGAACCACAAGATGCACGCGTGGCCCGAGCTCTACTTCTCCGGCTACGGCTGGGTACGGTTCGAGCCGACCCCGGCCAGCCAGGCCGGCACCGTGCCGGACTGGTCGGTGCCGCCCTCGGAGAACGGCGAGCAGCCGGAGCCGTCCTCCGCGCCGACCCAGCAGTCGACCAACGGTCCGGACGAGCCGACGGCGGGCCCGACCGACGTGCCCACCGAGACCCCAACCGATCCGAATCAGACCACCGCCGATCCGTGGCAGGCCCTGCTCGCGACCGGAATCGGTTTGCTGGTGCTCGCCGTCCTGGCCGCCCCGGCCACGCTGCGGCTCCGGCGCCGGGCCTCCCGGCTCAGTCCGCACCAGGACGGCCGACAACGGGTGGAGGGTGCCTGGCAGGAGATCCGGGACACCATGATCGATCTCGGCGGGCGTTGGCCGGACGGTTCGCCGCGCCGGATCGGCGCCACCGTCGCGGACCGGCTGGACCGAAGTCAGGCCGACGAAATGGCCGGCGTCGCCGTGCTCGTCGAGCGCTCCCGATATGCCCCGACGGCACCGGACGGCGAACTCGACGAATTGCCCGAAATCACCCGGAACGTGCGCGCCGGGTTGGCCGAACCGCAAAGCCGATGGCGTCGATTCCTGGCCTTTTGGCTGCCCCGTTCATTGTTCCGTCGCCACTAGCCGCGCCCGGGTCATGCGGCGACTCCGCGTCGGTCGACCGGCGATCGCCCCGTAAAACAAGGGAAATCCCAGGCTCGGGTGCGACCGTGGTCTTGGACCGGTTCGCCCTACTGGACGACGATCGGCGCCGGTGAAATACTGCGAAAACCGAGTCGGCGGCGAATTCGTACGGGAATCGGAAGGCGGTTCAATGGCGCGCAGGATCGAAATCACCCTTGAAGACGATCTCGACGGGAGCCCGGCCGATGAAACCGTCGACTTCGCTCTCGACGGCGTCGACTATGCGATCGATCTTTCGGCCGAGCACGCCGCCCGACTGCGCGCGACCCTGGAACCGTACGCCGAGAAGGCGCGGCGCAGCGGCGGGCGCCAGAGCGGTCCGTCCGCCACGTTCGTGACCGAACTGCCGCCGGCCAACGCGACGCTGCGGGCCTGGGCCCAGTCCAACGGGTACAAGGTGCCCGACCGGGGCCGGCTTCCGGCCGAGGTGCGCCGGGCCTACGCGGCCGCCCAGGACGCCCCGCCGGAGGCCGACGGTGCCGACGGCACCGAGGCGACGGAGTCCGAGCCTGCGGTGACCGCCGAGTCCGCGAGCGCCTGAGCCGTCACTCCCCTGCCGGCGCGGGAACAGAAACGAGGCCCGTTCTTCGGTTGAAGAACGAGCCTCGGTGACAATCGGCTCCGGTCAGAAACCCTCGTCGCGCCGGCGACGCCAGCGCTCCTCCATCTTGTCCATGAAGTTGCGGGTGCTGTCCGGGCCGGACGGTTGAGACGCGCGTTGCCGCTCCGCGCCGGTCCGATGATCCGGGCCGGAACCCACGTGCTGCCACGCATAGATCGCCGTCACTGCGGCGGCGACCATCACCACGAAACCGAGCACACTGAGGAACAGGTAGGTCGACATTCCCGCGATCAGGAGTGCCAATCCGGCAAAGAACCCAACCCCGGCGAGCGCTGCTCGTCGACGATGGACCCGTCGCGGACCCGTCCCGCGCATGGTGTTCACCAGCTTCGGGTCTTCCGCGGCGAGGGCGGCTTCCATCTGCTCGAGGAGCCGCTGCTCTTCCTCTGAGAGGGCCACGTGGCCACCTCCGGCTTTCCATGCGCCAACGGCGCTGCTTGCGGTCCTCACACCCTGGCTGGCGTGATTCCTTGACCCTAGTCTAGGCCCACCCCCTGCCCAGGAAAACCCACCACCCAATGCTCCGGTGGTGCCCTGATCCGAGGTACGGGAAGGACCCGACTCCGACACTACCGCCGGGCAGCTCAAACCGCACCACTCCCGACCGACGACTCGCCAACCCGTGACCCGGCGCCGCCGCCTGGATCACTTGGGTTGGTGGGCGCGGCGGTCGGGATCGGACTGGCCCGGAGCGCCCATAGCGGCGACCCAGTTCCGCGGGGCAGCCAGTACGGCACGTTGGACCGCCTTGGGCCCGAAGCGCCCGACGGCGGCGTCGACGGCGCGTTCGGCCTCGCGCCAGCCGAACTCCGGGTCGTCGAGGAAGGGTTGCCGCTCGGCCCGTTCGGCCGGGACCAGGCCGCCGACCTTGATGCCGACCCGCCGGATCCGGGCCTGGTCCAGTCCGAGCCGGTCCAGCAGGGCGAGCGCCGCCCCGTAGATCTCGTCGGTCACGTCGGTCGGGGTCGGCAGCGTGCTGGACCGGGTCAGGGTCCGGAAGTCGGCGAACCGGATCGACATGGTCACGGTGCGGCCCAGGTAGCCGGCCCGCCGCATCCGGCGGGCGGTCTTCGCCGCCATCCGGAGCAGTTCGCGCCGAACGACGGTCGGGTCGTCGGTGTCGGACCCGAAGGTCTCCTGGGAGCCGACGCCGCGCTCCGGAACCGCCGGCACCACCCGGGTCCGGTCCCGGCCCCAGGCGAGTTCGACCAGCTGGTGCGACAGGTGCGGGCCGAAGGTCTGCCGGAGCGCGCCGGGCGGAGTCCGCGCCAGGTCGGCGATGGTGCGGATGCCGAGCCGGTGCAGCTTCTCCGCGGTCGGCGGCCCGACGCCGAACATGGCGTCCACCGGCATCGGGTGCAGGAAGTCGGCCACCCGCGGCGGCGGCACCTCGATCAGGCCGTCCGGCTTGGCCGCCCGGGAGGCCATCTTCGCGACGAACTTCGACGGCCCGATGCCGACCGAGCAGGTGATCTGCTGCTCGTCGCAGACCATGGCCCGGACGTACTCCCCGATCGCGTACGGCGAACTGAACCGGTGCCGGGCCCCGGCCAGATCGAGGTAGGCCTCGTCGATCGACGCCGCCTCGACGATCGGGGTGACGGTCTGGAAGACGGCCACGATCCCCTTGGCCACGGAGGAGAAGTCGTCGTAGGTCGGGTCGATGAAGTTCAGCCCGGGACAGAGCCGCTTGGCCCGTCCGGACGGCATCCCGGAACGGATCCCGTACGCCCGGGCCTCGTAGTTCGCCGACAGTACGACGCCGCGGGGATAGCCGCCCACGACCACCGGGGTGCCGCGCAGCTCGGGCCGGCGCCGCAGCGAGACCGAGGCGAAGAAGGCGTCCATGTCGACGTGCAGAATCACCGCCACCGGCGATCACCGCCCGGCTGCGGGTCAGGACGAACGGTCAGTCGGCGCGGCGGGCCGAGACGTGCAGCGCCGGAGCGATCGGTTGGAACGCCGGGTCGGTGCTCAGTTCGGTCTCCAGCGCGAGCAGTTCTGCGTACGCCCCCGCCGCCGACTCTACGACCGCCTCCGCGACGTAGTCCGCCGCGGCGCCGAGTCCGTGCTCGGCCACCACCTCCAGGCCGGCCCGCCGGACCAGTTCCAGGGTGGAGGCACGATCGAACCGGCTGCGGTCCGCCAGCACCTCGCGGGCCAACGCGATGTGCCCGGCCAGCGCATGGGACAGGACGAGAGCGTGCCGCTGCGGCACCAGCAGGCTGAGCCGGCCGCCCGGCCGGAGCACCCGGGTCACCTCGGCCAGCGCGTCGCCGGGGTTGTCCACGACGTCCAGCACTCGGTGGCACAGCACCAGGTCGACCGTGCCGGGGCTGACCAGGTCGGCCAGCGTTCCGGCGTCGCCCTGCAGCCCGTTGATCCGGTCGGCCAGGCCGAGTTCCGCGGTCCGCCGTTCCAGCGAGGCCAGCGCGTCCGGGCTTGGGTCGATGACCGTCACCCGGTGGCCGCGTTCGGCCAGAGCGGTCGCCACGCCGCCGGTCCCGCCGCCGAGGTCGACCACGGTCCGGGCCCCCTCGCCGTCCAGGTCGGCGAGCTGCGCGTCCAGGATCTGCAGCAGCAGGGCCTGGGTCACCGGCAGGCGACGCTTCGCGCGGTGGGTCGTGGCGCGGGTCGCCATGCCGCCCTCCTTCCGCCGAGACGCTCGGCAGCCTAGTGGTGGAAGGCAGCCTAGTGCCGACGACCCGTGGACTGCCGGGCGCCCACACCCGTCGCGGCGTGTCCATGATCATCATCGATCCCGGGCCGTCGGTTCGGGACCCAGCCGGGTGTGCACGTGCTGGTAGAACAGGCCGGCGTCGCGGAGCAGGTCGGCCGCCTCGCGCTCGCTGACGATGGACGTCGCGCCGGACCGGACCGCCTCCCGCTTGCCCTCGGTCGCCGCGAAGAAGGCCGCCCACTCGGCGTACTCCGGCGCGACGGCGGCGACCAGCGACCAGAGGTGGCTCGGGAACCGCACCTGGGCCGAGCGCAGCCGGACGATCAGTGCCCCGGTCCGCAGCGCCGCCAGGTGGGCCGTGAGGTAGCGCTCGCTCGGCCGGCCGGCCAGTTCGGCCTCCAGCAGGGTGCCCTCGATCCGGTGCAGGTCGGCCCGCAGTGCGGCCGGAAGTCGATCATGGTCGGCACGCAGGAAGGAGCCCGACAGCACGGGTTGGGTGGGCAGGTCGCGTTCGGTCGGGTCGGAGACGAGGGCGGTCGCAGGCAGGGGCATGTCAGGGATTCCTGTTTCGGGGCGCAGTTCGGGAGCGGGAAGGCTCGACCCTGGTGAGTGGCGGCCTTGGCGTGGACGGGGGTCGAGTCCATCCACGCCAAGGCGAGCCAGAGCGCGTGCCGCGAACACGGCGCTGTGCCGAACCCGCGTACGCGATCCTTCCCCAAGTATCGATATCGAACGCGTGTTCGAACAAGGATCAATCTACACCCGGCCACTGACAGTCCGTCAAGGACCGAATGCAAGGTCCTTCGGATCAGCCGCCGAAGGCGAGCGAATACACCTCGAAGGGCGCCGCGAACGGGACGCCCAGCCGGGCGCCGGCGGGCCGCGAGAACCCCTCCAGGAACTCCTCGGGGTCGAACTCCCAGCCCAGCCCGTCGATGTAGGCGCGGTGCGCCTTCAGCGAGGCGACACCGCGGTCGAAGGTCGCCGTGGTGTCCACGGCGTGCTCGGCCTCCGGTGAGCCCGAGGCCAGCACCTGGCGTACCCCGCCCCAGGGCTCCAGCCCGTCGGTCAGCTGATCGGCGAAGATCCACCGGTTGCCAGCGTCGCGCGCCGCGTCCAGCACGGCCCGGCCGGCGGCGATGTGGTCGGCCTGGTTGAGCGCCCGACCACCCCAGGTGTCCCGGAAGTTCGCCGTGATCACCACCTCCGGCCGGTGCACCCGGATGGTCCGGCAGATCGCGGCCCGCAGCGGCAGGCCGTACTCCAGAATCCCGTCCGGCAGACCGAGGAACTCGACGGCGTCGACGCCGACGATCCGGGCCGACTCGATCTGCTCGGCCTCCCGGACCCGGCGACACTCGTCCGGCGTCATCGCGTCGATGCCGGCCTCACCGCTGGTCACCATGACGTACGTGAGGTGCTTGCCCTGGTCGGTCCAGCGCGCGATCGCCGCCGCCGCGCCGAACTCGAGATCGTCCGGGTGGGCGACGACACAGAGACCGCGCTGCCACTGCTCGTCGACCGGTTCGAGATCTGCCATGGCGGCAGGCTACTCGGCGGCCGCCGATGCCGTCCGGCGTTTCCGGGTAGCGGCCCGGCAGCGCTCGTCGGTCAGGTGGCGGCGGGACCACACCATGAGCTCCTCGAGGGCCGGCAGCAGCGCCTCGCCGGCGGCGGTGAGCCGGTAACCGACAGTCACGGGCGGACCCTCCCGCACGGTGCGCTGGACCAGGCCGGCACCGGACAGTTCGGAGAGCCGGTCCGAGAGCACCGAGTCGCTGATCCCGGGAATCGCCCGGCGCAACTCGGCGAATCCGGCGGCGCCGCCCATCAGGGTGCCCAGCAGGACACCGTTCCACCGCTTGCCGAGGAACTGGAACGCGCGCGCCAACGCCTCGTCACATCCGTGTTCGTCGTGAGGGATCTCACCAGTCGGCGCCATGCCCGCCACTGTACCCGGCGGACTATGATCTCCGATGGTGCTTGTAATTTCCTAGTGACTTGGAGATAACTATCATGACCGAGACGCTGACCGAAGCAGCGACCACCGGGCGGCTCGACGACGCCGCCCTGGAGACGCTGTTCACCGGTGCGCACACGATCAACGCGTTCGCCCCGACCCCGGTCACCGACGACCAGCTCGCGGAGATCTGGAACCTGGCCCGGTGGGCACCCACCGCCGTCAACGTCCAGCCGCTGCGGGTCGTCTACGTACAGACGCGGGAAGCCCGGGAGCGCCTGGTGCAGCATCTGCACGAGGGCAACCAGGCGAAGACCCTGGCCGCTCCGGCGGTCGCCCTGCTCGCGGTCGACAACGGCTTCCACGAGCACATCCCGCGGGTCGCGCCGTTCCGGGCCGAGCTCCGCGAATCGCTGGCCGAGAACCCTCCGGTACGGGATCAGCTGGGCCGTTTCAACGGCGCGCTCCAGGCCGGCTACTTCATCCTGGCCGTCCGGGCGGTCGGCCTCGGGGCCGGACCGATGGGCGGCTTCGACGCGGCCGGGCTGGACGCCGAGTTCTTCCCCGACGGCGGCTGGACCTCGACCCTGGTGGTCAACATCGGCCATCCCGAGAACGACGACGCCTGGCATCCCCGGCTGCCCCGGCTCGAGCACGACGAGGTGGTTCGCTGGACCTGACCGCAGGGGTCCGGGGCGGGCTCTGATAGGACGGTGCCATGCCAGCCGGGCCGGACGCCGACTTCGCCGTGGTCGTGATCGGAGCGACGCTCGCCGGACTTGCCGCGGCGGCCCGCCTGGCCAAGGCGGGGCATCGGGTCGCGCTGGTCACCGACGGCCTCGAGCCGGGCGGTCCCTGGGCCGGGCGGCCTCTGGACGGCTCCGGCCCGGTGGTGGACGACGCCCCGGCGGTGCTCACCCTGCCGGCCGCCTGGCGCGACCTGTTCCGCAAGAGCGGCCGGCCGCTGGATGCGGAGCTGGCCCGTTCCGGCTGGGAACTGGCGCCCGCCCCGCCGGCCGTGCACCGATTCCCGGACGGCACCGAGCTCCGGCTGCCGACCGACCGCGGCGAGCAGTACGCGGCCCTCTCCGAGACGTACGGGAGCGCCGTCGCCGATCGATGGCGGGACCTGCTCGATGATCTTGACGAGGTCTGGCAGGCGCTGCGCCCGCTGGGGCTGGAGTCGGAACTGCACGGGCGGTTCCAACTCACCCGCCGGGTCGAGACGATCATGAAGAGCAAGCGCAGTCTGGAGCAGCTCGCCGACCTGCAGGGGCATGCCGCCCTGTCCGCTCTGGTCCGCGATGTCGCTTACCTGCAAGGCTCCGTGCCGAGTTCGACGCCGGCCCACTGCGCGGTCGATCTCGCCGTCCTGCGCCGGTTCGGTCGCTGGACCCTGCGCCGGACCGACGGTACGGAGACCGGGCGCACGTCGGCCCTGATCGAGGCGCTGGTCGGCCGGCTGGCGACCCGCCGGGTGACCATGATCGACTCCGAGGCGACCACGATCATGATCGAGGACGGCCGGCCGGCCGGCGTGATCACCGAGTCGGGCCCGGTACCCGCCCGCGCGGTGATCAGCACGGTCGACCCGGCCCGCACCCTTGATCAACTCCTGGCCGGCGTCGAACTGCCGCCGCAGCGGGCCACCCTGCGCCGGCTGCGCCCGGCCCTCGCCCCCGAGGTCACCACGACCCGGCTGCCCGGCCCGGTGACCGACGAACTGACCGAGACGGTGCAGCACCGGGCCGGCGCCGGGCCGCTGATCACCGTGGTCCGGCCGGCCAGCGACACCATGGTCGAGCTCCGGTACGACTACGCCCGGCCCCGGCCGGACTGGGGCCACGGGCTCGCCTGGCAGGGTTTCGGCAGCTGGCTGATCCGGCCGCCGATCCGCGGACCGCTGCCCGGGCTCTACCAGGCCGGGCCGTTCTCCGCGGCCGGACCGGGCCTGTCCCAGACCCTGTTGTCCGGCGCCCTCGCCTCGTACGCCTGCCATGACAGACTCACGGCCGATCGTTTGTAGACTGGAGTGTTTCGTCACTCGGGTAAGGACACGCTTTTGACTTCATCGTCGGACACCGCGTCGCCGGAATCCGTGACCGCAGACCAGGAGGCGGCAGCCATCTTGGATCGCGAGCTCGCTGCGGAGCAGGCTCACGTCGACAAGGTCTATCAGCGACTGGACGTCGCCTCCCGGTCGGCCCGCCTGGTCGCCGCGGAGGGGCGTTCGCTGTATCAGTCGGACCGTTCCAGCTATGTCCGGGAGGAGGACGGCACCGGGCTGCTGGAGCGCGACATCTTCGCCTTCCAGGCGGCGAAGCGGCTGGCCACGCTGGACGCCGAGCACGAGGGCCTGGTCTTCGGCCGGCTCGACCACGTGGACACCGAGGCCCGCTACATCGGGCGGATCGGCGTGCGGGACGGCGACTACGAGCCGCTGGTGATCGACTGGCGGGCACCGGCCGCGGCCGCCTTCTACCGGGCGACGCCGAACCAGCCGATGGGGGTCACCCGGCGGCGCGTGCTGCGCTGCCAGGGTGCCAAGGTGGTCGGGATCGAGGACGACCTGCTCGATTCCGAGAACGCGCCGGACGACCTGGTCGTGATCGGCGACGGCGCTCTGCTGGCCGCGCTGAGCCGGGCCCGCGGGCACAACATGCGCGACATCGTGGCCACCATCCAGGCCGAGCAGGACGAGGCGATCCGGGCGCCGTGGCAGGGCTTCACCATGATCAGCGGCGGCCCCGGCACCGGCAAGACGGTCGTCGCGCTGCACCGGGCCGCGTACCTGCTCTACTCGAACCGGCGCCGGTTCGAGTCCGGCGGCGTGCTGGTGGTCGGGCCGAGCCAGGTGTTCATGAACTACATCGAGCGGGTGCTCCCCTCCCTCGGCGAGGAGTCGGTGACGCTGCGCTCGGTCGGCACCGTGCCGAACGACATCGTCGAGGTCGCCGGGGTCCGGCACGACCCGGCCGAACTGTCCGCGATCAAGGGCAGCCTGCGGATGGTCCGGGTGCTGCGCCGGCTGGTCACCGAGCCGCCCGCGGGCGTACCGGACGAGTTGCGGCTGACGGTGGACGGGGTGGTCTATTCGCTGGACGGACCGGCGCTGGCCCGGATCCGTACCGACGTCCTGACGCATCACAAGCTCAACCAGGCCCGGGACGCGGCCGAGACCGCGCTGCTCACGGCCCTCTGGCGGCGCCGGCCGCGCGAACTCGACCTGGACCGGCCGGACTTCGACGACGCGGTCACCTCGACCGCGGCCTTCTACAACTTCACCTCCGCCTGGTGGCCGACGCTCAGCGCGCCGGCTGCCCTGGCCCGGCTGGCCGACCGGGCGTTGCTCGGGCGGGCCGCCGGCTCGCAGCTGTCCCGGCGGGAGCAGGACCTGCTCGCCGCGGACTACGCCCGGCTGACCTCGGTCCCGGCGGCCCGCTGGGACTGGTCGGTGGCCGACAGCGCCCTGCTGGACGAGCTGGCCTCGCTGCTGGGGCCGGTGCCGGAGTCGAACTCGGTCGAGATCCCGCTGTTCCTGGAGAGCGGCGACGACGTACCCGAGGTGTTCACGACGATGGAGCGGCTGGCCGACCGGTCCGAGCCGGATCCGTTCGCGACCCCGCACGACACGTACGCGCACATCCTGGTCGACGAGGCGCAGGACATCAGCCCGATGCAGTGGCGGATGCTGCGGCGCCGGGGCGGCAGCGCCAGCTGGACCATCGTCGGCGACCCGGCCCAGAGCTCCTGGCCGGATCCCGCCGAGACCGAGCGGGCGATGACCGAACTGGTCGGTACCGCGCCGGTGCGCCGGTTCCGGATGAGCACCAACTACCGGAGCCCGGCCGAGGTGTTCGACCTGGCCGCCAAGGTCGTCGTCGGTACGGTCCCGGACGCGGATCTGCCCACCGCTGTCCGTTCGGTCGGCTACCAGCCGGAACTGCTGGTCGGTGACGTCCAGGACACGGTGATCGACGCCGCCCGGGAGCTGCTGGACCAGGTCGAGGGCACGGTCGGCGTGATCGCTCCCCCGTCCCGGCAGCAATCCCTGCGGGAGACCCTCGCCGATGCGAAGTTGATCACCGACGACGGGGCGACCGACCGGCTGGTCCTGGTCACCCCGCTGGCCGCGAAGGGCCTCGAGTACGACGGCGCGATCGTGGTGACGCCGGACGACATCGTGGCCGAGTCGCCGGGCGGCACCCGGGTGCTCTACGTCGCGCTGACCCGGCCGACCCAGCGGCTGGTCACGGTCGACGCGGCGCCGGGCGCGGCCTGGCGGGCCAACCTCGACTGAACCGCAGGGCGGCTCGATCGGCCCGGTGGCCCGGGACGCCGAACCAGGTTGCCGAAGTCGGGCGTCGATCCGATTTGGCGACGGTCCGGCGATCGAACGACGCGTTCGGACTGCGCCCTGGTTAGGCTGCGGCCCGGACCCGTGGCCCGGACCGTGGGCAGCGCCGATTCAGGAGGATGCCGTGGGGATGCTGGGCCGTCGGTTCGTTGTCTGGGCCGCGATCGTGGTGCTGACTCCGCTCGTGGTTTCCTGCGCGGTCCTTGGGCCGGCTTCCTCCGGGAAGCCGGCGTTCGACGTCTCGCCGATCGCTCCGCCGACGTTCCCGACCGAGGAACCGACGCCGACCGCGACGACCCCCGCACCGTCGGCCAGCCGGCCGAACGGCCAGGACGGGGCGTGGAAGCCGTCCCCTCGCCTCCGGACCCGCGACCTTGATCTGTCGAAGATGAAGAACTGCGCCGCGCTCGACGACGTCCCCGTCACCCGGTGGCAGGTGAAGCCCGGACGCCCGGTCGGCGAGGCCCTCAAGACCGGGACCGTGTCCTGCTCCTGGGCATATCGGAAGCCCCCGTACGCGCTGACCTTGATCAAATACCAGCAAAGCATCTACGACGGGTACATCTTCTCCGAGACCGAGCCGACGGAGATCGAGGTCCGCGGGTTCCCGGCCTGGACCGGGCAGCGGATGGAGGTACGGCCGATCTGCCTGATCGAGATCGACATCCAGGACGACCAGTACCTGGCCATCACCTACAACGTGACCGGCCCGATCAAGGACAACACGGTGGACTGCGACCGGCTCCCCGACATCGGAGCGGAACTGGTCGACGCGCTGCTCCGCTAACTGTGGTCGGGATTCAGCCGGGCGTAGATCTCGCGGGTCGCGGTCGACCGGTTCATGGTGAGGAAGTGCAGGCCGGGCACGCCGCCCTCGAGCAGGTCGGCGCAGAGCTCGGTCGCGATGTCGGTACCGACCTGGCGGACCCGGGCCGGGTCGTCGCCGGCCTGTTCCAGCCGGGCCACCACCGGAGCCGGCAGGTCGGCGCCGGACAGTTCGGCGAACCGCTGGATCTGGCTCAGTCGGGTGACCGGCATGATCCCCGGGATGATCGGCAGGTCGCAGCCGAGCGAGCGGACCCGATCGACCAGTTCGAAGTAGCGGCTCGCCGTGAAGAACAGCTGGGTGATCGCGAACGACGCGCCGGCCTGGGCCTTCTCCACCAGCAGCCGGGCGTCCAGCTCGGCGTCGTACCGCTCCGGGTGCAGGTCCGGGAACGCGCCGACGCCGACACAGAAGTCGCCCAGCGAACAGACCAGGTCGACCAGCTCGGTCGCGTTCCGCAGGCCATCCGGATGCTGTTCCCAGGGCGCGGTCGGCCCGCCCGGCATGTCGCCGCGGATCGCCATCACGTGCCGGATCCCGGCCGCCGCGTACCAGCCGATCACCCGGCGCAACTGCTCGGCCGGCTGGCTGGCACAGGTCAGGTGGGCCATCGTCCGCAGGGTGGTGTGCTGGGCGATCGCCTCGGTGATCTCGATGGTCCGTTCCCGGCTGGACCCGTTGGCGCCGTAGGTCACCGAGACGAAGTCCGGCCCGAGCGCCTCCAGCCGCCGTACGGTCTGCCACAGCGTGCGGCGTTGGTCGTCGTCCTTGGGCGGGAACAGTTCGAAGGAGAACAGCGGGCCCGCCGGAGCGGCCAGTAGTTCCGCGATCGTCGCGTGCGGGTCCGTCCGGGCGGCCGGCCCGGTGCGGTGGTCGAGCGTCGTCTCAGGCGCCATGCGGCAACCCTAGTGTCGCGCTGGTCGCAGCGGAGACCGGGCCGGGCGGGTTCCCAGGATTCGATTCCGTAGGCTCGCCGGGTGACCACTTCACAACTCGACGCCGGCCCGGTGCTGGATCCCGCGGATCCGCTCGCGGCCGGGTTCCGGGAGGCCGTCGCCGACGTACTGGACGGGTTCCTGGACGGCCAGCGGGACGTACTGGCGGCGATCGACCCGTCGCTGGCGCCGCTGCACGAACAGGCCCGCGCACTGCTCGCCGGCGGCAAGCGGGTCCGGCCGGCCGGCTGTGTCTGGGGGTACGTCGCGGCGGCCGGCCTGCCCGGCGACGGCGACCGGGAGCCGTTGCTGGCGGCGGCGGCGAGCCTCGACCTGCTGCACGTCAGCGCCCTGGTGCACGACGACGTGATGGACGGCTCCGACCTGCGGCGCGGCCGCCCGTCGGCGCACCGTCAGTTCGAGCGGCTGCATGATGATCATGGTCTGATCGGCGACCCGGTGGTGTTCGGCCGGGCCGCCGCGATCCTGTACGGGGACCTGCTGCTGATCTGGTCCTCCGAGCTGCTGCACCGGTCCGGGCTGCCACCGGCCGCGCTGGCCCGGGCACTGCCGCTGGTCGAGTCGATGCGGACCGAGGTGACCGCCGGGCAGTACCTGGACATCCTGGCCCAGTCCCGCCCGGTCACCGAGCAGGACCTGGCCACCGCGATCGAGGCGGCCGAGCGGGTCGTCGAGTACAAGTCGGCCCGCTACACGATCCGGCGGCCGTGCCAGATCGGCGCCAGCCTCGGCGGCGGCTCCGAGTCCTTGATCACCATGCTGGCCGAGTACGGCTCCGCGCTCGGCCGGGCCTTCCAGCTCCGCGACGACCTGCTCGGGGTCTACGGCGACGAGCAGGTCACCGGCAAGCCGGCCGGAGATGATCTTCGCGAGGGCAAGCGCACCGTCCTGGTCGCGCACGCCCTGGCCGCCGCCGAAACCGTTGAGCGCAAGGCGATCCTGGACCTGTTCGGCCGGCCGGACCTTGATCAGGACCAGGTCGACCGGCTGCGGACCTTGATCACCGCGACCGGCGCCCGGGACCAGGTCGAGTCCATGATCGAATCCAGCCACGCCGCCGCCCAGGCCGCACTGACCGCGCTGCCCGGCACCGAGATCACCGACGAGGGCCGGCGAGCCCTCGGCACGCTGGCCACCCTCGCCACCCATCGCACCCACTGATCAACCCACCGAAGGGCCACCGCCGTGACGAAGGATCGCACCGATCCGCCGCTCCGCGCCGACGAGCTGACCACGCTCCTCGGCTTCCTGAACTATCACCGCGCCACGCTGCAGCGGAAGGCCGAGGGCCTCGACCATGATCAACTGGGGCGGACCCATCCGCCCTCGACGCTCACCCTGGCCGGGCTGCTCAAGCACGTCGCCCTGAACGAGTCGCACTGGTTCGGCTACGTGCTGCACGACCGGCCGCTGCCCGAGCCGTTCGCGTCGGCCGACTGGGACGCCGACATCGACTGGGAGCTGACCACCGCGGTCCAGGACTCCCCCGCCGAGCTGCACCGGCTGATGGACAACGCCGTCCGTACCGCCGATGCCGGCATCGCCGAGGCCTACGCCGCGGGCGGCCTGGACCAGCCCTCGGCCCGGCCCAGCCGCGACACCGGCGAGCCCTTCTCGCTGCACTGGATCCTGCTGCACATGATCGAGGAGTACGCCCGGCACAACGGGCACGCCGACCTCATCCGCGAGTCGATCGACGGCGCCACCGGCGAGTAACCCCCCACCTTTCGCCGACTCGGCACAAAAGCAGGCGTTCTGACGGCGTGTCGCTGCGTTGGTGCCCTGTCGGCGATGCGGGCGGGAGGTACGCGGCAGATCGCCGGGATGCCCGTCGCGAATCCACTGCTGGTGGAGCGCCCGGGCCGATGGCGACGTTGAACCGTACGAGTTGCCGAGAATCGCGACACCGGCCGGCCGGCGACGCAGTCCGTCGCCGCTACCCGCCACCTCCGACCGACTGGATGCCCCTATGTTTGTCAAGGGGTCGCGGGTGTGGGTTCTGCGGGTCGGAGGGCTTTGGTGATGATCTTGTGGACGTCGCGGGCGATGTAGCGTTTGAGGCGGCGGATGATGTCGCGTTT
>NZ_JBHTFF010000012.1:0-268132 GCF_042666975.1 Microlunatus sp. GCM10028923 | reverse complement strand
CAAACGCGACATCATCCGCCGCCTCAAACGCTACATCGCCCGCGACGTCCACAAGATCATCACCAAAGCCCTCCGACCCGCAGAACCCACACCCGCGACCCCTTGACAAACATAGGGGCATCCAGTCAGTGGAGGAGGGGGAAGGGCGGGAAGCGAAGAGGGAGAGGGCGGGCAGAGGAAGCGGGAGAAGGCGGGCGGGGGAGCGGAAGAGGGTGACGTGGGCAGCACGTGCCGCCTCCTGGATGTCGCAGATCTGACGACAGTTTCCGTTCCACCGTTGGAAAGTGGGGGGTTGTGCGTACGACCGTCAATTCTGCGACAGGGCGCGGAGGTAGCGGTCCGTGATCATGCGCTGCACCAGCCGGGTGACGGGTCCGCCGAGCCGGGATAGCAGGGTGGCCGGCCGGGAGAAGGCGGTGACGTCGAGCCGGACGGTGTCGTCGGCGAGGTGCTCGACGAGGAAGGCCTCCTCGCCCGACTCGGGGTGCCCGGGGCGGGTTCCGTAGGCGAACCCGGCGCGGCGCGGCTCGTCGACGACATAGACGACCCGGACCGGCGCCTGCACCGGTCCGATCCGCAGCACGGCGTCGAGCCCGTCGCGGACCGGGTCGGACGTGTTGACGGCGAGGCCGGAGCGGCGCTGCAGTTCCCAGCCCAGGACCCGCTCGGCGGCGGACCGGAAGCAGTCGGCGCCGTGGCCGAGCACGGCCGACCGGCGTACGTGGTGGTAGCCGGGCGGCAGGGTGCCGCGGGTGGCGCCGACCTCGGGGTAGCTGAGGTCGTCGGTCACGTCGCGACGGTGATCAGCCGCTGAAGTCGCTCGCGGCGCGGCGCGCCTGCTCCAGCCACTGCCGGTACGTCTCCGCGGAGTTGGCCGCGTCGCGGGCGGCGCGGGCGTCGCCGCGGGCCTCGGCCTTCGCCGCCTTGGCCTCCAGCTCGCTGATCTGCGCCTCCAGCTTGGCCGCGGTGTCCTCGGCGCGGGCCCGGGTCTCCGGGTTGGTCCGGCGCCACCGGTCGTCCTCGGCCTGCCGGATCGCGGTCTCGACCGCGCGCAGCCGGCCGTCGAGGGTCCGCATCGCCTCCCGCGGCACCTTGCCGATCTCGGCCCACCGGTCGAGGATGTCGCGATAGCTCGCCCGGGCCGAGGTGAGGTCGGTGATCGGGACCAGCCGCTCGGCCTCGACCAGCAGCTCCTCCTTCTTCACCTGGTTCTCCCGGTATTCGCTGTCCTGCGCCGCGAACGCCGACTGCTTGGCCTCGAAGAACTGGTCCTGGGCGGCCCGGAACTGCTTCCACAGGGCGTCGTCGATCTCGCGCGGGGCGGGCCCGGCGGCCTTCCACTCGGTCATCAGCCCGCGCAGCTCGCGGGTGGTGTCGCCCCACTCGGTCGAGTCGGCGAGCGCCTCGGCGGCCTTGACCAGCCGTTCCTTGATCACCCGGGCCGAATCGCGCTGCTCGGCCTGCTCGGCGAAGTGGGCCTTCCGGCGCCGCGTGTACGTGGTCCGGGCGGACGAGAACCGGTGCCACAACTCACCGTCGGTGGTCCGGTCCAGCCGGGGCAGCTTCTTCCACTCGTCGAGCAGCGAACGGAACCGGTTCACGCCGCCGCGCCAGTCGTTGCTCGCGGCCAGCCGCTCGGCCTCGGCCACGCACTTCTCCTTCGCGGAGCGGGCCTCGTCCTGCTGTTTGGCCTTCTCGGCGCGGCGGGCAGCGCGTCGTTCGTCCAGCACCGGTTCCAGCGCCTTCAGCCGGGTCAGCAGGCTGTCCAGGTCGCCGACGGCGTTGGCGTCGGTCACCGCGGTCCGTACGGTCTTGATCGATCCCGCGGCGTCGTCGGGGGACAGCGCGCCGGAGGCAATTCGCCGCTCCAGCAGGGAAACCTCGAGTTCGAGCGCGGTGAAACGGCGGACGAAGAACTGCAGCGCCTCGGCGGGGGCGACGTCGGGCACCTGGCCGACGCTACGCTCGCCGGTCGCGGTGCGGACATACACGGTGCCGTCGGCGTCGACTCGTCCGAAAGTAGCTGGGTCAGCGTCGGGGCTCATGGATCCATCCTGCCCGATAGTGTCCCGGTTGTGTTGATCGCATCCTTCCCAGCCGGTCCCTGGCAGGCCAACTGCTATCTGGTCGCTGCGGCCGCCGGAGCGGAGTGCGTGATCATCGATCCGGGCGTCGATGCGGCCGAAGGCGTACGGTCCGTGGTCGCCGAACACGAGCTGCGGCCGGTGGCGGTGCTGGCCAGCCACGGCCACCTGGACCACACGTACGCGATCGCCGACCTGGCCGACGGTTACGGCGTCCCGTGCTGGATCAACGGTGCCGACCGGGACCTGCTGGCGGACCCGTTCGCCGCGATGCCGGCCGGCGTGGACCGGATGCTCGCCGACTCCGGCTACCGGACCGAGTTCGCCGAGCCGGACCGGGTCGAGACGCTGGCCGACGGGGACCGGCTCACGCTGGCCGGGCTCGAGTTCACCCACGTCGCCGCGCCGGGCCACACGCCCGGCTCGTCGCTGCTCCGGCTGCCGTACGCCGAGGACGGGTTCAGCGAGGTGATCTTCAGCGGTGACGTCCTGTTCGCCGGCTCGATCGGAAGAACTGATTTGCCCCGCGGGAACCCAACCAGGATGCTGGAAACCCTGCGGACCACGGTGATCGGACTGCCGGATTCCGCGGCGGTGCTGCCCGGCCACGGGTCCCAGACGACGGTGGCGCGGGAACTCGCCGCGAACCCGTACCTGCAGCCGGAGCACCTGCAGCAGGAGAAGGAGCAAGGAGAACACACGTGAGCCGCCCCAAACCGCTGTCCGGGTTTCCCGAGTTCACCCCCAGCCAGCGGATCGTCGAGCAGCACGTTCTGGACCGGCTGCGGGAGACGTTCGAGCTGCACGGGTTCGGCTCGGTCGAGACCCGGTCGGTGGAGCCGATCGACCGGCTGGCCAAGGGCGGCGAGATCGACAAAGAGGTGTACGCGGTCCGCCGGCTGTCCGCGCCGCCGGAGGCCAAGGCCGACCTGGGGCTGCACTTCGACCTGACCGTCCCGTTCGCCCGGTACGTCCTCGAGCACGCCCACGCCCTGCAGTTCCCGTTCCGCCGCTACCAGATCCAGAAGGTGTGGCGGGGCGAACGGCCGCAGGAGGGCCGCTACCGCGAGTTCACCCAGGCCGACATCGACATCGTCGACACCGGCGAGCTGGCCGCGCACCACGACGTCGAGGTCGCCCTGGTGACGCTGGCCGCGCTGGAACGGCTGCACGACGAGCTCGGGCTGCCGCCGGTGCTGATGCGGGTCAGCGACCGCCGGCTGGCCCAGGGTTTCTATCTGGGCCTGGACATCGAGGACCCGACCGACGTGCTGCGGATCGTCGACAAGCTGGACAAGATCGGCCCGGACGCGGTCCGCGACCTGCTCACCGGCGAGGCCGGGCTGTCCGCCGCCCAGGCCGACTCCTGCCTCCGGCTGGCGGAGATCAACACGGCCGACGAGTCGTTCGCCGACCGGGTCGCCGGGCTCGGCGTGAAGCATGATCAACTCGAGGTCGGGGTGGAACGGCTGGCCGAGGTGGTGCGCGCGGCGAGCCGCTACGTGCCGGGCCGGCTGGTCGCCGATCTCAAGATCGCCCGCGGTCTCGACTACTACACCGGCACCGTCTACGAGACGGAGCTGGTCGGTTACCCGAACCTCGGCTCGATCTCCTCCGGCGGCCGGTACGAGTCGCTGGCCAGCGACGGGAAGACGAGCTATCCCGGCGTCGGGCTGTCGATCGGCGTGACCCGGCTGCTGGTGCCGCTGCTGGCCGAGGGCAAGATCACGGCGTCCCGCTCGGTGCCGACGGTGATCTTGGTCGCGGTGGACGCCGAGGAGACCCGGGACACCGCGATCGCCGTCGCCGAACGGCTGCGCCGGCGCGGCATCTCGGCCGAGGTGGCGCCGAAGGCGGACAAGTTCGGCAAGCAGATCCGGCACGCGGACCGGCGTGGCATCCCGTACGTCTGGTTCGGCGGGCTGGACGGCGGCGAGGTGAAGGATGTTCGCAGCGGTGATCAAGGTCCGGCCGACCCGGACAGCTGGCGACCCGCCGAGGAGGAGCTGCGGCCGAGCGTCGGGCGATCATGAGCCGATAGGGTCTTGATCATGGCTTCCGATGTGTTGATCATCCTCGGGGACTCGTACTCCTCCGGGGTCGGCGCGGGCGACTACATCGAGGACGGCACCGACTGTCTGCGGTCCCGCAACTGCTACGGCGCGGTGATCGGCCGGGAACGCGGGGCCGACGTCCTGATCGCGGCCTGCGAGGGCGCGATGACCTCCGACATCGAGGGGCAGCTGGCCAACGCCCAGGCCGGGCTGCCGGCCGGGTCGGAACCGGCCGCGGTGGCGCTGACGATCGGCGGCAACGACGCCGGCTTCGCCCGGGTGCTCACCGAGGCGGCCCGGCCGTGGTGGTGGGGCGACAGTGCTGAGGCCATCGAGGAGGCGCTGCGGTTCATCACCGATGAGCTGCCGGCCCGGCTGGCGGCCACGCTGACCTTGATCGAGAGCCGGCTCGGCAGCTCGATCGACCGGGTGCTGGCCGGCTACCCGCACCTGTTCGCCGGGACCGACTGCCACCTGGCGACGTTCTTCACCTCCGACGAGATGTACGGGCTGAACGACGCGGCCGACAACCTCGCCGAGCGGCAGGCCGAGGTGGCCGCGGCGGCGGGCTGGACCTTCGTCGACATCCGACTGCCGTTCGTCGGCCACGCCACCTGCACCGAGGATCCGTGGATCCACAACGTCGACCTGCTGGACCAAGCCGAATCGTTCCACCCGACCGCGGCCGGTCAGCTCGCCTACGCGGGCGCAGTCGGTCCCTCCCTGCCGAGCCTGGCGCCGGCCCCGGAGCCCGTCGCGGCGGGCCGGGTCACCTGCGTGCCGGGCGTCGGCTCCGACCCGTACGGCGGCCGGATCCGGATCCCCGACCTGGACTCCGCGGATGCCCGCGACGCCGCCCGCCGCCACGACATCTCCGACGACGTACGGCAGCGGCTGCTGGCCGGGCAGCGGGCCGGCGCCCGGAACCGGCAGCTGGCCGACCTGGACCTCCGGGCCCGCTGACACCACCAGGTGAACCGCGCCTCGACGTGATGATCATCGTTGGGGAATGCTGCGTTCATGAGCTTCCGATTTCCGCGCAGCACGCCGTCCGAGCAGCAGGTCGACGCCGGCAGGGTGCAGGCCTTCCTGGACGCCGTCGAGGCGGCGGACATCGAACTGCACAGCCTGATGCTGGTCCGTCGCGGATCGGTCGTCGCCGAGGGCTGGTGGGCTCCGTACAGCGCCGATCGGGTGCACCTGCTCTATTCGCTGAGCAAGAGCTTCGCCTCGACCGCCGCCGGACTGGCCGCTGCGGAGGGACTGCTCGACCTCGACGATCCGCTGGTCTCCCACTTCCCGGAGTTCGACGCCGAGATCACCGACCCGGGCAGCCGGGCGATCCGGCTGCGGCACGTCGCCGCGATGGCCAGCGGACATCGGCAGGAGATGATCGAGCAGGCGCTGCGGGTCGATCCGGACGAGCCGGTCCGCGGGTTCCTGCTCTCGCCGCCGGAGGCGGAGCCGGGCAGCGTGTTCGCGTACAACCAACCGTGCACCTACTCACTGGCCGCCGTGGTCCAGCGTCGCACCGGGATGCGGTTGACCGAGTACCTGCGGCCGCGGCTGTTCGAACCGCTGGGCATCGGCGAGGTCGGCTGGCTGCGCGACGGCACCGGCCGCGAGCTGGGCTTCAGCGGCCTGCACGCCCGGACCGAGGACATCGCCAAGCTCGGCCAGCTCTACCTGCAGGGCGGAGTCTGGCAGGGCGCTCAGCTGCTGCCCGCCGAGTGGGTTCAGGCGGCGACCCGGTCCCAGGTGGCCAACCCGGACGAGCCGAACCCCGACTGGCGGCAGGGCTACGGCTTCCAGTTCTGGATGTCGCGGCACGGCTATCGCGGCGACGGCGCGTACGGCCAGTTCTGTCTGGTGCTCCCGGAACAGGAGGCGGTGGTCGCGATCACCGCAGCCACCGGGGACATGCAGGGCCTGCTGGACGCGGCCTGGGCCGAGCTGCTGCCGGCCTTCCGCACCACCGACGATCGGCCTGACCCGGCCGCCGACGAGCAGCTCGGTGAGCGGCTGCGCTCGCTGTCCCTGCCACGGCCGGCCGCGGCTCCGGCCCCGGGCGCCGGCCGCGAGGAGTGGACCGGTCGGTCGTTCGTGGTGGGCGAGCCGGGCCCGGTCGAGGCCGTACGGATCGTCGGCGTCGAGGCCGGCTGGCAGCTGGAGCTCGCCACCCCGACCGGCGCGCTGACGGTGCCGATCGGTGCCGACGGCTGGACGACCGCCGAGCAGCCGGTGCCGCTGGCCTGCGCCGGCGGCTGGCCGGCCGACGACCTGTTCCGGGCCGACGTGATCATGCTGGAGACGCCGCACCGGCTCACCATCACCTGTCGGCTGGCCGACGGCTCGGCCGAGGTCGGCTGGCGGGAGCATCCGCTGCACGGGCTGCCGCTGACCGACATGCACAGTGGCCTCTTCTCTGGAAGCTGAGGCGAGTCCGGCGGTCCGGCCGCCATACTGGCCCTGACCCAGGGAGGTGATGGCGCTGCCCAAGAATCCGGTGGTACGCCACGGCCACACGGTGCTGGCCACGGCGGAGAGCGACGCGTACTTCTCGCTGCGCCGGCGGCCGACCTCGCGCGAGGAGCGGTACCGGATGGGCAAGGGCCTGCGGGACCGGGTGCCCCGGAAGTCGCTCGGCGAGTGGCGCGCCCCGTACGGCCGGCCGGATCCGGTGACGTTGATCCTCGAATCGCACGAGGGACGGCTGGCGGACCTGATCCCGATCCGGGTGGCCCGGATGACCGCGTCCCCGTACGGCTATCTGCGGGGCAGCGCGATCGTGATGGCCGAGGACGTGGCGCACCTGCCGGCGACCGGGATCATGCCGGTGATCTGCGGCGACGCGCATCTGGGCAACTTCGGCTTCTACGCCTCGCCCGAGGGCGAGCTGGTGATCGACCTGAACGACTTCGACGAGGCGCACCCGGGCAGCTGGGAGTGGGACCTGCGCCGGCTGGTCGCCAGCATCTGGGTGGCCGGCCGCCAGAACGGCTCTGCGGAGGACCAGTGCCGGGACTCCGTCGCCGCCTGCGTCGCGGCCTACCGGGCGGAGGTACGGTTCCTGGCCGACCAGCCGCTGCTGATGCGTTCGTACAACCGGCTCGACGTGGAACGGCTGCACGAGACCGCCTCGGAGCAGACCCTGCGGGACGAGATCGAACGGTCCGCCAAACGGGCCCGGAACCGGACCAGTGACCGCGCGCTGCCGCGGTTCACGGTGGAGCAGGAGGGCCGGCGCCGGATCGTCGAGGAGCCGCCGCTGATCACCCAGGTGCCGAAGGACGAGGCGGACGCGCTGGGGGAGGCCCTGGACCGGTATCTGGGCACCCTGGCCCTGCACTGGCAGCGGGCGCTCGGCGGCTACACGCTGGTCGACATCGCGTACAAGGTGGTCGGCGTCGGCAGCGTCGGGCTGCGCGCCTACGTGGCCCTGCTGGAGGGCAGCAGTCCCGACGACGTGGTGTTCCTGCAGCTGAAGCAGGCCCGCCGGTCGGTGCTGGCGAAGTTCGTCCACGGCGACTCGGCCTGGCACGATCATCAGGGCCAGCGGGTGGTCGAGTATCAGCAGAGCCTGCAGACCGTCAGCGATCCCTTGCTGGGTTGGACTTCCGTCGGTGATCTGCAGTTCTACGTGCGCCAGTTCCGGAACATGAAGGGCACCATCCCGCTGGACTCGATCGACGCCGCCGCCCTGACCGACTACGCCGGGATCGTCGGCCACCTGCTCGCCAAGGGCCACGCCCGGACCAGCGGCGCTTCCATGATCGCCGGTTACGTCGGCTCGTCGGACAAGCTCGACCAGGCCCTCTGCCGATTCGCCGCCGGCTACGCGGACCAGACCGAGGCCGACCACGCGGAGCTGATCGGAGCCGTCCGCCGCGGTGTGCTGCCGACGGAGTAGGTAGGTCTTGGCCAACCTTGGCCAAGGTAACTATCCTGGGCCCATGACTACGGTGAATGTGGGCCAGGCCAAGACGGAGCTTTCCAAGCTGCTGTCCATGGCCGAGGCGGGCGAGGAGGTCGAGATTGCACGGAACGGTGTTCCGGTTGTGCGGCTCGTGCCGATCCGCTCGGCGAAACCCGGCCGCCGGTTCCTGGCGGCCAAAGGGACGCTGGCCGGTCAGATCCGGATCGGGGGCGACTTCGAGTTCACCGACGCCGAGCTCGACGAGATGTTCGATCAGTGAAGCTGCTTCTCGACACGCACGTCGTGCTGTGCTGGTTGACGGGGGAGCGCGAGATCTCCGAAGCCGCCGGCGAAGTGATCGAGCAAGCCGATGACCTGCTCCTGAGCGTGGTTTCACTTGCCGAGATCGGGATCAAGGCATCAATCGGCAAGCTTGACGTGCCAGATGATCTTGATCGGCAGGTGCAGGCGATCGGTCTGCGCATTCTCGGCCTCGCGCCCAGCCATGCGCTGGGCGTGGCGAAGCTTCCCGTGCACCACCGGGATCCCTTCGATCGTCTTCTGATCGCCCAGGCGGTGGCGGAACGCCTGACTGTTGTGACGGCTGACCGAAGGTTCGCCGACTACCCGGTCGCCATCGTCAACGCCGGCTGAGACCTGGCCAGCGTGGGTCAGCGCAGCGGGGTGATCATGATGTCGTCGTACGAGTGCTCCATGTTGCCGACGTCCTCGGGGTTGAGGCCGGTCTGGACGCGGAGGCCGGTGAGGGTGTCGACGTCGGCCAGCCGCTGAGTCGCGGTGCCGAGCGCGGTGCCGTTGATCGTGATCTTGGTGCCCTCGGCGGTGCTGCCCAGGGTGACCGACATCCATTGCTTGTTCGGGACCACCGGGCTGCCGGTCCGGCCGACCTCGACCCAGGCGGAGCCGGTCCAGGCCTTCACCGTCAGCACGTTCGCTGTCCAGTCGGGCGACAGGAGCAGCCGGTACGCGACCTTCTCCTCGCCGTCGCCGGACCGGCCGAGGACCTCCCAGATCGCGCCGGAGCCGTACCCGTAGCCCTCGAAGCCGAAGCCGAACCGCAGTCCGGCGGCCGGCTCCTGGGCCGGGATCGTCGCGGACGCCCGGGCGGCCTGGTCGGCGTCGATCAGCACCATCCGGGCGTTCGAGTGGTCGTAGCCCGGGATGGTGCCCTTGTCGGCGACCAGGGCGTAGCGGGCGTCCTTGATCGTCCGCGGGATCGTGGTGATCGCGTCGTTCTCGAAGGTGAGCAGGTGGCTCGCGTACAGCTCGAGTTCGGTGATCGCCGCCAGCGGTGCGCGGCTGTCCCGGGTGATCTTGACGAACTTGGCCTGGACCGGGTCGACGTCCTGATAGCGCATCGCCCAGTCGGTCCGGTCGCCGGTGCGCAGGATCGGTGCGCTCCAGGTCTCGCCGTCGGTGGAGACCTGCACCTTGGCACTGTTCAGCTCGCCCTTGGCCAGCATCAGCCCGATCCGGTTCAGCGTGTACGTGCGGTCCAGCTCGATGATCAACTCCTGCCGCCGGTCGAACCGGGCCGCCGCGCGATACTCGGAGCTGCCGTCGACCACCGCGGCCAGCCGCTGCTCCGGGAAATGATCATCGGCGGGAACCACGTTGCCGGTCAGCTTGACGATCTTGTCCCGGACCTTGGTGGCAAGATCAAGTTTGCCGACGCCGGGCCCGAGCGCGTCCACCTTGCGGGTCCAGATCTTGTTGTCGTGGCCGTACTCGCGGCAGTACCAGATGTTGTGGCAGTTGTCGCCGAACGCGAGCGAGGATCCGTTGTTCAGTGCGACCAGATCCATGTTGCCGCTGCTGCCGGACCAGCGCCGCAGCGGTTCGTCGGCGGGGTAGCGGGAGTAGAGGGTCTCGCCGGTGTCCCAGGTCCGGCCGGTGCCGTCCAGCGACACGACCACGTTGTTGTCCGGGCGGCCGTACGTCATCAGCAGCTGGCCGTTCGGCTGCAGCAGGAACTTCGGCATGATCCCGTTGTTCGGCATCCCCTCCGGCGGCTGGTACGGCTTCACGTCGGTCCAGGTCAGCCCGTCGTCGTCGGAGAACGCCTGGGTGAGCGGCATCGCCGGCGGCCGCGGATTCGGCTCGACGCCGCGCATCATCGCGATCAGCCGGCCGTCGGCGGTCCGGCCGAAGCCGAGCTCGTTCGTCGAGTACGAGGAGCCGGCGTTCACCGCCGACCGCTGCCGGAACGTCTGGCCGCCGTCGGTGGACTCGAAGATCACGCTGTACTGCTTGTTGACGCCGTCGATCACGCCGCTGCCGTACCCGCCGAGCAGCAGGGTGCCGTCGTCGAGCTCGATCAGGTCGCGGTGCACCCGGTACCAGCCGAGCTTCCACTTGTTCTCGATCAGCGGCGCGGTCCAGGTGGTCCAGGTCTTCGCCACGTCGGTCGACTTCGCCATCGGGATGCCGAGCCGGTTCGGCGCCGGTGACGGGACCGGGACGAAGCTCGCCGAGAGGATCGCGCCGTCCCGGAGCCGGGTGGTGGCGACCATGGTGAACTCCGACGGCAGCGCCTCGTACGGCTTGAAGATCTGGCCGTTGTCCTCGCCGACGGCACGGGTGTTCAGCAGCGGCGCCGTGGGGGAGTCCTCGTTGCGGCCCCAGGAGGCAATCACCTTCTTGGCGGTGCGGTCCTTGATCAGGTGGTCCACCGAGAACGCCATCGGCACCGCGCCGAGTTCGCCGGGCCCGGGCGCCCACGGGTACCAGAGTGCGCCGCCGGACAACGACGGACGGTCACCAGGCAGCCCGTCGCCCTCGGCCGGCGGGTCGTCCGGATCGCCGACCGCCCTGACCTCTCCCGGCAGCCGGGCGACCGCCGCCGGGTCCGGTGCGGCCCCGCCGGTCTGGACCACGGTGCCGATCCCGACCCCGATGCCGATCATGCTCGCGGCGAAACCCAGCTGGCGCAGCCAGGTGGGTGCTCCCGTGCTCCGGTTCGTCATAGCGCCCCTGCCTCCCGATGGACACGTACGTGGAACAATGTGCCATGTAACGTCCGGGCGCGGAAGAGCTTTCCATGATCGGTTCAACCCATGATCAGGAGCGAGCGGCGGCTTGAGCCGCCGGGGTCAGGGGCGGGCGCGGCCGGGGCGCCAGAGCCAGAACAGGGCGGCTCCGCCGACGAGGGCGATCCCGATGATCACCAGGGCGACGGTGCCGAGCGTCCGGCCGATCGCCGCATCCGTGCGTTCCGCGGCGCCGACGTCGGCCGACGAACCGCTCAGCGGTGCCAGCGGTGTGCCCAGGTCCCGCGGTGGGCTGTCGGCCGGCATGCTGCCGTCGCACTGGGTGCTGACCAGCTCGTACGCATGCTCGACGGAGGTCTCCTGCCGTTCGGTGGCGAAGATCAGCATCGTCGTGCCGATCGTCGGCACGAATCCGCAGGCCGCGGCGTCGGGGGTCTGCACGATCTGCTCGGAGTAGGCGGTGCCCTTGTAGACGTACCGGACGGCGAGGGTGAACTCGTGGCCGGTGGCCGGGTCGGAGACCGGCCGGACCGAGCGCACGGTCCCGTACATGATCACGTCGGCCCGCTGCACCGCCTGGGGCCGGGTGGGCGGCCGGCACTCACAGGCGTGGGCCGGCGGTGCGCCGACGACGACGAACGCACACCCGGCGATCAGCACCAGGACGGCGGTGAGCAGGCCGGCGAATCCACGGGGTCGTCTGTTCCACTGCGTCCTACCCATGTGTTCTAGTGTCACCCATTCTCAGAAGACCGGCGAAACAACCGTTCCGACCGGGTCGTCGGGGCGTGGTTCGGGGAGTGCGGCGGCGGAGAAGGCCCGCGTGGGGTGGTCTAGGATCGGGCGGGGCCTGGGCCAGTTCGATGAAGGGACAGAAGAGTTGATTCGCACGCACGACGCCGGGACACTGCGCGCCGAGCACGCCGGAACCACGGTCACGCTGGCCGGGTGGGTCGGCCGGCGTCGGGACCACGGCGGGGTCGCCTTCCTCGACCTGCGGGACGCCAGCGGGATCGTGCAGGTCGTGGTCCGGGACGAGATCCTGGCCGCCTCCGGTGCGCACGATCTGCGCAACGAGTACTGCATCAAGATCATCGGTGAGGTGGCCCGGCGACCCGAGGGCAACGCCAACCCGGACCTGCCGACCGGCGAGATCGAGGTCGTCACGGCCGAGTTCGAGGTGCTCAACGCGGCCGCGCCGCTGCCGTTCCAGATCGACGAACGGGTCAACGTCGGCGAGGAGACCCGGCTCAAGTACCGCTACCTCGACCTGCGCCGGCCCGGCCCCGCCGCCGCGATCCGGCTGCGCAGCGAGGTGAACCGGGTCGCCCGCACGGTGCTGGCCGGCGAGGGGTTCGTCGAGGTGGAGACGCCGACGCTGACCCGGTCCACGCCGGAGGGCGCGCGCGACTTCCTGGTCCCGGCCCGGCTCCGGCCCGGTTCCTGGTACGCCCTCCCGCAGAGCCCGCAGCTGTTCAAGCAGTTGCTCATGGTCGGCGGCCTGGAGCGCTACTACCAGATCGCCCGCTGCTACCGGGACGAGGACTTCCGGGCCGACCGGCAGCCCGAGTTCACCCAGCTGGACCTGGAGCTGAGCTTCGTCGACCAGGACGACGTGATCGCGCTCGGCGAGCGGCTGCTGACCGAGATCTGGTCGCTGATCGGGCATCAGGTCACCGCGCCGATCCCGCGGATCACGTACCGCGACGCGATGGACCGGTACGGCACCGACAAGCCGGACCTGCGGTTCGACCTCGAGATCACCGAGCTGACCGACTACTTCGCCGAGACCCCGTTCCGGGTCTTCCAGGCCGACTACGTCGGGGCCGTCGTGATGAAGGGCGGCGCGGACCAGCCGCGGCGCACGCTGGACGCCTGGCAGGAGTTCGCCAAGCAGCGCGGTGCGCGCGGGCTGGCGTACGTGCTGTTCGGGGCGGACGGCGAGCTCGGCGGACCGGTCGCCAAGAACCTGTCCGAGACCGAACGGGAAGGCCTGGCCAAGGCCACCGGTGCGGAGCCGGGGGACTGCGTCTTCTTCGCGGCCGGCGGCCGGTCGGCGTCGCAGGCGCTGCTCGGCGCGGTCCGGCTGGAGATCGGCAAGCGGATCGGCGCCATCGACGAGAGCGCCTGGGCGTTCGTCTGGGTGGTCGACGCACCGCTGTTCGAGCCGGCCGGTGACGCCGTCGCGGCCGGCGATGTCGCGGTCGGATCGGGTGCCTGGACCGCCGTGCACCACGCCTTCACGTCGCCGAAACCGGAGTCGCTGGACACCTTCGACACCGATCCGGGCTCGGCGCTGGCGTACGCGTACGACATCGTCTGCAACGGCAACGAGATCGGCGGCGGCTCGATCCGTATCCATCGCCGGGACGTGCAGGAGCGCGTCTTCAAGGTGATGGGGATCGAGCCGGAGGAGGCGCAGCAGAAGTTCGGCTTCCTGCTCGACGCCTTCGCCTTCGGCGCCCCGCCGCACGGCGGCATCGCCTTTGGCTGGGACCGGATCGTGGCCCTGCTGGCCGGTTCGGACTCGATCCGTGAGGTGATCGCGTTCCCGAAGTCCGGCGGCGGTGTCGACCCGCTCACCGACGCCCCGGCCCCGATCACCGCCGCCCAGCGCAAGGAGGCCGGCGTCGACGCCAAGCCCGAGCCGGCCAAGGAGTCCTGACCGCCCATTGATCGGGGAGCATTCCGCTGCGAACCCGGGGCCGAATTCACCCCGATCCAGGACGAACCTGGTCGGTACCACTCGTGGCACCGTCGCTGGTATGGCGATGAACCTGAGGTTAACCGACGAGGACACCGAGGCTCTGCGCGCCTACGCGGCCGAGCACGACATGTCGATGCAGCAGGCTGCCCTGGAGGGGATCCGGCAATTGGTGCACGGCGATCGGCGGGCGCGGTTCATCCGGCATATCCTCGACGAGGATCGCGAACTGCTGCACCGCCTCGCGCAGTGACCTACTTCCTCACGTTGGAAGACATCACCGAACTCGGCATCGTGATGATGGCCGAGGAACGGGAAGACTTCCTGATCGCCGATCCCGGACTGCTCGAGTCGGCGCTGGCCCGACCGCGAGCCAGCGCCTTCGGTGAGCCGGCCTACCCCAACCTGCCTGCTCAGGCTGCGGCGCTGATGCACTCACTCGCCAGGAATCACACCCTGGTAGACGGCAACAAACGCATGGCCTGGGCGGCAACCAAGCTCTTCCTGCTGTTCAACGGGATCACTCTCCGGGCACCCTCGCCCGATGAGGGCGAGAGGGTCGTCGTCGAACTGGCCACCGGCTCGCTCGCCCTGCCCGACATCGCCCAACGGCTCAACAGCTGGTCCACTCCCTTCGATACGCCGACGATAGGTGCCGACTCGTAGCTTCGCCGGCATGAGCGCGCGCCGCAGGTTGCTACTCCCAGACTTGATCAAGAGTCCCTGGCTGGTCGGGTTCGGGCTGGTTGCGGCGGCGCAGTTGATCTTCGTCGTCGCGCCGGTCTCGCCGCTGGCCGACCTGGTCGCGGTGTCGATCCTGGCGCCGCTGCTCGCGGTCTGGGTGTGGCGGTCGGGCGGGCCGAAGCTGCTGGTGCTGGCTCTTCTGTTGTGTGCGGTCGGTGACCTGTTGGGGAACCCGCGACGGATCGGCCTGAGCGAGAACGGTTTGCTGTTCAGTGTGGCGGCGTTCGTCGCGGCGCAGGGCTGTCTCCTCGTGCTGTACGTGCGCAGCGGCGCGGTCGCGGAGTTGCGGGCCGCGGTCGGTGGTGACCGGCGGTGGCGGGCGGTCGTCGCGTTGCTGTACCTGATCGGGGCCACGCTGCTGTTCTGCCTGATGTGGGGCGGGCTCGGGCCGACCTTCCGGGTTGCCGCGGGTCTCTACCTGGTGCTGCTCGTCGGCACGGCCGGTGCCTCGCTGGCCGTGGACACCCGGGCCGGGATCGGGGCCGCGCTGTTCGCGGGATCCGTGCTGCTGGTCGGTGCCGGGATGGTCGGGTGGGTCGAGGGTGCGGGAACGTGGCACCGGCTGCAGGTCCGCTTGACGTACCAGCTCGGACTGCTGCTGATCGCGGTCGCGGCCGTCAGACGCGTGCGGCGCGGCGCGAGCGTCGGGTCCCGTTGAGGGCCGTGACGATCGTGCCGGAGAGCCACTCCAGCGGGCCGCGGTCGAAGCGTCGCAGCCAGAGGTGGGCCAGGGTGAGGATGATCGCGCCGATCGCTGCCCAGGCCAGCACGGTGACTGGGAGTCGGAGGGCGGGGTCGACGCCGTTCAGGCCGAGGCCCCAGCCGTAGAACAGGGCCGAGGCGATCAGGTTCTGGGTGACGTACCCGCTGAGGGCGACCCGGCCGAGTTCGGAGAGCCGGCGGCCCCACCAGCCGGGTTCCCGGTCGAGTGTGACGGCGGCGATCAGGGCCAGCAGGCCGAGCGACACCAGCGGCGCGGTCAGGTAGCGGACCACGAAGAACGCCGACGGCACCGTCGCGCCGAGGGCCAGATCGATCGGCAGGGTCACCGCACCGACGACGATCAGGGTCGACCGCAGCCGGCCGCCCTCGGTCCGGAACAGGCCGGCTCGCCACAGGTGGGCGCCGAGCAGGAACAGGGCGATGCTCGAGCCGAGGATGAAGACCGGCTCGAACCGGAAGGCCGTGAGGTGGTCGATCCGGAACAGCACCAGGTCCCACCAACTTCCCTGCTGGTACGGGCTCGGCTGCGGCACCGTGCCGCTGACCGACTCGCCGTGGAACACCATCCCGGCCGTCATCAGCCCCACCGCGACCAGGTGGATCGAGGTGGTCGCGATCATCCAGCGCCGCTGGGCTGCCGGGCTGGTGAGCAGGAGGGCGGCAACCACGATCCCGGTGACGGCGTAGCCCATCAGGACGTCGAACTCGACGACGAGCAGGAAGTGCACCACGCCGTCCAGGAACAGCACCACGGCCCGCCACAGGTAGCTCTGCGGCCATGGCCGGCCACGCCGACGGGCCGAGTCGAACTGGATCGCCAGGCCGATCCCGAACATCAGCGTGAGGAGTCCGAGGAACTTGCCGTTCGCGAGCTGCTTGAGGAACAGCGTGATCGGCACCTGCCAGTCCGGCACCCCTGCCGCGGCCGGGTCCGTGAACGCCCGGAGCAGTCCGCCGGGGTTGCTGAACAGCCAGATGTTGGTGCCCAGGGTGCCGAGGATGGCGATTCCTCGCGCAAGATCAAGTCCGGTGACCCGTGCCATCGGGGCGGCTCCTCTACGAAGATCGTACGGATGTATCACGACTGTGACAGAACGAAAGTATCACAATCGGGATATAACCGTCACACCGCTCAGTCGGTGAGGAAGTCCTTGATCATCGGGTTGACCAGGGCGGGGGGCTGGCGGCTGATCCAGTGGCCGGTGTTCTCGAGCATGATCAACTTGGCGCCGGGCACCAGGCGGGCGGCCGCGACCGTGAAGTGCGGCCGGATGCCGACGTCGGAGTCGCCCTGGAGGAACAGGGTCGGGCAGCGGATCTCGGACAGCCGTGGGCGCAGGTCGACCCGCATCCGGAACGGGCCGATCGAGGTGTTCTGCCAGTCGCTCGAACTGGAACCCGTCGCCCCCTCGGCCATGATCTCGTCGACCACCTGGTCAAAGTCGTCCGGCAGGGCGGCGAACAGGCCGCGGCGGGTGAAGGCCTCGGTCTGCGCCCGGTTCCGGGACATCAGGCTCGGCAGGGTCCTGCTCAGGAAGGGGATCTTCGCGGTCAGCCAGAGCAGCTGATGGACCACGGGCGGGAAGTCGATGATCCCGGCCGGCGCCAGGGCGACGATCGTGGAAACCCGGTCCGGGTGTTCGATCGCGTACGCCAGCGAGATGGCGCCGCCCTGGGATAGGCCGACCAGGGCCACCCGGTCCAGCCCGAAATGATCAAGGACCTCGGTCACGCAGCGGACCAGGCGATCATGGTCGGCGACACCGCGCCAGGGCTGGCTGCGGCCCTGCTTCGGCCAGTCCGGTGCGAAGACCCGGAACGAGTCGGCCAGGTCGGGGATCAGGTGGCGCCAGCTGAGCGTCGCGCTGTCCGTACCGCCGCCGCTGAGCAGGACGACGGGCGGCCCGGTGTCGCCGGCCGTGATCACCCGAAGTCGTCCTTCCGGGCAGGCGATCTCGTGGATGTCGTGGTCGACCGCAAGATCATCGATCATGATTCGCTCCGGTTCTGGTGCTGCCACCGCTGCAGCAGTGCGGGCAGTTCGTCGGCCAGGAAGCCGTACAGGGAATGGACGTTCTGCAGGCGTTCGCGGCGGTCGGCCGGCGCGTCGTCGAGGACGGTCAGGCCGCGGCCGAGGAGATCACGGAACTCCGTCGCGTAGCCGTACCGGCGCATCAGCATCCGGCTCCAGCCGTCCGCGGCGATCCGGAAGTACTCGTGCCGGTCGCCACGCTTGCGGATCCCTTCGACGAGACCGCTCGGCGTCAGCATCCGGGTCGCGCTGCCGATCGAACTGCGACTGACCTCGAGCACCTCGGCCAGCTGGGCCGATGTCTGCTCGGGCGGGTCGCTGATCAGCAGCCAGCCGATCACCCGGCCGGGGATCAGTGGCATGCCCTCGCGGGCGAAGAACGCCGCGACGGCGTCGGTGAAGTCGAGTTCGGCCTCGGTCGGGGCGTCCATGACCGCCAACCTACCAGTCATTGCAGTCATCACTGCAATGACTGGATTTCGCATCGGCCGAGGCCGGGGGACGAACGTCGGTCCCGTGTGATGAGGTGTCTCCGTGAGTGAGGACCTGTTCGGCGACCCGGTGCCGGAGCCGCGGTCGGGCCGGAGCGGCCAGGCGACGACCGGCGGCAGTCTCGGCGACGTCGACCACGCCGGCACGCCGTTGGCGGTACGGATGCGGCCGCGCGCCCTGGAGGACATCGTCGGCCAGGGCCACCTGCTGGCGCCGGGTTCGCCCTTGCGCCGGCTGGCCTCCGGCGAGCCGATGTCGGTGTTCCTGTGGGGACCGCCCGGCGTCGGCAAGACGACGATCGCCAGTGTGGTGTCCCGGCAGACCGATCGCCGGTTCGTCGAGATCTCGGCCGTCACGGCCGGGGTCAAGGATGTTCGGGCCGTGCTCGACCAGGCCCGCAGCGAGCTCCGGCACGGGAACCAGACCGTGCTGTTCGTCGACGAGGTGCACCGGTTCTCCAAGGCCCAGCAGGACGTGCTGCTGCCGGCCGTCGAGAACCGGCTGGTCACCCTGATCGCCGCGACCACGGAGAACCCGAGCTTCTCGGTGATCTCGCCGCTGCTCTCCCGGTCGCTGCTGCTGACCCTGCGCCCGCTGACCGACGAGGACCTGTCCGGGCTGCTGACCCGGGCCCTCACCGACGAGCGCGGGCTGCGCACCCCGGACGGCGAGACGTACGAGCTCGACGAGGAGGCCCGGGCCACCCTGCTCCGGCTGGCCGGCGGAGACGCGCGGCGGGCGCTGACGTACCTGGAGGAATCGGCAGCCGGCGCGACCGCGGTGGACAGCGCGACGATCACCACCGAGACGGTGGAGCGGGCCGTCGACAAGGCAGCCGTGCGGTACGACCGCGACGGCGACCAGCACTACGACGTGATCAGCGCCTTCATCAAGTCGATGCGCGGATCCGACGTCAACGCCTCACTGCACTACCTGGCCCGGATGATCGAGGCCGGCGAGGACCCGCGGTTCATCGCGCGCCGGATCATGATCCTGGCCTCGGAGGACATCGGGATGGCCGACCCGACCGCGCTGCCACTGGCCACCGCCGCGGCCCAGACCGTCCAGCTGATCGGGTTCCCGGAGGCGGCGATCACGCTGGCCCACGCCGTGATCCACTGCGCGCTGGCGCCGAAGTCCAACGCCGTCGTGCTGGCGATCGGGGCCGCCCAGTCCGACGTCCGCGAGGGCCGGATCGGGCTGGTCCCGCCGCACCTGCGGGACGCCCACTACGCGGGAGCCAAGCAGCACGGCCACGGCGAGGGCTACAAGTACGCGCACGACGCGCCGCACGGGATCGCGGCCCAGCAGTACCTGCCGGACGAGCTGGCCGACGCCGACTACTACCAGCCGACCAACCACGGGTACGAGGCCCAGGTATCCGACCGGCTGGCCAGGATCACCGAACTGCTGAAGGGCTGACCGGCCCACGTTCCCTGCGCCTGCCGAAGGGCCGAGGATCGTGCCTGCCCTCCGACAAGCTCAGGGAACGTTGTGGTTCAGGCCGCCTGGACGGTGGGCAGGACGGTCAGGTGACCCAGGTTGACCTGCTTCGGGCGGCTGGTGATGAAGGCGACGACGTCGGCGACGTCGGCGGCCGCGAGCGGCGGGACCTCGGTGCGCCAGTTCTGCAGGTGGGCGGCGACCTCGGGGTTGTCGATGTGGTCGGCCAGCTCCGACTCGACCAGGCCGGGTTCGAGGTTGGTGACCCGTACTCCGAGCGGTCCGAACTCGCTGCGCAGATTGGCCGACAGATGGGTGACGGCGGCCTTCGTCGCGTCGTACACGGCGTAGTTGGGGAAGATCAGATGGGCGCCGACGGAGGAGATGTTGACCAGGTCGGCGGTGCCCTCGGCCCCGGCCTCGACCAGGTCCGCGGTGAAGGCCCGGGTCACGTTGAGCAGTCCGGTCAGGTTGGTGTCGATCATCCGGGTCCACTCGTCGGACCGGCCGGCCGGGAACGGGTTGGCCAGCATCACGCCGGCGTTGTTGATCACGAGATCGACCCGCCCGTACGCGGCGTGGACGGCCTCGACGGCCGGGCCGAGATCACCGGCGACGTCCGCCGCGACGGCAAGAGCCTGGCCGCCGTCGGCGATGATCTTGGCGGCGAGGTCGTCCAGCCGGTCCGTGCGGCGGGACAGCAGGGCGACCCGGGCGCCGGACCGGGCCAGGGTGCGGGCGATCTCGGTGCCGATGCCGCTGGAGGCACCGGTGACGACGGCGACCCGCTGGTTCAGTTCGTAGCTGTTGTTCATGATCACCACTGTGGCCGCCGCGGGGCCCCGGACCATAGGCTCCGTCGTCCCGTAGGTCCGCCGATCCTGGGTCTGGCAGTACCCAGGGTCGGCCGGGCGACCGCGGCCATACTGGGAACCGTGTCCCATGATCTCGGCGAATTCCTGCGCAGCCGGCGGGCCCGGGTCCGGCCGGAGGACGTCGGCCTGCCGGGCGGCGGCCGGCGTCGCGTCGCCGGGCTGCGGCGGGAGGAGCTGGCGCTGCTGGCGGGCGTGAGCGTCGACTATTACGTCCGGCTGGAGCAGGGCCGCACCCCGGCCGTCTCGGATGCGGTGCTGGACGCGGTCGCGCGGGTGCTGCGGCTGGACGAGACGGAGCGCAGCCACCTGCGCAACCTGGTCCGTCCGGCCCGGCGTCGCCGGCCGGCCGCGCAGCGGGTCCGGCCCGGCCTGAGCCGATTGCTCGAGATGGCCGGCGACGTGCCGGCGTTCGTGATGGGCCGGCGGTCCGAGGTCCTCGCCTGGAATCCGCTCGCCGACGCCGTGTACGGCTTCTCGGGGATGCCGCCGGCGGAGCGGAACTCGGCCCGGCACACCTTCCTGCGCCCCGAGGCCCGGCTGTTCTACCGGGACTGGCCGTCGGTCGCCGCCGACATGGTCGCCTTCCTGCGGCTGGACGCCGGCCGCTATCCCGACGACGCCGAACTGGCCGCCCTGGTCGGTGAGTTGTCGATGAAGGACGACACGTTCCGTACCCTCTGGGCCGAGCACACCGTGCTGGAGAAGACGTACGGGGCGAAGTTGATCAACCATCCGCTGGTCGGCGAGCTGGACCTGGCCTACGAGTCGCTCCGCCCGTCCGGCGATCCTGACCTCACCCTCGCCCTGTACACGGCCGCGGCCGGATCGCCGACCGAGGAACGGCTGCGGCTGCTAGCCAGCTGGGCCGCCTCGCCGGACCATGATCAACCCGCCAGCCGGACCTCGGCGGACGGGTCGCCGAGCCCGCGGTAGTCGCCGCCGTAGTAGAGCAGCGGGCCGGCCGCCGGGTCGCCGAGCCGGATCCGCTCGACCCGGCCGACCACCAGGGTGTGATCACCGGCCGCGGTCCGGCCGGACAGGGTGCAGTCCAGCCAGAGCAGGCACCCCGGCAGTTCCGGATGCCCGGCCGTGCTCGGCGTCCAGGTCAGGCCGAGCCAGCGGTCCGGTCGGGGCCGGCCGAACCGGTCGGCCAGCGGTTGTTGATCACCGGCCAGCACGTTGACGCAGAACGAGCCGGCCTCCTCGATCGCGGCCAGCGTCGCCGTACCGGTGCGGAGGCAGACCGAGACCAGTGGCGGCTCGAGCGACACGCTGGTGAAGGACTGGCAGGTCATCCCGTCGAGCCGGTCGCCGGTCCGGCAGGTGATCACGGTCAGTCCGGAGGCGTACCGGCCGAGGGCCGACCGGTACGCCCGCTGGTCCGTCGGGTCCGGACTCATGATCATCGGGGATAGACGGCGTCGACCTCGACCTCGACCAGCCAGCCCTCAACCGGCAGTGAGGCGATCTCGAGCGCGAACCGGCTCGGCCGGGCCGGGTTGATCACCAGCGGCTCGGCCGGTTCGCCGGTACCCATCGGCACCATGATCGGCTTCCCGGTCTTCAGGTCGGTGTTGGCGAAGAACTGCCGGTACGCCCGGTTCCAGCCCGCGTAGTCGGCCCGGTCGGTGCCCGGGGCGTTGTCCAGGAAGACGCGCATCGTGGTGACGTCGCTCAGCTTCAGGCCGCGGGCCTTCAGATTGGCCTCGATCTGCCGGAGCGCGTTCATGCCCTGGGCCTCGGTGATCGTCACCCCGCCGGTCAGCTCGCCGCCCGGGAACTGGCCGGCGTCGACGTAGGCCGCCGGCGTGCCCGGCGCACCGGCCGGGTTGAGCGCCGCCGGACCCAGCCCGCTGGACTTGTAGTTCCGGGCCCGCGACTCCAGCGTGACGCCGGTCGCGATCATGGGGTTGGCGTTGCCCGGCTCCACGTGCCGGGTGTACGGGACCCGATGATCACGGCCGGGCTGCGCAACGGCGGTGGAGTTGCCGGCGAGGGCCGCGACGGCCGCGCAGACGGAGACGATGATCACGCTCTGCAGCGGACTGCGTCGATTCTTGATCATGGCAGGGGATTCCTCTCGAGAATCAGCGGTGGGCGCGGTCGTTGAGCTTGCCGACGACGGCGCGGGCGGAGACGAAGGCGCCGTGCTGCCAGGCGATCGCGTTGGACAGATGATCACCGGCGAAGTAGATCCGGCCGGCCGGCTCCAGCAGCGTCCGGTAGGCCGCCGACTCCTCGGCGCCGCCCGGCCAGCTGATCCAGGCACCCTCCGTGTAGCGGGTCTGCTTCCAGGCCCCGGAGAAGGTGGCCGCGATGCCCTTGCGGTACTTCTCGCCGTGGATCTGGGCCCCCTCGTCGAGGGCCTTGGCGACTCGGCCGGAATGGTTCAGCGCGTCGAAGCGCTCGTGCCGGGGCCCGGTGGAGTAGTAGCCGACGACCACGCCGCGCTTGGCGTGCAGGTTGTCGCTCGGGTACATGATCTGAGCGATGTCCAGGTCGGTGTTGGACGCGCCGCCGTAGATGCGGTCCTCCAGCTCCCACCAGCGGCGCTTGTACTCGATGCCGAGCTTGCCCGACGAGACCGGCACCGGGGTCTTCAGCGCGGCGACGACGGTGGGCGAGAGGTTGTGCTCCAGCCGCGGCACCAGGTGCGGCGGGATCGTGCAGATCACGTAGTCGGCCTCGATCCGGCGGACCCGCTTGTCCTGCCGGTACTCGACGGTGACGCCGTCCGGGGTGTTCTTGCAGGAGATCACCTCGGCGCCGTAGGTGATCACGTCGCGGCCGAGCGCCCGGGCGAAGGCGTGGTGCAGCTGGTCCATGCCGCCGGCCACGGTGAGCATCTGCATCGCCTGGTCGTAGCCGAAGTCGAAGGCGAAGTTGCGGCCGATCCCGCTGCGTACGGTCTCCGACAGCGACGCCGGGTCGCCGACCTCGCCGAACTCCGTGCCGGCGCCGGGCTCGGTCACGTACCCGCGCCGGTCGCTGCCGAGATAGCGGCCGTCGGAGGACAGGTCGCCGTAGCTGCTGAGGAACTCGGCCAGCCGCTCCTTGTCCTCGGTGCTCAGGGTGTCGTCCAGGGCGCCGCGCTGGGTCGCCTTGGCGAGCAGCTCGCTGACGTACCCGAGCAGGTCGGCCTTGGCCTGCCGGTAGCTGATCGGCTTGTTGTTCAGCGAGGTCGAGCCGGCGTAGCGGACATAGGTGTTCGCGTTCTGGTTGCCGAACGGGATGATCGGCACGCCCAGCTCGCGGGCGTAGTCGAGGGTCAGGTGTTCCTGCGGGATCCGGGTCGCGCCGACGTTGAGATAGTGCCCGTCGCTGAACCGGCACTCCTGCGTCTCGCCGCGCAGGTCGGTCTCGACGGTGCCGCCGCGGGCCGACCAGACCCGGCCGCCGGGCCGCTGCCGGGCCTCCAGCAGGGTCACCCGGTAGCCGGCCTTGCGGAGTTCGTACGCCGAGCTGAGGCCGGCCGGCCCGCCGCCGAGCACGACCACCGACCGGTGGCCGGGGCCGGGCCGGTCCCGCGGGGTCAGCGGCCGGAACGAGTCCGCGGCGGCGGTGGGCGCCAGCTCGAGGCCGGCCAGGGCGCTGTACGCGAGCCCGGCGCCGCCGGCGACGCCGAGGCGCTGGATGAAGGATCGACGAGTCGTGGCCATCGGGGCTCCTGTCGAAGAGGGGGATGCCGCCGAGTCTGGTGACCGGATGCGTCGGATCCGGGTCGGCCGCGTTGCGGTCCGGCGGCTCCGACCAGGACCGGTTCCGGGCCCGCGTCCCACTCCACGGGCGCGGTTCGAACCATGATCGTGACGCCGCCGAAACACGCCGGAGTTAGCGTCGGGAACGTGTCGGCTTTGGGTGAGGCGATTGAGCGGTCCTTCCGCGCGGCCGAACATGATCAGCCGGTACTGTCGCCGCACCGGCCGCTGGGCCGGCGCCGGCTGACCGGCTGGTCCGTGCTGGCCCAGGCGGTGTCCACCACGGCGCCCGCGGCGTCGATGGTGATCTTCGCGGCGTTGATCGCGCGGGCCGGTGATCCGGTCTCGGCGCTGCTGATCGCGGTCGCGGTGATCATCGGGCTCTGCCTGATCGGTGCCTGCCTGGCCCAGGTCGCGGCGCGGATGGCCGCGGCCGGCGGACTGTATTCGTACACGGCACGGGGGCTCGGCCGGCGCGCGGCCGGAGCGGTCGCAGCCGGCTTGTTGATCAAGTACCTGGGTAGCGCGGTGAGCTGCCTGGTCCAGTTGAGCCTTGCGCTGTCGGCGTTGGCCACGGTGATCGGCCTGCCGCCCTGGGGTACGGTCCCGCTGCTGCTGACCGGGCTGGCCGCGGTGGCCGGGATCGGCTGGCTGGTCTGGCGCGGCGTCCGTGCCGCCACCTACGGCCTGATGATCATCGAGGCGGCCGCCCTGGTCTTCATGATCATCCTGCTGGTGGCGCCGCCGGTGGTCCGGCTGCCCGAGGTGCTGCCGCCACTAGAGACGGAGCAGACGTACCGGGTGATCATGTTCACCGCGTTCGCGCTGGCCGGCTTCGAGAGCGCCGCCTTCCTCGGCCCGGAGACCCGGCGGGGGACCACCGTGGTGGCCCGGACGCTGCGCTGGACGCCGGCCCTGTGCGGGCTGGTGGTGCTGGCCGCGGGGGTGGCCACGCTGGCCGGCCAGGGCGACGTGCTGGTCAGCGCCTACCTGTTCGGCACCGGCCAGGGCGTGCCGGCGGCGATCGTGATCGCGCTGCACCTGGGCCTCGCCTCGTCCTGGCTCGGGTCCGCGCTCGGCTCGGTCAACGCGGTCTCCCGGCTGGTCTACACGCTCGGCCTGGAACGGGTTTGGCCCTCGGTGCTGGGTCGGGTCCAGGCCCGGTTCCGGACGCCGGGCTGGGCGATCCTGTTCGGCTGCTCGGCGATCGCCGCCGGCGTGATCGTGCTGCAGCTGGCCGGCCGGGGCTCGCCACCGCACGACTGGCTCTCGGCCGGGATCCGGTTCGGGCTGCTGGCGGCCTACCTGCTGGCGGTGATCGGGGCGGTCCGGCTGCTGGTCCGGCTCGGCGAGCTGACCCGCCGGGTGGTCGTCGTGGCCGGGCTGGCGGTGCTGGAACTGGCCGTGATCATCGTGCTGCTGGCGTCCGGTACGGCTCAGCGGGGCCACGGTCCGGCCGTGATCGTGGTCGGCGCGATCCTGGTCGTCGGCGCGGCCTGGGCCGGCCTGGTCCGCCGGCTGCGGCCGGGCCGGCGGTTGCGGATCGGGACGTTCGACCGGCACGAGTCGGCCGACGCGCTGCCGGGCGGCGCCGCCGTCCGGCGCACCGACTCGGGGGAACTGGCGCTGGCGGGCCGCGGCCGCCGGCCAGGGCCACCCGCCTAGGCCGACGACCATGGGGGACGCCGGCACTCCGGCGATCGGGGGACACGAACCACGGGCGGTGCAGAAGGCGCTGCAGCTGCTCGAGGCGGTGGCCCGGCTCGGCCCGGGGACCACGGCCCGCGAGATCGCCGACTGGTGCCGGGTGCCGCGCTCGACCGCGTACCGGCTGCTCAATCTGCTGGTCGGCGACGGCTACCTGGTCCGGGTGGACGACCTGGCCGGCTTCGCGCTCGGCCGCCGGGCCCGCGAGCTGGCCGCGCCGGCCCCCGACCAGGCCCAGCCGGGACCGGCCGCCGTCGCGGAGGTGGCCGAGGACCTGCGCCGCAAGATCCGGCATGGCGTCCATCTGGTCAGCCTGTCCGGCGCCGAACCGTCCTGGGCGGACCCGGACCCGGACCACGAGGTCGCCGCGGACGACCCGATGCTGCGGGCCTGGCACGCCTCCGCGGTCGGCAAGATCCTGCTCGCCGACCGGCCGGAACTGCTGACCGGCCAGCAGTTGGCCCGCTTCACCCCGTACACGATCACTGACTGGCCCCGGCTGCTCGCCGAGCTGGGCGACGTCCGCAACTCCGGCCTCGCGGTCGACCGGGAGGAGTCGGTCGTCGGCCGGGTCGGCCTCGCCGCGGCGGTCCGCTCCGGCACCGGCCGGGTCACCGGCTGCCTGCTGATCGCCGGCCGCTCCGGCCGCCTCAGCCCGGACGCGCCGGAACTGGTCGAACCGGTGCTCGCCGGCGCCCGCCGCCTGTCCGGCTGGCCCGGCTGACCCTGGGTGGCGGGCCGTGCCGACATCGACTGGACGCAAAGGGCAACGTCCAGGCACGGAAGTTGCCCTTTGCGTCCAGTCGTTCTGGCCGCTCTGTTCCCTGCGGGCAGGAGGACTTCTCGAGCCATGGCGCGTGCGCGTATCGGGGCTCGTGGCGACGCGATAAGGTCGTGCTGGCCCGACGGGGCCGAACCCCGCTGACTGCACTTTCCGATTGAGGAGCTTCATGACCCTGGGGGATATCGCCGGTCTCATCGCGGCCATCGCCTTCGCCATCCTGGTGATCCTCTTCGCCGTGCCGCTGCTGAAGCTCGGCCGGGTGCTCGAGGAGCTGCGGCTCGCCGTCCGTGACATCGGGCACGAGTCGGTGCCGATCCTCACGGAGCTTCAGGGCACCGTGCGGGCGACCAATAATGAATTGGAGAAGCTGAGCTTTGTCACAGAGGATGTGGCCAAGGTGAGCAAGCACGCTACCGTGGTCAGCGAGAACGCGGCCCAGATGGCCACCCTGTTCTCGGCGACGCTCGGCGGCCCGCTGGTCAAGACGGCGGCGTTCACGTACGGGGTGCGCAAGGCGTTCCGTGGTGAGGCGCCGACGCCGGCCCGGGCCAAGGGCGGTAGCGGCGGCGTGTTCTCGCGACGGAGGAAATGATGATCAAGCGAGTGTTCTGGTTCCTGGTCGGGGCCGGCGTCGCTGCGTTCGTCGCGATCAAGATCAGGGACTATCTGCAGCAGGCGACGCCTGAGGCGATCGGGAACCGGGTGGCCGATTCGGCCGCCGGGATCACCGAGCGCGCCCAGGACTTCGCCGACCGGGTCCGAGCTGCCATGGTCGAGCGCGAAGCGGAGATCAACGACGCGCTCGGCCGCAACCCGGAATGACCTGCTCGCACCCTCACCTTTAGGACTCAGCATGAAAACCGCCGAAATCCGGCGTCGCTTCCTCGACTACTTCGGCAATCGCCGGCACGAGGTCGTTCCATCGGCGCCCCTGCTCTACAACGACCCGACGCTGCTCTTCGTGAACGCCGGCATGGTGCCGTTCAAGCCGTACTTCACGGGTCAGGAGCCGGCGCCGTACCAGCGCGCCACCAGCGTCCAGAAGTGCGTCCGGACCCTCGACATCGAGGAGGTCGGCAAGACCACCCGGCACGGCACGTTCTTCCAGATGAACGGGAACTTCTCGTTCGGCGACTACTTCAAGGCCGAGGCGATCAGCTTCGCCTGGGACCTGATCACCGCGCCCCAGTCCGAGTACGGGCTCGGCTTCGACCCGGACAAGGTCTGGGTCACCGTGCTGCACTCCGACGACGAGGCGGCGCGGCTGTGGCAGAACATCGCCGAGCTGCCGCCGGAGCGGATCCAGCGCCGCGGCCTGAAGGACAACTACTGGCACATGGGCATCCCCGGCCCGGGCGGCCCGTGCAGCGAGATCTACATCGACCGCGGTCCCGAGTACGGCCCCGACGGCGGGCCGGTCGTCGACGAGGACCGCTTCCTGGAGATCTGGAACCTGGTCTTCATGCAGGAGGAGCTGTCCGCGGTCCGGGCCAAGGACGACTTCGACGTGGCGCGCGAGCTGCCGCGGAAGAACATCGACACCGGCATGGGCCTGGAGCGGGTCGCGTACCTGCTGCAGGGCGTCGACAACCTGTACGAGATCGACGAGGTCTTCCCCGTGATCGACGTCGCGGCGGACCTGGCCGGCAAGAAGTACGGCAGTGATCATGTCGACGACGTCCGGCTCCGGGTGGTCGCCGACCATGTCCGGTCCGGCCTGATGTTGATCTCCGACGGCGTCACGCCGGGCAACGAGGCGCGCGGTTACGTGCTGCGCCGGCTGCTCCGCCGCGTGGTCCGTTCGATGCGGCTGCTTGGCGTGGACCGGCCCAGCTTCGGCGACCTGTTCCCGGTCAGCCGGGACGCGATGAAGGGCTCCTACCCGGAGGTCGCGGACGACTTCGACCGGATCTCCGACATCGCGTACGCGGAGGAGGAGGCGTTCGCGCGCACCCTCACCGCGGGCACCCAGATCTTCGACACGGCGGCGTCCACGGCGAAGAGCAACAACGCCGGCCTGCTGTCCGGCGACCGGGCGTTCCAGCTGCACGACACGTACGGCTTCCCGATCGAGCTGACCCTCGAGATGGCCGGCGAACAAGGGCTTTCGGTCGACGAGGCCGGCTTCCGGCGGCTGATGGACGAGCAGCGGGACCGGGCCAAGGCCGACGCGAAGTCGAAGAAGGGGAGCGGGGTCTCGACCGAGATCTACGCCCAGCTCCGGTCGCGCGGCGAGACGCCGTTCACCGGTCTGGAGACCCTGTCCGGCGAGGGCGAGGTGCGCGGGATCGTCGTCGACGGCGAGCTCCGCGAGCACGCGACGGCCGGCGACGAGGTCGAGGTGATCCTTTCCGAGACGCCGTTCTATCCGGAGTCCGGCGGCCAGTCCGGTGATCATGGCCGGATCACCGGTGATGATCTTGATCTGGAGGTGCTGGACGTCCAGCGCCCGGTCAAGGGCCTGGTCGTGCACAAGGTCAAGATCAACTCGGGCGAGTTGCGGCCCGGCACGGTGGTCCGGTCGCAGGTCGACGCGGACTACCGCCTCGGGGCCTGCCAGGCGCACTCGGCGACCCACGTGATCCACGAGGCGCTGCACCAGATCCTCGGCCCGACCGCGTTGCAGGCGGGTTCGTACAACCGGCCCGGCTACATGCGGCTGGACTTCTCCTGGAACCACGCGGTGGACGAGGAGCAGCGGCACCGGATCGAGCAGCTGTCCAACGAGGCGATCCGGGCCGACCTCGGCGTCTCGGCGTCGCTGATGCCGCTGGCGGAGGCCAAGTCGTCCGGCGCGATGGCGCTGTTCGGCGAGGTGTACGGCGACGTCGTCCGCGTGGTCGACATGGGCGACGGCTGGTCCCGCGAGCTGTGCGCGGGCACCCACGTGCTGCAGTCCTCCCAGATCGGCCTGCTGGCGCTGAACGCGGAGTCCTCGGTCGGCTCCGGGCTGCGCCGGGTCGAGGCGTTCGTCGGGCTGGAGGCGTTCCAGCACCTGGCGAAGGAGCGCTCGCTGGTGCTCGGCCTGGCCGAGACCCTGAAGGTGCAGCCGGACCAGCTGAGCGAGCGGGTCCGCAAGATGGTGGCGCAGCTGAAGGACGCGGAGCGCGAGATCGCGGCGCTCAAGTCGGCCAACCTGCTCACCACGGTCGACCCGATCGTCGCGAAGTCGCACGACATGTGGGGCGTCGGCTACATCGCGCACCACGCCGACGGCGTCTCGGGCGGCGATCTGCGCCAGCTGGCTCAGGAGGTACGGAACCGGGTGTCCAACACCGCCGCCGTCATCTGCCTGGTCGGCGGCACCGCGGAGAAGCCGACCGTGATCGTCGCGACCACCGCCGGGGCCCGGGAGCGCGGCCTGAAGGCGGGCGAACTGGTCACCATCGCGAGCCAGACTCTGGGCGGTCGCGGCGGCGGCAAGGACGACCTGGCCCAGGGTGGCGGCAGCGACGGCACCAAGGCCGCCGACGCGCTCCGCGACGTGGAGTACGCGATCGGCGCCAAGGTCACCAGCTGACCGCCTTCGTGCCCTGAGCCTGTCGAAGGGTCTGCATCGGATCATCGACAGGCTCAGGGAACGTTGTGGCTTGAGAAGGGATCGATCGTGCGGACCGGGGTACGGGTGGCGCTGGACTGGGGCGCGGCCCGGATCGGGGTGGCGGCCTGCGATGCCGCCGGTACGCTCGCGTACCCGATCGGGAACGTGAAGGCGACCCCGGACCGGCAGGCGACGCTGCGCTCCGTGGTCGACCTGGTCACGGAGCGGGAGCCGGTCGAGGTCGTGGTCGGGCTGCCCCGGTCGCTCTCCGGCACCGAGGGGCCGGCCGCGGTCGCGATCCGGGAGCGGGCGGTCGAACTGGCGGCCGCGATCGCCCCGATCCCGGTCCGGCTGGTGGACGAACGGCTGAGCACGGTGAGCGCCTCCCGGCGGCTCGGCGAATCGGGCCGGTCCACCAGGAAGCAGCGTCCGGTGATCGACGCGGCGGCGGCCGCTACGATCCTGGAGGACGCGCTGGCGGCCGAACGAAGCACTGGCCGGGCGCCGGGGGAAGTAGTATCGCCCGGTACCGACGACTAGCAACCAGGAAGAACCCCCTCGACGTGTCATCGATGCTCGACCCCGAACACAAGCCGAGTGCTGGGCGGGAGATCGCCCACCGGATCAAGGGGTATCTCGCCGTCCTGCTCGCGGCCGCGGTGCTCATCTTCGGCGCCTCCTTCGTCTGGAACAAGACGACGGAGTTCATCACCACCTTCGGCGAGGTGCCGGACTACCCGGGACCGGGCGGCGACGAGGTGACGGTGATCGTGCCGGAGGGTTCCTCGCTGGACCAGATCGGCGGCACGCTGCGGGAAGCCGATGTGATCAAGTCGACCCAGGCCTGGGAGAAGGTCGTCGACCGCGAACCGCGGGCCAACACGATCCAGGCCGGTCGCTACCGGATGCGGCTGCAGATGAAGGCGGTCGACGCCCTGACGCTGCTGGTCAACCCCGGCGACTCGCGGGTCCGGGCCCAGTTCCAGGTCAAGGAGGGGCTGCGGCTCTCCGAGCAGATCGATGCGCTCGTGAAGAGCACCAAGATCGACAAGAAGGAGTTCGAGGCGGCGCTGAAGAAGCCGAAGGAGCTGGGCCTGCCCAGCTACGCCAAGAACAACCCGGAGGGCGTCCTGTTCCCGGAGACGTACGAGCTCGTCGAGAGCGCCACCGCCAAGTCGGTGCTGAAGCAGATGACGGCGCAGTACGCGAAGGTGGCCAAGGACCTGAACCTCACGGAACGGGCCAAGAAGATCGGCAAGAGCCCGTACGAGGTGCTGATCGTGGCCAGCATCCTGGACAAGGAGGTCCGCCGTGCCGAGGACCGGCCGAAGGCGGCCCGGGTGATCTACAACCGGCTGGACAAGAAGTGGAACCTCGGCCTGGACTCGACCGTGCTCTACGCGGTCAACTCCAAGAGCGCGGTGACCACGCCGGAGCAGCGGAATTCGAAGTCGCCGTACAACACGTACAAGGTGAAGGGGCTGCCGCCCGGGCCGATCTCGGCGCCCGGCAAGGCGGCGATCGAGGCCGCGCTGGCCCCGGCCGACGGCTCCTGGATGTACTTCGTCACGGTCAACCTGGACACCGGTGAGACCAAGTTCGTCAACACCTCGGCGGAGTTCGACCAGATCGTCCGTGAGTTCCAGGCCTGGTGCCAGGCGAACCCGGGAACCTGCAAGTGACGCATCCACTTCCGGAACGTGGCGGCGCCCTGACACGCTGTGCCGTGCTCGGCTCGCCGATCGCGCACTCGCTGTCGCCGGTGATGCACCATGCGGCGTACGCGTCGCTCGGGCTGGTCGACTGGGACTACCAGGCCTACCAGGTCGATGATCAGGAACTGGCCGGCTTCGTCGCCGGCTGCGACGCGACCTGGCGCGGGCTGAGCCTGACCATGCCGCTCAAGTTCGCCGCGATGTCGCTCGGCGAGGTCGACGAGGTCGCCGCGCTGGCCGGTGCCGCGAACACGTTGATCTTCGAGTCCCGCGGCCGCCGCGTGTACAACACCGACGTCGGCGGCCTGGTCTGGGCGCTGCAGTTCGCCGGTGACCGTCCCGGGCTCGACAAGATCGAGACGGCGACCGTGCTCGGCGCCGGCGCCACCTCGCGCTCGGCCCTGGTCTCGCTCGGCGAGCTCGGCGCCCGGCGGATCGCCATCGTGGCCCGTACCCCGGCGAAGGCGGAACGCCTGCGCGGCCTGGCCGCCGCGCTCCAGATCGAGCTGACCATCCAGCCCTGGGGGACCGACCTGCCGAAGGCCGACGTCCTGCTGTCCACCGTGACCGCCGGCGGCGCCGACGCGGTCGCCGACGAGGCGGCGGCGAGCGCCGACGTGATCTTCGACGCGATCTACGAAGGCTGGCCGACCGCCCTGGCTACCGCCGCCGACCGGGCCGGCAAGCGCGTCGTCAACGGCCTCGACCTGCTGGCCGGCCAGGGTGCCGTGCAGGTCCACCTGATGACCGGCCAACAGGTCGACCCCCGCCTCCTCCTCGACGCCGCCCACCACGCCCTGACCCCGAGCCCCGAAGCCTTCTGAGGCTGGCCGGAGTTGAGCGGCGCACCGGACGAGACGTTGGTGCGCGGCCTGCTGCGGGAGCAGCACGGCGATCTTGCTGATCTTGAACTCGCCTTCGCTGCTGCCGGTGGTGATCATCAGCTGTGGCGGCTCGGTCCGGAGCTCGTGGTCCGGCTGCCCCACCACGACGATGCCGCCGAACAGGACGTCAATGAACTGGCCTGGCTACCGGCGATCGCCGCCCGGATGCCGGTCTCGATCCCGGTCCCCGTTCGAGCGGGGCAGGCGTCCGCACTGTTCCCTCGGACCTGGATGATCACGACCTGGGTCACCGGCACCCCGGCCGACGTGGCGCCCCTGTCGGCCGTCGAAGCTGCGGATCAGCTTGCGGCCGCACTCAAGGCGCTCCACGTCGCCGCACCGGCGAAGGCCCCGGCAACCCAGCGGCCGACCCTCGACCGGCTGGCTGCTCGGTTCGAACAGAACCTCGACTACGCCGACGAGGCTGACGTCACAGCGCTCCGCGACCACTGGCGTACGGCGGTTGCCGCCGAGGAGTCGTCCGGCCCGCCCGTCTGGATCCATGGTGATCTTCACCCCTCCAACGTGTTGACCAACGACGGCGAGCTGGTCGGCATGATCGACTTCGGCCTGCTTTCGGCGGGCGACCCGGCCGTCGATCTCGGAGCGGCCTGGGCTCTGCTGCCGGCGGCCCTGATGCCCCGCTTCTTCGAGCGGTACGGAACTCCCGACACCGCGACGATCCGCAGAGCCGCCGGGTGGGCGGCGTACATCGGCCTGAGCCTGATCGCGATGGGCCAGCCACGACACCGCGGTGAGCCTTGGCATCGGTCGGCCTTCCTGGACATCGGCCGGAGAACGGTGCGGGCCCTGTCCGATCACCCTGTGTCCCGTTCATAAAAATGCGTTGACGGTCGCCAAAGCGGCTGCCAGCCTGGCGGTGATCATTTCCGAGCGTGAGAGGAGTACAGCATGCGAATCGCTGCCGTCACCTCCGCGTCAGCCTGCCGCTGACCCCACTGCCTGAACGGACGGTCTTCGATCCCGTCCCCGGCGCTTCTTGCGCGCCCGCTCCGCAGTCCCGCTTGTCCAGAAGGTCCTTGATCATGAGAAGCATCGCGGTCCACCTCGTCCTCCGGTACGGCGTGGGACCGATGGGCTGTCGCCCTTCCGCATAGCCGATCCCGTTTCTGCACGCCTTCCGGTGCCGGAGGAGTTTCCGCAACCCTTCTGACACGTCAGGGAGACGTTCACCGTGCGCGACCACGTACGGCGCTGCCGCCTGCCCGCGAACCGCGGGCAGGGCTGAGATGCGCCCAGCCAAAACGAAGATCAAGAAGTTCCGGATGAACCCGAAGTACGTCCACCACCGATCCGAAGGACTCACCCGGCGGCAGAACGCAGCGACCAAGGTGTTGATCATCGACGGAAGGAGGTCCGAGGCACGCCGGCCGGAGTCCGGCGGCCGTCGTGATCTTGACCGCCGGTGATCCGGTCACAGAAGTTTTCTCGGCGGTGATGTCGAAAAGCCGGCCGGTCGCCCGAAGGACGGGTACGGGCCGGACCGGCCGGCCCATCGGCAGAGGGGAATTCCCGTGCGACGCATCATCGCTTCGACCTACACGACGCTCGACGGCTTCATCGACAACCCGCACGAGTGGTCGCTGCAGTACCACGATCAGACGGCCCAGCAGTACGCCCTCGACCTGACCCTCGGCGCCGGCGCGCTGCTGCTGGGCCGGGTCACCTACGAGGGAATGGCCCAGGCCTGGCCGACGATGGGCGGCAACCCGTACGCCGATCACGTCAACAGCATGGAGAAGTACGTCGTCGCGTCCCGGCCCGTCGACACCAGCGCCTGGAACCCGACGACCGTGATCCCGGGCCGGGATCTGATCACCGCGGTCCAGCGGCTCAAGGAGACCGAGGGCGCCGATGTCCTGGTCTGGGGCAACGGGCAGCTCACCGATGCCCTGGCGACGGCCGGGCTGCTCGACGAATACCGGATCTGGACCTACCCGGTCCTCAAGGGCGCGGGGGAGCCGCTGTTCCGCCCCGCGAGCCGGACCGGCCTGGCGCACGTCGAGACCACCACCTTCGGCAGCGGCGTGGTCGTCTCGACCTACCGCGTCGCCGCGGCCGGACAGGAGTGACGCGATGAATCCCGACGTCACCGACTACCTCGCCAAGACCCGGCCCTGGCAGCAGGAGCAGGGCGCCCTGCTCCGCGCGGCCGTAAACGGCGCGCTGCCGCAGGTCGAGGAGGTCCTCCAGTACGGCAAGCCGCACTTCCAGGTGGACGGCCGGATGGTCGCGGTGCTGCACGTGGCCGCGGCTAAGGTCTCGTTCATGGTGTTCGACGCGGGCGACGTCGAGCCCGTCCCGGGACTGCTCCGCTCGCTCGGCGCCGGCGACCGCAAGGTCGTCGACCTCCGCGACGGCGACACCGTGGACTCCGAGTTCATCGCCGACCTGTTGCGCCGCACCGCCGGCCGAGACTGAGACGAGGAGTACCGATCGTGCGCGTGATGGTGATGACGAAGGGCGACGCCGCCGACGAGGGCCGGGGCGAGCCGACGACCGAGATGTTCGAGCAGATGCGCGTCTTCAACGAGCAGCTCGTCAAGGCCGGCATCATGCTCGGCGGCGAGGGGCTGAAACCGAGCAGTGCCGGGGCCAAGGTCGCCTTCACCAGGTCCGGGACCTCGGTGATCGACGGCCCGTTCACCGAGTCCAAGGAGGTGATCGCGGGCTACTGGATCTGGGAGGTCAGTTCGCTGGCCGAGGCGGTCGAATGGGCCAAACGGTGCCCGTACGATCCCGCGTACGGCGACGCCCAGGTCCTGGAGATCCGGCCGTTGTTCGACCTGGACGACTTCGCCGAGACGGTCGACGCCGAGACCCTGGACCGCAGCGAGCGGCTGCAGCACCCCGGCGCGGACTGAACCCCGATCGTCATGGAACTCCGCGCGTCGGTCGAGGCGCTGTGGCGGATCGAGGCGCCCCAGTTGATCGCGACCCTGGCCCGGCGGATCGGGAATCTCGATCTCGCCGAGGACCTGGCGGCCGAGGCGTTCGTCGCGGCCCTGGAGCAGTGGCCCGTCGAGGGCGTACCGCCTCGTCCGGGTGCCTGGCTGATGACGACGGCGTGGCACAAGGCGATCGACCGGGCCCGGCGCGAGGAGACGGCCCGCCGGAAGGCGCCGCTCCTCGTCGCCGGGCCGGGCGACGACGCCTCCGCGGAGGCGCTCGACCCGATCCCGGACGACCTGCTCACCATGCTGTTCACCACCTGCCATCCGCTGCTGTCGCCCGAGTCCCGGGTCGCCCTCACCCTGCGCCTGTTCGGCGGGCTCACCACCGACGAGATCGCCCGGGCGTTCCTGGCGCCGTCGGCGACCATCGGGCAGCGGATCTCGCGGGCGAAGCGGACGCTCGCCGAGGCCCGGGTCCCGATCGAGGCGCCGTCGGCCGCGGACCTGCCCGAGCGTCTGCTGGTGGTGCTGGACGTGCTCTATCTGATCTTCAACGAGGGCTATTCGGCGTCCTCCGGCGAGCAGGTGGTCCGTGCGGACCTGGCCGTCGAGGCGATGCGGATGGGCCGGGTCCTGGCCGGGCTGGTGCCGACCGAGCCCGAGGTGTTCGGGCTGGTCGCCCTGATGGAACTGCAGACCTCCCGGTTCCGGACCCGGGTCGACGATCACGGGATCCCGGTTCGGCTCGAAGATCAAGATCGGCGGCGCTGGGACCGGACCTTGATCAACCACGGCCTCGGCATGCTGGACCGGGCGTTCGCCCTGGCGCGGCCCCTCGGCCCGTACGCGCTGCAGGCCGCCATCTCCGCCTGCCACGCCCGCGCGATCACCTTCGCGGACACCGACTGGAGTGCGATCCTCGCCCTCTACGACGCCCTCGGCCAGGTCACCGCGTCGCCCGTGGTGCAACTGAACCGCGCCGTCGCCGTCCTCCACATCGACGGACCCGAGGCGGCGCTGGCCGCGACCGCACCGCTGCTCGAGGACCGCCGGCTCACCGGCTACCACCTGCTCGGCGCCGTCCGCGGCGACTTGCTCGGCCGCCTGGGCCGGCACACCGAGGCCGCCGAGGAACTGGAACGGGCCGCCGGGCTCGCGCCGACGAGACAGGAACGGCAGCTGCTGCTCAGCCGGATGACCGACGCGCTCGCCGCGGCCGCGAAGGGCCCGGCCTGATCAGGACCTCAGGAGGTCAGGGCGTCGGGGTGCGGCCGGCCGAGCAGCCAGTCGATGAAGCGCCGCCGCGGGTGCCGGGCCTTGATCACGCCCGAGGTGACGCCGCCGGTCACCCGGATCGTGTGGCCGTACGGACCGCCGTCGCCGTGCACCTTGTTCACGATGCTGCCGCTGGAACTGCTCACGTCCTCCATCACCACCGTCCAGCCCCGGTGCGGCACCACGAGCACCACCGAGCCGGACTTCGCGTTCGCGTGGACGTGGACCTCCCGATCCTCGATCCGGGCCTGGGTGAAGTCGAGCTTGATCGTTCCGGACGTGCACTCGGCGATGATCTCGGCCGGCACCGTCCAGACCCCGGTGCGCTTGATCGTTCCGCTCTTGGTCCGCAGGGCCAGCGGCCGGGTCTCGTTCCGGACCGGCACCAGGTCGAAGGTCACGGCGACCAGTTCGGCCCGGGTCTTGGCCTGGTACGCCGCCGTCAGCCGTTCGTCCAGTTCGTCCAGGTCGAGCCGCCCGTCCGACACCGCGACCCGCAACTGTTCGGCGGCGCGCTCGCGTTCGGCGTCGCTGACGCGGGCAGCCGGCAGCGGCAGCGAGGAATCCGGGGTGTCAGACATCGCCGCCATGCTACCGAACGGCACCGCGCCGGCGGCCTACTTCGGCGTGTACGTGAGCACGACGGCCCCGTTGCCGACCTCGGTCACCTGGACCAGGTCGAGGTTGCGGGTCACCCCGGGCAGAAGTTGATCACCGGCGCCGGCGACGAACGGGAAGATCCACAGGTGCAGCTCGTCCAGCTGGCCGCCGTCCAGCAGGGCCTGACTGAAGCTGCCGGTGCCGTATTTGATCAAGGTCCCGGAGCCGGCCTGCTTGAGTTCGCCGACGGCGGCGACGGCATCGCCGGGCAACCGCTGGGCGTTCCAGGTCAGTTCGGTGTCGGCGTGGGTGGCGACGTGCTTGGGCAGGGCGTTGAACTTGGTGGCGAACGCGTCGGTCTGGCCGGGCCAGGTCGCGGCGAAGACCTCGTAGGTGGCCCGGCCGAGGACCATCGCCTCGGCGGAGTCCAGCAGCTCGGTGTTGTAGGCGACGTGCCGGTCGTCGCGGAACTGGCTCTGGGTGGCCCAGAAGCTCTCCCCGCCGATCTTGCCGTCGAGCGAGAGATACGTGGATTCGATCAGTTTCCTCATGATCATGGACGGTAGGCAAGGAACCGGCGCCGGTCTTGTACCGAACCGCCGATCACAGGTCGAGGAACATCCCGCCCCGGGCGACCTCGCCCGGCGTGTGCCCGATCAATCGGCGCAGTGCCCGGGTCAGCTGCGGCTGGTCGTAGAAGCCGGTGCCGGCGACCACGTCGCCGATCGGGATGCCGGACCGGAGCCACCGGGCGGCGGTACGGGTCCGTTCGATCAACCGGAACGTCCGCCGGGACAGCCCGACCGCGCGCAGGAACCGGCTCTGCGCGGTCCGGTCGGCGACCGGCACCGCGCAGCCGTACCGGAACTCCTCGACCAGCGGATCGAAGATCAACAACCCGGCCCGCTCCAGCCGGTCCACGAACACGTCGATGTTGTCCGGCGTCGGCGTCTCCCAGGCCCGGCCGCCGAGCAGCACCCGGCCGTCCGGCAGCGTCGGCAGCACGGTGTCGCTCATGTTGATCAAGCGGGCGGGCTGGACGACCGTGAGATAGGCGCCGGTCCGGAAGTCGGCGCCGAAGAACTCCGCTCCGGCCGAGCAGGTCAGGGGAGTGGCCCGGGTCGCCGGCCCGCGCAGGTGCACGGTGGTGACGCCGCCGACCCGTACGCAGCCGAGGCCCGAGGTGTACGAGGCGAGCGAACTGAACGGCGTCGGGCGGGCACAGTCGGCCGACCAGATCCGGCCCAGCCGGCGGTCGGGCTCGTCGACGGTGTCGATGTGCAACCCGATCATCCCGGCTCCCTCCCGTCAGCCTTCGCGGCCGAAGACCTGGCGGATCTCCGACTCGCCGGACCAGCCCGGCCAGGTGCGCCGGTGCAGGTCCATGAAGCGCCGGGTCCAGGCGACGACCTCGGCCCGGTCGGCGACATCGTAAACCGCATATGCGCCGATCGGGGCGGGCTCGTCGAACGGGCCGTCGCTGGTGATTAACTCGCCGTCGGCGACGGTGATCTTGGTCGCGGTCGTGATCGGCAGCAACCCGGCCGTGTCGACCAGGACCCCGGCCGCGGCGGCCTCCGCGCCGAGCGCGGCCATGCCCTCGTGCAGGGCCGGCGGCGGGAACCCGTGCGCCTCGGAAGTACGCAGGATCGAGATGAAGCGCATGATCATCCGCCCGTTCAGGACCGCGGCCCGGCCGTACGGTTCCGCAGCATCAGCAGCGTGATCCAGGTCCAACCGAGCGCCACCGCGACGCTGAAGGCGATATTGAGTGCGGGCCGGCCGCCGCTGGCGCCGATGCCGACGAACGAGGCGAGGTAGAAGACGCCGGTGATCAGCGAGAAGACCGCCCAGCCGGGCCGGCCGTTCTTGCGCTGCCACCAGGCCAGCGCCAGCGCCGCGACGATCAGGCCGAGGAAGCCGATCGCGCCGGCCAGGAAGTGGCCGAGCCCGTGCCAGCTGATCGTCTCCGGCGGCGTGGTCGGAGTCCCTGGCGGGAAACCGGCCACCGGGTCGGCCGTCATCATCCCGGCGGCCGTGACGCCGAGTCCGTAGATCAGCAGGCCGATCGCGGTGACCCGCGGCACGGCGCCGCGCAGTCCGGCGACGCCGAGCACGGTGAGCAGTCCGGTGGTGATCATCATCGCGGAGTGGACCCAGCCGCCCGGTCCGTTGGCGAGCACGCTGAGCGGGTGGATCCGGAGGTCGAAGCCGTCCCGGACCAGGGCCTCGACGGTGCCGATGCCGACGTAGAGCGGACCGGCGATCGCGCCGGCGAGCAACAGTGTGTTCTTCATGACCAGGACTCTGCGGCCCGGCGCTTCAGAAACCCTTCAGGCCCGCCTCCGGTTCCTCGACCAGGGACTGTCAGCCATCGCGATTAGCCTCTCGGCATGACCCGACTCGGTGACCACCCGCTCAACCCGATCCTGCCGGCCCAGGACGGCGACCGCGCCCGCGCGTTCTATCGCGACGTGCTCGGCCTGAAGCTGCTCTCCGGACCCGACCAGGACCCGATGGCGTTCGACGCCGCGGGCACCATGATCGCGCTCTCCGAGCTGACCGACCGGGTGCCGCCGCCGTACCCGGTGGTCAGCTTCATGGTCACCGGCATCGAGCAGCTCGTCGACGAACTGGCCGAGGCCGGCGCGGAGATCCTGCCGCTCGGCAAGGGCAGCTTCGCCGGCGTCGAGGGCGTGCCGCGCGGCCGGGTGATGGACTACGGCCCGGTGAAATCGGTCTGGATCCGTGACTCGGAGGGCAACATCCTGGCCCTGAACGAGATGGTCGGCTGAGCCGACCGTCGGTGCCCGAGCCCGTCGGCGATCAGCCCGGAGCCCGTACCCACCCCCTCAACTTCGACCGACCGGGCATCAGTGCAGCGACACGCCGCGGAAACGGCTGCTTTTGTGCCCGGTCGGCGGAGGTGAGGGGCGGAGTATGGGGGAGTGCGATTCGGGGTGTTGGGGCCGGTGGCGGCGTGGACCGACGACGGCGCAGCGGTGCGCATCCCGGACCGTAAGGTCCGCGCACTGCTCGCCGATCTGTTGCTGCACGCCGGCCGGCCGGTGTCGGCGGCGTCCCTGATCGACGACGTCTGGGGCGATGCGCTGCCGGTCAACCCGATGTCGACGCTGCAGACCCGGATCTCGCAGTTGCGCCGGGCGTTGGAGACCGCCGAACCGGGTGCCCGGGAACTGGTCCGGACGGCGGCGCCGGGCTACCTGATCACGGTGCCGGCCGAGGCGATGGACGCCGGCCGGTTCCGGGCCCTGGCGACCCGGGCCCGGCAGACCGGCAGCGTACGGATGCGGGCGGCGACCCTGGCCGACGCGCTCACCCTGTGGCGCGGCCCCGCGTACGCCGACTTCGCAGAGGAAACCTTCCCGAGGGCCGCGATCGACCGGCTGGACGAGGAGCGGCTGGCCGTCCAGGAGGCCTACGCCGAGGCTCGGCTGGAACTCGGCGAGCATGATCACCTGGTGGCCGAGGTCGCCGAACTGGTCGCCGCCAATCCACTCCGGCAGCGGCTCCGGGCCGTCCAGCTGAGGGCGCTGGCCCGGGCCGGCCGGCAGGCCGAGGCGCTGCAGAGCTACGCGGACCTGCGGCACCGGCTGGCCGACGAACTCGGCCTCGACCCGAGCCCGGACCTGGTCGAGCTGCACCAGCGGATCCTCACCGACGACCCCACGCTCGGCCCGCAGCCGAGCGAAGCGCCGGTCGGGAACCTGCCGGCACCGGTGACCGACCTGATCGGCCGCGACGACGACCTGGCCGAGCTGACCGAACGGCTCCCCGGGACCAGGCTGATCACGCTGACCGGGCCCGGCGGCGTCGGCAAGACCAGCCTCGCGCTGGCCGTCGCGCGACGTCACGACGGCGACGCCTGGCTGGTCGAGCTGGCCGACCTGGAACCCGGCGCCGAACCGGCCCGGCTGGCCGAGGCGGTCGCCGCCGCAGCAGCTGAACGCGGGCCGGACGCGCTGCTCGTGCTGGACAACTGCGAGCACGTGATCGACGCCGCGGCCGACCTGGCGACCGGGCTGCTGGCCGGCGAGGCCGGGCTGCGGATCCTCGCCACCAGCCGCGAGGCGCTCGGCGTCGCGGGGGAGCAGCGCTGGCCGGTGCCGCCGCTGCCGCTGCCCGGCCCCGACACCGACGCGACCGACAGCGCGGCGGTCCAGCTGTTCACCGCCCGGGCCGCCGCGGCCGATCCCCGCTTCCGGCTCGGCCCGGACAACGTCGCGGCGGTGGCCGACCTGTGCCGCCGGCTGGACGGCCTGCCGCTGGCGCTGGAACTGGCCGCCAGCCGGGTCGCGGCGCTCGACGTCCGTGATCTTGCGGAACGGCTCGACGACCGCCGCCGGCAGCGCGGCCGGCCGGACCGGCAGCAGACCCTGACCTCGATCGTCGAGTGGAGCTGGGAGTTGCTGACCACGCCGGAACGGGCGGTGCTGCGCCGCCTCGCACCGCACCCGGGCGGCTGCACCCTGGCCGCGGCCGAAGCCGTCTGCGCGGGCGACGTGGTGCCGGTCGCCGACGTCGCCGAACTGCTCGGCCGGCTGGTCGACCGTTCCCTGGTGGTACGGATCGACGGCAGCGCCGGGTCCCGCTACCGGCTGCTGGAACTGGTCCGCGCGTTCGCCACCGAGCGGCTGGTCGCGGCCGGCGAGGCGGACGACGTCCGGCGCCGCTACGACCGCTACTTCGCCGGCCTGGCCCAGCGCACCGAGCCCAGGCTGTACGGGCACAGCGAGCTGTTCGCCTATCTCGGCGGTCTCTACTCCGACCGGCCCGACCGCCGCCACGAACCGGGCCGGCGGCACCAGACCGTGACCTCCGCGGACGGCACCACGATCGCCGCCGAGGTGTACGGCAGCGGCCCGGCGGTCGTCCTGGTCGGTGGCGCGCTGAACGACCGGCGCACCTTCCGGCCGCTGGCGGAGCACCTGGCCGGGCGGTTCACCATGATCACGTACGACCGGCGCGGCCGCGGTGACAGCGGCGACGCCGGGACCGACGGGCCCGCGGTGGTGGGCCGGGAGATCGAGGACCTGGCCGCGGTGGTCCGGCTGGCCGGCGGCTCGGCGTACGCGCTCGGCGTCTCGTCCGGCGCCGTGCTGGCCGCCGAGGCCGCGGCCCGCGGGGTGCCGATCGACGGCCTGTTGCTGATCGAGCCGCCGTTCATCCTGGATCCGGCCCGGCCGCCGATGCCGCCCGACTTCGCCGACCGGCTGCGCGACCTGGTCGCCCGCGGCCGGCCCGGCGACGCGGTCGAGGCCTTCCTGGTCACGGCGGTCGAGATGCCGGCCGAGGTGGTCGCGCCGATGCGCAACGCGCCGCTCTGGCCCGACCTGGAGGCGGTCGCGCCGACGCTGGCGTACGACCTCGAGGTGATGGGCGACTTCGGCCTGCCGCCGCACTGGGCCGCCGCGATCACCGTACCGACGCTGGTCGTGGACGGCGAGCAGAGCCGCTCCTGGCGCCGGACCACCGCTCAGCGGGTGGCCGACCTGCTCCCGCGGGGCCGCCGGCTGACCATGGCCGGCCAGCCGCACGACGTCGAGCCGGCCGTGCTCGGCCCGATCATCGAGAGCTTCGTCGACGCGGCTCAGGCACCGGAGTCGAGCCGCCACCAGTCGTTCCGCTGAGCCCCGCCGCCCGGCCAGAACTCCAGCAGATCGCCCGGCGCCAGCCCGAGGGACCGCTCGAGTTCGCTCGGCGTCAGGCTGCGCAGCGAGTCCGACAACGACCGGGTCAGGTCCAGCCAGTAGCCGCGCAGGGTGGTCTCGCTGACGTACAGCTCCTTGGCCAGTTGGGCGTACGTCAGCCCGCGCGCCCGTCCGTGCAGCAGCTGGCGTTGCCGCTCGCTGAGCAGGGTGATGCAGTTGCGCCGGACCAGCACCTCGAGGATCCCGATCACCGACTGCGGAACCGCGGTGCCGCCGGCCGCGACCTCGAGGATGAGCTGCTCGGCCCGGCCGGTCGGCAGCGCCTTGGACACGACGCCAGCGGCGCCGGCGGCGATGCAGGCGGCGAGCACGAAGCGGCGCTCCTCCTGGCTGTAGACGCAGACCCGATGGGCGCCCGTCAGGGCCCGGATCGCGGCGATGCCCTGCCGCACGTCCGGCTGCTGTTCGAGATTGGCCAGATGCAGATCGAGTAGCACAAGATCGACTTCCGGGCGCTGCCGCAGCAGTTCCTCGACGTTGGCCACGGCGGTGATCACTTCCAGGCCGGGCATCAGGAGGCCGACCGACTCGCGGATCAGCGACGCGTCGTCGACGACAGCGACCCGCGGCCTCATGCGGTCTCCCCGGCCGGATCACGGTCCCGGTGTACGGCCACCGGCGCCGCGCCGGACGTGATCGTCACGGTCGTCCCCTCGCCGACCGCCGAGTTGATCATGACCTCGAGGCCGCGTCGCCGCAGTTCACCCAGGACGACCTCGCGGAGCCCGACGCCGGTGGCGACCTGCTCCGGGTCGAAGCCGACCCCGTCGTCCCGCACGGTCAGCCGCCAGTTCTCCTCAGTGCCGCGGTCGAGGTGGACCACGACGCTGTCGGCGCGGGCGTGCCGGCGAACGTTGAGCAGCAGGCTGTCCAGGGCCCGTTCGAGCGCCTCGGCCTGATCGGCCGGGAGTTCCAGGCCGGCGCCGAGGTCGAGCAGGGCGTCGACGTTGAGATCGGCGTACCGGTCGCACACGGTGGTGATCATGGAACCGAGCCCGACGGTCGCACCGGTGCCGGCTTCCCGGTCGGGGCCGGCGCGGCCGCGCAGGTAGGCGCGCATCCGCCGGAGTTCCACCTCGGCCTGGTCGATCAGCCGGCGCCGGGTGTCGTCGGATCCGGGCTCGGTGAGCAGCCGCATCAGCGCGACGCCGTTGTGCATGGTGAGCTGGGCCCGGCGTTCCTCCTCGCGCCGGGCCAGTTCGGCGGCGCGGGCCCGGGACGCGTCGGCGTCGGCGGCGATCCGCCGGGTGAAGCCGAAGAACATGCGCGCGATCAGGGCGTACACGACGAAGGTCAGGATATTGCCGAGCGCGTTGAAGGTCTGGTCACCGGCCAGCTCCCGGCCGAGATAGACGACGTAGCAGCCGATCACGCCGAGCAGCCCGCCCACCCAGACGCTGCGCTGGCGGACGCCGCTGGCCGTGTAGATCACCGACAACGCGTTCGCCGACTGGTAGGTGACCCAGCTGCCGAGCCGGTCGCCCGGCGCCAGCACCAGCGGCCCGAGCAGCAGCTGGCCGCACGCCAGGGCGAAGTCGATCACCGCGCCGACCGTGCCGAGCGGGCGGCGCCGGACCAGGGTCAGCACGCTCACCGTGACCGCGGCTCCGGCGGCAGCCAGCCAGCAGATCAGGTAGCCGGTGCCGTTCGGGGAGGTCGTGACACCGAGGTGAACCGACGGCACCATCTGCGCCACCGTGCCGAGCCGGATCCCTGCGATGAAGTACGAGAACGCCCGCTCGATGCCCGCCCTCGTGGTGGGCAACTCAGCAACCCGCCACAAACCGCTCCGACCGCTCATGGTTCCTCTCGGGTCGCCGACGCGTACGCGCTCAGCTTCGCGGATTCGTTGGGTCACAGCGCGCCCACAGGCCGCAAGGATCGGAAGTACTTCGGCCGGTCCGGCCGGAGCCGACGAATCAGGGATCCGAGAGGAGCTGTCGATGCGACGAGTGCTGACCCTGCTCGCCACGCTGGCCATGATCGCCGGCCTGGGCTTGGCCACGGCCGCGCCGGCCGAGGCGAAGCCGCCGCGCGGCAACGCGAAGAACAATGCGGTGATCTTCGTGCACGGCTTCGCGCCGTCCGGCAAGACCAACTGCGAGAACACCTGGCGGAACACGAAGAACCACTTCCGGAACAAGGGCTGGACCGGACGGCTGCTGACCTTCGGCTACTACAGCGGCGACGAGAACTGCAGCCACCGCTACAAGGGCAGCCGGAACACGTCGATCCACACGGTCGGCCGCAAGCTGGCCTGGTACATCTACGACAACTTCACCAGCAAGAACAAGAAGGTCGACGTGGTGGCGCATTCGATGGGCGGACTGGCGATCCGGTCGGCGCTGCTGAACGTGCAGCGCAACACCAAGGGCTGGCCCAAGCGCCTCTACGTCGAGGACGTGATCACGATGGCCACGCCGCACAAGGGAACCCACGTCGCCAAGGCCTGCATCGCCTACCGGCAGTGCCAGCAGCTGAATCCGGGAAGTAGCTTCTTCAAGCAGGTCGAGGTGCTCGGCAAGGGGACCGGCGGTCGCCCGAAGCTGCCCGGGGCCGAGATGGGCGCGCGCTGGACCGTGATGTCCTCCTACGAGGACGACACGGTCTCGGAGGGCGGCGGTGTCGAGGTGGATGCGCACCACCGGATCCAATACAACGCCGCCCGCTGCGCGGGTGACAAGAAGCGCCTGGAGCACTCGCACTTCCCGCGCAAGGTCGCCGGTGCCTTCTGTCTCCGGGTCTACACCCGTGGCTCCGGCTGGTCCGGTTGGTCGAAGAAGACCTCCGCGGTGGATCGGGCCTACCAGGCCGCCTACCTGCACGCCAGCAGGTAACCCCGGCGTGCTGTCCGGGCCCGGCCACGCGAGCCGGGCCCGGACAGCACGATGGAGCTCCGTACGTTCGTGAAAGACTGACCGTCATGCTCCGTTGGCTCACCGCCGGTGAATCTCACGGCCCCGCTCTGGTGGCCACCCTGGAAGGACTTCCGGCCCACGTCCGGGTCACCTCCGACGACATCGCGCAGGCTCTCGCCCGGCGCCGGCTCGGCTACGGCCGCGGCGCCCGGATGAAGTTCGAGGCGGACGCGGTGACCATCCTTGGCGGCGTCCGGCACGGCGAGTCGCAGGGCGGGCCGGTCGCGATCCAGGTCGGCAACACCGAGTGGCCCAAGTGGGAAGACGTGATGTCCGCGGACCCGGTCGACCCGGCCATCCTGGAGGGCCGCGCCCGCAACGCGCCGCTGACCCGGCCACGGCCCGGGCACGCCGACCTGGCCGGCATGCAGAAGTACGACTTCGACGAGGCCCGGCCGATCCTGGAACGGGCCAGCGCCCGCGAGACCGCGGCCCGGGTCGCCATCGGCCGGGTCGCCCAGAACTTCCTCGAGCAGGCGTACGGGATCACGATCCTCAGCCATGTCGTCGAGCTCGGCACCGCCAAGGCGCCGTACGGGCTGCTGCCCAAGATCGGCGACCTGGCCGCGATCGACGAGAACCCGGTCCGCTGCTTCGACGCCGATGCGACCCAGGCCATGATCGCCGAGGTCGACGCCGCCCAGTCCGACGGCGACACCCTCGGCGGCGTGGTCGAGGTGCTGGCCTGGGGCCTGCCGCCCGGCCTCGGCTCGCACGTGCACGGCGACCGCCGGCTGGACGCCCAACTGGCCGGTGCGCTGATGGGGATCCAGGCGATCAAGGGCGTCGAGGTCGGGGACGGCTTCGAACTGGCCCGGACCCGGGGCAGCGCGGCACACGACGAGATCGTGCCAGGCCCGGGCGGTCCGACCCGGGCCAGCCACCGGGCCGGCGGCACCGAGGGCGGGATGAGCACCGGCGAGGTGCTCCGGGTCAAGGCCGCGATGAAGCCGATCTCCACCGTGCCGCGGGCGCTGCGGACGATCGACGTCCGGACCGGCGAGGAGGCCGTCGCGCACCACCAGCGGTCCGACGTGTGCGCGGTACCGGCGGCCGGCGTGGTGGCCGAGGCGATGGTCGCCCTGGTCGTCGCGAACGCCGCGCTGGAGAAGTTCGGCGGCGACTCGGTGGGGGAGACCCACCGCAACTACGAGACCTACCTGAAGGCGATCGCCGACCGCGGCCTCGGAGTGAGCGGCTGATGCCGCCCGAGACCGTGACGGCCGCGGGCGGGGCCGCCGCCGCGCCGACGACCCCGACGATCGTCCTGATCGGCGCGCCCGGCTCCGGCAAGTCGACCGTCGGCGCCCTGCTGGCCGACCGGCTCGGGGTGCCGTTCGTCGACGTGGACACCGTGATCGAGGAACGGGCCGGCAAGCCGATCGCGGAGATCTTTGCCGACGACGGCGAACCGGCGTTCCGGGAGCTGGAGGCCGCGGTCACGCTGGAACTGCTGGACCGGCCGGGGGTGCTGTCGCTCGGCGGCGGTGCCGTGACCTCGGCCCGGATCCGGGAGGCGCTGGTCGGGCACCGGGTGATCTGGCTCAAGGTGACCGCCGGCACCGCGGCGAAGCGGGTCGGGCTCAACACGGCCCGGCCACTGCTGCTCGGCAACGTGCACGGCACCCTGGTCAAGCTGCTGGCCGAGCGGCAGCCGCTCTACGCCGCGGTCGCCACCGAGGCGCTGGACGTCGACGAACTGCAGCCGGTCGCCATCGTCGACGCGCTGATCGGCACGTCGTCATGATCAAGGAATCAGCATGATCACCGAGATCGAGGTCGCGGCCGAGCAGCCGTACCAGGTGCTGGTCGGGCACGGTCTGCTGGACCGGCTGCCCCCGTTGCTGACCGGTGCGACCCGGGTCGCCGTACTGCACCCGCCGGCCCTGATCGGCGCGGCCGAACGGCTGGCGAAGGTGATCACCGACGCGGGCTCGGAGGTGACCCGGATCGACGTCGGGTCCGGCGAATCGTCGAAGACCGTCGAGATCGCGGCGATGTGCTGGTCGGTGCTCGGCAACGCCGGGTTCACCCGGTCGGACTTGATCATCGGTCTGGGCGGCGGCGCGACCACGGACCTGGCCGGCTTCGTCGCCGCGACCTGGCTCCGCGGGGTCGGCTTGATCACCGTACCGACGACCGTGCTCGGCATGGTCGACGCGGCCGTCGGCGGCAAGACCGGGATCAACACCGCCGAGGGGAAGAACCTGGTCGGTGCGTTCTGGGAGCCGCGCGGCGTCCTCTGTGATCTTGATCTGCTGGACGGACTGCCGCGGGCCGAGGTGATCAGCGGGCTCGCCGAGGTGATCAAGTGCGGCTTCATCGCCGACCCGGTGATCTTGGAACGGGTCGAGGCCGACCCGGCCGCCGCCCGTGAGCTCGGCTCGCCGGTGCTCCGGGAAGTGATCGAGCGGTCCATCGACGTGAAGGCCAAGGTGGTCTCGGCCGATCTCCGCGAAGCGACCTCGGTCGGCAGCGCGGTCGGCCGGGAACTGGTCAACTACGGCCACACCCTCGGCCACGCCATCGAGCGGCGGGAGCACTACCGGTGGCGGCACGGTGAGGCGGTCAGCATCGGGATGGTGTTCGTCGCCGAGCTGTCCCGCCGGGCCGGCTACCTCGACGCCGAGACCGCGTCCCGGCACCGTGCCGTGCTCGGCGCGGTCGGGTTGCCGACCAGCTACGCCGCCGACGCGTACGACGAGCTGCTCGCCACCATGGCCGTGGACAAGAAGACCCGCGGCGGCACGCTCCGGTTCGTGATCTTGGAAGCACTGGCCAAGGCCCGGATCCTGGCCGGCCCGGACCCGGACCTGCTCCGCGAGACGTACCGAGCGATCGCCAGTTAGACCTGCTTGATCATCCCCGGATACCGCGCGACCAGCGGGTCGCTCGTCACGAGGGTCAGGCCCTCGGCGCGCGCCTGCGCGACCAGGATCCGGTCGAACGGGTCCTTGTGGTGCGGCGGGAGTTCCGCCACGTCGGCCGCATGCTCACCGCGGACCGGCAACTCGACATAGCCCGCGTGCAGCAGAGCGCGCTGGAAGCCCAGCGCGTCCACCAGGAAGTCCGCCCGGCCGAGTCCGGACTTGATCGCCAGCTCCCAGATGCTCGCGACGCTGAAGATCAACTCGTGGCCCGCGTCCTCGATGATCTCGCGGGCCGCCGCCGGCAGCCGGTCCGGCTCGGCGGCGGCCCAGAGCAGCAGGTGGGTGTCCAGCAGGACCCGCATCTACCCGGCCCCGAAGGCGTCCGCGATCTCGTCCCGCCCGAGTTCGTCGAAGTCGTCCGGCACCCGGAACTGGCCGGCGAGAAATCCGAGCCGCCGCTCGGCCACCGGCGCCTCGTCGAGCCCGGTGAGCTTCGCCAGCGGCCGGCCGGCCCGGGCGATCATGATCGTCTCGCCCCTCGCCGCGCGTTCCACCAGCTTAGAGAACTGCGTCTTGGCCTCGTGGATGTTGACCGTCGTCATGGTGACCTCCCAGACCTAGTCTAGTCGACTTAGTCCAGTAGACCTACCAGTGATATTCGACGTCCGCCTGGTCGGCTCGCCAGTGCCGGGGATGCGACGTCTCGAGCCAGTCGAGCGGCTCGATGCCGCCGGGGGAGCCGCCGTCGAGGGCGAGCCGGATCGCGGCGCTGAGGTCGCGATCGACTTGTTCGGTACGGGACCGCGGATCGACCGAGACGAACAGGGCGGTGCCGGACCGGGCGACCAGATCGAGGAACTGCCGGTTCTTCTCCCACGGCGTCTGCGGCGTGGCCGGCACGCAGTCGGCGTCCACGGTGAAGAAATGATCATGCTGGGCCAGGCGGAAGGCGAGCGTGTTGACACCCATCTCCCGGGTCCTGGCCCAGTCCCGGCCGGACGTGTCGTCGCCGGTACGTTGCGCGTCGACCAGCCCGGCCGCGAGGTGCCCGACCACGTTGCAGCCGAGCACGGTCGCCCCGGCCGACGCTTCCCGGATCGCCGTATAGAAACGGACCAGCAGCTCGGCGTTGGTCAGCGACCGGTCGGCGAACGACCAGCCGGCGTCGGTCAGGTCCAGCGACATCCCGGGCCCCCAGCGGGCGAAGGTGTCGAAGGTCGAGAAGTCGTGCTTGAGGAAGGTGAACCCCCAGTCGACCAGCCGGGCCACATCGGCGCGGACCAGGTCGATCACCTCGGGCCGGCTGAGATCGAGCGGCTGCTCGGACACCGGCCGCGGTCCCGGCCGGAGCAGCGCCGGGTCCTCGACCGTGGTCAGGGCCGCCGGCCGGAACCAGATGCCCGGCTCCGCGCCGACCTCGCGGATCGCGGCGGCGAGACCCGGCAGGTCGTCGAACAGGCCCGGGATGCCGTGCGTCCACGGGCCGCCCGGCGCACCGCCGCCATCGGTCCAGCCGGCGTCGACGACCCCGTACGGCCGCACCGGGTGACCGTCGGCCAGCTCGACCACAGTCCGGGCGTCGGCGATCACGTTCTCGGGGCCGAAGTCCTTGCCGTACGCGTAGTACCAGTTGTTGGCGCCGACCAGCGGCCGGCGGGCCGGGATCGGGTCGTCGCAGAGAGCGGCGCAGAGCCGCTGGTGCACCAGCCAGGGCGATTCGCCGGGCTCGCCGGAGACCTGCACGATGGTCGCCGCGGCGAGCTCGCGATCACCGAGCAGCACCGGCGCGCCACCGTTGCGGACATTGAGATGCAGGGTCAGGTCGCCGTCGCCGACCTCCCAGGCACAGAACGCTCCCGGCCGGACCTTGACCCCGACCCCGATCGTCACGTCGCCGGTCCGGGCCAGGAAGTACCAGGGCAGGATCCCGGTCGGGACCGGACGCCAGGCCTGGTCGCCGTAGGTCCGTTCCCAGGCGTCGCCCAGCACCAGGCTGTCCGGCGGCAGCGGGAACGGCCAGCGCAACACCAGCCGGCTGACCTCGCCGGACGACCGCAGCCGTACCGTCACCGCGCCGTCCTGTTGATCAAGATCGACCCGGGCCGAGCCGGTGCTGAACCCCGCACTGGACCCGGACATCGGACTCGGTTCCCACCGGTCCGTCGCGATCAGGACGTCAACGGGCTGCTCGAACGCCGGCACCATCCCAGCAGCCTATCCGGGCGCGGACGTTCAGGGGCGCGGGTCGGTGGCCAGGACGGACATGATCAACTCGTCGTGCCACTCGCCGTCCCAGTAGAGGGCGTCGCGGTGCCGGCCCTCGAGGACGAAGCCGAGCTTGGCGTAGGAGGCCTGGGCCCGCGGATTGAACGCGTACACGCCGAGGCTGATCCGGTGCAGGCCGAGCACACCCAGACCGAAGTTGATCACCGCCCGGCCGGCCTCGGTGCCGTAGCCCTGGCCGTAGAACGCGCTGCCGTACAAGGAGATCCGGTAGTTCATCGACTGGTTGTCGACGTCCAGGTCGTTCAGCACGACCTCGCCGATCACCTTGTCGTCATCGGTCCGGACGATCGCCCAGTCGGCCCGGTCCGCGGCGCCGGGCAGCTTGGCCAGCCAGGTCCGGATCTGCTCGTCGGTGAAGGTGGCGTGGGTCCCGGTGAGCTTGCGCCCCTCGTCATCGTCGTCGAGCCCGACGTTCGCCGCCTCGAAATGGTCCGGCCCGAGCTGGGTCAACCGCAGTCGCTCGGTCCGCAGCTCTGGTTGCCGAGCCAAGAGTTGGGTACGCATCACGCCGCAAGGCTAGACTGACCCACTGCCCGGTCGCACCCGGGTTTGCCCCCTCAATTCGCAAGAACAAAAAGGAACGCGCGTGGTCTCAACCAACGACCTGAAGAACGGCATGGTGCTCGACCTGGACGGCCAGCTCTGGACCGTGCTGTGGTTCCAGCATCACAAGCCCGGCAAGGGCAACACCGTGGTGCGGAGCAAGCTGAAGAACGTCCTGTCCGGGAAGATCGTCGACAAGACGTTCAACTCTGACACCAAGGTCGACACCGCGACGGTTGATCGGCGGGACATGCAGTACCTGTACCACGACGGTGCGGGCTTCGTGTTCATGGACCTCACCACGTACGAGCAGCTGTCGATCCCGGACGCCGTCGTCGGCGACGCGAAGAACTACCTGCTCGAGGAGCAGACGGCCACGGTCGCGATCCACGAGGGCAACCCGCTCTACCTCGACATGCCGGCCTCGGTCGAACTGGTGATCACGTACACCGAACCGGGCCTGCAGGGCGACCGCAGCACCGGCGGCACCAAGCCGGCCACCTTGGAGACCGGCCTGCAGGTGCAGGTGCCGCTCTTCGTCACCAACGGCGAGAAGGTCAAGGTGGACACCCGTACGGGTGAGTACCTCGGCCGGATCGGCAGCTGATCGCTCCATGTCCGCACGCAGCAAGGCCCGGAAACGCGCGCTCGACATCCTGTTCGAGTCGGAGTTGCGCGCCCGGGATCCGCTGGAGACCCTGGCTGAACGGACCGCGGACGCCGATCCGCCGGTCCGCGACTACACCCGGGAACTGATCGAGGGCGTGGTCGCCCACGCGAGCGAGATCGACGACCGGATCGTCGGCGCCCTGGCCGGCGGCTGGAGCCTGCCGCGGATGCCGCGGGTCGACCGGAACACCGTCCGGCTGGCGGTGCTGGAGATCGACTACCTGGACGTGCCTGACTCCGTCGCCGTGTCCGAGGCGCTGACTCTGGTCGGCGACCTGTCGACCGACGATTCGCCCGCTTACGTCAACGGGCTGCTGGGCAAGATCGTCGCGACCAAGCCGGCTCCGACGCCGGACTGACCGACCGCCCACGCCATAAACGCAAGCCGTCCCCGAACCCGGAATCCGGGCTGGGGACGGCTTGTGTCGTTACGGCTCAGGTGAGCGGGGCGTCCTTGCGCAGCCGGTCGCCGACGTCGTCGCGGAGCTTCTCCTCGACCTTGCGCAGCTGCTCGATCCGGGCCTCCAGATCGGTCAGCTCCGTCCTGGCCTCGGTGAGCATCCGCTCGGCGTCCTGCTGCGCCTGCGTGGTGACCCGGTCGGCGGTCCGCTGGCTGTTCACCAGCAGGCCGTACTCGTACGAGCGCAGCTCGTTGCCGCCGACCCCGTCCCGGCCCAGCGACGCCGCCTCGTTCGGTTCGGCCAGGCTGTCCCGGACCTTCGCGAGCGCCTGGTGGAAGTCGCCGATGGCGGTGTCGATCCGGCCCTCGAGCTCGTCCAGCGCGTTCCGGACCTTGCCGACGGCCTCGTCCGAGGCCTCCGCCTGATCCCGCGAGCTGGCCTGGGCCGCAGCGAGTACGTCGAGCGCCGCGACCGAGATCCGTTCGGTCGGGTCGTCCAGCGCCTCCGGCAGGAACGGCTTCTCCTCCTCGGCCGGGGGCTCGTCGACCGAAACCTGGCTCGGCTGTCGCTCGTCGGTCGACCCCGTTGCGGGTACGACAGCGGTGGCGGCGGTCGCGACCGGCGGAACCCCGTTCGCGGCGGCGACCTGCTGGGCCGGCGCAACCTCGGCGGCGGCCAGCTCGGCGGCAGCGCCCTCGATCTTCGGCGCGGGCCCGCCCGGCTCCGCAGCGGCCGGCTGCTTGACCAGCTCGACCGTGGTGCGCAGCGGCACCTCGCGAACCAGGATCACCGCGATCAGCGCGACCACGGCGACGATCGCCGCGATCTGGAAGATGTGCCCGGTCGCGTCACCGTACGCGGCCCGGACGATCTCCAGCACCGCCGGCGGCAGCTGCGAGAAGTCCAGGGTCAGGTTGCCGCCGCCGCCCGGGATCTGGATCCCGTGGCTGGCCAGGCCCGCGGTGACATCGGTCTTCACCTGCGCGGCGAGCACGGCGCCCAGCACCGAGACACCGATCGCGCCACCGAGGGTCCGGAAGAAGGCCAGCGTCGCCGAGGCGGCACCGATGTCCCGGACGTCGATGGTGTTCTGGACCGCGAGCACGATGTTCTGCATCATCGCGCCCATGCCGAGCCCCATCAGCGCCATGTAGACCCAGGTCTGCCAGTCCGGCGTGGTGTGGGTGATCGTGCCGAAACCGGTCAGCCCGGCGACCAGCAGAATGCCGCCACCGATCAGGAAGCCCTTCCAGCGCCCGGTCCGGGTGATGATCTGGCCGGAGATCGTGGAGGAGATCAGCATCGCCACCATCAGCGGGATGATCATCAACCCGGCGTGAGTCGGCGTGTAGCCCTTGGCCAGTTGGAAGTACTGGCCGAGGAAGGTGGCGCCGCCGAACATCCCGATCCCGACCGCCGCACTGGCGATGATCATCAACGCCGCGGTCCGGTTGCTCAGCACCCGCAGCGGCACCAGCGGCTCCTTGACCCGCAGCTCGACGATGATCGCGACGGTGATCAAGATCGCCGTGGCGCCCAGGAAGGCCAGCGTCTCCCAGGACCACCAGGCGTACTCGGTGCCGGCGAAGGTCACCCAGAGCAGCGGCAGGCTGGCACCGACGGAGATCAGCAGCGCGCCGACGTAGTCGATCTTGACCGGCCGGCGCAGCGTCGGCACCCGCAGGGTCCGTTGCAGCACGATCAGCGAGATGATCGCCAGCGGTACGCAGACGAAGAAGCACCAGCGCCAGCCGAGCGCGCTGTCCACGATGAAGCCGCCGAGCAGCGGGCCGGAGACCGTGCTGACCGCCATCACGGCGCCCATGTAGCCGGAGTAGCGGCCGCGTTCCCGCGGCGCGATGATCGAGGCCATGATCGCCTGGACCAGGGCGGTCAGGCCGCCCATGCCGAGGCCCTGCAGGATCCGGAAGCCGATCAGCCACGGCACCGTCTGGGCGAACCCGGCGGCGACCGAGCCGATCACGAAGATCCCGATCGACAGCTGGATCAGCAGCTTCTTGTTGAACAGGTCGGACAGCTTGCCCCAGATCGGCGTACTCACCGTGGTCGCCAGCAGCGACGCGGTGATCACCCAGGTGTACTGACGTTGGGTGCCGTTGAGATCACCGATGATCACCGGCAGTGCGGTCGCGACGATGTTGGAGGAGATCATCGCGGTGAACAGTGCGGCCAGCATCCCGGTCAGTGATTCCAGGATCCGGCGATGGCTCATCGCCTCCGGCTGCGGCATCCGTTGCTCGGCAACGGCGGTGGTGGACATGGGTGGAGAAGTTCCGTTCTCGTGAGGAGGTTGGTCGGCCGGTCGATCAGGCCGGCACGGCCTGGGCGGAGGGCTGGGGCGGTGGGGGAGGTGGTTCGGCCCGTTCGGCCGGGGGTTGCAGCAGTTCGTCGGCGTGCGACTGGATGTCGTTCTCCAGCCGCCGCATCAGCCGGGTCAGGGTGGTGATGTCGTCGTCCGGCCAGTGCTCGAGCAGTCGTTCGATCCGGGCCTGGATCAGTTCGCGGCGCTGGGCGAGCCGGGCCCGGCCGGCGTCGGTCAGCGCGAGCCGGAAGGAGCGGGCGTCGGCGGGGTCGAGCCGGCGCTCAATCTGTCCGTCCCGTTCCAGCGGGACCAGCGCGCGGGACACCACGGACGGCGCGATCTGCAGTTCCGTCGCCAGGTCGCCCGGCCGCCGGTCGCCGTCGGCGAGCAGCTTGACGATGCCGAACGGGGTGCCGCTGAAGCCGAGCTCCTCGGTCTGCCGGTGATTCAGCGCCCGCGCGGTGCGGATCAGCTGGCCGAGCGTCTCGAGCAACTCGACGGTCGGGGTCCGTTCCAGGCCGGCCGGATTCCGCGGCCCGAGGTCGGGCGGCGGAGTCTGCGGGTCGGGCACGTCCGCCATTGGGCGTGAAGGAGAACTGGACACGATGGGGCTCCCGAAGTGGTTGTTTACTTAGCGAATGAAACTATATCGCCGATGTTTTCATAGGGCAACTATTACTCTCCGGTGAGGGCCGTGCGTGACGCAGAACACTGGTACGCCACTGATACGCTGCTACGGATCTCGCCAACCTTTAAGACCTGTCCCGTGAGGCAGGAAAGGACGGTCATGCCCGAATTGCCTTCGCGCGCGCCCGCAGACCCCACGTCCGGAGCCGACGCTCCGGCATCAGCCCTCCTCGTGCTCGAGGACGGCACCACCTTCCGAGGCCAGTCCTTCGGAGCGGTGGGGGAGACCTTCGGCGAGGCGGTGTTCTCGACCGGGATGTCCGGTTACCAGGAGACACTGACCGACCCGAGCTATCACCGCCAGGTCGTGATCGCGACCGCGCCGCACATCGGCAACACCGGCTGGAACGACGAGGACGACGAGTCCGGCAAGATCTGGGTCGCCGGGTACGTGGTCCGCGACCCCGCCCGGGTCCCGTCCAACTGGCGCGCCCGGCGCAGCCTGACTGACGAACTCCGGGCCCAGGGCATCGTCGGCGTCAGCGGGATCGACACCCGCGCGCTGACCCGGCACCTGCGCGAGCGCGGCGCCATGCGGGTCGGCATCTCCAGCACCGGCACCTCGCCGGACGAGCTCCTGGAACGGGTCAAGGCGACGCCGTCGATGCACGGCGCGCACCTGGCCGACGAGGTGACCGCGACCGAGCCGTACCTGGTCCGGGCGCAGGGTGAGGCCAAGTTCCGGGTCGCCGCCGTCGACCTCGGCATCAAGGCGATGACCCCGCAGCGGATGGCCGAACGCGGCATCGACGTGCACGTCGTCCCCTCCACGATCACGTACGACGAACTGCTGGCGCTGCAGCCGGACGGCGTCTTCTTCTCCAACGGCCCCGGCGACCCCTCGGCGGCGACCGGGCCGATCGCCCTGCTGCGCCGGGCGCTGGCCGACAAGCTGCCGTACTTCGGGATCTGCTTCGGCCACCAGGTGTTCGGCCGGGCGCTGGGCTACGGCACCTACAAGCTCGGGTACGGGCACCGCGGGATCAACCAGCCGGTGATGGACCTGACTACCCGGCGGGTCGAGATCACCGCGCACAACCACGGGTTTGCCGTGGAGGCGGACCCGGACGAGGCCCGCGAGACTCCGTACGGAAAGGCTTCGGTGAGCCACCTCTGCCTGAACGACCAGGTGGTCGAGGGCGTCCAGCTGAACGACGCGAACGGCGACCTGATCGCCTTCTCGGTGCAGTACCACCCGGAGGCGGCGGCCGGCCCGCACGATGCGGACTATCTGTTCGACCGCTTCATCGAGGTGATGGAACGACACGCCGATCGTCGGTCCACGGGAGGTGATCACTGATGCCGCGGCGGAACGACATCTCGTCGGTCCTGGTGATCGGCTCCGGTCCGATCGTGATCGGCCAGGCGTGTGAGTTCGACTACTCCGGCACCCAGGCCTGTCGGGTGCTCCGGGCCGAGGGCTTCCGGGTGATCTTGGTCAACTCGAACCCGGCGACGATCATGACCGACCCGGAGTTCGCCGACGCCACCTACGTCGAGCCGATCACGCCCGAGTACGTGGAGCAGGTGATCGCCAAGGAACGGCCGGACGCACTGCTGGCCACCCTGGGCGGCCAGACCGCGCTCAACACGGCGATCGCGCTGCACGAGCGCGGCGTGCTCAAGCAGTACGGCGTCGAGCTGATCGGCGCCTCGGTTGAGGCGATCCAGCGCGGCGAGAACCGGGAGCAGTTCAAGGCGATCGTCGAGGGCCTGACCGGGATCGCCGGCGGGCCCGGCGAGGTGGCGCGGAGTGTCGTCTGCCACTCGATGGACGACGTGCTCGGCGCGGCCGACCAGCTCGGCTATCCGCTGGTGGTGCGGCCCAGCTTCACGATGGGCGGCGTCGGTTCCGGCTTCGCCCACGACGAACGTGATCTTCGCCGGATCGCCGGCGCCGGCCTTTCCGCCAGCCCGACCACCGAGGTGCTGATCGAGGAATCGATCCTTGGCTGGAAGGAGTACGAGCTGGAGGTGATGCGGGACGCCTCCGACAACGTGGTGATCGTCTGCTCGATCGAGAACCTGGACCCGATGGGCGTGCACACCGGCGACTCGATCACCGTCGCGCCGGCAATGACCCTGACCGACCGGGAGTACCAGCGGATGCGGGACGTCGCGATCGGCATCATCCGCGACGTCGGCGTCGACACCGGTGGCTGCAACATCCAGTTCGCGATCAACCCCGCCGACGGCCGGATGATCGTGATCGAGATGAACCCGCGGGTGTCCCGGTCCAGCGCGCTGGCCTCCAAGGCGACCGGCTTCCCGATTGCCAAGATCGCCGCGAAGCTGGCCATCGGCTACACGCTGGACGAGATCCCGAACGACATCACCAGGGAGACGCCGGCCTCGTTCGAGCCGACGCTCGACTACGTGGTGGTGAAGATCCCGCGGTTCGCGTTCGAGAAGTTCCCGTCCGCGGACTCGACGCTGACCACGCACATGAAGAGCGTCGGCGAGGCGATGGCGATCGGCCGGAACTTCACCGAGGCGCTCGGCAAGGCGCTGCGCAGCCTGGAGGACTCCCGGGCCCCGTTCGACTTCGCCAACCCGGTCACCGAGCCCGTCGCCGACCTGCTGGATCGCGCGGCCCGGCCGCACGACGGCCGACTCGGCCTGGTGGTCAAGGCGCTCCGGGCCGGCGCGACGCTGGAGCAGGTGCACGAGTCGACCAAGATCGATCCCTGGTTCATCGACCAGTTGATCTTGCTCACCGAGCTCGCCGAGACGATCAAGAACGCACCGGAGCTGACGCCCGAACTGATCTTGCTGGCCAAGCGGCACGGCTTCTCCGACGCCCAGCTCGCGTCGCTGCGCCGGCTCAGCGAGGACGTCGTCCGCGGCGTCCGGTGGGCGCTCGGGGTCCGGCCGGTCTACAAGACCGTCGACACCTGCGCCGCCGAGTTCGCCGCCCGGACGCCGTACCACTACAGCTCCTACGACACCGAGACCGAGGTCGCGCCGCGGACCAAGCCGGCGGTGTTGATCTTGGGCAGCGGGCCGAACCGGATCGGGCAGGGGATCGAGTTCGACTACTCCTGCGTGCACGCGTCGATGGCGCTGTCCGAGGCCGGCTACGAGACGATCATGGTCAACTGCAACCCGGAGACCGTGTCGACCGACTACGACACCTCGGACCGGCTCTACTTCGAGCCGCTGACCTGCGAGGACGTCCTGGAGGTCGTGCACGCCGAGTCGCTGGCCGGGCCGATCGCCGGCGTGATCGTCCAGCTCGGCGGGCAGACCCCGCTCCGGCTGGCCCAGGCGCTCAAGGACGCCGGCGTGCCGATCGTGGGCACCAGCCCGGAGGCGATCCACCTGGCGGAGGAGCGTGGCGCGTTCGGCGAGGTGCTCGCCGAGGCCGACCTGCCGGCGCCGAAGCACGGACTGGCCCGCTCCTTCACCGAGGCGAAGCGGGTGGCCGACGAGATCGGCTACCCGGTCCTGGTCCGGCCCTCGTACGTGCTCGGCGGGCGGGGCATGGAGATCGTCTACGACGAGGCCTCGCTCGGCTCCTACATCGCCCGGGCGACCGAGGTGTCGCCTCAACATCCGGTGCTGGTCGACCGGTTCCTGGACGACGCGGTGGAGATCGACGTCGACGCCCTGTACGACGGCTCGGAGCTCTACCTCGGCGGCGTGATGGAGCACATCGAGGAGGCCGGGGTGCACTCCGGTGACTCGGCCTGCGCTCTGCCGCCGATCACCCTCGGCGCGGCGATCATGGACCGGATCCGGGTCTCCACCGAGGCGATCGCCCGCGGCGTCGGCGTCCGTGGCCTGATCAACATCCAGTACGCCCTCGCCGGCGACACCCTCTACGTCCTGGAGGCGAACCCGCGGGCGTCCCGGACCGTCCCGTTCGTGTCCAAGGCGACCGGCACCCAGCTGGCCAAGGCCGCGGCCCGGATCATGCTCGGCGCGACTGTCGCCGACCTGCGGGCGGAGGGCCTGCTCCGGCGCGACGGCGACGGCAGCGTGGACCGGCCGGGCGGGGCGATCGCGGTCAAGGAGGCGGTGATGCCGTTCAACCGCTTCCGTACCGTCGAAGGGATCTCGGTCGACACCATCCTCGGCCCGGAGATGAAGTCCACCGGCGAGGTGATGGGGCTCGACCACGAGTTCGGCACCGCGTTCGCGAAGAGCCAGGTGGCCGCGTTCGGGCCGCTGCCGACCAAGGGCACCGTCTTCGTGTCGGTCGCGAACCGGGACAAGCGGCACGTGATCTTCCCGGTGAAGCGGCTGGCCGACCTCGGCTTCCACATCCTGGCCACAGCCGGCACGGCGTCCATGCTGAGCCGGCACGGCGTCGCCGTCACCTCGGTCCGCAAGCACACCCAGGGGCCCGGGCCGAACGGCGAGAAGACGATCGTCCAGGCGATCCTGGACGGCGAGGTCGACCTGATCTTCAACACGCCGCACGGGATGAGCGAGGACGGCCGCCCGCGCTACGACGGTTACGAGATCAGAACCGCGGCGGTGCTGCGCAACATCCCGTGCGTGACCACGGTGCAGGGACTGGCGGCGGCCGTGCAGGGGATCGAGTCGGTCCGCACCGGCATCCTCTCGGTGCGCTCGCTGCAGTCCTGGTCGGCCGAGCTGGAACGGTGATCGCCCTGTACCGGCGGCTGGTGCGGCCGGTGCTGTTCTCGATGGCGGGCGGCGACGCCGAGGCCGTCCACGAGCGCACCCTGGCCATGATCGAACACGTCGGGGCGTCGCCGTTGCTGCGCCGCCTGGTCCGGCTGGCCCTGGTCCGGCGCGGCGAGCCGGTCCGGGTCGCCGGGATCGACTTCCCGGGCCGGGTCGGCCTGGCCGCGGGGATGGACAAGGACGGCCGGGCCGTGCTGGCCTGGTCCTCGCTCGGCTTCTCGCATGCCGAACTCGGCACCGTGACCGCTCAGGCCCAGCCCGGCAACGACCGGCCGCGACTGTTCCGGCTGCCGGCCAGCGGCGCGATCATCAATCGGATGGGCTTCAACAACGCCGGTGCCGAGACGCTGGCCCGGCGGCTGTCGGCGGCCGGGGTCTGGCGGGGCAACGGCGCGGCTGGGATGCCGATCGGGATCTCGCTCGGCAAGACCAAGATCACGCCGCTGGAGCAGGCGACCGAGGACTACCTCAGCTCGTACCGGCTGCTCGCGCCGCACGCCGATTACGTCGCGATCAACGTCTCCAGCCCGAACACGCCCGGTCTGCGCACCCTGCAGGAGGCGGGCGCGCTGCGGGACCTGCTCAGCGCGATCCGGTCGGCCGGCCAGTTCCGGCCGGTGCCGGTGTTCGTGAAGGTCGCGCCCGACCTCACCGAGGACGCGCTGGAGGAGCTGCTCGGTGTCTGCACCGAGTGCGGCGTCAGCGGCCTGATCGCGACCAACACCACCCTGGCCCGGGACGGGATCCGCTATGCCGATCTCGAACTGGCCGCCGAGGCGGGCGGGCTGTCCGGCGCGCCGCTGACCCGGCGGGCGCGCAGCGTCGTCACCTTCCTCGCCGAACGCACGACGCTGCCGGTGATCGGCGTCGGCGGCATCATGAGCGCCGACGACGCGCAGGCGATGTTCGATGCCGGGGCTGCGCTGGTGCAGCTCTACACCGGCTTCATCTATGCCGGCCCGGGGCTGATCCGGGCGATCGATCGGGGGCGTGGACAGGTCGCGGCGGGGCGCGCCCGGCGCACCCTCGCGGCCGGTCCCAGAAGAGAGGAAGCGTCATGACGGCACCGTACGGGGAACGACTGACAGCCGCGGTCGGCGAACGGGGCGCCCTGTGCGTCGGCGTCGATCCGCACCCCGGCCTGCTGGACCGCTGGGACCTGCCCCGGGACGCCGCCGGGCTGGAGCGGTTCGCCCGCGGGGTGGTGGCGGCGCTCGCCGAGACGGTGGCGGTGTTCAAGCCGCAGTCGGCCTTCTTCGAGGCGTACGGCTCCGCCGGGATCGCCGTCCTGGAACTGGTCCTGGCCGACATCGCCCAGGCCGGCGCGATCTCGCTGCTGGACGTGAAGCGCGGCGACATCGGCTCGACCATGGACGCCTACGCCGCCGCCTACCTGGCCGACGGCTCGACCCTCGCCGCGGACGCGATCACCGTCAGCCCGTACCTCGGCGTGGAGACCTTCGCGGCGACCGCCGACCTGGCGGAGAAGCACGGCCGCGGCGTCTACGTCCTGGCGCTGACCAGCAACCCGGAGGCCCCGGCCCAGCAGCAGGCGCGGACCGCCGCCGGCCTCAGCGTCGCCGAGACCGTGCTCGACTGGGCCGCCGCGCGCAACACCGGTGCCGTCCCGCTGGGCTCGGTCGGCCTGGTGGTCGGCGCGACGATCGAGCCGCCGGACCTCGACTTCACCCGGCTGAACGGGTCGATCCTGGCGCCCGGCGTCGGCGCCCAGGGCGGCGAGCCGGAACACCTGCCCGCGATCTTCGGTGCCGCGACCCCGCTGGTGCTGCCGTCGGCCAGCCGCGAGGTCCTGGCCGCCGGCCCCGACCCGGACGCCCTGCGCAGGGTCGCGAAGTCCCTCGCGGACCGCTCCAACGCCGCCCGCACCACCCCCTGAAACGGCTCGCCGACCCGCCACTTCCGCACCCGTTCCGGCGGCGTGTCGCTGCGCTGGTGACGGTTGCTCACGCCGGTTCGCCACCGCCCGGTTCCCGCCCGGTCAGGAGCGATGGCACAAGGGTGTTACAGGTCTGGTGGGTCGGGTGAACTCGGCGGGCACCTTGCTATAGGTTTCCCCGTGACCCACCGCAGTGCCCGCCGCACCGATCTTGATCACGCCGCAGCGATGTTGATCATGCCGGGACGGGCCCGTTGCGACGGCGCTGCCGTATCGACGAACGAACCTGGAGACGAGGGGGATTGTGACCATTCCGCCGCTGAGTGACGCCCAGCGCGAGCAGGCCAGGCACGCCGCCACCGAAGCACGGCGCCGCCGGGCCGAGGTGAAACGCGCCCTGCGGGCCGGCGAGCAGACCCTGGCTGAGGTGTTGAGCCTGGCCGAGAGCGATGACGTGATCGCGCAAATCAAAGTAGTCGACATCGTGAAATGCGTGCCGCGGGTGGGCGACGTCCGCGCCGCGCAAGTCATGGATCGACTGGAGATCGCGCCGAACCGCCGGTTACGGGGGCTCGGCCGACATCAGGCGACCGGATTGCTGGCCGAGTTCGAGGCTCGGACCAGCCGTTCCAGCCGCAACGGATCGTGACCGGGTCTGCTGCGGGACCCGGGCACGACGACCGGCGGCCGCGTCTCACCGTGTTGTCCGGGCCGACCGCGGTCGGCAAGGGCACGGTGGTGGGCCGGCTGCGCGAGACCCGGCCGGAGGTGTTCGTGTCGGTGTCGGCGACGACCCGCCCGGCCCGGCCGGGCGAGGTCGACGGCGTGCACTACCTGTTCGTCGACGACGCCGAGTTCGACCGGCTGATCGCCGACGGCGAGCTGTTGGAGTGGGCCGTCGTACACAACTCCTACCGGTACGGGACGCCGCGAGAGCCGGTCCGGGCCGCGCTCGCGGCGGGCCGGCCGGCGATCCTGGAGATCGACCTGCAGGGCGCGCGCCAGGTGAGGCAGGCCTGCGACCCGGTCCAGGGGGCCGGCGGCATCGAGCCCGCCGACGTCCAGTACGTGTTCCTGATGCCGCCGTCCTGGGACGAGATGGTGCGCCGGCTGGTCGGCCGCGGCACCGAGTCCGCCGAGGAACGGGAGCGCCGGCTGACCACGGCCCGGGCCGAGATGCTGGCCGCGGACGAGTTCGACCACATCGTCGTCAACACCGAAATCGACCAGGCCGTGGCGGAGTTGGTAGTGTTGTTGGGTCTGCCCGCGCAAGCGGGCCGGTAGTCCCCACTCGAAGACCTTCCGAAGGACCACCTTGTCCAACACCGCCACGCCCGAAGGCATCACCAACCCGCCGATCGACGAGCTCCTCGAGCACACCGATTCGAAGTACAAGCTGGTGCTCTACGCCGCCAAGCGGGCCCGCCAGATCAACGCCTACTACTCGCAGCTCGGCGAGGGCCTGCTGGACAACGTCGGCCCGCTGGTGGAGACCTCGGTCCAGGAGAAGCCGCTGTCGATCGCCATGCGCGAGATCAACGCCGGCGTCCTGACCTGCACCGACATCGACGGCGAGGGCGACGCAGCGGTCGAGGTGGCCGACGAGCCGTTCGGCGACGGCCCCGCCTCCGCCTGATCCCACGACACCCGAGGACGCCGAGATGAGCCGGATCGTTCTGGGTGTGGCCGGCGGCATCGCCGCCTACAAGGCCTGCGAACTGCTGCGCCGGCTGATCGCCGACCGGCACGAGGTGACGGTCGTGCCCACCGAGTCGGCGCTCCGGTTCGTGGGCGAGGCCACCTGGGCCGCCCTGTCCGGGCGGCCGGTCAGCACCGAGGTCTGGCAGGACGCGCACCGGGTGCCGCACGTCGCGCTCGGTCAGCAGGCCGACCTGGTGCTGATCGCTCCGGCCACCGCGGACCTGCTGGCCCGGGCCGCGACCGGCCGGGCCGACGACCTGCTCACCAACATCCTGCTCACCGCCCGCTGCCCGGTCGTGTTCGCGCCCGCGATGCACACCGAGATGTGGCTGCACCCGGCGACCCAGCACAACGTGGCGACGCTGCGCGAGCGCGGCGCGGTCGTCGTCGACCCGGACAGCGGCCGGCTCACCGGCGCCGACTCCGGGCCCGGCCGGCTGCCCGATCCCGAGGAACTCGCCTCGATCGCGTTCGGCATCCTGGCCGACCCCGACCTCGCCGTACGGGCCGCCCGCCGCGACCTGGCCGGCCTGCGGGTCGCGGTCAGCGCCGGCGGCACCCGGGAACACCTCGATCCGGTCCGCTTCCTCGGCAATGCCTCGTCCGGCCGGATGGGCTGGTCGCTGGCCCGGGCCGCGGTGCTCCGCGGAGCCGAGGTCCGGCTGGTGGCCGCCAACGTCGAGCTGCCGCCGCCGCCCGGCATCGAACTCGACCGGATCGGTTCCACCGGCGACCTGGCCCAGGCGATGACCCGGGCCGCGAAGGACGCCGACATCGTCGTGATGGCCGCCGCGCCCGCCGACTTCCGGCCCGCCGAGGAGAGCCAGACCAAGATCAAGAAGTCCGGCGACGACGGCCTCCGGGTCGACCTGCGGCAGACCACCGACGTGCTGGCCGGCCTGGTCAGGGACCGGACCGACCCCGATCAGGTGATCATCGGGTTCGCCGCCGAGACGCCGACCGCGACCGCGAGCCTGGCCGAACTCGGCGCCGCGAAGCTGGCCCGCAAGGGGTGCGACGCGTTGGTGATCAACGACGTCAGCGGCGGGAAGGTGTTCGGCAGTTCGACGAGCGAGATCTCGGTGTTCACCTCGGACCAGTACGGTGGCGGCCGGCACGGACCTTGGTCCGGGACCAAAGACACGTTGGCGCACCGAGTTCTGGACATCGCCGTGGAGTTGCGCGCACGACGATAGGGTGCGGGGCGAACCCACGACACGAGACACACGCTAGGGGAGATGACATGGCTGGACGGCTCTTCACATCGGAGTCGGTGACCGAAGGGCATCCGGACAAGATCGCCGACCAGATCAGCGACTCGGTCCTTGACGCGATGCTCGCCGAGGACCCGCACAGCCGGGTCGCGGTGGAAACCCTGGTGACCACCGGGCTGGTCGTGGTGGCCGGCGAGGTCACCACGAACGCGTACGTCGAGATCCCGAAGATCGTCCGCGAGCGGGTGATCAACATCGGCTACGACTCGTCGACCAAGGGCTTCGACGGAGGCTCCTGCGGCGTCTCGGTCGCGATCGGGCAGCAGTCCCCGGACATCGCCCAGGGCGTCGACACCGCGTTCGAGAAGCGGACCGGCAGCTCGGTCGACGAACTCGATCTGCAGGGCGCCGGCGACCAGGGCCTGATGTTCGGGTACGCCTGCGACGAGACCCCGAGCCTGATGCCGCTGCCGATCGACCTGGCCCACCGGCTGGCCGAGCGCCTGTCCGCCGTCCGCAAGGAGGGCACGATGCCGTACCTGCGGCCGGACGGGAAGACCCAGGTCACCATCGAGTACGACGGCGACCGCCCGGCCCGGCTGGAGACCGTGGTGGTGTCCAGCCAGCACGCGGCCGACATCGACCTGGACCGGTTGCTCACCCCGGACGTCCGCAAGCACGTCGTCGAGTCGGTGCTGGACGACTACGCGATCGACGCGTCCGATTTCCGGCTGCTGGTCAACCCAACCGGCCGGTTCGAGATCGGCGGCCCGATGGGCGACGCTGGCCTGACCGGCCGCAAGATCATCGTCGACACCTACGGCGGCATGGCCCGGCACGGTGGCGGCGCGTTCTCCGGCAAGGACCCGTCGAAGGTCGACCGGTCCGCCGCGTACGCGATGCGCTGGGTGGCCAAGAACGTCGTGGCCGCCGGCCTGGCGAAGCGGTGCGAGGTGCAGATCGCGTTCGCGATCGGCAAGGCGCAGCCGGTCGGCTTCTACGTCGAGACCTTCGGCACCGAGGCGGTCCCGGTGGAGCAGATCCAGCAGGCCGTGCTGGCCACCTTCGACCTCCGCCCGGCCGCGATCATCCGCGACCTGGAGCTGAAGAACCCGATCTACGCCCAGGTCGCCGCGTACGGCCACTTCGGTCGTGACCTGCCCGGCGTCACCTGGGAGCGGACCGACCGCGCCGAGGCGCTGGCCAAGGCTGTCAAGGGCTGACCCGACCAACACCGCAGGCCCCGGACCCGTCGCGGGTTCGGGGCTTGCGCGTTTCCGGGGTTCCGCCTGCCCTCCCGGTCTGACTGGCCGGCCGGAACCGGTGCCACCGAGGTGCCAGCCCGGCGGCGACCGTGCGTCGATGTCGGTCGCGGCCGGGCTCGTGAGGATGGCAGGCATGCCCCGTCACCCGTTGCTGATCTTGTTCGCCCTGTTCGCCCTCACCCTGGGCGGGCCGGTCCGCGCCGCCGCGGCCGAACCGCCCGTCGGCGAACTCGACTGGCAGGACTGCGCGTCCGGTGCCGGACTGAGGTGCGCCGAACTGGAGGTGCCGGTCGACTGGGCCGAGCCGCGGGGCGCCCGGACCAGGATCGGCCTGGCCCAACTGCCGGCGCAGGATCCGGACCGCCGGCTCGGCAGCCTGGTCGTCAATCTCGGCGGGCCCGGATCGTCGATCGAACACCTGCCGACCACCAAGGAGCAACTGCGCGACCTGACCGCCTGGTACGACGTGATCGTCGTCGACCCGCGGGGGATCGGGGCGAGCAGCCCGGTGGCCTGCCCGCCGGCGCCGGCGTTCGCCAGGGTCCTGTATGCGGTCGACCGGCGGAGCTGGCAGGACTTCGCGGCGGAGAACCGTCGCTGGGCGGAGGACTGTCTGGAGGCCGCCGGCCCGCTGGCCGGCCACCTGGACGCCGGTCAGGTGGCCCGCGACCTGGACGCCGTCCGGGCCGCGCTCGGGGTGCCCACCCTGAACTACTACGGCAACTCCTACGGCACCGTGTACGGCCAGCGCTATGCCGACCTCTTCCCGGAGCGGGTCGGCCGGATGTTCCTGGACAGCGTGGCCGACCACACCGACCCGAGCGTGCTGCGCCGCGCGGCGCCGATGGCGGCCATCCACCACGACCGGTTCCAGCGGTTCCGGGCCTGGTGCCGGGCGAGCGCCGACTGCGCCCTGTCCGGCCGGGACCCGGGGCCGGTCTTCGACGCGCTGATGGAGCGGGCCGAGCAGGAGCCGCTGCCCGCCCCGAGCGCCGGTCCGGGCCGGACCGTCACCGCCGACGCGCTGCGGCTGAAGGCCCTGGGCTCGATCGACGGGGAGGCCGAGTGGCCCGAGTTCGCGGCCGCGCTGGCCGAGGCGGAGGCGGGTGACGCGGGCAGTCTCTGGCTGCCGCCGCCGACCCAATCCGCCGGTGCCGTGGAGAACCTCGCGTTCTGCTCCGACTTCCCGTTCCGGGACGGGTGGCCGACGCTGACCCGGCGGATCGAGCGTCCGCTGCGGGCCATCGCTCCGCACACCGGCTGGCTCTCGGCCCGCACCTGGTACGGGCGCTGCGCCGGCCAGCCCGGCCAGGGCAGCAACCCGCCGCACCCGATCACCGCGCCCGGGGTCGCCCCGATCCTGCTGCACAACGGCGCCGAGGACGACACCACGCCGCCGGCCGGCGGCCGCAACGTCGCCCGGCAGCTGCCCGGCGCGGTCTGGTTCACCGGGGCGGCGGGGCACGCCGCCTACCTGTCGGGCGACCGCTGCGTCCGCGACCTCGCGCACGCCTACCTGACCACGGGCCGGCTGCCCGCGGCGGGCCACCGCTGTCCCGCCGACGGTTGAGCCACGACCACCCGGCGGGTCCCGGGTCCTGTCGGCGCCGCCTGCCTATCATCTGGTGTGCCCGAAGCCGACCAGCCAGCGCTCGACCTGGCCGTGACCGCGAGCCCGGGCACCCGTGCCAAGAAGCGGAAGCGGGAGGAGGCGAAGCCTGCTCAGGCGGCGGAGCAGCCGGTCGCGCGGGTCGCGGTCGACGTCTCGCTGAGCCACCTGGACCGGCCGTTCGACTACCGGGTGCTGCCGGCGCAGCACGAGCAGGCGGTGCCCGGCGCGCGGGTCCGGGTCCGGTTCGCCGGGAAGCTGCGGGACGGCTTCATCCTGGAGCGGCTGGACGCGTCCGAGCACGACGGCACCCTGGCACCGCTGCACAAGGTGATCTCGGCAGAGCCGGTGCTGACCCCGGAGGTGTCCCGGCTGATCCGCCGGGTCGCGGACCACTACGCGGGGTGCTTCGCCGATGTGCTGCGGCTCGCCGTACCGCCGCGGCATGCGGCCACCGAGGCCGAGCCGCGCCGCTCGCCCGACCCGGAACCGGTCCAGCCACCCGACGGGGACTCGATCTGGTCGGCCTTCCCGGACGGGCCCGGCCTGCTCGCCGCGCTCGGTGACGGACGCAACCCGCGCGCCGTGTGGCGGCCGACGCCGAGCACGGATCCGAGCGGCGACTGGGCCACCGGGTTCGCGGTGGCGGCCCGGGCGGCGGTGGCCGGCGGCCGCGGTGCGATCCTGATCGCACCGGACCGGCGGGACCTGGACCGGCTGGCCGCCGCCTGCACCGAGCAGCTCGGCGAGCGGGCGTTCGTCCAGCTGAGCGCGGAGCTCGGTCCGTCGGCCCGGTACCGCTCCTTCCTGGCCGTGCTGCGCGGCGACGTCCCGGTGGTGATCGGCACCCGCGCCGCCGCCTTCGCCCCGGTCCGGAACCTCGGCCTGGTCGCGGTCTGGGACGACGGCGACGACCTGCTGTCCGAGCAGCGCGCCCCGTACCCGCACACCCGGGACGTGCTGGCGCTCCGGGCCGTGACGGAGCCGTGCGCCGTCCTGGTCGGGTCGTACGGGCGCAGCGTCGAGGTGCAGTCCTGGCTGGAGTCCGGCTGGGCGCACGAGGTGGCGTTGGAGCGGACGGCGCTGCGCCGGCTGGCCCCGCGGGTCAAGGTCACCGCCGACAGCGACTCCCGGCTGGAGCGGGACCCGCTGGCCCGGGCGCTGCGGCTGCCGCGGGAGGCGTTCGAGGTGATCCGGACCGGGCTCACCCAGGGCCCGGTGCTGGTCCAGGTGCCGCGGGCCGGCTACCTGCTGGCCCTGATCTGCCAGACCTGCCGGGAGCCGGTCCGGTGCCAGTTCTGCGGCGGGCCGACCCGGCAGGGACCGGGCGAGCAGCCGGCGTCCTGCACCTGGTGCGGCCGGCTGCAGGCCGACTGGGCCTGCCCGATCTGCGGCGGCCGCCGGCTCCGGGCCCCGGTCGTGGGCGCTGAACGTACCGCGGAGGAGTTGGGCCGGGCGTTCAGCCAGACCCCGGTCCGCCGGTCCGCCGGCGGCTCCGTCCTGACCGAGGTCGGGCCGGACTCGGCGATCGTCGTGACCACGCCGGGCGCCGAGCCGATCGCCACCGACGGGTACGCGGCGGCGCTGCTGCTGGACACCTCGATCCTGCTGCTGCGGCCCGACCTGCGCGCCGTCGAGGAGGCGCTGCGGCGCTGGTTCAACGCGACCGCACTGGTCCGGCCCGGCGGCGACGGCGGCACCGTGCTCGCGGTCGGGGAGAGCTCCGGCCGGGCGCTGCAGGCCCTGGTCCGGCTGGACGCGGCCGGATTCGCGGCCCGCGAGCTGGCCGAACGCGGCGAGGCGCACTTCCCGCCCGCGGTGAAGTTGATCACCGCCGAGGGACGGCGGGAGGCGCTGGACGAGTTCGTCGCGCTGGCCCAGCTGCCGGACGGTACGGAGCTGCTCGGCCCGGTCGAGCTACCCGAGCAGTCCCGGCTGGCCGACGCCGACGAGCAGGTCTGGCGACTCACCCTGCGCGGCCCGCGGGCCTTCGGCGACCGGCTGGCCCGCGCGGCCAAGGAGGTCGCCGCGATCCGGAGCGCCCGCAAGAGCGAGGGCGGGCTGCGCCTCCGGGTCGACCCTCAGGTCATCGACTGAGGGAGCAGGTCCGCGAAGTCCGCCGGCGTCGAGGCCATCAGCCCGGCCGCGCCGCGGCTCAGCGCGACGTCCCCCTGTTCCCGGCCGGCGACGATGTGCCCAATCACCGGCCGGCCGAGGTCCGTGATGGCCCGCCAGGCCAGTTCCGGCGCGTCCCACTCCAGCCCGAGCAGGTCGAACCGGTCGGCGGTCCCGATCCGCTGGTCCAGGGTCGCCGAGTAGTGGATGCCCCAGGACGGAAGGCCGCGCTCGGCGGCGCGGCGGCGGGACGCCTCGGCCGGCGCGAACACCTTCCAGACGACCCGTTCGGCCAGGCCCGGGACCTCGTCGAGGAAGTCGAGCAGCCGGCGTTCCCGGTCGACCGCCTGCGGGTCGGCATCGTCCCGCCCGCCCGAGGTCTCCTTGTGGTCGAGGAACAGGACCTGGTCCGGACACGACTCGATCAGGTCGGTCAGCAGCAGCAGCGGCGTCGCGTCCTGGCCCGGATCCGACGTGTGGTCGGGCCGGGTCCGTAGCTGCTGCAGCTCGACCCACGGCGTTGTCGGGATGTCGAGGTCGACCCCGGTGACGCGGACCGTCGACCGGTCGTGCGAACACACCCACTCGCCGGTGGCCGCCGTGTACACGCTGACCTCCAGCGCCCGCACTCCGAGGCCGATCGAGCCGCGGACGCCCCGCTCGGAGAACTCGGGCCAGTGCCCGCCGCCGCACCGGTGCGCCACCACGAACGGCCTCGACGCGAGAAACTCTTCGATCACTCGGACCCCATCCCCTGGCGCTGGTCAACCGGGGGAGTATCCCGAGCCCGAAACTCGCCCGTCAACCCGGTCCGTCAGCGAACCGGGGCGCCGGGACCCAGCGGAATGCCGAGCGCCCACCAGAGGAAGAACAGCGCTGTCCAGGCCAGCGTCATCGCGACCGCGAGCGGCAGCGTGTACGAGGCGAGGGTGCCGATGCCGGCGTTCTTCCGGTACTGCTGGAGGAAGCCCAGCGCCATCACGAAGTACGGGCTCATCGGCGTGATCGCCGTGGAGCCGGAATCGGCGATCCGGAACAGCGCCTGGGTCGTCTCGGCGGGTACGGCGAGCAGCATCAGCATCGGCACCAGCACCGGCGCGGCGATGGACCACATGGCCGACCCGCTGGTGATCATGACGTTGACCACGCCGAGCAAGATCAACACCATCAGGAAGATCACCGGCACCGGGACGTTGTTCTGGTCCAGCAGCCGGGCCGACTCGACGGCGATCAGGTCGCCGATCCGGGTCCACTCGAAGTAGGCGAGGAACTGGGCGATGGCGAAGAACAGCACCAGCACCGGGGCCATCTGGCGCACCCCGCGGGCCATCAGCTTCGGCACGTCGGCGGGTCCGGTGATCGAGCCGGAGCGAGCTCCGTACACGATCCCGCAGAGGGCGAACAGCAGCCCGACCACCGCCGCGATCCCGTCCAGGAACGGCGATTCGGCGAGCGACCCGCCCTCGCCGCGGAGCGGTGACGCGGGCGGCAGTACCAGCGCGACCAAGATCAACAGCGCCAGGCCGAGGGCGATCAGGGCCAGCCGCTGCGCCGACCGTTCGCGCGGCGACAGTTCCAGCGTGCCCAGGTCGGTGAGGTCCGCGTCGGGGTCCGGGTCCAGGTCCGGCCGCTTGGCCAGCACCAGCTTGGTCACCACGGTGATCACGATCGCCAGCAGCACCGAGGACGCGATGTTGAAGAACCAGTTGCTCAGCGGCGAGACGTACGCGTCGGCGTCGATGATCTTGGCCGCCGCGGTGGTGATGCCGGCGAAGATCGCGTCGTTCGGGGTCGGGATCGGGCTGGCGTCGTAGCCGGACGCGATCGCCGTGTAGGCGACCACGATGCCGAGGATCGGCGACCGGCCGACCGCGCGGAAGGCGAGCCCGCCGAGCGGGACCAGGATGATGTACGCGGCCGCCGACGCCACGTGCGCGGCGGTGCCGGCGAACGCGACCGTGAAGACGACCCAGGAGGCGGGCACCCGGGACACGCCGGTCTTCATCACCGCGGCCAGGAAGCCGCTGTGCTCGGCGATCGCCACGCCCATGATCACGACGATGATCGTCGCCATCGGCGGGAACTCGGCGAAGTTGTCGATCACGCCGGACAGGGCCATCGCGAGCCCGTCGCCGCTGAACAGGTTCCGCACCGTGACCGGTTCGCCGTCGCCGGGGGAGATCACGGTGACCCCGGCCGCGGACAGCACGGCGCTGGCCACGCCGAGGATGATCACCAGGATCCAGAACAGCCAGAACGGATGGGGCAGCGCGTTGCCGACCCGTTCGATCACCGCCATCGCGCGGACGATCCTGGGCAGCTGGTCCGGCTGCTCGTCGCGCGGCGTCTCCACCCGGGTGCTCATCGGACCGCTCCGGCCGTCGCTGCCGGCGAGTAGCCCCGGAAGAACTGCCAGGCCAGGTCCTCGGCGGCGACGGTCCGGGTCAGATAGCCGCCGCCGGAGTACGCGTGAGCGTCCGGCCAGACGTGGCCGCCGCCGGTCACGGCGACATGGCTGACACCGACGCCGCCCGAGCAGCGATCCCAACGGCTGATCGTGACGTCGGTCCCGACCGACCGGGTCTCCGGACCGCTCCGACACCCGTTGCGGTCCACCCAGGCGTCGACCAGATCAGGGATGGCGGGCAGCCCGCGGTCCGCGTCGCCGTCGTACGGGATCGTCGCGTCACCGGTGCCGTGGATGATCATGATCGGCATCGGGCCGGCCCCGGCACAGTCCTCGGTCGATGCGGGATAGAAGGCGCCGGCGACGACCGCCACGGCCGCGAACCGGTCCGGCAGCCGGCAGCCGAGCAACCCGGCCAGGCCGCCGCCGTTCGACTTTCCGGTGGCGTAGCTGCGATCCGGGTCGACGCACCAGTCCGCCTGCAGCCGGTCCAGCAGCGCCGAGGTGAACGCGACGTCGTCGACCTCGGGCGGTGCGTACGGGGCGCCCTGCCAGGCCCGCCGATAGCCGTCGCCGGTGCCCAGCTCACCGTTCGGGTACGCGACGACGGCGGGCACCGTCGACAGCCCGGAGTAGCCCTCGAGTTCGGTCCCGGTGCCGCCGCGGCCGTGGAACGCGATGATCAGCGGCCAGTCGTCGCGGCCCGAGTAGCCGTCCGGCAGGTGCAGGATGTAGCTCCGCTCGCGGCCCTGGTCGGTGAGTTCGTACTTGTCGCTGGTGCCGTCCTGCTGCTCGGTGGGCTTGGCACAGCGGGCGGCCGTTTCGGCGGGCCGCGCCGGTCCCGGATCGGCCGCGGCGGCCGGCGCCAGGAGCAGGGCGGCGGCGACCGCGGCGAGGGCGATCGGGCGCCAGGGGGATCGGAGAGGTCGGCTGCGCGTCATTGGTCAGGCCTTTCGTAGCGGATTCCGGGTGTGCTCGACCCGCCGAGCGGCGGCTCGGCCGAGCTGTCGGGTGCGGGGGGGGTGCGGGGGAGCTAGCCTTCCGGCCACTCCTTGAGGAAGGCGACCAGGCGGGCGGTCGCCCGTTCGACGATCGCGCGGCCGTCGGCCGCGGTGGCCCGGCGCGGGTCGCCCAGCACGCCGTCGGGGCTGAGCTGGTCGTACCCGACGGCGAGCGCGGGGTAGCGGCTGCGGGAGAGCCGGGTCAGCGGCTCCAACTGGTCCAGGGCGGTGGTGCCGGGCCGCAGCCGGTCCCGGCGCACCTGGTCGGGGGCGAGGTGCAGCATCTGGGCGGTCTCGGCCTCGCCGCTGTGGCCGGTCACCTCGCTGGTCTCCATCGCGGCGACCACGTCGGCGGCCAGCGCGGTCACCGGCGCCCAGGCGAACCGCAGTTCCGGCCGGTCCCGGAGCAGGTCCTGGGCCAGCACGTCGAGCGCGGCGTTGTTGCCGCCGTGGCCGGTGACCACCAGGAACCGGCGCCAGCCGTGCCGGGCCAGGCTGTCCAGGTAGTCCCGCAGCACCGCGAGGAAGGTGGCCGGCCGGAGGCTGACCGTACCGGCGAAGGCGAGGTGGTGCGGCGAGACGCCGACCGGCACGGACGGGCCGATCACGGCCGCTCCGCCGAGTTCGTCGGCGACCGCGTCGGCCAGCCGCTCGGCCCGGACCAGGTCCGTCGCCAGCGGCAGGCCGGGGCCGTGCTGTTCGAACGCGCCGACCGGGAGCAGCACTGCGGCGCCCGTCGCGGCCGCCGCAGCGGCCTCGTCGGTGGTCAGTTCCGCCAGCCGGTACGTCATCGGCCCGACTCCTCGGCGGCCAGCGAGGTGCGGATCGCGGTCAGGTGTTCCCGGGTCAGCCGGGCCGCGGCGTCCGGGTCGCGATCCTGGACCGCCTCCATGATCCGGACGTGCTCGGTGTGGTCCCGCTCGCGGTCGTCGTAGCGGTGCCGGATCTCGATCTGCTCCCGCTCCCGTACCTGGAGCAGGGCCTCGACCGTCTCCCGGACCAGCGGGATGCCGGTCGCGGCGGCAAGCGCGACATGGAAGTGCAGGGCCGGGCGTTCGTCGCCGCGCTGCGGCACCAGGGCGTTGCTGGCGGCGGTGCGCAGCGCGTCCAGGTCGGCCTCGGTCCGGGACCGGGCGGCCGCCGCGGCCAACTCGGGCTCGATCAGGATCCTGGCGTCGACGAGTTCCAGCACCGCGGCCAGCCCGGCCCGGTCGGCGTGCGGATTGGCGAGGAGCCGCCGGGTCAGACCGCGCCCGACGTAGGTGCCGGACCCGTGCCGGAACTCGACCACGTCGGTCGCCTCGAGCCGCCGCAGCGCCTCCCGGATGGTCGGCGTGGTGACCTCGAAGTGCTTGGCCAGTTCTCGCGAGGACCGGAACAGGTCGCCGGGCCGCAGGCCGTCCTCGCGGATCAGGGCGACGATGCCGTCGGCGATCTGCTCGGACAGGGAGAGGGTGGATGCCTTCACAGCAACTGACTAAATCACTTAGACAATTGGGTGTCAAGGGTCGAGCGGGCGCAGGCCCTACACTCTCCGCTTGTGCGTCTCGTCTTCGCCGGAACCCCGGAAGTGGCCCTGCCCGCCCTGAACGCCCTGGTCGAATCCGGGCACGAGGTGGTCGCGGTGATCACCCGGCCGGACGCGCCGAGCGGTCGCGGCCGGACGCTGCATCCGAGCCCGGTCGCCGCCCGCGCCGCGGAGCTCGGCCTGGAGACGCTGAAGCCGGAGCGGGCCAAGGACCCGGCGTTGGTGGAGCGGCTGACCGAGTTGGCGCCGGACTGCTGCCCGGTGGTCGCGTACGGGGCGCTGCTGCCGCAGAAGCTGCTCGACATCCCGCCGCACGGCTGGGTCAACCTGCACTTCTCGCTGCTGCCGGCCTGGCGCGGCGCCGCACCGGTGCAGCATGCGGTGCTGGCCGGCGACCAGGAGACCGGGGCGTGCACGTTCCGGATCGTCAAGGCGCTCGACGCCGGTCCGGTGTTCGACGCGATCACCGAGCCGATCGGGCCGACCGACACCGCCGGCGATCTGCTCGGCCGGCTGGCCGATCGCGGGGCCGGGCTGCTGGTCTCCACCATGGACGCCCTCGCCGCCGGTACGGCCGTCGCGACGCCGCAACCCGAGGCCGGTGAGACCTATGCCGCCAAGCTGACCGTCGAGGACGGGCAGCTGGACTGGCAGCGGGCCGCGGTCGAACTGGACCGGCAGGTCCGCGGCTGCCAGCCCGCGCCGGGCGCCTGGACCACCTTCCGCGGCGACCGGTTCAAGATCAACTCGGCGACGCCGGTGGACGAGGACGGGTTGGCTCCCGGCGAGCTGCGGGTGACCAAGAAGGCCGTGGTCGTCGGCACCGGGGCCGGTGCGCTCGACCTCGGTCAGGTGCAGGCCCAGGGCAAGAAGCCGATGCGAGCCGCCGACTGGGCCCGCGGGGTCACGTTCGCCGCCGACGACAAGCTCGGCTGATCATGGCCGGGCCGCCGCGGGATCCGGCCCGCCGGACCGCCTACGACGCGCTCCTCGCGGTCGACACCGAGGGCGCGTACGCGAATCTGATCATGAACCGGCTGCTCGCCGAGCGCGGCCTGACCGGCCGCGACGCGGCCTTCGCCACCGAACTGGTGGCCGGGACCAGCCGGCTCGCCGGCAGTTACGACCTGATCATCGGGGCCGCGTCCGGCCGCGATCCGGAACGGCTGGACCGGCCGGTGTTGATCTTGCTCCGGCTCGGCACGCACCAGCTGCTGAACCTGCGGGTGCCGGCCCACGCCGCGGTCGCCAGCACCGTCGACCTGGCCCGCGAGGCCGTCGGGCCCAAGATCACCGGGCTGGTCAACGCCGTCCTGCGCAAGGTCGCCGCCCACGACTACCGGTCCTGGACCGACCGGCTGAGCCGCGGCCTGGCGCCGCGGGAGGCGCTGGCGATCCGGACCGCGCACCCGCGCTGGATCGTCGACGCGTACGCCGACGTCCTGCCCGAGGCCGAGCTGGAGCCGGCGCTGCTGGCCAACAACGAGCCGGCCCCGGTCACGCTCGCGGTCCGGCCGGGCCTGGCCGAGGTCTCCGAGCTGGTCGAGGCCGGCGCAGGGCCGGGCCGCTGGTCCCCGTACGCCGCAACCTGGCAGGGCTCGCCGGCCGAGCTCGCTGCCGTACGCCAGGGGAGGGCGGGCGTCCAGGACGAAGGCTCCCAACTCGTCGCCGCAGCGCTTCCTGGCCCTTCGACCAGCTCAGGGGACGTGGATCCCTGGCTCGATCTCTGTGCCGGGCCGGGCGGGAAGTCGGCTCTGCTGGCCGGGCTGGCGAAGGCGGCCGGGACCTGGCTGCTCGCGGCCGAGGTGAGCCGGCACCGGGCCGACCTGGTCCGCTCGGCGGTCCGGGGGCTCGACTCGGTCGAGGTGGTCGTTGCCGACGGCACCCGGCCGGCCTGGCGCTCCGGGCGCTTCGGCCGGGTGCTCGCCGACGTGCCGTGCACCGGCCTCGGCTCGCTGCGCCGCCGGCCGGAGTCGCGCTGGCGCCGGGACCCGGCGACGCTGGACCAGCTGGTGCCGCTGCAGCGAGCGCTGCTCCACGCGGCGCTGGACGCGGCGCGGCCCGGCGGCCTGGTCGGTTACGTGACCTGTTCGCCGCATCGGCGGGAGACCGTTGAGGTGGTCGAGGCCGTGCTCGCGGAGCGGACCGGGGTCACGACGGTGGCGGCGGCCGACGTGCTCGCGGGAGCCGGGTTGCCGGAACCGCCGGATTCGGCAGCGGGCCCGTACCTCCAACTGTGGCCGCACCGGCACGGGACGGATGCGATGTTCGCGGCCTATCTGCGGGTCGATTGACCGAAATCCAGCGCACTCGGCGAGGAAACGGCCCGAACCCGGCCCGGGGCGGGAAGTCTGCTGGATTTCGGTCAGTAGAGTGCGGCCCGTGGGGATCAAGATCATGCCGAGCCTGCTGTCGGCCGACTTCGCCAACCTGCAGTCCGAGATCGCGGCCGTGGGCAGTGCGGACGGCATCCATGTCGACGTGATGGACTACCGGTTCGTACCGAATCTGACGCTGGGGCTGCCGGTGGTCGAGTCGCTGCGCAAGGCGACCGACAAGCTGCTCGACATCCATCTGATGATCGACGACCCGGACCGCTGGGCACCCTCCTACGCCGAGGCCGGCGCGGAGTCGGTCACCTTCCACGTCGAGGCCTCGTCGGCGCCGGTCCGGCTGGCCCGGGAACTGCGCGCGCGGGGCGCCCGGGCCGGGATGGCGCTCCGGCCGGCGACCCCGATCGAGCCGTACGCCGACCTGATCGGCGAACTGGACATGATCTTGATCATGACCGTCGAACCTGGCTTCGGCGGCCAGAAGTTCCTCGACCTGATGCTGCCGAAGCTGCGCCGGACCCGCGAGCTGCTGGACGCCTCCGGCGCCGACATCTGGCTCGAGGTCGACGGCGGCATCTCGGCGGACACGATCGCCCGCTGCGCCGAGGCTGGCGCCGACACCTTCGTCGCGGGCTCCGCCGTCTTCGGCGCCGACGACCCGGACACGATGGTCAGCACGCTCCGGAGTCGAGCCGGGGGATGATCGGCTGGGCGATCGGGCTGCCGGCGCTCCGCGTCGGGCTGGTCCTGGTCGTCAACCTGATCACCTGGGCGCTGCTCCGGGCGGCCGGTCAGCCGGTCGGATTTCCGGTGGTGGCGCTGTCGGCGCTGCTGCTGTTCCCGGTCAACGTGGCCTCCCTGATGCTGCTCCGGCGGCGATTGCACCGGGAGGGGCGCCGCCTTCGCGACCTGGTGGGGCTGTCCCGCGGTCGGCTGCCGCGCGACCTGCTCTGGGGGCTGCTCTGGTTCGTGGTGCTGCAGGCCGGGTTCGGTGCGGCGCTGTTCGCCGTGATGGCGATCCGGTACGGCAGCGATATGACCACCGCGTTCGCGACGATCTTCGTCGACACCGCCACTGCGGTCGCCTGGCCACCCTGGCTGATGATCACCCTCTTCGTGATCACCGTGATCACGTTCGCGCCGCTGAACGCTCCGGCGGAGGAGTTGATCTACCGGGGCTACGCGCAGACCGAACTCGCCACTCGGCTGCCGACCTGGCTCGCCATCGGGATCCCGGCGGCCCTGTTCGCGCTGCAGCACCTGTTCTTCGCGCCGACCGCGGCCGCGATGCCGGTCTTCGGGATCGCCTTCGCCGTCTGGGCTGTCGGTGCCGGCCTGATCCTGCACCGGCAACGCCGGCTGGTCCCGTTGATCTTCGCCCACCTGCTGGTCAACCTCGTCACCACGGTGCCCACGCTGCTCGTCGTACTGATGTTCAGCCAGGGGTCCTGACGGACCGGGCTACGACTCGCGGCGGCGCAGGTAGCGCTCGAACTCGGCGGCGATCGCCTCGCCGGACGCTTCGGGCAACTCGGTCTCGTCGCGCTGCTGCTCCAGCGTCTGGACGTACTCGGCGATCTCGTCGTCGGACTCGGCGAGCTGGTCGACGCCGCGTTCCCAGGCCCGGGACAGTTCGGGCAGGTCGCCGTGATCCAGCGGTACGTCGAGCGTCGACTCCAGCTTCGACAGCAGGGCCAGGGTGGCCTTGGGGCACGGCGTCCGGGACACGTAGTGCGGCACCGCCGCCCACAGCGTGATCACCTCGGTGCCGGATCGGGTCAGCGCGTCGCCGAGCACGCCGACGATGCCGGTCGGGCCCTCATACGTCGACATCTCCAGGCCCAGCCGCTCGGCGGTGTCGGGATCGTTCGCGGTCTGCGAGACCGGGATCGGCCGGGTGTGCGGCGTGTCGGCGAGCAGCGCGCCGAGCAGGTAGACGCGGCGCACCCCGGCCGACTCCAGCGCCGACGTGATCAGGGTGCAGAACTGGCGCCAGCGCATGTTCGGCTCGTAGCCGTCGATCAGCACCAGGTCGCGCCCGTCGGCCAGCCGGCCCGCCTTCACCTGGGTGACCGGCCAGGTCAGCCGGCGCACGCCGTCGTCGTCGAGGTGGACCTCGGGGCGGTTCACCTGGAAGTCGTAGAAGTCGTCGCCGTCGATCTCGTACCCGAGCTTGGCGTCGGTGATCTCGGCGAGTCGCTGCACGGTGTCCGAGGCGGCGCCTCCCGCGTCGTTCCAGCCCTGGAACGCGATCACCGCGAAGGGCTCGTTCAGCCCGCGCAGATCGACGGAGTCGGCGGCTGATTCGGGGGAGGGATCCGGCACAGGGACAACCCTACGTCTCTCGACTGGTGGCCGGGTCCCCCGACTGTTCATCGGTCGTCGCTATCCTCGGTCGGTGAGTTCGTACAACGCAGCCAACCCGGACCTTCGAACCGCGCTCTCTGAGCGTGTAGTCATCGCCGACGGCGCGATGGGCACCATGTTGCAGGCGTACGACCTGTCCCTGGACGATTTCGAACAACTCGAGGGCTGCAACGAGGTCCTCAACGCCACCCGGCCGGACGTGGTCGAGGCGATCCACGCGGCCTACTTCGAGGCCGGCGTCGACGCGGTCGAGACGAACACCTTCGGCACCAACCTCTCCGCCCTCGGTGAGTACGACATCCCGGAGCGGATCGAGGAGCTGGCCGAGGCCGGCGCCCGGATCGCCCGCCGCGCCGCCGACCGCTACGCCACCCCCGGCCGTCCCCGGTACGTCCTCGGCAGCGTCGGCCCCGGCACCAAGCTGCCGACCCTGGGCCACGTCACGTACGCCAAGCTGCGGGACGCCTACCAGCGGCAGGTCGAGGCCATGCTGGCCGGCGGCATCGACGGCGTCCTGATCGAGACCTCGCAGGACCTGCTGCAGACCAAGGCCGCCACGATCGCCGCCAAGCGGGCCCGCGAGGTGGCCGGCCGGGACGTGCCGATCATCGTCAACGTCACCGTGGAAACCACCGGGACGATGCTGCTCGGCACCGAGATCGGCGCCGCGCTGACCTCCCTGGAGCCGCTCGGGATCGACCTGATCGGGCTCAACTGCGCGACCGGCCCGGCCGAGATGAGCGAGCATCTGCGGCACCTGTCCCGGCACGCCCGGATCGGCGTCGCCTGCATGCCCAACGCCGGACTCCCGGAGCTGACCGCGGACGGGGCCCGCTACCCGCTGACGCCGGTCGAACTGGCCGACGCCCTGGAACAGTTCGCCGGCGAGTTCGGGCTGGGTCTGGTCGGGGGTTGTTGCGGCACCACCCCGGAACACCTGCGGCAGGTGGTCGACCGGCTCCAGGCCCGGCCGGTCCAGGAACGTACGCCGCAGCCGGTTGCCGCCTCGGCGTCGCTGTACGCGGAGGTGCCGTTCCGGCAGGACACCAGCTACCTGTCGATCGGGGAGCGGACCAACGCCAACGGCTCGAAGGCGTTCCGCGAGGCACTGCTCGAGGAGCGCTGGGACGACTGCGTCGAGATCGCCCGGTCGCAGATCCGCGACGGGGCGCACCTGCTCGACCTGAACGTCGACTACGTCGGCCGGGACGGTGCCGCCGACATGCGCGAGCTCGCGTTCCGGGTGGCGACCGCCTCGACCCTGCCGATCGTGATCGACTCCACCGAGCCGGCGGTGCTGCAGGCCGGCCTGGAGTGCCTGGCCGGCCGCGCGGTGATCAACTCGGTGAACTACGAGGACGGCGACGGGCCGGACTCCCGGTTCACCAAGATCATGGAACTGGTGGTCGAGCACGGCTCCGCGGTGATGGCGCTGACCATCGACGAGGAGGGCCAGGCCCGGACCCGGGAGTGGAAGGTCCGGGTCGCGCAGCGGCTGATCGATGACCTGACCGGCAACTGGGGCCTGAAGACCTCCGACATCGTGATCGACTGCCTGACCTTCCCGATCGCCACCGGCCAGGAGGAGACCCGGCGGGACGGCATCGAGACGATCGAGGCGATCCGCGAGGTGAAGCGGCTCTACCCGGAGGTGCAGACCACCCTCGGGCTGTCGAACATCTCGTTCGGCCTCAGCCCGGCCGCCCGGGTGGTGCTCAACTCCGTCTTCCTGCACGAGTGCGTCGAGGCCGGGCTGGACTCGGCGATCGTGCACGCGGCCAAGATCATGCCGATGGCCCGGATCCCTGACGAACAACGGGAAGTCGCTCTTGATCTTGTGTACGACCGGCGGCGGGAGGACTACGACCCGCTGCAGCGCTACCTGGAGATCTTCTCCGGCGTGAAGATGGCCGACACGAAGGCCGAGCGGGCGGCCGAGCTGGCCAAGCTGCCCGTCACCGAGCGGCTGAAGCGCCGGATCATCGACGGCGAGGGCAAGGGCCTGAGCGACGATCTTGATCTTGCGCTGGCCGAGAAGCCGGGCCTGGCGATCATCAACGACGACCTGCTGGCCGGGATGAAGGTGGTCGGCGAGCTGTTCGGCTCCGGCGAGATGCAGCTGCCGTTCGTACTGCAGTCGGCCGAGGTGATGAAGACCGCGGTGGCCCACCTGGAGCCGCATCTGGAGAAGACCGACTCGGCCGGCAAGGGCACCATCGTGCTGGCCACGGTCAAGGGCGACGTGCACGACATCGGCAAGAACCTGGTCGACATCATCCTGACCAACAACGGCTACACGGTGGTCAACCTCGGCATCAAGCAGCCGATCACCACGATCATCGAGGCGGCCGAGCAGCACAAGGCCGACGCGATCGGGATGTCCGGGCTGCTGGTGAAGTCGACCGTGGTGATGAAGGAGAACCTCGAGGAGCTGAACAGCCGCGGCATGGCCAAGGACTTCCCGGTCCTGCTCGGCGGCGCGGCCCTGACCCGGTCCTACGTCGAGGAGGACCTGGGCCAGGTGTTCGACGGCGAGGTCCGCTACGCCCGGGACGCGTTCGAGGGGCTCCGGCTGATGGATGCCGTGATGGCGGTGAAGCGCGGCGACGAGGGTGCCGCGCTGCCGGCCCCGCGGGAGCGCCGGGTCAAGGCCAAGAGCAGGTCCGCGGTCGCGGTGGAGGAGCGGGTCGAGCTGCCCGCCCGCTCCGACGTGGCCCGCGACGTCGACGTACCGGAGCCGCCGTTCTGGGGCGAGCGCATCGTCAAGGGGATCGCGCTGGCCGACGTGACCGGCTACCTGGACGAACGGGCGACGTTCATGGGTCAGTGGGGCCTGAAGGGTTCCCGCGACGGCGAGTCGTACGAGGAGCTGGTGGAGCGCGAGGGCCGGCCCCGGCTGCGGATGTGGCTGGACCGGGTCCAGACCGACTCGATCGCCGAGTTCGCGGTGACCTACGGCTACTGGCCCTGCTACAGCGACGGCGACGAGCTGATCGTGCTGCGGCCCGGCGGCGAGGCCGCGGACCCGGGCGCCGAGCTGCACCGGTTCACGTTCCCGCGACAGCGGCGCGGCCGGTACCTCTGCCTGGCCGACTTCTTCCGGGACCGCGAACTGGCCACCGCGAAGGGCCCGGACGTGATCGCGTTCCACCTGGTCACGATGGGCTCGGCGGTGTCCCGCGCGACGGCGGAGCTGTTCGAGAAGAACGCCTACCGGGACTACCTGGAGCTGCACGGGCTGAGCGTCCAGCTGACCGAGGCGCTGGCCGAGCTGTGGCACGCCCGGATCCGCTCCGACCTCGGCCTGGCCGCCGACGACGGCGCGATGGACGACATGATCCGGGACCAGGCCTACCGCGGCTCCCGCTACTCGTTCGGCTACCCGGCCTGCCCCGACCTGGAGGACCGGGCCAAGCTGGTCGACCTGCTCAAGCCGGAACGGATCGGCGTCGAGCTGTCCGAGGAACTGCAGCTGCATCCGGAGCAGTCCACCGACGCCTTGGTCGTCCACCACCCCGAAGCCAAATACTTCAACGCGCGCTAAAAGGCGGACGCCGACCGGGCACAAAAGCAGGCGTTTCGGCGGCGTGTCGCTGCTGTTGTGCCCAGTCGGCGGGCTCGGGCAGGAGGGTGACGGGGAGCCGAGTACGCAATCCGGCGCGGGTTGGAGGTTGGGTGGAAACCCCGGCCGGGTCCTTCCGAATCGTCGATGCGAGTCGCCCGGTCCCAGGCTGACCAGCCGCCGGATCACCGACCACGAGAGAACTTGCGGGCGGTGGCCGGCCGCCGGAACTTGCCGACATCGACCGGACGCTTTGTCCGCGATCCGGCGCCCGGAGTTGCCCTTTGCGTCCAGTCGGTGGGCCGGATTCACCGACCACGAGAGATCCTGCGGCTTGGGCTTCCCGACGCTCCGACGTCTTTGGTCGCCGCTCGTCGAACCCAGTCGGCGGTTGACGCCGACAACCTGCGAGCTAAGGTTGACGATGTCAACCTGATGGCGTGGTGGAGGTGTTGGGGATGCGTGTTGTCGTCACCGGTGCGACCGGCGGGATCGGGGAGCGGATCAGCCGGCGGCTGGCGGAGTCGGGCCACTCCGTGATCATGGTCGGTCGCTCGGCGGAGCGGATCGACCGGGCGCGGGGCCGGATCGCGGAGGCGGTGCCGGGTGCCGATCTCGCCGGGGAGGTCTCGGACCTGTCGCTGACGGCGGAGGTCCGGGCGCTGGCCGAGCGGCTCGAGCCGCTGCCGGACGTGGTGATCAACAACGCGGCAGTGATCGCGCCGCTGGACGCGGTCACGGGCGAGGGGCGGCAGCTGATGCTGGCCACCAACCATCTCGCCCCGTACGTGCTGCTCCGGATCCTCGCCCAGCGGCTCGGCGACCGGCCGGCCCGGTTCGTCATCGTCGGCGCCCATCCGGGAGGGCTGCGGCGCACGCCGGTCGACCTGGACGACCTCGAGTTCCGGAACCGGCGGACCCTCGGCCCGGTGCCCAGCTTCCGGCCCTTCGTCGCGTACGGCCGAACGAAGAACATGAACGCGATGTTCGGGTACGCCCTCGCCGCCCGGCTCGCCGACACCATGATCACCGTCAACGGCGGCCACCCCGGGATCGTCGACCAGACCGGCCTCGGCCGGAACTGCATCGGCCTGCTGCGGCTCTTCACGACCATGATCAACCCGTTCGCGCAGAGCCTGGACGAGGGATCCGACACCCCGTTCTGGCTGGCCACCGCGCCGGAGCCGGCCGGGCAGACGGGGCGGTACTACCTGCGCCGGCAGGCGGTGCCGACCGCACCGCACACGACCGACCCGGCCCGGCTGTACCGGCTGTGGGACGAGAGTGCGGCGCTGGTCGGCTTGCCGGCCGACGTTTCCTGAGGCTGTCGGGAACGGGATCCGGCTTTGCCCTTCGACAGGCTCAGGGATCGGGGGGAGCTTCGACAGGCTCAGAGATCCGGTGGCTTCGGCGGGTTCAGGGATCGAGGGGCGCTTCGGCGGGCTCCTGGCCCCGGTAGGTTCGGGGCGTGGCCACCACCCGGGACCGGTTGATCGACGGAGCCGCTGCGCTGCTCGACGAGGGCGGCCCGGCCGCGGTGACGCTGCGCGAGGTCGGCCGCCGCGCCGGTGTCTCGCACAACGCCCCGTACAAGCACTTCCGGGACAAGCGCGACCTGCTCGCGGCGATCGCGGCCGACGAACTGCGCGTCCTGGCCGGCCGGCTGACCGAGGCCGCGGCGGGGGAGACCGGCGCGGCCCGGATCGGCGCCGCGCTGCACGCCTACGTCGGCTGGGCGGTCGCCGCGCCGGAACGGTTCCGGCTGGTGTTCGGAGCCTGGACCGGTCCCCATGCCGAATTGGAGGACGCAGCGCAGGCCGCCGTCGTCGCGATCACCGAGGTGGTGACGGCGGCACAGGCGGAGGACGAGGCGCTGCCGCGGGGCACCGAGCGGCTGGTGGCGCTGCTCCGGTCGACCGCGCACGGCCTGGTCGACCTTGAATTGGCCGGCCATCTGCGCAAGCGGCCCGGCGCGCCGGGGCCCGACGATCTCATCGACGAGTTGATCACCCTCGTCCGCGGGGGCGGAACGGCTCAGCGGCACTAAGATCGATGGCGTGACCGACTCTGCTCGATCGAAGGCCGCGGACGGGCCCCGGGTGGAACTTCGCGGCGCCGAGGCGACGATGCTCGCGACGCTGTACGGACGCGCACTCGACGCCCGCTCGCCCGACCCGATCCTCGGCGACATGCTCGCCGCCGAAACCCTGGACAAGATCAACTTCGATCCGACGCAGACCGGCCTGCGACCCGGTGATCACTACTCGGTCGCGATGCGGGCGGAGTTCCTGGACGGCTGGACCCGCGAGTTCCTGGCCCGGCACCGGTCGGCGACCGTGCTGCATCTCGGCTGTGGCCTGGACACCCGGGTCTGGCGGGTGAACCCCGGCCCCGGCGTCGCCTGGTACGACATCGACCTGCCGGACGTGATCGCGCTGCGGCGGACGCTGTTCGGCGATCGTACGGGCAGCACCATGATCGCCTCCTCGGTGACCGACCCGGCCTGGCTGGCCGAGGTGCCCCAGGACCGGCCGACCCTGGTGGTCGCGGAGGGCCTGGTCTACTACCTGACCGAGACCGGCGGCCGGGCGCTGCTCCGGCGGCTGGTCGACTCCTTCCCGACCGGCCAAATGATCTTCGATGGGTTCAGCCGGCTCGGCATCCGGCTGCAGCGGCTGAACGGGGCCGTGCACAAGGCGGCCGCCACGCTGCACTGGGGGATCGACTGGCCGACCGAACTGGAGACCATCCACTGGCGGCTGCACTGCACCGACGTGGTCGGAGTCTTCGACGCCAGCGACTTCTCCGTCCTGTCCACGCGCTACCAGGTGCTCGCCGCCCTGGGCAAGAACGTGCCCGCGATGGCCAACATGGCGCGCTACTACCGGCTCGACTTCTAGGAACCCTTACCGAAAAGGAAAAAGCCCCCTTCCCTGGTGCGAGCGCACCGAGGGAAGGGGGCTTTCTCGTGGTCAGCCGCGCAGGGCGTCGACCGTCTCGTTCAGCACCGGCGACGGCCGCATCACGGCCGTCGTCTTCGCGGCGTCGGGACGGTAGTAGCCGCCGATGTCGGCCGGCGAACCCTGCACCGCCAGGAGTTCCGCCGCGATCGCGGACTCCTGCTCGGTGAGCCGCTGGGCGACCGGCCCGAAGGTCGCGGCGAGCTCGGCGTCCGCGGTCTGCGCGGCGAGCCGCTGCGCCCAGTAGAGGGCCAGATAGAAGTGGCTGCCGCGGTTGTCGATCGAGCCGAGCTTGCGGGCCGGTGACCGGTTCTCGTTGAGCAGCGTCTCGGTCGCCTCGTCCAGCGCGTCGGCCAGCACCTGGGCCCGTGCGTTGTCGGTCGACTCGGCGAGATGGCGCAGGCTCTCGGCCAGCGCCAGGAACTCGCCGAGGCTGTCCCAGCGCAGGTAGTTCTCGCTGACCAGTTGCTGCACGTGCTTCGGCGCCGAACCGCCGGCGCCGGTCTCGAACAGGCCGCCGCCGTTCATCAGCGGCACCACCGACAGCATCTTGGCGCTGGTGCCCAGCTCCAGGATCGGGAACAGGTCGGTCAGGTAGTCGCGGAGGACGTTGCCGGTCACCGAGATGGTGTCCTCGCCCTTGCGGATCCGGTCGATCGACAGCTTGATCGCGTCCACCGGCGCCAGGATCTGCAGGTCCAGGCCGTCGGTGTCATGATCGGCGAGGTACGTCTTCACCTTGGCGATCAGGTTCCGGTCATGGGCCCGCGACTCGTCCAGCCAGAAGATCGCCGGCGAGCCGGACGCCCGGGCCCGGGTCACCGCGAGCTTGACCCAGTCCTGGATCGGCGCGTCCTTGGTCTGGCAGGCCCGCCAGATGTCGCCGGCCTCGACCTGGTGGCTGATCAAGGTCTCGCCGGCGGAGTTGATCACCGCAACGGTGCCCGCGGCCGCGATCTCGAACGTCTTGTCGTGGCTGCCGTACTCCTCGGCCTTCTGGGCCATCAGGCCGACGTTCGGCACCGAGCCCATGGTGGCCGGGTCGAACGCGCCGTTGGCCCGGCAGTCGTCCAGCACCACCTGGTAGATGCCCGCGTACGAGCTGTCCGGCAGCACCGCCAGGGTGTCGGCCTCGTTCCCGTCCGGGCCCCACATGTGCCCGGAGGTACGGATCATGGCCGGCATCGAAGCGTCCACGATCACGTCGCTCGGCACGTGCAGGTTGGAGATGCCCTTGTCGGAGTTGACCATCGCCAGCGCCGGCCCGGCCGCCAGCCCCTGCTCGATGGCGGCCTTGATCTCGGCGCCGTTCGGCAGTTCGGCGAGCCCGGCCAGGATCGAGCCCAGCCCGTCGTTGGGGCTCAGCCCGGCCTCGGCCAGCTCGCTGCCGTACGTCTCGAACACGGTCGGCAGGAACGCACGCACCGCGTGCCCGAAGATGATCGGGTCGGACACCTTCATCATGGTGGCCTTGAGATGCAGCGAGAACAGCACGCCGTCGGCCTTGGCCCGGGCGATCTGCTCGGTCAGGAAGGCGTCCAGCGCCGCGGCGCTCATGAAGGTGGCGTCGACGACCTCGCCGGCCAGCACCTTCAGGCCGTCCTTCAAGATCGTTTCGGTGCCGTCGGCCGCGGTGTGCTTGATCGTCAGCACGTCGTCGGCGGGCAGCACGACGGACTGCTCGTTGCTGCGGAAGTCGCCGGCCTCGAGGTGCGCCACGTTGGTCTTGGAGTCCGCGGTCCAGGCGCCCATCGAGTGCGGGTGCGAACGCGCGTAGTTCTTCACCGAGGCGGGTGCCCGGCGGTCCGAGTTGCCCTCCCGGAGCACCGGGTTGACCGCGGAGCCCTTCACCTTGTCGTAGCGGGCCCGGACGTCGGCGTCCTCGTCGGACTCGACCTCGTCGGGGTAGTCGGGCAGCGCGTAGCCCTGGGACTGCAACTCGGCGACGGCCGCCTTCAGCTGCGGTACGGAGGCCGAGATGTTGGGCAGCTTGATGATGTTGGCCTCGGGGGTGGTGGCCAGTTCGCCGAGCTCGGCCAGCGAGTCCGGGACCTGCTGGTCGGCCGGCAGCCGGTCGGCGAACGCCGCCAGGATGCGCGCCGCGACCGAGATGTCCCGGGTCTCCACCTGAACCCCGGCGCCCTTGGTGAAGGCCTCGATGATCGGCAGGAACGAGTACGTCGCCAGTAGCGGCGCCTCGTCGGTCAGGGTGTAGATGATCTTGGACAAGACGGTCTCTCCTTAACGGTCCTTCTCGCTGTCTTGATGTCAAGATATCCCACCGGCCCGGTCGCACCGAAGGGGCCCGCGGGAGCCTGGTGCGAGTCTGCCAGGTTCAGCCACGCACAAGAAGCGGAGGTGCTACCTCCGGTTAGTGCTACGCTGGCTCCATGTCGAAGCCCGAGGCCGGCGGCCGCCCGCTCCGCCGGGACGCCGAACGCAACCGGCAGTTGATCATCGCCAGCGCCAAGGCGGCCTTCGCCGAACGCGGCCTGCAGGTCACGCTCGACGACGTGGCGGCCCGGGCCGGGCTCGGCGTCGGCACCGTGTACCGCAAGTTCCCGAACCGTGCCGCGCTGGTCGGCGCGCTGTTCGAGGACCGGGTCGCCGAGGTCGAGGCGTTGGTCGACCGGTCCGCCGGCAGCGACGGGCCGCCCTGGGACGCCCTCGCCGAGTTGATCACCGGGCTGGCCGTGCTGCACGCGGAGGATCGCGGCCTGCGCGAGGTGCTGCTCGCCGACGAACGGGCCGGCGACCAGTTCGCGACCACGCTGCGGCGGCTGCGGCCGAGACTGCGGCTGGTGCTGGACCGGGCCCGGGCGGACGGCAGCCTGCGGGCCGATCTCGGGGTCGACGACCTGCCGGTGCTGATGGCGATGATCGGCACCGCCGCGGACCGGTCCGGCTCCGGCTGGCGCCGCTATCTGGACTTGATCATGGACGGACTACGTACCGGAGGAGAACGACGATGACGATGCCCCGCGCGATGAAGGCCCTCGGTCCGGTGATCAATCCGGTGCTGCTGCCGCTGGCCCGGCGGCTGCCACCGCTCGCCGTGCTGCACCACGTGGGACGGCGCAGCGGAACGGCGTACCGGACGCCGGTGCAGGCCTACCGGACCGAGCGGGGTTTCCTGATCGGCTTGGTGTACGACAGCGCCGCCGACTGGGCCCGGAACCTGGAGGTCGCCGGCACCGGCGAACTGACCAGGGCCGGCCGGACGTATCCGGTGTCCGCGCCGACGCGGTTGGCCGCGGTCGACGCGCTGCGGCTGCTGCCCGGACCGGCCGCCTGGCTGATGCGGCTGGTCCGGGTCGAGGAGTTCCTCGCGCTCGCCGTGCCGGCGCAATCCGGCCCGGAGAAGTTGATCAAGCAGACACGTCGGTGATGCCGGGCACTCCGTCGAGGACCACGAACGTCGCCGCGGTCCGTACCTGCGACTCGGGCTTGGTCACCGTGTCCACCAGCCGCAGCTTCGTGGTCAACTGCTTGCGGTCGGCTTCCATGATCAGATAGCCGCGCTGGTTGTCGATGTAGCGCCAGTGCGGGCTGTCGGCCATGATCGGGTCGTAGGTCTTGTGGAAGGCGACCGGGTCGGCGTCGCCGCCCGACGTGATCGAGGTACCGGTGAACTCGGCCCCGACCACCTCCGAGCCCTCGTGATCGAAGTCGGTCTTCAGGTCGCAGGCCCAGGTGCAGTGCCGGTCGCCGGTCATGATCACCGGATTCCGTACCTGGCGGAACTCGTTCAGCAGCCGCCGCCGCTGCCAGCGGTAGCCGTCCAGGTTGTCGAAGTCGAAGGACTCCTCGGGCCCGGCGGTGCGGTCGTTCTGGGCCCACATGACCTGGTTCGCCAGGACGTTCCAGCGGGTCGGCGAGGAGGTCAGCCGGTCCATCAGCCACTTCTCCTGCTCCTCGCCGGTGATCGTCCGGCCGGGCGCCTCGGCCTCGGCCAAGGTGGTCACCTGGTCCGACCGGTACTGCCGGGTGTCCAGCACCGGGACGTCGAGCAGCCGGCCGAACCGGAAGGCCCGGTAGATCTGCATGTCCGGACCGTGCGGGAGCGAGGTGCGGCGGAACGGCATGTGCTCCCAGTACGCCTGCAGCGCCGCGATCCGGCGGGCCCGGAACGCCTCCGGCGTCTGCTGGTCGGGGTCCTGCGGCACGTCGTCGGCCCAGTTGTTGTCGATCTCATGATCATCGGGCGTGCAGATGAACGGGTGCGCGGCGTGCGCGGCCTGAAGATCAACATCGGTGCGGTACTGGGCGTGCCGGTTGCGGTAGTCGGTCAGTGAGTACGGCTCGTCGGTGCCCTGGTGCGACCGGAGCGCGTTCGGGTTCGGCTTGCCCTCGTAGATGTAGTCGCCGAGGAACGCGACGAAGTCGAGGTCCTCGGCCGCCAGGTGCCGGTGCGCGTTGTAGTAGCCGGCCTCCCAGTTCTGGCAGGACGTGACCGCCCAGCGCAGCTTGGCCGGGTCGGACTTGGCGGCGGGCGCGGTCCGGGTGCGACCGGCCGGGCTGAGGTGGTCGCCCTGCCGGAACCGGAACCAGTACGTGTGGCCCGGCTCCAGCCCGCGGACGTCGACGTGCACGCTGTGGCCCTGATCGGGGTCGGCCGACGCCACGCCGGAGCGCACCACGCGGCGGAAGCTCTCGTCGGCGGCGACCTGCCAGTCCACCCGGTAGCTGCGGTTCGGCATGCCGCCGCCCTCCAGCGGCTTCGGGGCCAGTCGGGTCCAGATCACCACGGCCTCGGGCAGCGGGTCGCCGCTGGCCACGCCGAGCGTGAACGGGTCGTCCAGCCGGGGCGACGGGGCCGCGGCGGCGGAGTCGAAACTGATCGGGAGCGTGGAGCCGACCGCGGCGGTGCCGGCGGCCAGGCTGAGGAAGGAGCGGCGGGGGAGGCTCATGATCATCAGCGTCGGAAGCCGCCGTGACCACCGGGTCCCGCGCCGGATGACCAACCGGCGAACCTTGCCCGACCGCTGCCGCAGCTTGGTCGCCCAACGACCCTGCCGATCGACTGCCGGTGCCTGTCGTGAAACCCCCTGAACTCCCACGGTTCAACGTGGCAACGGGCTCGAGCGCCGCACCCGCAGCGATTCCGCGACATCCGACGGGACGCCTCACTGGGTGGCCGGGGCGCTCAGTGTGGTCTGCGACAATGGCCGCGCCATGAATGCCTCTCGCGGATCCCGCCGCTTCCCGACCGTCTGTTCCCGCCGCTCCGGCCTGGCGCGCCCGAACGTCGAGGAGACCCGATGACGAACTCGCTGCCCAGCCTCGCCGCCGCCCTGTGGGACTTCGACGGCACCCTGGCCGACACCGAGCCGCTCTGGGTCGCTGCCGAGTACGAACTCGTCGGCAGCCTCGGGCACGAGTGGTCCGATGATCATGCCGAGCAGCTGGTCGGCAACTCGCTGCTCGACTCGGGTGCGTACATCCTGAACGCGATCGGCCGGACCGACCTGGATCCGGCCTGGGTGGTCGACGAGTTGCTGACCCGCGTGGTGGCGCAGTTCAAGGGCGGCGAGGTGCCGTGGCGACCCGGCGCGCTCGAGCTGCTCGCTTCGCTGAACGAGGCCGGAGTGCCGTGCGCGCTGGTCTCGGCGTCCTACCGGGTGCTGCTCGACGCGGCGATCGAGCGGCTGCCACCGGGGACCTTCCAGACGTCGGTGGCCGGTGACGAGGTGGCCAACGGCAAGCCGCATCCGGAGCCGTACGAGACGGCCTGCCACAAGCTCGGCGTCTCCGCGCACGACTGCGTCGTGTTCGAGGACTCCGGCACCGGCGCCCGGTCCGGCAACGCGGCCGGCGCCGTGGTGGTGGCGGTGGAGAACCTGGTCCACATCCCGTCGGCACCGCGCCGGGTCCACGTCCGGTCGATGACCGAGCTGGACGCGAAGGCGGTGGCCCGGCTGCTCGAGGAGATCAATGCCGAGTCGTAGGACCGGCCGGTTCGTCGCACTGATCGCGGCGGCCGGTCTGCTGCTGGCCGGGTGCTACACGCCGAACGAGCCGCCCACGCCGACCCCGAGCCCGAAGCGGCCGTTCACCGTGATGTCGACCGACCCGATCCGGGTGGTCGACCCGGCCGGGGTCGTCGACCAGGGCTCGGCGATCCTGGCCCAGAACGTCTACCAGCGCCTGATGACCGCCGATCCGGGCAGCAGCTCCCCGAAGCCGGACGCCGCCGCCCGGGACTGCATCTTCACCTCGGAGACCGTGGTCACCTGCACGCTGAGCACGGACCTGAAGTTCCACAACGGGCACGAGCTCACCTCGAGCGACGTGAAGTTCAGCATCGAGCGGCTGATCCGGCTGGACGTGCCGGGCTCGTCGGCGATCCTGTTCACCACGCTGCGGCGGATCCAGACCCCGAACCCGCAGACGGTCGAGTTCGTGCTGAGCCGGCCCGACACCCAGTTCCCCTGGGCGCTGGCCTCGATCGGCGCGTCGATCGTCGACGAGGAGACGTACGACGCGGACGAGCTCCGGCCGGTCGACCAGCCGATCGTCGGTTCGGGCCCGTTCCAGGTCAGCCGGTTCGCCGAGAACGAGCTGCAACTGGCGAGCTTCGCCGACTACAAGGGCCGTACGCCGGGCCGGCTGCCCGGGCTGGTCTACCGCACCGAGCCGGACTCCGGCGTCATCGAGGAGGCGATCGCGGACGCCAAGGTCGACGTCGTCTGGCGTGGTCTCAACGCGGCCGCGGTGACCCGGCTGCGCCAGCAGGCGACGGCGGCGCCGAACTCGCCGGAGGGCTTCACCGGCCGCGAGCTGGCCGGGGCCCGGGTGCAGCAGCTGATCTGGAACCCGGAGTCGCGGGCCGGCCAGAACGCCGCGGTACGGAAGGCGATCGCGCTCGCCCTGCAGTCGGACCGGACGCTGGACTCGATCGTCCCGCCGACGGTGCCCGGCTACGTCAAGAGCTTCCCGGTCGGCGGCGTCGCGGAGCCGAAGGTGACCTGGGCGAAGCGGATCCAGCTGACGCTCTCGTACGACCCGACCAGTCCGGACGAGCGGGACCTGGCCAACCAGATCCGCAGCCGGCTGGAGGACACCGGCGGCCTGAGCGTACGGCTGCGGCCGATGGATGCCGCGGCCGACCTGACCCTGGCCGACCGGAAGGCCTGGGCGGCGACGCCGGTGGCCTGGCTGCAGCCGTACCTGTCCGCGCCGCCGGAGTCGAGCAAGACCGCCGTCCAGACGCTGGAGGCGCAGTACCGGGCGACCGCGGACAACGCGCAGGCCCAGACCGTGATCGCCCAGCTGCAGACCAAGGCGGCGGCCGACCTGACCGTGCTGCCGATCAGCCAGAGCGACGAATACCTGTTCATCCGGGTCGGGGTCGACGTCGACCCGCTGTCCTTCGGGCCCGGCTGGCAACTCGGATTCTGGGGAATGAGCGGTGGCTGAGCCGATGAACGAAACGACCGAGGGGCCGGACCTGTCCGGCGTCCGCCGCGGCGAGCTGCGGCCCGGTGAACGGGTCACGCTGACCGACCCGAAGGGCCGGCGGCATTCCGTCGTGCTCGCCGAGGGCGCGAAGTTCCACACCGCCAAGGGCATCGTCGATCATGACGAGCTGATCGGGAAGCCGGAGGGCCGGGTGGTCCGCTCGCTGGGCGGGACCCAGTTCCTGGTGCTCCGGCCGCTGCTCGGCGAGTTCACCACGGCGATGCCGCGCGGGGCCGCCGTGGTGTACCCGAAGGACGCCGCCCAGATCGTCACCGGGGCGGACATCTTCCCTGGTGCGCGGGTGATCGAGGCCGGTGCCGGGTCCGGCGCGCTGACCCTCAGCCTGCTCCGCGCGATCGGCCCGACCGGCCGCCTGATCTCGTACGAGCGCCGGCAGGACTTCGCCGAGGTCGCGGCGCGCAACGTACGGAACTTCCTGGGTGCCGAGCACCCGGCCTGGACCTTGATCACCGGGGACCTGGTGGAGCGGCTCGGGGCCGAGGATCCGGGCCCGGTGGACCGCGTGGTGCTGGACATGCTGGCGCCGTGGGACTGTGTGGAGGCGGCCGGCCGGGTGCTGATCCCGGGCGGTGTGTTCTGCTGCTACGTCGCGACGGTGACCCAGCTGGGCCGGGTGGTGGAGACGCTCCGGGTGCACGGCGGCTACACCGAGCCGGAGGCGACCGAGTCGATGGTCCGCGGCTGGCAGGCCGAGGGCCTGGCGATCCGGCCGCAGCACACGATGGTCGGCCACACCGGGTTCTTGATCACCAGCCGGCGACTGGCGCCCGGCGAGACCGCTCCGGTACGCAAGCGCCGCCCGGCACCGGGAGCGTACGGCGCCGACTACGACGGCCCTCGGGCCGCGGGGCAGAACGCGCCGACGGCCCCGGACGACGCCGCGTCCCAGGACGGTGATCAATTCCCGGGCGGGAGTTCCGCTGCCGGGTAAGGTCTTCGGAGGAGGTGAGGGGGAGTGACCACACCGAACGAAGGCCGGGACGTCCTGGTAGCCCAGATCGCATCCCTGAGAGCCGAATTGGATCGCCTCCGCGAGCGCATCGCGGCCCATCCACACGACATCGCCGTCCTCGAACGCCGACTGGCGGAAGCCCGCCAGGACGCCCGTAACACAGCGGCCAACAATGATCGACTGGCCTCAACCCTGCGCGAGGCGCGGGATCAGATCGTCGCCCTGAAGGCCGAGGTGGACCGGTTGGCGCAGCCGCCGGCGAGCTTCGGGGTGTTCCTCGGGGCGCCGGAGGACGGCTCCGAGGGTACGGCCGACATCTTCACGGCCGGCCGCAAGATGCGGGTCAGCGTCAGCCCTGACGTGTCCACGGACCTGCTCGAACCCGGTCGCGAGGTGATGGTCAACGAGGCGCTGAACGTGGTCGGCGTCCTTGGCTACGACCGGGTCGGCGAGGTGGTGCTGCTCAAGGAGGTGCTGGACGACGGGCTGCGTGCCCTCGTGGTCGGGCACGGCGACGAGGAGAGCATCGTCTGGCTGGGCCTGGCCCTGCGGGCGACGCAGCTCCGGTCCGGTGACTCGCTGCTGATCGACCGGCGGGTGCACTTCGCCTACGAGCGGATCCCGAAGCTGGACGTCGAGGAGCTGGTGCTGGAGGACGTACCGGACATCGACTACGAGGATCTCGGCGGGCTGGGCGGCCAGATCGAATCGATCCGGGACGCCGTCGAGCTGCCGTACCTGCACAAGGAGCTGTTCGCCGAGCACCAGCTGAAGGCGCCCAAGGGTGTCCTGCTGTACGGCCCGCCCGGCTGTGGCAAGACCATGATCGCCAAGGCGGTCGCGAACTCGCTGGCCAAGAAGGTGACCGAGCGGACCGGCCAGGAGGGGCGCAGCTTCTTCCTCAACATCAAGGGCCCGGAGCTGCTGAACAAGTACGTCGGTGAGACCGAGCGGCACATCCGGCTGGTCTTCCAGCGGGCCCGCGACAAGGCCTCCGACGGCATGCCGGTGATCGTCTTCTTCGACGAGATGGACTCGCTGTTCCGGACCCGCGGTTCGGGCGTCTCGTCCGACGTCGAGAACACCATCGTGCCGCAGCTGCTGAGCGAGATCGACGGCGTCGAGGGCCTGGACAACGTGATCATCATCGGTGCCTCGAACCGCGAGGACATGATCGATCCGGCGATCCTGCGCCCGGGCCGGCTGGACGTCAAGATCAAGATCGAACGACCGGACGCCGAGGCGGCCCGGGAGATCTTCAGCAAGTACCTGACGCCGAGCCTGCCGTTGCACGCCGATGATCTTGCCGAGTTCGAGGGTGACCCGGTGGGCACCACGGCGGCCATGATCGACCGCGTGGTGACCCGGATGTACGCCGAGTCGGAGGACAACCAGTTCCTCGAGGTGACGTACGCGGGTGGCGACAAGGAGGTCCTGTACTTCAAGGACTTCAACTCCGGCGCGATGATCCAGAACGTCGTCGACCGGGCCAAGAAGATGGCGATCAAGGACCTGCTCGACACCGGGGTCCGGGGCTTGCGGATCGAGCATCTGCTGCAGGCCTGCCGGGACGAGTTCGCCGAGAACGAGGACCTGCCGAACACCACCAACCCGGACGACTGGGCCAAGATCTCGGGCAAGAAGGGGGAGCGGATCGTGTTCATCCGCACCCTGATCTCGTCCTCGAAGGGCACCCAGCCGGGCCGGTCCATCGACACGGTGTCCAACACCGGTCAATACCTGTAGGCACGACAGCGAGGAAGGCCCCGGGTTCGCAGGAACCCGGGGCCTTCGTCGTCGGTACGGTCAGCGCAGCCGGCCGACAGTCCAGGTGTAGCGGTTGCCCTCGGCGTCCGGACCGGCCCAGGCGACCGTCCGCCCGGTCGCGATGACCGCGGCCAGCTCGTCGTTGTCGGAGAGCCGGTGCAGCGAGCAGCCGGTGCGGAGGTCGAGCAGGTAGTTCCACTCCGGATCACCCTCGCCGCCGTTGCCGGAGATGAAGCCGATCGTGCCGTCGCCGGCGGTGACGTCGGTGACCCGGTCACCCTTCGGCGCGACCAGCCGGGCGATCAGGGTCGTGCCGCGGTAGACGACCAATTCAGGGCCGACGCTCCAGGCCGAGATCTCCCCGGTGGCGGCCGGATAGGACGGCTCCTGCTTCGCATCCTGGTGGACGAGTTCGGTCCGGTCACCGGTGAGCGAGGTGCGGTGGACCCCGCGCTTCTTCTTGTCGCCGGGCTGGTAGTCGACGAAGTAGAGCCACCCATCGGTGGCGGCCGGCCCCATCGCGTTCCGGACTGCGACCCGGGTCTTTCCGCCGGATGCCAGATCGCGCCGGTAGATGTTGATCAATGGGTCGCCACCGTCAGGGTTCTCGCGCGCCTCGGGCCAGAAGACGGTTCCGTTCCAGAGCACCGGGATCGCCTCCGGCTTTCCCACGCCGTGGCTCGGTGTCTGCGTGGAGTCGGCGACCTTGCTGATCTTCTTGGTCGCGCGGTCGTAGGCGTACAACTCCCAGGTCGTCGTGCCGACCGTGGTGTCGGGAGTCTCAACCCACACGACGAACTTCTCGTCCATCGCCGCGTAGGTCGTCTGGGTGTCGGCGTGCAGGTCGTCCGGGCCGCGGACTGTGGTGCGCTTCCCGGTCTCCGGATCCCAGATCTTCAGCTGACCCGGCCGGAGTGTGGTGACGTCGTTCTCGCTGGAGTCCCTGCGGCCCTCCTCGAGCAGCACCTCGCCGGTTGGCCCGACGGTGATCATGAGATTCTCGTCGCCGTTCTCGTCGGTCGCCGGAACCTTCTTCGCGTCGGTCACCGGGCGCCTGGCCGGGTCGGTGATCGCGTCGGCGATCTTGATCGTCTGGCCGGTGCAGGTGCCCTCCTGGCCGGTGCTCTGGGTCGGGCCCGGCGTCGGAGCTGTCGGCCGGACGGTGGTCGGCACGGCCGGGTCGACCGGGCCGGGGGGAAAGGTCAGCGAGGTGAGCAGCGGTACGGCGAGCACGACGACCGCGACGATGCCGGCGACCACCCCACCGGCCATCCGGCGGCGCCGCCGGAGCAGGTGCCGGCCACGGGTCAGGTCGCCGTCGGCGGAGACGGTCGGGGGCTCGCCGGCGAAGCAGTCGTCGAAGTCCTCACGGCGCAGTTGCGGGTCGTCGTTCATCAGGATTCTCCGATCAGTTCGACGTGCGGCGGGGAAGGCGGGGACGGTTGGGTGGCCGGCGGCCCGAGGATGGATTTCAGCCGCTCCAGGGCGCGGGCGGTCTGGCTCTTCACGGTGCCCTGGGTGATCAACAGGTCCCGGGCGACCTCGGCCACCGAGCAGCCCCACCAGTGCCGCAGCACGACGATCTGGCGTTGCCGACCGGGCAGTTGCCGCAGTGCGTCGAGCAGCACCGAACGCTCCTCGTACCCGACTCCGGCCGGCGCCGGCGGCACAAGATCGACCAGCGCGTCACCGGGCAGCACGGCGCGCCGGTTGGGGCGGCGCCACTCGTCGATCGCGGTCCGCGCGATCATCCGCCGTACGTAGGCGTCGGCACGGTCCCGGTGCACCCGGGGCCAGGCGACGTAGAGCTTCATCAGGACGACCTGGACGACGTCCTCGGCCTGGGTCCAATCACCGCAGAGCAGGTACGCGGCCCGCCGGAGCGTCGATCTGCGTTCGTTGACGTACTCCGTGAACTCGGCATCGCGTCGAGCCATTGATCCTCCCGTAGTAGGGACCAGTCGAGCTTGGGTGCCCCCTATACGGATGGACGGCCGAATCGGTTGTCAGCGGGCGCGAGATTCTCGGCCGGCCGGTGCACGGTGACCTCGTCCACCGCCGCCAGCTCCTCCGCGGTGGGCGGCTCGAACGCGGCGAGGATCGCCGTCAGTTCGGCGTCGGTGACCGGTGCCGTGCCGGGCTCGGCGAGCTGCCGCCGGACCGCGAGCCGCCGCCGCAGTTCTTCCGCCGGGACCTCGAAGACGTGCCAGCTGATCCGGGCGCCGCGGGCGCGGGCGTCGGCGAAGACGCGGGTCCGCTCCTCCCGCCGCCAGAGCCCGTCCTCGAGGACCACGTCGACGCCGCGCGAGAGCAGGTCCAGGCCCAGGCCGTAAAGCCGCAACTGGAGCCGTTCGTGGGCGGCATAGTCGGTCATCGGGATGCCGAGCTCGTCCTGCCAGTCGTCGGTGCACAGGCGTAGTCCGACGCCGTCCGCCTCGAGCCGGCGGGCGAGCGTCGTCTTGCCGGCGCCGGGCGGGCCACAGAAGAGGGTCAGGGTGCACATGCGGGACACGATCGCACGCTGCCGTCGTCGGATCAGGTCAGCGGCCTGGCCCGCCCTGGGCCGTCGGGCGTTGCCTGAGGCGGTCGAACGCGGACGGCTCCGGTGGGTCGGCCAGGACCGGCAGGATCCGGTCCACCACCTGCTCGACCGGGATCCGCGAGGTGTCGACGGTGAGGTCGTAGCAGCCGTGATCGTGGAGCGTGTGCAGGTCCGGCTGGTCGAGGTCCATCGGCCCCCTGCGCCGGTCGTTCCGTACGGACTCGCGGGCCTGGGCCACCTCAAGGTCGCAGGTCAGGCCGACGAAGATCACCGGCAGGCCGTCGAACAGGTCCAGGTAGAGCGCCTCGTTCTGCGGCGTCAGGATCGCCTCGGCGATCACCGGGTGCCCGGCCCGCACCATGGCCGCCAGCATCGGCAGATAGCCCCGGACCGTGCGCTGGAACAGGTCGCCGTGATCGGCAAGCCAGACCCGGTCCAGGTAGCCGCGCCGGAACTCGTCCAGCCCGAGGTAGAAGTGCGGTTCGTCGAGGCGCTGTTGCAGCGCCCGCGCGGTGCTGGACTTGCCGGCGCTCGGCGCACCGTTCAGGAAGATGATCCGCGCGGCCATGGCGGGGTCAGCCGGTGGCGGCGTGCCGGGCCTGCCGGATCAGCCGGTAGCCGAGGCGCCAGCCGAGCAGCAGGACGGCCAGGCTGATCGTGGCGACGACGATGAACGGGGTCTCCGCCGTGTCGCCGCTGGCCAGCCGGAGCGCGATGCCGCCGACGACGGTGCAGGCCCAGACGACGATCCCGGCGGTCAGCCCGGCCGGGGCCGCGGACCTCAGCGACGGCCGGAGCCGGTGCCAGAGCAGGGCGAGGACGGTGCCGACGACGGTGCCGACGAGGAACGGCCAGGCGGTCAGAGTCACGCCGACCACGTTGACCGACTCGGCGTGGCTGTTGCGGCCGACGATGGCGAATCCGAGGACCGCGATCAAGTCGATGGTGAATGCCAGCGGGAGCTTCACGGCAGCACTGTAGTCGCAACCCGCCTGCCACGGTGCGGCCGCCGCCGAGGTCGTGCCCGCGGAACGTAGGCTGATGGCGTGGACGGTGTGATGGGGATCGAGACCGAGTACGGGATCAGCGCGATCGGAATGCCGGCCGAAGAGGAACTTCATCCGATGCAGCTGTCCAACCACGTCGTGAAGGCGTACGGCTGGTCGTCGGCGGGCGGGGCCTCGGGCTGGGACTACGAGACCGAGACGCCGCTGCGGGACCTGCGCGGGTACGAGCTCACCCGCGGCCAGGCCCACCCGGACCAGCTGACCGACACCGACCTGGGCATGGCCAACCTGATCCTGACCAACGGCGCCCGGCTGTACGTGGACCACGCACACCCCGAGTTCTCCGGGCCGGAGGTCACCTCGGCCCTGGACGCGGTCCGCTACGACAAGGCGGGCGACGCGATCATGGCGATCGCCGCCCAGCGGGCCAGCGAGTCGATCGGCCGCCAGATCCGGCTGTACAAGAACAACACCGACGGCAAGGGCGCCTCGTACGGAACCCACGAGAACTACCTGCTGTCCCGGGCCACGCCGTTCGACCGGATCGTGACCCAGTTCTCCGGGCACCTGGTCAGCCGGCAGGTGATCATCGGCGCCGGCCGGGTCGGGCTGGGCCAGTCCAGCGAGCAGGCCGGCTTCCAGATCAGCCAGCGGGCCGACTTCTTCGAGGCCGAGGTGGGCCTGGAGACGACGCTGAACCGGCCGATCATCAACACCCGCGACGAACCGCACGCCGACGCCACCAAGCACCGCCGGCTGCACGTGATCACCGGTGACGCGACGATGTCGGAGATCTCCACCTACCTCAAGCTCGGCTGCGCCGCCTGGGTGCTGCGCGCGATCGAGTACGGCTCCGTCGGCCCGCAGGTCCGGCTGGCCGCGCCGGTGGCGGCGATGCGGGCGATCAGCCACGACCCGGCCTGCACCATGACGGTCGGGCTCGCCGACGGCCGGACGATCACCGCGATCGGGCTGCAGGAGATGTACCTGGACGCCTGCCGGGCCACCTACGACGCGGTCGCGGAGGACCTGTCCGAGGCCGCCCGGATCGAGGCGAAGGACCTGTTCGCCCGTTGGCAGAGCTGCCTGGACGCTTTGCGCCGCGACCCGTACGAACTGGCGGACCAGCTGGACTGGGTGGCCAAGCTGCGGCTGATGAACTCGTACCGGGAACGCGACGGGCTGGGCTGGGATGCCGCGAAGGTCGCCCTGATCGACCTGCAGTACTGCGATGTCGACCCGCGCCGCAGCCTCTACCAGGCGCTGGTCGCCAAGGGCCGGATGCAGCGGCTGGTCAGCGACGCCGAGATCGAGCAGGCTCGGACCGAGCCGCCGGCCGACACCCGGGCCTACTTCCGGGGCCGGGTGATGGCCAAGTTCGCCGACGCGGTCGTCGCCGCCTCCTGGGACTCGGTGATCTTCGACGTCCCGGGCCGGGCCGCGCTGCAGCGGATCCCGCTGCTGGACCCGCTCCGCGGCACCCGGGCCCAGGTCGGGCGGGTCATCGACGAGAGCCGTACGGTCACCGAGCTGGTCGAGGCCCTGGGCCGCTGAGCTCGTCACCACGAGATTCGAGTCGGCCGTGATCGACGTTCGGGCGTTCAGGGCTGCGAGTTGACTCTGCCGACGCATAAATTAGTCGGGCTTCTGTCGGGTGAACGACCCGCTCGTCGCATCAGGCGCGGGGAACGAGCGGTCGGAAGGGAAGAGTTGTGGCAAGTAGCAGTGATCCGAGTACCTGGGCTGGTCTCCCCGATGTCAAGATCAACGAGGCGGCGGCGGAATCGCTGATCTCCTGGTGCACCGACACGGCGACCAAGCTCCGCAGCCAGTGCAGCACTCGCCGGACCGGCACCAGCACCGCGCTGCAGGACTTCAAGGGCCGGTTCTCCCAGCTCTTCGAGCGCAATCAGGGCATCGCCGACGAGGACGGCGAGAACATCGCCACCGCGCTGGACGATGTCGCACGCCAGGTGCGCTACGTCAAGGATCTGGTGCCCGACGAGAACCGACGCCGCCGGGAAGCCCGGGAGTGGAAGAAGCGGCACGACGAGGACAAGGCGCACCTCACGTTCTCCGACCTCGGTGGTGACGAGGATCCGCCGGAGGGACCCAAACCGCCGCCGCCGCCGAAGCAGTTCTCGGCCGACGCCAAGGATCGGGAGAACCCGATGCCCGGAGGGGGTGGGAGCAGTGGCGGAGGTGGTACGTCGTCGGCTCGGCCGACGGCACTGCGCACCTTCGTGAGCGGCCTGACCGAATCGCTCCAGTCCCTGCAGGGGAAGCCCGCCAAGCTGAGGGGATTCGAGTCCGAGTTCAACGCCGGGTTCGACTGGGGAGTCGACGGAACCACCGGGATCGACGGCTCCGCGGTGTACACCGCGCTGGGCCAGTACAACCAACTCAACGACCAGGACAAGACCTGGGTGGAGACGGTCGCGACGGCCTTCGAACAGGCCGGTGGTTCCGGTGACATGGTGACGGTCTCCGACAGCGCGTTGGAGGCCAGCCTCCAGGCCGCCGGGGTACCGGTGAATCGCCGCGACATCCCGCCCACGTCGCCGGCGCGACTCGGTGTGGCGCCCACCACGGGCTATTCCGACGATCCGGTGAACGCCTCCACCGGCAACTTCGTCGAGCCGGAGACGGACCTGTCGTTCGCCGGCGGCAGCGCGTCGCTGGCGCTGAGCCGGATGTACAACTCGTTCAACCGGGCCCGGGGTGCCTTCGGGCCGGGGTGGTCGAGCTGGACCGAGGTCCGGCTCGCGTTCACCGACGCGGCCGCGCTGCTGACCCAGCCCGACGGCCGCGTGATCGAGTTCCCCCGGCTGGGCACCGGTTGGGATCGCGGCCGCGGAGTGTCGCTGTGGCTCGACCGCGACGAGGCGGCTGACGAACTGCGGGTGAGTGACAACGACGACGGGACCTGGCGCTTCACCACCGCCGGCCTGCCGCTCTCGCACGACCGCGGCGCCGGCACCATGATCAGCCTCCGTCATGCCGAGGGCAGGCTGGTCCGGCTGGAGCACGAACGCGGTCGCTGGCTGAGCCTGGAATGGGGCGGAGACTCCGTCACCGCGGTGGCGGCCTCCGACGGTCGCCGGATCGAGTACGGCTACGACGACGCCGGACAGCTGATCTCGGTGACCGGCGACGGAGGAACGCGCAGCTACCGCTGGAACGACGCCGGCCTGATCGCGGAGGTCGTCGACGCCGACGGCGTGGTCGAGGTGCGCAACACCTATGACGACCGGAGCCGGGTGACCACCCAGCGCTCCCCGCACGGCCGGGTCAGCCGCTACAGCTATCTGCCGGGCAACGTCACCGAGGTCGCCGATCTCGACGGGACCCGGGCGAACACCTGGATCCACGACGGGCGCGGTCGGCTGATCGGCATCATCGACAGCTTCGACCAGCGTCAATCGACCAGTTACGACGCTCAGGGCAATCCGGTCCTGGTGGTGGGCCGCGACGGCGGGGCCACGGCGCGCGAGTTCGACGACCGCGGGCATGTGGTTCGCGAGGTCAGCCCGTCCGGCGCCGAGATGCAGTACGCCTACGACGAGCACGACCGGATCCTCACCGTGGTCACCGGCGAGGGCGCGGTGACGACGTACACGTACGACGGCACTGGACGCAATCCGGCGACGATGACCGATCCGGAGGGCGGTGTCACCCGGTTCGAGTGGCGCGACGGTCTGCTGGTCCGGCTGGTCGATCCGGTCGGGGTCGTCCTGCGGTTCGACTACAACGAGTACGGCGATCTCACGGCCACCACCAACGCGGCCGGCGATTGCGCGCGGCTGAGCTACGACGCGTCCGGTCGGGTCGTCGCGGCGGCCACGCCGAGCGGCCGCCGTACCGTCTTCGTCCACGGGCCGCACGGGATCACCGAGCGCCACGACCCCGACGACGCGATCTGGACCTTCGAGTACACGGCCGGGGGACGGCTGGCGGCCACGATCGATCCGACCGGGGCGCGGACCGAGATCGAGTACGGCACCGACGGCGAGGAGTCCCGGACCATCGATCCGCTCGGCCGGGCGGTCGAGCGCCGGCTGGACGATCTCGGCAATCTAGCCGCGGTCGAGCTGCCGGACGGCAGCACCTGGCGCTTCGAGCACGATTCGCTGTCCCGGCTGAGCCGGACCACGACGCCGGACGGGCATGCCTGGAGCTGGCGGTACGGTGTCGGCGGCGCGCCGGACTCCGTGATCGACCCGCTCGGTCACGAGCTGTCGGTCACGGCGGACCCCGCCGGTGGCGTCGTTTCGCGGGACGCGACGGGGGAGCTGACCCACCGGTTCGACGAGCTCGGCCGGCCTGTTGCGGTCGGGCAGGTCGACGGGTCGACGGCGATCACCACCTACGACCGGTGCGGCCGGCCCATGGAGCTGCTTGACGCCGAGGGCGCGCTGACCAGGATCGAGCGGGACGCCGCCGGCCGGGCGGTCGCGGTCACCTCGCCGGTGGGCGACGTGACCCGGTTCGAGTACGACGCCTGCGGCCGGCGGAGCGCGACCATCGACGCGCTCGGGAACCGCACCACGATCAGCTATGACGCGGACAGCCGCCCGGTGCGGCTGCGGATGCCGACCGGCGAACTCGGCTGGCTGAGTTACGACCGCGCTGGTCGCGTCGTCGCGAGCTTCGTCCCCGGAGTGGGCCGCACCCGTTATGAGTACGACCTCGCCGGGCGCATGGTCGCGGTCTCCGACCCGAGCAGCGGGCGGCGCCGGTTCCGCTACGACGCGGCCGGGCAGCTGATCGCCGCGATCAACGGCAACGGCGGAGTCACCCGGTACGGCTACGACGCGGCCGGCCGCAATACGACGATCACCGACCCGCTGGGTCACGTCACGCGGCGTGAGTTCGATGCCGAGAACCGGTGCGTGGCGGAGACCGACCCGCTGGGCCGGACCACCCGCGCGGGCTATGACCCGCTCGGTCGCCAGGCCTGGCAGGAGGAGCCCGACGGCCGGCGGACCGAGTGGACGTACGACGCGGCCGGCCGGGTCGCCGAGATCGCCGTCGACGGCCGGACGGTCAGCACCATCAGTCGCGATCTGCGCAACCGACGGGTCACGATCACCGACCGGTCCCGTCGGGACCGGGTCAGCGTCAGCGAACTGGAGTGGAACCGCCGCCACCAGTTGATCCGGCGGACCCGCGACGGCCAGTCCGTCAGCTGGACCTACGACGCGGCCGGACGCCGGACGGGGATGACGACCCCGGACGGCGTGACGACGACGTACGGCTATGACGCGGCGAGCCGGCTCACCGCCATCGACCATCCGCTGCTCGGCCGGGCGCGGCTCACCCTCGATCGATCCGGCCGGCTGGTCGCCGTCGCGGCGGCCGGGGTGTCGCAGTCGTGGAGCTACGCCGACGGCTTCGTCACCGGGCACGTGCTCACCGAGGCCGACGGGTCGGTGCGCACTGCCATCGACCGGGACGCCGACGGCCGGATCGTCGGCATCGAGAAGACGGCGACGGACGGCACGCGCGAGTCCACCCGCTTCGACTACGACGCGGCGTACCAGCTGATCGGCAAGACCGTCGACGACGTGGTCTCCCGCTGGCAGTACGACCTGGCCGGCCGCCTGGTCGCCGAGAGCCACGGTGCCCAGTCGTGCGACTACAGCTACGACGCCGCGGGGCAGTTGACGTCGGCGACCGGGGCCGAGGGCACGACCCGGCACGAGTACGACGGGGCCGGCCGGCGGCTGCGGACGTCCTTCGCCGACGGCGGGGTGCGGGACTACTCGTGGTCGCCGACCGGCTACCTGGCTGAGGTCGCCGACCGCGTCGGCGATCAGGTCCGGCGGACCCGGATGCACGTGGATGCGACCGGCGAGCTCGCCTCGGTCACCTCCGGGACCATGGAGTTGCCGACGTTCTGGGACAGCGCCGATCCGTACGCGCCCGGACTGGTGCAGGTAGGGGCGACGTCGGTCCTCGGCGCGGCCGGTATGACCGGCGTCGGTGATCAGTGGGCGGCTTCGGGCTGGCGTTCCAGCCGGGCCACGGGTACCGACCCGTGGAGCGTCGAGCCCGGACGTGCGGTTGGTCTGCCCGACGCGATGGGCATGGTCAGCGTCGGCGCGGCCGGCGAACTGAGGATCGCCGGTCTGGAGTGGCTGCACGCACGGGCCTACGATCCGGCCACGCGTGGCTTCCTGTCGGTGGACACCCTGGATCCGGTGCCGGGGGCCGGCTGGGCCGGGAACCCGTACTCCTACGCCGGCAACGATCCGATGCATGCGGCCGACCCGACCGGGCTGAAGCCGGTGTCGCAGGCCGATCTGGAGAACGCCCGCAAGCCGTGGTACGAGAAGGCCTGGGACGCGACCACGGAATGGGTCGGGAACAACTGGGAGTACCTGGCCGGCGGGGCGATGGTGATCGCCGGCGGCGTGCTGATGGCGACTGGTGTCGGCGGGCCGGCGGGCATGATGTTGATCTCGGCGGGCGCCGACACCATCATCCAGAAGGCGACCACCGGCGAGGTGAACTGGGGCCAGGTCGCCGTCTCCGGTGCGCTCGGCGGCATCGGCGGGCTGGGACTGGCCGGCCGGGTCGGTGCGACCGGCTGGAAGGCCGCCGCGATCAACGGGGCGGTCTCGGGCGGCGTGGGCGGCGCCGGGATGGGCGGCTATCGCTATGCCACGGGTCCCGGTCCGCACACCGTGAGCGGCTTCCTCTCCGCGACGACGACGGGTGCCGTGCAGGGTGCGGTCCTCGGTGGCGCCGGCGGCGCCGGTGGACACGGACTGGTCACCGGGGTCCGCAACCTGCGAAACGTCAGGCCGGCCCCTGGCGGCACGGTGCTGACGACTCCAACGGACACGTTCGGACGGTACGCAGCGAAAGCCAAGCCCATTCCGGGACACCACGATGTCGCGATTCACGGGTCGCCCACTGATTTCGGCAGAACGCCGCAGGCCTGGGCCAGCGGCGAGAACTTCAATCACCGGGTGCTGGCAAGACTGATCCAGAACGATCCGAGCTATCCCGGTGGGGACATCAGACTGATCTCGTGTCAGACGGGCAGCTTGCCGGACGGAGCGGCACAGAATCTGGCCAACAAGATGGGGGTGAATGTGAGGGCCCCCGACGATACTGTGTGGGCTTGGCCGAACGGCCGGCTGACGATTGGACCGACGGCCAACAGCAACTCAGGATCGTGGCAGGACTTCTCGCCAGGACCTTAGGAGGATGAATGTCTTTGGCTCAGCTAGGTTTCTATCGGGAGCTTTCCTACGGCGACCCGGATGGCGAGAGTATCCACCGCACCACAGAGCTTGATGCAGTACGGAAGACTCGGGTTGTTGCGTATCTTCGGAATGCGCCGGTGCTTGCGGCGTCTGGAATCCTGGGTACGGACTATTTCACGGGTGGTGATCTTGGTCCCTTCTATTTCCACACGGACGGGCGATGGGTGTGGTACAGCGATCTTGCTGACTATGTCGAGCATCACAACACCTGGCTACCCGATGATTTCGTCGCCGTCGCTGGACAATCGGACCCCCCAGAACTCACCGACGAAGAGCTGACAGCGCTGGCGGAATCATTGCAACCGAAGTGAGGGATGCGGAAGCGTGCGCCTGGATGACGCGCTCGAGCGAGCGACTGATCGGCTGAGCCGACTTTCCCCGTCCCTGGATCCGGGTGGCCTGATGATCACGCGGGCCGAGTTGCGGGATCGTGGTTGGCTGTTCTTCTATTCCAGCACGGCCTTCGTGCAGTCGCGATCCTTCGTAGACGCGCTGGGCGGTGACCTGCCGATCCTGGTCACACCGGACGGTGCCGCGGCAACTATCGCGCGCGAGGACATTCCGCTCAAGGCTGGAGAGCCGATTCATCCTGGGGTCTCAGGGCTGATGTAGGGATCGCCCGCCGGCCGCGGGTCGGTGCCCCCTCATCGAGCGGACAGTTTGACCTCGATTCCGGCGCGGTCTGCGGGTCAGATCGTCCACTCGGCGAGGGCGGTGCGGCGAGGACCGTGGCCCAAGCCGGCCGGTTCCTCGACGAGCGCGAGTCTGTCGCCGACTCGCAGGCACTCAGGACCCGATCCGACAACTCTTCGGCCGGAGGGTGGTATCTCCGGGGCGCTGTCGTACGTGGACACTAGGCTTGATCCGACAACCAGGACACGGGTCACCCACCGGAGGCCCCGATGCTGGAGAGGAGAACGTCATGGCTGAGACCGAGCACACCCGGCGACGGGCCCGTACTTCCCACGAGGAGCAGGAGGTCGACGAGATCGCCCCGGCTGACACCGCCCACAAGGCGGAGCTGGACTCGGACGTCGATTCGCTGTTGGACGAGATCGATGATGTGCTCGAAGTCAACGCCGAGGAGTTCGTCCGAAGCTTCGTTCAGAAGGGTGGGCAGTGAGCGATCTGTCGTCGATAGGTCTGTCACCGGAATACCTGAAGGTCGGTACGTCGTCGTTCTACGAGTTCGCCGCCTCGGTCGCACCGCACGTGCTGCCGAACGCGCGTTCTGCTGAACTCGGGAGCGGCGACGCCGGTTCGTTGTCCCCGCACGGGACGACGATCATCGCCGCGACCTTCCCCGACGGGGTGGTGCTGGCCGGTGACCGGCGGGCCACCTCGGGCAGCATGATCGCCCAGCGTGACATCGAGAAGGTGTTTCCGGCCGACGAGTTCTCGCTGATCGGTTTCGCCGGGACGGCCGGGCTCGGGATCGACCTGGTCCGGCTGTTCCAGCTCGAGCTGGAGCACTACGAGAAGCTCGAGGGTTCGTCGCTGTCCCTGGTCGGCAAGGCGAACCGGCTGGCCACCATGATCCGGGGCAACCTGCCGCTGGCGATGCAGGGCCTGATCGCGGTGCCGCTGTTCGCGGGCTGGGACCTGGCCGAGGGCCGGGGCCGGATCTTCGCCTTCGATCCCACCGGCGGCCGGTACGAGGAGTACGACTTCCACTCCATCGGGTCCGGCTCGGTGTTCGCCCGGGGCTCGCTGAAGAAGCTCTACCGGCGCGACCTGGATGCGACCGGCGCCGCGTCGGCCGCCATCCAGGCGCTGTACGACGCGGCCGACGACGACTCGGCCACCGGCGGGCCGGACGTGAGCCGCCGGATCTACCCGGTGGTGATGGTCGCCGGGCCGGACGGTGTCGAGCGCGTCGCCGAGGATCAGGTCGCGGAGCTGGTGGACCAAATGCTGGTCGGCCGGCTGCAGCGCCCCGACGGACCAGGAGCCCCGCTTTCATGAGCATGCCGTTCTACGTCGCGCCCGAACAACTGATGAAGGACCGGGCGGACTACGCCCGGAAGGGGATCGCCCGCGGCCGCTCGGTCGTGGTTCTGCACTTCGCCGACGGCATCCTGTTCGTCGCCGAGAACCGGTCCCAGGCGCTGCACAAGGTGAGCGAGATCTACGACCGGATCGGCTTCGCCGCGGTCGGCCGCTACAACGAGTTCGAGAACCTGCGCACCGCCGGGATCCGGTACGCGGACCTGCGCGGTTACAGCTACGACCGGACCGACGTGACCGGTCGCGGCCTCGCGAATGCGTACGCGCAACTGCTCGGGACGATCTTCTCCTCCGGCGGCGAGAAGCCGTACGAGGTCGAGATCGTGGTCGCCGAGCTCGGCACCGAGCTGGCGTCGGACCAGATCTACCGGCTCACCTACGACGGCTCGGTGAACGACGAGGAGGACTTCGCCGTGATGGGCGGGTCCGCCGAGGCGATCACCGAGGCGGTCCGCTCGGGCTACCGTCCCGGCCTCGGGCTGACCGAGGCGATCCGGCTCGCGGTGCAGGCCCTCGCCTCCGATCAGGGTTCCGGCGCGCCGAGTCGCGAGCTCGGGGTGGAGTCCCTGGAGGTCGCGGTGCTCGATCGCACCCGCGCCCTGCCCAGGAAGTTCCGCCGGATCCGCGGCGACCGGCTCGCCGAACAACTGGGCACGACAACGCCCCCTGAGCCCGTTGAAGCGCCCGCCACGGCGTCCCCTGAGGCCGTCGAAGGACAGGCGGAGACGGCCGAGGGGCAGAGCCCCGCGTCTCCGCCCGCGGATACCGAGGATCAGTGACCGAATCCCGGCCGATCACCGCTGAGCCTCCGGGCCCGACGGTGATCATCGGTGCCGGCCTGGTCGGTGCCTCGGTCGGCTGCGCGCTGACCGCCGCCGGCTGGCCGGTGCACCTGGTCGACGCCAAGGCCAGCCACGCCCGGGTCGCCGCCGAACTCGGTGCGGGTACGGTGACGCCGGCGGTCCCGGAGGACGTCCGCCTGGTGGTGGCCGCGGTGCCGCCGCGAGTGCTGTCCGGCGTGATCAGCGATGCGCTGCGGCGCTATCCGAACGCGACCGTGACCGACGTCGGCTCGGTCAAGGCCGGCGTGCTGCATTCCTTGTGGGACAGCGAACCGGAGCTGGCCCGGTACGTCGGGTCGCACCCGATGGCCGGCTCCCAACATTCCGGGCCGATGACCGCCCGGGCCGATCTGTTCGTCGACCGGACCTGGGTGATCACGCCGCACCGCCGGTCGGCCGGACCGTCGGTCGACACGGTGCGCACCTTGGTCGCCGCCTGCCACGCACGGACGGTGATCATGGACGTCGATGATCATGATGCGGCCGTGGCCCGGGTCTCCCATCTGCCGCACCTGATGTCGGTCCTGACGGCCGGCCGGCTGAACGACATCCCCGCCGACGACCTGCTGCTGGCCGGCCAGGGCCTGCGCGACGTGACCCGGATCGCCGGTTCCGACCCCGGCCTGTGGGAACAGATCCTGGGCAGCAACTCCGGCGCCGTGCTGTCCGAGCTGCGCCAGGTCCATGATCAACTCCAGGTGCTGATCAAGGCCCTGGAACAGCCCGAGACCGACGAACTGCGGACCGTCCTGTCCCATGGCGTGACCGGGACCCGCCGGATCCCCGGCAAGCACGGCCGGGTCGCCGTCGCGTACAGCAGGGTCGTCGTGCAGATCCCCGACGAACCCGGCGCCCTGGGCCGCCTGTTCGCCCTGGTCGGCGAGTCCGGCGTCAACGTCGAGGACATCGCGATCGAACATGATCAGGTCCGCGAGGTCGGCTACCTGTCGCTGTCGGTCGACCCCGCCACCGAGGCCGACCTGGTCGGCGCGATCACGGCCAACGGCTGGACCGTCGAACCCTGACTCAGCCGGCCGGAGCGGGGGACAGCTCGCCCCAGACGGTGTCCAGGGTCTGCTTGAACACCTCGACCGGCTGGCCGCCCGAGACGGCGTACTTGCCGTTGAAGACGAAGAACGGGACTCCGCTGATGCCGAGTTGCCGGGCCAGCGCGATGTCGTCCTGGACGTCGTCGAGGTGGGCACCGCTCTCCAACGCGCTGCGGGTCTTGGCGCCGTCCAGGCCGACCTCCTCGGCCAGGTCGGTCAGCGTGTCGTAGTCGGCGACGTTGCGCCCCTCGGTGAAGTAGGCGAGGAACAGCCGCTGCATCATGGCCCGCTGCACCCCGGCATCGAGGGCGACGTGGCTGAGCCGGTGAGCGGACGTGGAGTTGATCGCGATCGCCTTGTCGAACCGGTAGTCCAGGCCCAGGGCGCGGCCGCGCTCGGCGAGCATGGCGTGCCCGGCGTCGACCTCCTCACGAGAGCTGCCCCGGTTGCTGCTGATCAGCTCGTACAGATCGGTCGGCCGATCGGACGGCAGGTCGGGCCGGAGCAGGAAGCTGCGGTAGCGGACGTCGACCCGCTCCGCGTGCGGGAAGTCCTGCAGGGCGTGTTCCAGGGCCGTGTCGCCGAGATAGCACCAGGGGCACATGATGTCGCTCCAGATGTCGACCCGCAGTCGGCCGGGTTCGAGCGCGAACGGTTCGGCGGACATCAGGCGCACACTCCGTCCGGGCCGCAGACCTCGGCGTCGCCGGCGTCGACCGCGACGAACGTGAACCCGCCGGTCGCCGGCGGAGTCGGCTCGGTCGTCGCCTCGGCGGGCGGGCCGTCCGGGCGCGGATCGGGATGAGTCGGATTCGGGGCGAGTGGTGGTGTGGTCACGGCTGGCACAACGGTCCGGACTTCCTCTGCATTCCAAAGATGGGGTACGCACTATTTGGTGAGTAGAATCCCGGGCATGCCCGTGCCCGGTCCGACCGACCTCCGACTCGCCCTGGCGGCCGACTGCCCGGCCCGCCTGGTGCTCACCCACGTCACCGGCAAGTGGGGCGTCCCGACCCTGCTCGCGCTGGCCGGCGGCACCCGGCGCTGGAACGAACTGCGCGACTCGATCGACGGGGTCAGCGAGAAGATGCTCGCCCAGACCCTGCGCGCCCTGGTCGACGACGGCTTCGTGGTCCGGGATCAGAAGCCGACCCTGCCGCCACACGTCGAATACTCGCTGACCGACGTCGGCCGGGAGATCGCCGAGCTGCTGCTGCCGCTGGTCGAGCGGGTGGCCCGCCATGTGGGCGACGAGGTCCCGTGGACCCGTTGTTGATCATGGCGTCCGGATCATGATTCACCGACCTGTTGCGATCTTCGCGCCGCCTCGCAGATAGTGCACAGCGACCGCGACCGCCCAGCAGTAGCCGAGGAGCAGCGAGAGTTGCTCCAACAACCCGGCCGGCGCCGGTCGCCACAGCCCAAGGGTGTCAAGTCGATAGGCGATTCCGGCGGCGAACGCGAGCACGATGATCAGGATGCCGGTGATCAGCGAGTAGTTCGCCCAGCCCGGCCGGTCACGACGCAGTCGCCGGGTCAGGATGAACGCGGCCGAGGCAAGCCCGGCGAAGATCATCAAGCCGGCGACCTGATGGACAGCACCGGCCGTGCTGACGGCCGCACTCCGGGCACCCGGCGGATAGTCGAGGGCCGGGTCGGTCGGCACCAGCCCGCCGACGATGAGGCCGATCGCGGCGACCGTGATCATGATCGGTCCCCACACAGCGGCTGGGCCGTTCCGCAGGGTCCGCCGGAGGCCGACGGCGAACAGGCCGAGGAGCAGGCCACCGACGACGAAGGTCGTCGTGAACGGCCAGGCGCGATCGCCGGTGCCGAGCTGACTGACGCCGTTGCGCCACAGGCTGTACCCGGTCCGGGTCGCACCGTCGATCAGGACGATCAACGGGACCAGGACTCCGGCCGTGATGCCGGCGCCGAGGAACGGTTGTGCGTTGGTGCTGCGGTTGGTCGTGATCATGGAATCCTCCAGTCCTCGCGTGAGCCCGCGCTCACGGCCGACCAGGCTTCCCGGCACTCCGCTCATGTAGCGCCTGGATGGCGCCCGATGGACAGCGTACACTAATTTCAGTTGGGACTGAAACGACTGTAATTCACCTGAAGGGAGAGCTGGTGCCGACCGCAACGGACGAACAGCTGCAATGGATCGAGCGGGTCGCGACCTATCTCGCCCGCGATGGGATGCCGCCGATCGCCGGCCGGGTGCTGGGCTGGCTGATGATCAGCGAACCGGCCGAGCAGAGCGCCGCCGAGATCGCCGCCGCGGTCGGCGCTTCGAGGGCGTCCCTGACGACGACCCTTCGCTTGCTCATGGCCGCCGGATTCGTGACCAGGCAGGGCCGCGCCGGAGAGCGTACGGCCTATTACCGGATCGACGACGACGCCTGGGGTCGAGTGGTCCGTGCCCAGGTCGCTTCGATCGGGACGTTCCAGTCGATCGCCGAGGACGGACTGCGCCTGGTCGGCCGGAAATCGTCGCGGCGAGAAGGGCTCAACGCTGCAAGCGATGTCTTCGCCTGGATGGCCGAGGTCTTCGAGAACGCGCCGCCGATGCCGAGACGGGACGGTTCTCGATGAAGGCCCGCGCCTTGATCGTGGGCGCCGGAATCGGCGGACTCGCCGCCGCGATCGCGCTGGACCGGGTCGGCTGGGACGTCACCGTGTTCGAGCGCTCCGACCGGCTCGGCGGCGACGCGGGCGCTGGGCTGTCCCTGGCTCCGAACGCCATGCGTTGCCTCGATGAGCTGGGCGTGGGCGACCAGGCCCGAGCGGTCAGCTCGCCGACCCAGGCGACTGGCACGATCCGCCAACCCGACGGCCGCCATCTCGTCCGCGCCGATCCGGCGGTGCCGGCTCCGCTGCGCGGATTCCGCCGGTCACAGTTGCACCGGGTCCTGCTGGCGGCGGCGGAGTCGATTCCCGTGTGCCGTGGCGCCGAGGTCACCCGGGTCCGAGCCGCCGATCAGGTCATGATCGTCGAGCATGCCCACGGTCAGGCGGAGTCCGAACTGGTGATCGGGGCCGACGGCATCTGGAGTACGGTCCGGCGCCAGGTCGTACCGACGGCCGGCCCGCCCACGTTCCTCGACTGCACCGCCTGGCTCGGGGTGGTCGAGCACCCCGACGGAACCGACGGCCTCGCCGGCAGCATGACCATCGGTCGCGGCCGCTACTTCCTGATCCACCCGTTGGGTGACGGGCACTACTACTGGGCGCTCGGAGCCCGCGCCGACCGGCCGGGGGTTCGTCACGAAGACGAGCTCGCCGTCGTGCTCGACCAGGTGCGGGACTGGCACGCCCCGATCCCGGACCTGGTCGCGGCAACGACCACGATCCGGCACATTGACATCCACGAAGTCCAGCCCCTGGACAGGTTCGTCCTCGGCCGATCCGTGCTGCTCGGAGACGCCGCACACGCCATGAGCCCCGACCGCGGTCAGGGAGCCGGGCAGAGCCTCGAGGACGCGGTCGTCCTGGCACATCACCTGGCCGGCCAGCCGGACCTTGACCATGCCCTCGCCGCGTACGACCGCTCACGGAGACCGAGAGTGCAGGCGATCGCCCGCGACGCCCACCGGACCGGTCAACTCATGCTGAACCTCGGACCGCTCGGCTACCGGCTCCTCACCGGGGCCTTCCGGCTCACACCCTCCCGGCTCTGGAACCGGCTGACGGCGCCCGACAGCAACCCGGTCTGGCGTTGGCGCCCGCCAGGCGCGCCCGATCACTGAACGAGGAGCCTGGTGGCGTACGGCAGCAGGTGCTCGAGGACCGCGGTCAGGAAGTGGCCCGGCTCCTCGTGCATCGGCAGGTGGGCGGAGTCCTCGAACCACTCGATGATCTTGGTCGGTGCGGCCAGCCGGTCCAGCCAGGCGACGGCCGGGGCGGTCGGCGTCACGTAGTCGTGCCGGCCGAGGAACAGGATGATCGGGATCTCGAACGAGTGCACCTCGGTGAAGTCGATCTCGATGAACCGGGGCAGCAGGTGCTCGGCCAGGAACTCGCGGCCGGCCCGCGCGGAATCCCGGTCGGCGGGGGAGTAGTCCGGCGCCACCAGCTCCCCGTCGTCGAAGTACGCGCTGTCGGCGCGACCGGCCGCCATCCCGCCGAACCGGGTCACCCAGCGACGTTCCACGGTCAGGGTCTCCCGGCTGAACGACTCCGGATAGGGCGCGATCCCGTCCAGCTCCTCGGCCGCCGTACGATCGCCGCGCCGGTCCGCCTCGGCCCGCGCCCAGCGCCAGCTCTCCGCCTCGCCGGCCGCGGTAGAAGCGATCTGGCAGACGCCCAGATAGGCCGAGAAGAGGTCCGGCCGGAGCAGCGCGGCCCGGGTGGCGACGGCCGTACCCCAGCTGTGCCCGGCCAGCAGCACCCGCTCGACGCCGAACTCGGCCGTGATCAACTCGGCCAGCTCGACGGTGTCGCGGGCGCAGTGGTCGAGGCTGATCGCGTCCCGGAGCCGGTCCGGATCGTCGTGCTGGAAGCTGCGTCCGGCCCCGCGCTGGTCGTACTGGATGACGGTGAGGTGTTCCTCGAGCGGCCGCTGCCACATCCAGGACGTCGCGCTGAGCGGGGTGCCGGGCCCGCCGTGGACCATGATCAACACCGGGTTCCGCCGGTCCCGGCCGCGCAGCGAGACCACCTGCGGGCTGCCGCCCAGGTCGACGATCCGGGTCTCCTCGATCGCGTACGGCGTCGTCAGCCGGGTCAGCTCGGAGATGATCATGCTCGGATTGGTCATGGCCGCATCCTCCCCGATGTTCGGGATCGGTCCGGTTAGGTTAGGGCCCGTGGTGAGAAACGCTGCGGTGTACGCGAGGTTCGGCTGGCGGCTGGAGGCCCAGCACTGGCAGGCCCTGGTGCCGCCCGGTGCGGAGTGCCGGATCGACCTCGCCGACGACGGGAACAAGGTGACGTTCGCCTCGCCGGACGGCGCGATCACGTTCACCCGGCTGGCCGACGATCAGGTCGGGCCGCACCTGACCGGGATGGAAGGCTATCTCCGCAGCATCGGGGCGCCGGACTCGCTGGTGGTCCGCGCCCTGTCGACGTCTGCCGTGTACGGGTCCGTGGCGGATCACGACCTCGAAGTGGGCCTGCCCGGTCAGGTTCTGCTCGACCTGACCGACCGGACCGGCGGCTTCTGCTTCCTGGACGGCCGCGCGTTCATCGACTGCGACGGCCGGGACCTGGTCGCCGAGCCGCTGCGGCCGGACCAGGACCGGGTTGCGCGGCGGGCACTGGTCCTGCTCGCGACCACGTACCGCAGCGCGCTCGAGGCGGGCCTGGAGGACGATCCCGAGCTGATCAAGTCCGAGGAGAGCCGGCTCCGGGCCTGGCTGGACGGGACCGAGCTCGGCGACGAACCGGAGCCGGCCGAACGGGACTTCCTGGACCAGCCGGCCGGCGCGGTCGGCACCGACCTGGCCGCGGAGCACATGTTCGACGCCGAGGCCGCTCTGGCGCTGCTCTGGGCGCTCGGGGTGATCGACACCCTGCCCGCGCTCGATCCGGGACGGCAGCCGCTGGACACGGTGACCGAGTTCCAGGTGCCCGGACCCGGCCCGTACAGCGGACGACCGGAGCCGGTGCTGCGGTCGGTCGCCGAGATCGATCGGGAGTGGCGGCGGCTGCAGGCGCTCGACTGGCGGCTGGCCGAACAGCAGCTCGACCGGCGTCAGGTCGACTTCGCCGCGTGGGCCCGGGACACCTGGTTCGGCGCGGTCGAGTTGGACGGGATCCCGCTGATCGACGGTGACCTGGCCGTCGGCGGGACACCGGTCTCGGAGCTGGACGACCGCGCGTCGTGGTGGCTCTGGCGGCAGACGGCCGAGCGCCACCGCGCCCTGAACTGGCTGATCGGCGCCAACCCGGTCTACGGCGCGGTCGGCGCCCCGACCTGATCGAGCGACACCACGCGGCCGTCGGCGTGCACGTCGTAGGTGCGGCCGGCGACCCGGAGCCCGTGCAGCACGGCACCCGGGTCGAGCCCTGCCAGCACCGGCGCGGCGGTGACCGTGCCGTCGGCGCCGACCCGGACCCCGAAGAGTGATTCGATCACCAGGGCGACCCAGGCTCCGGACGAGGAGCAGGACCAGTCGATGATGTACGGCAGCTGCGGGGGAGCCTTGCGGGCGCCGCCGTTGATGCCCGGCTGGGCCTCCTCGACGAAGTGCGCCTGGCCGGTCGGACCCTGGTTCGCGGTCCGGGCCAGGCCGGGCAGCCAGTCCAGCGCGACGTCGGGCGCGCCGAGGTCGACCAGGGCGCGGGCCGCGTCCGCGGGCCAGGCCGGGTAGGCGCCGTTCCACTGGTGGTCCGGCCGGACGCTGAAGCTGGCGTCCGGGTCGTACGGCGACAGGGCGCGGATCCAGTTCTCGGTCTGCAGCTCGCGCCGGAAGAAGTCGATCATCTCCGTCTTCACGTCGGGAGCAAGATCATCGGCGATCGTGGTGCCGACGATGCTGAAGTCGTAGCAGTGCCGGACGCCGAGCCTGGTGCCGTCCGGCTGCCGGGCCGCGAAGAACCCGGTGCCGGGCTCGTACAGGTCGATCACGTGCGGCAGCAGCTCGTCGGCCGTCTTCCGGAGTTGATCACCGTCCTGGCCGGCCCGGTCGAGCAGGTCGGCGGCCGTCCGCAGGTTCCACACGTTCGCGGCGTTCAGGCTGGCCACCTCGTGAGTGTACGAACTCACGCACTCGAGCAGGTTCTCGATCTCGCCGTAGTCGGCCAGGGGAGAGGCCTTGCGGAAGTCCTGCCAGGCATAGGCCCACTGCCGAAGATGATCATGGACCGGACGTCCGGCCAGCTCCTCGGCCAGGAATTGTTGATCACCGGTGAACCGGACGTAGTCGTCGACCAGCCGGGTCATCGCGTAGTCGTTCACCGAGTACCACTGGCCGACCGGGCCGCCGGTCAGCGACGAGGTGCCGAAGTGGGTGTGGATGTCGCTGGCGATCCAGTGCGCGAGCTGGCGCCGCATCGGCTCCGGGTCGAGCAGTGCATGGGTGAGCGAGCTGAGGCTGAAGTCCCAGATGAACGTGGTGGTGGACCAGTAGTTCGGCATCAGCGTGTCGTAGCTGCGGCCCAGCACGTTGCCGGCGAAGTCGCGGCGGAACCAGATCACGCCGAGCACGCCCCACCAGTAGAGCCTGCGCAACGCGTCGTTGTCTGTGGTCAGGATGGGCAGGCTGCCGGAGAACTCGCCGCTGCCCGGCGTGAAGGCCGCGCTGAGCTGGGTGTTCCAGAACTCCTCGGCCGCCTTGATCGCGGCCGGGACGTCGGCGGCGACTCGGTGGAAGGTCGCGCCCGCCTGCTCCTCGGTGCTTCCGATCGCTTGTACGTAAGCGATCCGAGCCGATCCGCCGGCGGGTACGTCGAGCGTCGTGTCGACCGTGCCACCACGGGCGGTGCCGCCGATGCCGACCTCGTACGCATCGCCGGGCGCCTTCGCGACGCCACTGGCCCTGACCGTGGCCGGCCGGTCCAGCCCCTGCACCGACACCGCGGCGCCGCCCGGCTGGGTGAAGATCATCCGGTCCAGCCCATCGTTCCCTGAGCCCGTCGAAGCGCCGTCCTGAGCCTGTCGAAGGGGGCGAACCACGGTCTCGTTCGCCGCGCTCGGAGATTCGGCCGACAACCAGGCGCCGTCAGCCTCCCGGACCCTCGCGTTGAGGGTGAACCCCAGCCCGACCGTACGATCCTCGCTGCCCAGATTGTGCACCCGCACGTCGATCGCGACCGCGGTCTCGCCCGGCACCGCGACGGTCGTCGTCTCGATCCGCAGCCCGGGCAGCTCGGCACTGCGGACCACCCGGTCGGGCCGCCACGCGTGGGTCACCTCGGCGCCGTAGGAGGCGAACAGCCGGCCGTCCACGAACAGCGTCGCGGTGGCGGTCAGGCCCTGCGACACCGGCGGGAAGGTGACCGCGCTGAGCTGGGTCAGGTCATGATCGACCCGGACCGTACCGAGCAGATTGGTCAACCCGCTCGGCGCGATCAGGTCGTCGTAGTGGTGGCTGACCGGGTCGGCCGCAAGATCATCAACGGTCGGAACGGACACGAAGAAGACTCCTCAGTATTGACCAAGGGCGAGGCCCTTGGCGAAGAAGCGTTGAGTGCACAGGAACAAGATCACGGTCGGCAGCGAGACCAGGACGCCGGCCGCGAGCACGGTGGACAGCTGGGCTCCGCCGTACGTGCTCTGCATGCCGGCCAGTGTCGTGACGATCGGCCGGACCGCGTCGGACTGGGCCAGCACCAGGCCGAGCAGCAGGTCGTTCCAGATGAACGTGGCCTGCAGGATGAAGATCGCCACCAGCGCGCTGACCGACATCGGGAGGTAGACCCGGGTGAAGATCGACCAGACCGAGGCGCCGTCCAGCCGGGCCGCCTCGAACACGCTGTGCGAGACGCCGGTGAAGAAGTTGCGCATCACGAACGCCGAGAACGGGGTGGCGATCGCCGTGTAGATCAGGATCATGCCGATCCGGTTGTCGTACAGGCCGACCCGGGAGTAGCCGTCGAACAGTGGCAGCAAGATCATCTGCAGCGGGAAGATCGTCCCGCCGAAGATCACCACGAACCAGGCGAACCCGTGCTTCAGACCCAGTGCGACGATGCCGAAGCCGGCCGCCGCGCCGACCACCACGGCCAGGGCGGGGGCGACGACGCTGTAGAGCACGGTGCTGAGCACACTGTCCGCCATCCCGGACAGGCTCAGCGCCTCGGCGATGTTGGAGAACAGCGCGAAGCCGTCCGGGACCCAGGACTGCCGCGAGTCGTACACGGTCGGGTCCTTGCTGGCATTGATCAACAGCAGATAGACCGGGATCAGCCAGAGCAGCCCGAAGATCACCAGGATCGTGGTGCGGACGATCTGGGAGGCCTTTCCGTTCATGATCGTCTCCTCAGATCTCGTTCTTGCTGGACAGCTGGCGGCGCAGGTAGAGCACCGAGGCGATCAGCGTGATCACGGTCAGGAAGAGCGCGATCGCGGAGCCGAGCCCGTACTCACTGTTGACGAAGGTTTCCTTGTACATGGTCAAAGCAAGCGTCTCGGACGCGCGGCCGGGGCCGCCCTTGGTCATGCCCTGGACGATGTCGAACGTCTTCAGGCTGGCCACGATCGACAACCCGATCACCACCGTCGTCAGCGGCCGCAACATCGGCCAGATGATGTTGCCGAGCAGCCTGGCACCGGTCGCGCCGTCCAGCCTGGCGGCCTCCAGCGGCTCCTTCGGGATCGAGTTCAGCCCGATCGTGAACAGCAGCGCGTTCACGCCGACACCCTGCCAGGCGCTGGCCAGGATCATCATGATCGTGTTCAGCGGCGCGTCGACCAGCCACCGCGGCCCGCCGAGGCCGAACGCCCCGAGAGCCTGATCGAGGGCGCCGCCGCTGGACAGGATGAACGACCAGATCAGGCCGACGCCGATCCCGGACAGCGCGTACGGGATCAGGAACGGCAGCCGCAGCCAGGCGCCGCCCGGCAGGTTCCAGGACAGCAGGGCGAGCACCAGGCCGAGGCCGACCGGGACCAGCAGGGTCCCGGCCACCCAGAGCAGCGTGTTGCCGACCGAGCCGAGGAAGCCGCCGTCGTCGAACATCTCGGCGAAGTTCGCCAGCCCGACCCAGTCCGGGCTACCGAGCCCGTTGTAATCGGTGAAGCTGAGGAACACCGTCCACAGCAGCGGTGCGTACAGCAACACCGCGACGATGATCACGCCCGGGGCGACGAACCCCAGCCCCGATCGCTGCGTTCGCACCGCAAGACTCGCCATGCGCTTCCTTACCTCGGATCCCTCGGATGTCCTCGTGCTACTTGTTCTCGGCCCAGTACTTGTCCGCCTCGGCCTGGATCGCTTCCAGGACAGGCATCGGATCACCGGGGTTGGCGTTGAACGCGCCGAACTGCTCCAACGCCACGGTCAGGATCGGCGTCGGGGTGGCCTCGTAGTAGCGCTCGACCAGGGTGTACTTGTCGGTCGCGATCTCCTTGCCGAGCTGCTCGAGGCTCTTGTCGGCCACGGTCGCCTTCGGGTTGAACGGCACGTCACCGCGGGCCGAGGACCAGGCGCTCTGCGCGTCCGGCGACATCCACCACTTCGAGTACGCGAGCCCGAGCGCCTTCTGCTTCGAGTTCTCGGCGACACAGATCGGGCCGGTCTCGACGGCGACCGGCGTGGCCGGCAGCTCGGCGTTCTTGGCCGGGATCACGAAGAAGCCGTAGTCCTCGCCGGACTTCATCCCGGCGCCGTCCAGCGAGCCGTTGAAGAAGCTGCCGAAGTTGATCATGGCGAAGTCGCCCTGCTTGAGCCCGTTGGCCGGGTCGGTGTTGCTGCCGGCGTCGGAGAACCAGCCCTTCTTGTGCTGGTCCAGCCACTCGTTCATCACCGCGACGATCCGCGGATCGGTGTACTTCACCTCGCCGGTGGCCAGGCCGTTGTAGAGCGCCGGATCGGTGCCGGCGACGAGCTGCTGGAACCACTGGAAGGTGAACAGCGTGCTGGTCTGGTAGTACGGCGTGACACCGGCCGCCTTGAGCTTGGTCGCCGCCGCGTCGAGCTCCGGCCACGTGGTCGGCACCGCGACGTCGTTCTCGGTGAAGATCTTCTTGTTGTAGTACATCACCCAGTAGGCGATGTTCATCGGCACGCAGTACTGCTTGCCGTCGAAGGTGTACGACTCGCGCAGATCCTCGGTCACCCAGCCCTGCTCGACGGCCTCGGTCCACACCTCGGTCGTCTCGGCGACCAGCTTCTCGTCCACCAGCTCCTTCAGCGACGGCCCGGTCTGCCAGGTGAACAGGCCGGGGCTCTTGTCGGTCCGGAATGACTGCTTGATGAAGGCGTCGTACTGGTTCGCATCGGAGTAGCCGGTGGTGTTCAGGGTGATCTTGGTACCCGGCTCCGAGGTCTTGTTCAGCTCGTCGAAGTCAGGCTTCCAGGCGGCCTTGTTGGTGAAGAAATCGAGCGTTCCGGTGACCGGCTGATCATCGGTGCCGCCCGGGGCGGGGCTGGAACAACCGGCGAGCAACAGCCCGGCGGTCGTGGCCGCGGCGATCAGGCCGGTGGCGAGGGAACGGAATTTCATGATCGAACTCCTTTGTTGCCGGCGGCGTTCGCCGGGTTGTCATGAGGGGTGGGTGCGGCATCGGAGAGAGTGCCGCGGACGTAGGCCTTGACGGTGGCGAACCGGGTGGACTGCGAGTTCTCGGTCCGCCGGATCCGGTACGGGCCGACCGCGGCCGGGATGATGAACGTCTCGGCGTAGTGGATCAGCATCGGCGGGAAGGCGTCGGTCGGGCTGATCACCTCGACCTCGTCGCCCTCGACCAGATTGAGGACGTTGACCGTACCGTCGGTGTGGTGGTCGGCGTGATCGTCGAACCAGTGCCGGCGCACCTCGATGAACTCCAACTCGTGCAGGCCGGTGCGTTCCTCGACCACGTCGCCGTCGCGGCGGAGTTCCTCGGGGCCCTGCAGCAGGTTCTCGGTCACCCAGGCGGTGTCGCGGTCCCACTGGATGTTGGCCGCACCATGATCGACATGGACCGGCCGCGGGATCCCGTCCAGCCCGACCCGGCCCCAGTCCCACAGCTTGAAGGTGAAGATGAACGGCGTCGCGGAGATCTCCAGCACCATCGAGTTGGCGCCGGAGCAGTGCACGGTGCCGGCCGGGATCGAGAAATGATCATGTTTGCGGGCCGGGAAGGAGTTCACGTACTTCTCGGTGTCGAACGGGTGGTCCGCCTGCTGTGCCGCCCGCAGGTCGGCCACCATGGCGTCCGGGTCGATGCCGGACTTCAGGCCGAGGTAGACCACCGCGTCCTCGTCGGCGTCGAGCAGGTAGTAGCTCTCGTCCTGGGTGTAGTGCATGCCGAACGTGTCGGCGATGTAGTCGGTCAGCGGATGCACCTGGAGCGACAGATTGCCGCCGCCGACGGTGTCCAGGAAGTCGAACCGGATCGGGAACTCGGCGCCGAACCGGGCATACGTCTTCGCGCCGAGCAGGCCGCGCGGCTGGGACAGCACCAGGTCCAGGGCGGGGATCTCGACCGCATGATCACCGTCGGCGAGCAGCAGCGAGTTCTCTTCGGGCACGCAGTCGAAGCACCAGGCGTAGTTGGGCGTCTCGGTGTCCAGGCCCAGCTTGTCCTGCATCCAGTGGCCGCCCCAGACACCGGGGTCGAAGAACGGCACCACCCGCAGCGGCGCATTCACGGCGGCCTCGAGCGCACCGCGGAACGCGTCGCCGGTGATCATCCCCGGCTCGCGGGCGGTGCCGGAGCTGTGCCCGATCGCGTTCCCGTCGAGCAGGAAGTCGATCGTGCCGAACAGGTCCCGCTTGTGCCGGTCGGCGATCCGCCACTCGATGAAGAAGCCGCGCTTGTACTTGCGCAGGTTGTCCTCGGCGCCGTTGTCGCTGCGCCAGTTCGGGGCACCGGCGCGCTGCCGCTGCTGGATCTCCCAGCGGGCCAGGTCGACCAGCACCACGGCGTCGGGCCTGGCGGCGGCGAGGGCGGCGCCCCAGCCGATCAGGACCGTTGCGGCGGTCCGGTCGGCCAGCCGCTCGGTCAGCGCGGCGAGCCTTTCCTTGTCGTAGAAGGCTTCCAGCCGCAGGTGGCTGATCACGCCGAACACCCGGTCGTCGGTGAGGTGGTCGGCGATCCGCGCGTCGATCTCCTCGATCGGCCGGGCCGCTTCCTGCTCGACGTCGATGATCACGGCGGTCGGCCAGGCCTCGGTCAACTGTCGGGTCAGCTCGGCAAGATCGACGCCCGGGTAGGTGTCGACGATGATCAGCGGCGGCCGGTCCTCGGCGCGCGCGTACGCCAGGTCGCGGACCCGGTGCCAGGCGGCGGCGCCGGTGATCACCGACTCCCCGGCCGGCAGCGGCACGGTGGGGTAGCGGTCGTAACTGGACTTCTGAACAGGTGCGGTCGTCAACGCTTCCTCGCAGCGGTCGGGGGAACGGGGTTGGACTCCGTCGCGGTCTGCGCGGCGGCCAGGGCGGCCAGCCCGCGCAGCACCGAGTCCTCGGGGCGGTCGGGGGTGATCAACTCCGGCCGGTGGGCGGAGGACCAGAGATGCTCGTGGACGTAGTCGGTCAGGGGCGGCAGCACCCGGTCGCGGGCCCGCAGCACGCCGCCGGACACGATGACCACTTCGGGGTCGTACGCGTGGCAGAGGCTCACCAGCGCCGCGCCCCAGACAGTCAGGAACCGGGTCCGCAGGTCGGCGGCCGCCGCGTCGTCTTCCGCCGCCGCGAACAGAACGGCCAGCCCCGGCCGCTCGATCCGGGCCAGTGCGGAGGCGTCCCGCTGCGGGTGCCGGGCCAGGTGCAGCGGCAGGCTCCAGGTGCTCGCCTCGGCCTCGGAGCAGCCCAGATTGCCACAGTTGCAGGGAATCCCGGACAGGTCGACCGTCTGGTGGCCGCCCAGGATTCCCGCATGGTCATGACGACCGCGGAGCAGCGTCCCGTCGATCAGTGCCGCCGTGCCGATCCCGGTGCCGAGAGTCATGATCACCGCATCGGTGGCGCCGCGGGCACAGCCGTAGGTCACCTCACCGAGCAGCGCGGCCCGGGCATCGTTCTCGATCATGGTCGGGACGCCGAGCGCCGTGGCGCCCCAGGCCCGCAGATCGCGATCACCGAGGTAGCCGTACTTGTCGTGCGCTCGGATCAGCTGGCCCGCGGCCCGGTCGACCACGCCCGGAAGAGCGACCCCGGCACCGTCGACCGGAACTCCGGACTCCTTGATCAACTGCCCGGCCAGGTCCGCGGCCCGGTCCAGGTCGGCCGGCTCCCCGGTGACCACGAACTCGTCCCGGAGGAGCACCGACCCGTCCTGATCGAGCACACCGATCTTGACCGAGCTGCCCCCGAGATCGATGGCCACCCGCGCCTTCGCGCTCCGCTCGCCTGCCGTCACCTTGGTAACGTTACCAGCATCGCGCCACCCAATTCCGCCCACCCGGCACAACAGCAGGCGTTCTGGCGGCGTGTCGCTGCCGAAGTGACGTGTCGGCAGGTGGGCTTCGGGTGCCGGGGTGCCGGGGTGCCGGGGTGCCGGGGTGCCGGGGTGCCGGGGTGCCGGGGTGCCGGGGTGCCGGGGTGCCGGCGTGGGGTGCGTGGGTCGCAAGATCGGGAACCGGCCGAGTCGCAGGCCCGGACCCCGCCGTCACGTACCGGGCGTCGGCCTGGGTGCTCCGCTGGTTGCCGGCGCAGTACCTCGGCGATCTGCAGGCCGATCGGTGCCGGGTTGAGCGAGCTCTCGGGTCCTGGAACACATCGCCAACTCGCGCCCGCAGCGAGCACGGCTCGGTCGCGGACCGGCCGATCAGGTCCTGGCCGCGGTAGCGGGCGACCCGGTGATCACCGCCGTCGAGGAGGGGCGATCGGGCCGGGCTCGCGGGGACGCGGCAGACACACGACTTGGCCGCAAGGCACGGATCGCGAGCCTCAGGATGGGCCGGGCCGCCGGGCAAGATCAGGATGATCTTGGCTTGCCGGGATGCTCCTGTCCGGGCGCTCGGCCGCGGCTGGATCCTCTACTCGGCGCCAGCAGGAGCTGTGCCTCATCGAGTGTGACCTTGTGACCCGTTGAAATCGATCTCCAGTGTCCGAAACCTCACACTCGACGCCAGGCACGGCGTAGTGCGTGGTCGTTGGCGAAGGGGGGCGAGCGGCGCTACCGAGCTGGGCTCGCCCAATCTCCTCGCGCTGGGAGCTGCCCTTACTCGGAACCGGACGGATCGGTGTACTCCGGGGCAGCGCCCGGAGGCGGCCGACGAGAGCTGTGGACGTCGCAGATCTGACGACTGCTTCAGTTCCATCGTGGGAATCGGCCGAATTCCCAAACGATCGTCAAATCTGCGACATCGGCCCGGCGTAGTCCGCGGGTCAGCGGGCGCCGGCCCAGCGGCGCGGGTGATCTCTGGCAGCACCGGTTCCTTCGCCGTGCGGATGATCGGTCCAGACACCGTCGGCGGTCGATCGTCCCTCCGCGTCGACAGGGCACTTCTGCAGCGACACGCCGTCAGAACGCCTGCTGTTGTGCCCGGTCAGCGGGTCTTTCTATGGGCGGATGATGCGGAGGGTGACGGGGAGTTCGATCGTGCGGGCGGGTACGGGCTCCGCGGACTCCATCCGGTGGAACAGGAGGCGGGCGGCTTCGGCGCCCAATTGATGCGGGTCGTGGGCGATCACGGCGAGCGGCACGGGGGAGAGGTCGGCCAGTTCGAAGTCGTCGAAGCCGACCAGGGCCGGCAGTTGGGCCGGGTCGGCGCCGCCGCGGATCCGGCGCCCGATCTCGGACAGGGCGCCGATGGTGTTCCGGTTGTTGGCGCTGAAAATCGCCGTCGGCGGGTCGTCCAGGTCGAGCAGTCGGGCGAGGGCGGCGCCGGCCGATTCGACGTCCTGCTGGCCGCGCTGAACCAGCTCGGGGTCGACGGCGAGGTTCTGTTCGGCCAGGGCGCGCTCGTAGCCGGAGAAGCGGCGCTGGCCGGTGAAGACGGAGAGAACGTTACCGAGGTAGCCGATCCGGCGGTGCCCGGACTCGATCAGGTGCCGGGTGCCGCGGTAGGCGCCGCCGACGTCGTCCAGGACGACGGTGTCCAGCTCGAGTCCGTAGACCCGGCGGGAGGCCAGAACCGCTGGCAGGTCACCGATCCGGTCGGATCCGAGGTGGTCCGCCGAGCTCGCCGACGGCACGATGATCAGGCCCTCGATCTGTCGTCCGATGAAGTCCGCGACGAGCTGGGTCTCCCGGTCCGCGTCCTCGCCGGTGTTGCCGAGGATGATCCGGCGCCCGTACGTCGCGGCGACCTCCTCGACCCCCAGCGCGAACGTCCCGTAGTACGGGTTGGCCAGGTTGGTGATCGCCACGCCGATCAGCCCGCTGCGATGGCCGGGCCGCAGGCTGCGGGCGTTCTCGTTGCGGTGATAACCCAACTCCTGAACGGCTTCCTGGACCCGCTGCTGCACCTCCGGACGCACCCCGCCGCCTCCGGCGAGGGTCCGGGACACCGTCATCGGGCTCACGCCGGCACGCTCGGCCACCTGCTTGATGGTCGGCTGTCTGCCCTCCGGCCCCGGCCGGCGTGCTCTGCTCATCGTTGGTAACGTTATCGCATCAGGATCGGCCTGGGAGATGTCGAGGGGGACTTTGATCATGGAGCGACCGACCATTCGCCGGCGGACGGTGCTGACCGCGGGAGCCGGACTGGCAGCCTTCGCGGCGCTGGGCCATCGGACCGCCGGGGCCGCGCCGGGGGACGAGCCGCCGACCGCCGAGATCAACCAGCGGCTGACCCGGCTGTTCGGCGACTACGCCGACACGGCGGGCGCCTGGACCGGAGCCGACTCGGCGTACAGCGTGCCGCTGCCCGACGGCCGTACCGCCTGGCTCTACTCCGACACGTTCCTCGGCACGGTCAACCCGGACGGTTCGCGGCCGCTCGACTCGCCGTTCATCCACAATTCGATCATCGTCCAGGACGGCGGCCGACTGACCACGATCACCGGCGGCACGTCCGCGGCACCAACGTCGCTGGTGGCGCCGGCCGGAGCCGACGAGTCCAAGACCTGGTACTGGTTCGGCGACGGCACCGTGGAGGGGCGGCGGCTGCGGGTACTGCTGCTGGAGTTCGAGAAGACCGGCGACGGGCCGTTCGACTTCGCCTACCGGCGCACCGCGATCGCCTCGTTCGCGCTGCCGGAGGTACGGCTGGAAACGATCACGCCGCTGCCCGACCCGGCGCCGGATCTCCCGCTGCACTGGGCTTCCGCCGTCGTCGAGCAGCCCGACCACACGTACGTCTTCGGCGTCGAGGACCGCCAGGCCGAGAAGTACGCGCACCTGGCCCGAGTCCGGCCTGGCCGGCTGACCCAGGATCCCTGGCAGTACTTCACCGGCGACGGCTGGTCGGCCGATCCGACTGCCTCGGCGCGGATCCTGGCCGGTGTGTCGAACGAGTTCAGCATGACCCGGCACCGGGGCGGCTGGCTGTTGATCACCGGCGACGCCCGGCAGCCGCTGAGCGCCGACATCGTCGGCTACCGCAGCCGTTCCCTGACCGGCGGGTTCGGCGAACCGATCAAGCTCTACAGCACGCCGGAGACCGGCGGCAACGTGTTCACGTACAACGCGAAGGCCCACCCGCAGCTGACCCGGGACGAGACCGTGGTGATCACGTACAACGTGAACAGCTTCGAGTCCGACGACCTCTACGCCGATGCCCGGCTCTACCGGCCGCGCTACGTGAACGTCTCGTTCTCCTGACCGGGCGGTGGCGTCGGCACCGCAACCGGCGCAGGCTAGGAGCATGGCAACGGCGCGACAACCCAGTGATCTCGACGACTACCTGTTCGACCTCCGCGGCTATCTGATCTTGCGGGACGCGATCGAGCCCGAGTTGATCACCCGGCTCAACGAGGCCTTCGATGCATTCCCCGCGGACCTCGAGCCGTGGGGTTGGTGGGGCAACGTGCAGCGCTCCGACGACGGCGACAACGCCAAGGGCTACGAGTTGCAGAACATCGTCGAGGCCGGTCCTCCGTTCGAGGCGCTGATCGATCACCCGAGCTGGATCGAGTACATGCGGCGCTACGCCGGCGAGGTCGACTCCTACGTCGAGGGGCTGTTCATCGACGAGTGCTTCGCCTCGATCCGGCGCAGCGGCGGCTACTTCTATCTGCACTCGGGTGGCTACCACGGTGCGATCCGCGGTCAGTACCGCTACGTCAACGGCGTGTTCCGGTGCGGCCAGGTCAATGCGCTGATGGCGTTGACCGACATCGGGCCCGGCGACGGCGGCACGATGGTCATCCCGGGCAGTCACAAGTCGAACTTCGCCCACCCGCAGTCGATCGGGCGCGATCCGGCGCCGATGGACGACGTGGAGGGTGCGATCGAGGTGCACCTGAACGCCGGCGACGTGTTGCTGTTCTGCGACGGGATCACCCACGGCGGCAGCTCCCGTACCAATACCGAGGGCGAGCGGCGGGTCGTGATCTACCGGTACGGGCCGTCGTGGGCCGCCACCCGGCACGGCTACCGCTATTCGGAGGATCTGCTGCGCCGGGCGAGCGGGCCGCAGCGGAAGATCCTGGAGCCCGTACGGCCTCGTCATCCGGGCGAGTCCCGGCAGGTGACGGACGAGTATCCGGACGACGAAGCGAGCGGCTGAGCCGGTCGGAAAGCGGTCGGCCGCGGGAATCCCGGTACGCTGTCGGCGTGCCTGGGGAAACCGAACGACTGGTGATCGCGATCGACGGACCGAGCGGGTCCGGCAAGTCGAGCACGTCTCGGGGCGTGGCCGAGCGCCTCGGCCTGGCCTACCTGGACACGGGAGCGATGTATCGCGCCGTGACCTGGCTGGCGCTCGATCGCGGCCTGGACCGGACCGATGCCGCCACCGTCGCCGGGACGATCGCGCACGCCCGGCTGGACATCGCGACCGACCCCACGGCGCCGACGATCTCCGTGGACGGGACCGACGTGACGACGGCCATCCGCGACCCGCGGGTGTCGCAGGCGGTCAGCTCCGTCGCTACCAACCTCGCGGTACGCAAGGACCTGATCGCCCGCCAGCAGGCGATCATCGCCGCCGCCGAGCCGGGCATCGTCGTCGAGGGCCGCGACATCACCACCGTCGTCGCGCCGGAGGCGCCGGTCCGGGTGCTGCTGGTCGCCGACCCGGCCGCGCGGGTGGCCCGCCGGCAGGCCGAACTCGGCGATCGCGTTGATCATGAAGCGGTCACCGACCAGGTGATCCGCCGGGACCGGGACGACTCGACCGTCGCCCAGTTCACCGACGCGGCCCCCGGCGTGACCGTGGTCGACTCGACCGACCTGACGCTCGAGCAGGTCATCGACGTGATCTGCGGTCTGGTGCCGCAACGCACGGGCTCCTGATCATGAAAGCCCTCCGACCCGGTCGAAGGGCCTGAAATCCAACACACGAAGGAAACACCGATGACCGAAACTGCTGCCGACTCTGCCCCGGCGGTACCGGTCGTCGCCGTCGTCGGCCGCCCCAATGTGGGGAAGTCGACGCTGGTGAACCGGATCCTCGGTCGCCGCGAAGCCGTGGTCCAGGACGTGCCGGGCGTGACCCGGGACCGGGTCTTCTACGACGCCGACTGGAACGGGCGCAAGTTCGTCCTGGTCGACACCGGCGGCTGGGCCCCCGACGCCGCCGGAATGGCGGCCCGGATCACCGAACAGGCCGAACTGGCCGTCGCCACGGCCGACGCCGTGCTGTTCGTCGTCGACGCGACCGTCGGCACCACCGACGACGACGAGGCCGTGGTACGGGTGCTGCGGCGGAGCAAGAAGCCGGTGCTGCTGGCGGCCAACAAGGTCGACGACATCCGGGCCGAGGCCGAGGCCGCGAGCATGTGGAACCTCGGGCTCGGCGAGCCGCACTCGGTCTCGGCCCTGCACGGCCGCGGTTCGGGCGATCTGCTGGACGCCGTCCTGAAGCTGCTGCCGGAGGCGCCGAAGGACACCGGCGCCGAGATCGGCGGGCCGCGCCGGGTGGCGTTGATCGGCAAGCCGAACGTGGGCAAGTCGAGCCTGCTGAACCGGATCGCGGGGTCGGAGCGTTCGGTCGTCGACGACGTCGCCGGGACCACGGTCGACCCGGTCGACGAGCTGGTCAGCCTGGCCGGCGTCACGTACCGGTTCATCGACACCGCCGGGATCCGGCGCCGGGTCAAGGAGGCGACCGGGCACGAGTACTACGCCAGCCTGCGCACCCAGGGTGCGATCGAACGGGCCGAGGTGTGCGTCGCGTTGATCGACGCCAGTCAGCCGGTCACCGAGCAGGACCTGCGGATCCTGACCAACGCCGAGGAGTCCGGCCGGGCGCTGGTGATCGCGTTCAACAAGTGGGACCTGACCGACGACGAACGGCGCCGCTATCTGGAACGGGAGATCGAACGCGACCTGATCCAGTTCGGCTGGGCGAGCAAGATCAACATCTCCGCACAGACCGGGCGCAGCGTGGACCGGCTCGGCCCGGCGATCGACGAAGCCCTGCGGGGTTGGGAAACCCGGATCCCGACGGCGAAGCTGAACGGATTCCTGGGCCGGCTGGTGGCCGCGCATCCGCACCCGGTCCGCGGTGGCAAGCAGCCGCGGATCATGTTCGGGACCCAGGCGAAGGCCGCGCCGCCGACGTTCATCCTGTTCACCTCCGGGCTGCTCGACGACAGCTACCAGCGGTTCGTGGAGCGCCGGCTGCGCGAGGAGTTCGGCTTCGTCGGGTCGCCGGTGCACGTCCAGGTCCGCGCCCGGGAACGGCGCGGCCGCACCCGCTGATGGCCGCCGACGGCACGATCACGCTGATCATCGCCGATGATCACGCGATGGTACGGGCGGGGTTCGTGTCGCTGCTCACCGAGCAGCCGGGCATCGAGATCATCGGACAGGCCGAGAACGGCCTGGACTGCGTCCGGCTGGCCGCGGACCTGCGCCCGGACGTGGTGCTGATGGACGTCAGCATGCCGATCATGAACGGGATCGAGGCGACCCGCGAGGTGGTCCGGGACTCGTCGTCGCGGGTGTTGATCTTGACCACGTACGACAGCGACGACTACGTGTACGAGGCGCTCCGGGCCGGTGCCAGCGGCTTCCTGCTGAAGGACGCAGCGCCGTCCGAGTTGATCAACGCGATCACCGTGATCGCCGCCGGCGACGCGCTGCTGGCACCCGGCATCACCCGCCGGCTGATCGAGCGGTTCGCCGCGGCGGGCGGCCCGTCGGCACCGAACCGGGACGCGCTGGGCCGGCTCACCGACCGAGAGCGGGAGGTGCTGACCGCCGTCGCGCGGGGACGGTCGAACGCCGAGATCGCCGCCACGCTGGTGATCGCCGAGCAGACGGTGAAGACCCACGTCTCCCGGATGCTGACCAAGCTGGGTCTGCGGGACCGAGCCCAGCTGGTCGTGGCCGCGTACGAATCCGGGCTGGTCACGCCGGGACGCTGACCGGCGGCCGCAGCGCCGGCACCGCCGGGCGGGGCAGCGGGCCGCCGACCAGCCGGAGAGCGCCGGCGAGCCCCAGCGCCGCCGCGGTTGCCGAGAGCACCGAGAATCCCGCGACCAGGACCGCCGCAACCGCGGCGATGGCGACCAGGACGGCGGCGATCGCCGGTCCCGGGCGGGTCGGGTGGCCGGGCCGGGGACGTACCGACGCGGTCTGTTCGAACCGGCCGAGCAGCCGGGCCGCGATGATCATGACCAGGGCGATCGCGGCCAGCCAATAGCCGCGGGTGATCCACCAGGCCGGGCTCAGCGGGTCCGGGAACGGAAGTCCGGCCGCCAGTCCGACCAGCGCGACGCAGACCAGCACCGACATGTGCCAGAGATAGATCGTCAAGGCCCGGCCGTTGATCGCGTCGGCGGCGGTCGCGACGGCGCCGCGAGCGGCGAGGCGCCGCAGGGCGGGTTCGGCGAGGGTGAGCGCGAGGGCCTGGACGACGCCGAGGACCAGCAGCAGGACGGTCGGCGGATTCAGGTTGTCGATCAGGTTGGGCGAGAAGCCACCGATCCAGCCGATCATGATCATCGCGGCGACGCCGAGCAGCAGGGCGGCCGGCAGCCGCCGCCGGTCGATCCGGCGGAACCAGCCGTCGGCGTACCCGAAGCCGAGCTGCTGAACGGCGAGCCAGACGAAGATCAGGTTGAGGAACCCGATCGCCTCGACACCGGTCGACGACCGGAGCAGATCGACCAGGACGGCTCCCACGGCGAGCACCAGCTGCGTCCGCCGCGGTGCGGCCTCGTGCAGCCGGACCATGATCGGCACCAGGGCGGTGACGCCGAGATAGACGCCGAGGAACCACATCGGTTGACCCATCCGGAAACCGACCTGGGCCAGCAGGTCACCGGGAACCCCGAGCAGCGACGCCACCGCGAACCCGGCGGCGATCGCCCCGAACGTGAGCGCGGCCGGCCGGGCCAGCCGGACCAGCCTGGCGTGGACGTACGCCGCCGGGCCGACGCCGCGGGCCCGCAGCCGCCGCCAGTGGGTGAGGCTGGCGAACCCGCCGACCAGGAAGAACAGCGGCATGATCTGGACCAGCCAGGTGAGTACGGCGAACCAGGACTCGCCCTGCGTCGCATCGAACACCGCGAGCCGCCCGCCGTCCGTGGAGATGCCGGCCATGAACGCGTGCAGCCCGACCACGATGATCAGACACCCGGCGCGAACCAGGTCGACCACCGGGTCGCGGCCGATCATCGTGGGGGAGTGCGGTGCGTGATCATTCTTCATGATCATGACCCTAGGAACGCGGGCCGTCCGGGACGTCACCCCACGGAGCGGACTTCGAGCCCGTACCGGAGTAGTTGGAGATCCCTGCAGCACCAGGTGCTGGGGCTAACCGGAGTCCTCGGACGCGAAGTCGTACGCAAGGCCGACCAGCCCGAGCAGCTCGTCGTCAAGATCATCCGCCGACCGCAGCGTGAAGTGGTGCATCACCCGGGCCGCCGCCGGTTCCGCGGAGATCAACGTCGGGTGCTCCACCTGGCCCGGCAGGTACAAGGTCAGCCGCACCGTCCGCGCCCGGGGCCGGAACTCGGCCAGCTTACGTTCGGTCTTCAAGAACACCCCGACCCGGACCGCGTCCTCGTGCACCGGCCCGTGCTGCCGTACCTCCTCGATGATCATGGCGTAGCAGTCCCGCATCCAGGGCGCCGCCGGCGCCAGGGACTCCTCAACCGTCGACCCGGGCACGCAGCTGTGCCCCTGCCCGGTCGCCGCGAACTCACGGTCGCATCGCGGGCAGATCCAACGCGCCATACCCGCCATTCTCGGCCACCGCCGCGCGGACGGGTTACCGCGTTGGGCCGGACGCTCGGCGCATAGTAGAGTTCCGGCTGTTGCTCTGATCCGCGGATCGGGGCGCACGGGCTGTGGCGCAGTTTGGTAGCGCACTTGACTGGGGGTCAAGGGGTCGCAGGTTCGAATCCTGTCAGCCCGACACACAGGACACCTTTCCGATGACTACGCGCTGAGGCGATCCGCTTCGGCCAGCAGCCGCTCGCCGAAGGGCTGGAAGCCGATGCTGCTGGCGTAGACGCCGCTGACGACCCGGTGGATGGTGCCCCATTCCCAGATGGCGGTGGCGTCCACGCCGGTACGGGCAGCCAGCCGCTCGGTCCGTGCCCGGAGGTCGTCGCCGAGGCCCGGGTTGCAGCGCACGATGGTGCCGAGATCGCAGGCAGGTTCGGCCCGCAGGCCGGCCGGATCGATGAGCTTGTAGCTGCCGTCGCTCGCCTGCAGGGCGTTCAGTTCGTGAATGTCGCCGTGGACCAACACTGCGGACCGGTCGTCGTGCGCTCGGCGTCGACGCTCCAGGCACTCCAGCGCGTCCGCCACCGTGGCCGGTGTGCACGGTCGCCCTGCCTGCTCCCAGAGGCGCGGCAGCCGGTCGGTGTACTGCTCGGCCAGCGTCGCGCCGGTCGGCAGGTCGAGGGCGGGATCGACCGGACGCCACAGGCGAACGGCCACGTCGCACAGCAGGTCGTGGCGGGTCGCCGGGTCGGCCACGAGGTCGTACATCGGAGCCCCGAGGCGTTCCAGCAGCAGGGCCTGGCGGCCCGCGTCCTCGCGCAGCAGCTTGGCGCAGCCCGCTCCGTCCGCCAGGCGCAGCGCCGTCGCCTCCGGGCCGAGGTTCTCACCCGGCACTCCGATCTTGAGGACCGCCGGGGTTCCGTCGGCCATGATCACCTCGAGGACCAGGGCGACGTGACCGCCGGCGAGGCTGCGCCCGATCTGCAGCGACCAGTCCCGGGCCAGGATGTCGACCAGGCGTGGCAGCTGGTCCAGCCAGGACTCGTTGCCGTCGGCGATGATCTTCTGGCGGACCTGCTCGGGAACGTCGAGGGACATACCGCCAGGCTAGGGCGAGCCGGCGGCGACCGCCTCATCGATTCAAGATCACGCCTGGTCACGGCGTTCGCGGACAAGGAACAGGGCAAGGATCGCGAGGATCACGTACGCCCACACGGAGAGTCCGGCGACGCTGACCAGCGGACTCGCTGCCCCGGCAGCGGTGTCGATGCCGCCGGTGGCCAGGAAGGAGGACGGGTCGGTGAGGCCGTGCAGGAGGACCGGCCAGACCAGGCTGCCGGTGACGCGCAGGGTGAGATACATGGCGACGCCGAAGAAGAAGGTGAACACCATCGTGAGCAGGACGGTCAGCGGCGGCTGGCCGGTGAACAGGTTCGTCGAGTGCAGCAGGGCGAAGATCAGCGAGGAGAGCAGCATGACGGTTCGCTCGCCGTACCCCTTGCGGCGCAGGAGATTCACCGCGAAGCCGCGGGTGAGGAGCTCCTCGGAGAGGCCGATGAACAGCCCCGCGAGATAGGTCACCAGCACGGTGCCCGGGGCGAACGCCGCGTAGTCGGTGCCGGCCGCGCGGAGGATCACCGCGAGCAGGACCACGGCCGGCGCGACCCACATCCACGGCCGGCCGCCGAGCGGCTGGGGCCCGAACAGGTCGCGCGACCAGCGCAGCACGACCATCAGCAGCAGGAGCAGCGCCGACCCGATGATCACCGGAAGCCCGAGGGCGATGAACACGCTGACCGGGCTCGCGAACAGGTTGTCCGGATCGACCAGCCCACCGAACAGGCGGCCGATCAGCAGGCTGCACCCCTGAAAGGCCGCGACGTAGCCGGCAGCGACCAGCAGCGCCTTCCACCAGCCGCCGCGGTCGAAGAACCCGCGCCAGCCGGTGCGCTCGCTCGGCTCGATCATGAAACACTCCGTTCGGCTTACCGCTGCCGGCGGATCCGGAGCATGGCGTAGATATACCCCGCCGGACCGCGAGTCTGGTGGCAGACTCGCTTCATGAAGCCTGGCTGGACGGCGACCGTCCTCGCCGGCGCGGCACTCATCGCGCTGAGCGGCTGCGCGCCGCCGGTCGCGGTCCCACCGGCACCGGAGGGCGTTCCGGGGGTCTGGGCGCTGCCGGACGACGTGTCGGTCACGTCACGCACGACGGTGCTGGACCTCGACGTCACCCGCGTCGAGTGCTCCGGCGGCGTCACCGGCGAGGTCCTCGAACCCAAGATCAGCTACGAGCCCACCCGGATCGTGATCACGGCCGACGTGGTGAACTTGCACCTGTCCGAGGCCACCTGCCCGGGCAACCCGCCGGTCCGGGTCCGGCTGGAGCTGTCCGAACCGGTGGGAAAACGGGACCTGGTGGACGGAAACTGCGTGAACCGGAAGGCCGGCCAGACGAGCTTCTGCTTCACGCATGTACGGTGGTCCGGCCGTTAGCCGGCCAACCGCTCCTGACATGCTGGCCCCATGAACGGGGTACGCGAGCCAGGCGGCGCGATGGTCGCCGTGATCAGCGACTCGCCCGAAGGGCCGCGCTATCTGCTGCTGCACAACGCGGAGACGACCGACGAGGGCGACTGGGCGTGGGGAGCGCCGTCGGGTTGCCTGGAGCCAGGCGAGACGATCGCCGAGTGCGCGGCGCGGGAGCTGTTCGAGGAGACCGGGATCCGCGCCGAACCGGTTCCGGTGATCACCGAGGACGTCGACTGGGCCGTCTTCCGGCTGCGGGTCCCCTGGGACACCCCGGTCAGCCTGGATCCCTTGGAGCACAAGGGTTTCGAGTGGGTCACCCTGGCGACCGCCCGGCACCGATGCCGTCCCGAACGCCAGCGGATCAGCTTCGAGTTCGCGGTCGCCGCGATTGAGGGTTCACCGTGACCACCGCGGTCCCGTCGCCGGGCGGCCCCGGAACCAGACGCGTGGCCATGATCGGCTCGGGCGCCGGTACGACCACCGCGGCCGTCCTCGCGGCCACCGCGAGCGGGGACCTCGGGGCGACGGTCGCGGTCGTGATCGGCAACAACAGCCGTTCCGGCCTGCTGCAGGTCGCCGATGATCATGGTGTGCCGGCGGTCCACCTGAGCGGCCGTACGCATCCGGACGACACCGACCGGGACCGGGCCATGGCGGCGGCCCTGACCGAGCACCGGGCGGACCTGGTGGTGCTGGCCGGCTATCTGAAGAAGGTCGGCCCGATCGTTCGGGAGACGTACCGCGACCGGATCGTCAACACGCACCCCGCCCTGCTGCCCGCGTACGGATCGACGGGCATGTACGGCGACCGGGTGCACGCCGCCGTCCTCGCGGATGGAGCACGACGGACCGGCGTCACGATTCACCGGGTCACCGAGAACTACGACGAGGGCCCGATCCTGGCCCAGCTCGAGGTGTCGGTCGAGCCGGGCGACGACGTGGCCACCCTGCGGACCCGGGTCCAGGCCGCCGAGCGCGCGCTCCTGCTCCGGTGGCTGGCGGACTGGGCCGCGGGCGACGACAACGTGGAGATTTCCGCCGCGTCTAGGCGGCCGAATGTTCCCCGTTGATGCGCGATCGGCGCTCCGGACGGAATAGGAGGCCGGTGGTCGGGCGCTGCAGGAAGCGTGATCGACGCTGCCCTCGAAGCCGAAACCCTTGAGCCGGCTCCCGTACTGCCGACCCAGCCGGCCTGGGAACTGGTCCGGCTCCGGCACCGGGCGCTGACCCCGGACGCTCCGGGCGAGGCCGCGACCGGACCGGTCTGGACGTTCGTGCTGGAGGGTGAGCTGGAGCTTGTGACCGCCTCCGACCGGTACGTCCTGAAGGCCGGCGATGCGGTCCTGCTGGACGCCTTCACGCCGCATCGCCTGCTCGCGGCGGTCGGGGCCAGGGTGGCGACGGCGGACCTGCGGCTGATGGTGCCGCCGTTCCCGGTGCCGAGCCCGCTGCTGATCCGGGACTTCGCCGACCGGCACTACGGGGTGGCCGAACTGGTCCGCAGCTGCCCGCTTGGCGGCGAGTGCCGGCCGTCGGCGTTCGCGTCCAGCTACGGCGGGCTGATCGGGGCCTCGATGCTGGCGTCCTGGGCGGAGGACGAGCCGCGCGACCCGGTCACCGACCGGGATCCGGCGGTCGCCGCGGTGCTGGCCGCGCTGGCCGACGATCCGGGCACCGAGTGGACCGTGGAACGGATGGCGCGCGTCGTGCACCTGTCCCGGTCCGCCCTGAACGACCGGTTCCGCAGGGCGTTGGGGCGCAGCCCGGTGCAGGCCCTCCGCGAGGTACGGATGCTGCACGCGCGGCGCCTGCTCGCCGAGGTCGACCGGCCGATCGAGCAGATCGCGCACGCGGTCGGGTACGGGTCGACGGCCGCGTTCAGCCGCGCCTTCGCCGCCCAGCACGGGACCGCGCCGCGGGCCTGGCGGTCGCCCTCAGACGCGGGCTGACCGCAGCAGCAGGAAGCCGATCCCACTGGCGAAGGCCAGCGCGGCCCCGAGCAGCAGCACCACGCCGACCGAGGAACGATCGAGCACCGCGCCGCCCACCGCCGACCCGAGCGTGATCGCGACCTGGAACGCGGTCACCTGCAGCGACAGCGCCGACTCGGCGCGCTCCGGCTCCACCCGGGTCACCCAGAGCTGGGTCGCCACCGGCACCATGTTGAACCCGACACCCCAGAGCACCACGCCGACCACCAGCAGGACCGGACCGGACGCGATCATGGTCAGCCCGAGCCCGAGCCCGAGCAACACCGGAGCCGCGACGACCGCGACCCGGAGCCGCCGGGTCAACGCACCCGCGGCGAGGTTGCCGACCAGACCACCGGCTCCCCACACGAGCAGCAGCCACCAGCCACCGCCGGGCACGATCCGTTCGATCGCCAACCGGATGTACGGATAGGCGGCGAAGTTGCCGAACGCGACGAGCACGATGCAGCCGACCCCGGCGAGCAGCCGGCGGTTCGCCAGCGCCCGCCGGAGCATCGACAACCCGGCCGACGGGTGCGGAGTGACGGACGGCAGCGTCATGATCACGATCACCGTCGCGACGGCCGCGAAGCCCGCCGCGACCAGGAACACGACCCGCCAGCCGGCCACGTCGCCGGCCGCCGAAGCCACCGGTACGGCCACGATGGTGGCCAGGCTGACGCCGACCGAGAGGGACGCCGAGACGACATGATCACGACCGGGCACCGCCGCCGTGCCCGCCCCGAACGCGAACGACCAGTAGCCGGCGATCGCCGCGCCGAGGATCAGCCGGCCGACCAGCAGCACGGCGAAGGACGGCGCCACCGCGACCACCAGGTTGGAGAGCGCCGCGGCCACCAGCAGCCCGATCAGCACGACCCGCCGGTCGGTCCTGGGCAGCAGCACCGCGATCGTCGGCGCTGTGAGCGCACCGGCCAGGGCCGTCGCGGCGACCGCCAGGCCGGCCACGCCCTCACTGACGCCGAGGTCGGCGGCCATGGTCGGCAGCACGCTCGCCGGCAGGAACTCGCTCGCCACCAAGATCGCGATGCCCAGAGCGAGCGCGACGATCGGGGCCCAGGCGGCGAGCGGTCGCTCGGGCGTCGCGGTCCGCGGGCCGGCGGAGGGCGGCTGGCACTCAGTGGTCACGAGGTCCATGATCGGTGACCGCGCCCCCGATCGGTTGATCGTGCGTCGCGTCCACTTGATCACGACACCGGACCCGCGGTCCCGGAACGGCGGCCGGGCGCTGGACTGGGCCGGAGCGATCTTCCTACGATGCAGTCCGCACCGTGTTGGTGATCGTTCCGGCGCCACGCTCCTCGGGGACCCGGACATCGGAGAGAGGGAGCTGCGCGTGCCACCGGACCCTGTTGATCATGCCCACCCGCGGGACCCTCGGCTGAGTCGCCGCCTGCTGCTGCAGGCCGGCGGCGTCACCGCGGCGACGCTGGCCCTCGGGGTGAACGCCCCGGATGCGGAGGCGGAACCGCTGCCCGAGGACCCGTTCACGCTGGGCATCGCGTCCGGCAGTCCCAGTGACGACGGCATGGTGCTGTGGACCCGGCTGGCGCCGGAACCGCTGGCGGCCGACGGGCACGGCGGGATGCCGCCGGAGGACGTGACGGTCCGCTGGGAGGTGGCCGCCGACCAGGAGTTCCGCACCGTCGTCCAGCGCGGCTCGGCGCTCGCCCAACCGGTCCTGGCCCACTCCGTCCATCCGCAGGTGACCGGGCTGAAGCCGGCGACCACGTACTGGTATCGCTTCCGGGTCGCCGACCGGACCAGTCCCGTCGGCCGCTTCCGTACCCTTCCCTCGGCGGGTCAGGAGGTGGAGAAGTTCACCTTCGCGTCGGCGTCCTGTCAGGCCTGGTATCACGGGCATTTCACCGCGCACCGGCATCTCGCCGCCGAGAGCGAGCTCGACCTGGTGATCTTCCTCGGCGATTACATCTACGAGTACGGGATCGTCGACGGCTACAACCTGTGGCGCCAGGGCGTCGCGGTCACCGAGCCGGAGCAGGTCGAGACCGAGACCCTGGAGCAGTACCGGCTGCGCTACGCGAGGTTCAAGACGGACCCGCAGCTGCAGGCCGCGCACGCCTGGGCGGCCTGGGTGTTCACCTGGGATGATCATGAAGTCGAGAATGGCTACGCGGCCCGGTTCAGCAACGACGGGATCCCGACCGAGTTGTTCGTGCACCGGATCGCCGTCGCCTATCGCGCCTTCTACGAGAACCTGCCGGTATCGGTCGACCTGTTGCCGGAGGGTCCGAGCACGATGCTGTACGACAGCTACGACGTCGGCTCGCTGGCCCGGCTGATGGTGATCGACGGCCGCCAGTACCGGGACCGGCCGCCGACCGCCAACGACCGCGACGACCCGAAGCGGTCCATGCTCGGCGAGACCCAGGAACGCTGGCTGCACGAGAGATTGCAGGGTTCCACGGCTCGCTGGAACGTGATCGGCAACGCGGTCACCCTGATCCCGGTCCGGCCGGAGTCCGAGCTCGATTCCTGGGACGCGTACCCGGCCGCGCGGAAGCGGTTGATCACGTCGCTGGACGGGGTGTCGAACCCGGTCGTGCTGACCGGTGACATCCATCGGGCCGTCGCCGCCGAGGTGCCGGCCGATCCCGCCGAGCCGGACGGCCCGAAGATCGCGGTCGAGTTGATCTGCAGCTCGATCGCCTCCGACGGCGACGGATCCGAGACCGACAGCTACGCCGACGACTGGCTGCGCTATCCGTACGTGCGCTTCTATCACGCCCGCCGCGGCTATCTGCTGACCAAGATCACGGCGGAACGGCTGACGGCGAGCTACGTCTGCGTGGACTGGATCGAGGAGGACGACACGGCGGACCGCCGGGTGGTCGCCACGTTCGCTGTGCCGGACGGCACCTCCCGGCTGGATCAGATCGAAGGAGCATCCTGATGGCCGGCCCCGATCCCGTCACCGGCCTCAAGATCACCGGCGCGCTGCGGACGATCATGGTCGACTGGCAGCCGCTGCCCTGGAGCACGGTCGTCGACCACTATCGGGTGTACGGCATCCAGGACGAGGGCCGGGCGGCGGAGCGGAAGCTGCGCGGCCTGCCCGACGAGCTGCTGCTCGCGAAGTCGGTCTACCCGCGGTGGCAGCATCGCGGCCGGTCGGCGGCCGGCGAGACCTGGACCTACCTCGTCGTGACGGTCGACGCGGCCGGCAGCCGATCCCGGCCGTCGGCGGTCGTGACGGGCAGTTCGACGACCTCGATCAGCCATTCCGGAACGCCGCTCGGCGTCGTCGGCGAGTTCGACGGCCGGACCCTGGAACTGCGCTACGCGCCGAGCAGCTACGCGTCGATCCCGACCGCCTATCCGGACGCCGTGATCGAGGTCGTGCACGGGCCCGACGCGGCCGAACGCTGGCCGTACCTGCTGCCCGGGCCGGGCGACGCCTGGGCCGGCCGCAAGGCGTACACGCTGCACTGGACCGTGGAGCTGGCCGCGGCGCCGGCCCGGCCGGCGCTCGCGCTCTGGCTGGTCGACACCACGCGGCTGGCCGGCCGGCTCGACCTGCTGATCAACGATCGTCCGGTACGCCAGCTGGAGTTGATCATCGGCGGCACCCAGGGTTCCCGGCAGGGCGACGCCAACCTGCCCGGCAGCCCGCTGATCCCGTCCTACTACGAGTTCGAGCTGCCGCCGGACGCCTTCCGGGTGGGCCCGAACCGGCTCACCTTCACGCTGGCCCAGGGCGGCTGGGCGGCCTGGGACGCGGTCGGGCTGTATCAGCTGGGCGGATGATCAGGACCGGCGGAACCAGTCGACGGCCTGCCGGCCGATCCTGGTCCGCTGCTCCGCGGACGGAATATGGCCCTCGTCCGGGAAGGACCGGAACTCGGACCGGGGGAGCGCGCTGCTCCACCGCGCGTGGGTCCGGCCGGCCACCCGGTCGGGGTCGCCGGAACTCATGATCAACACGGGGATCGTCGTCCGGGAGGCCAACGGCTGCAGGGAGATCCGGCGCCACACCTCCGGCACCTCGGTCGCCGAGCCGCCGAGCTGACGGCGCAGGATCGCGTTGTCCGTCCCGTACGGATCGGTGCCGGCCGGATCCCAGAACGCGGCCGCGCGGATCCGGTGATCACGGGCGATCACGTGGCCGCCGACCAGTCCGCCCATGCTGAAGCCGAACAGATACACCTGGTTCGGGGCGGCGACACCGTCGGCGATCAGTTGATCAAGGCCGGCGATCACGTCGTCGTACGACGTGCGGGTGCCCGGCTCGAACCGGCCGTCGGCCCGCTTGGCCTCGAAGCCGAGGATGCCGCTGGCCCGGTAGTCGGGCGCGAACACGGCGAAGCCCTCCCGCACCCAGGAGTCCGGCCGCACCGCATAGGAGCTCAGCGAGGCCTGCATCGTCATGTTGTCCGGACCACCATGCAGATCGATCACCAGCGGGTGCGGCCCCGGGCCGGTCGGGGTGAGCAGCAGCCCCTCGAGTTCGTCCGGACCGGACCGCCAGCGGACCAGCCGCGGCGGCCGGTCCGGCCACCAGTCGGGCTCGTCGTGCAGCGGCGCCCAGGAGGTTCGGCCGGTCGGCGTGGTCAGGACGACCGACGGGCGGGTGCCGAGGTCCTGCCAGACGCTCAGCAGTCCGCCGCCCGGAGCGGGAGCGGGGCTGGTGTGCACGCCTTCCGGCGGCGCGAGCCAGCGGGGCGCGGAGCCGTCCGGGCTGCAGCCGGCGATGCCCCCGCGGATGCCCTGCAGCGCGGCGGTGGCCACCACCGACCCGTCCGGTGACCAGGCCGACGGCGCACCCGTACCCGTACTGCGGAGATCGTTGTCGGGCAAGGGAAAGCTGGACGTTCCATGATCAAGAAGTCCGAGCCGGAAGGCGTACGGACCCGGCCGCGGAGTGTGCTGGAAAGCCAACCGGTCCGGATCGGCCGGGGAGGGGACGACGTCATCCACCCAGCCGTCGACCTGGGGCACCCGATCGACCGGGCGGCCGCCGGAACGGTCGATCAGCAGCGGCCGCCGCACGTCGGGCACCTCCAAGATCACGCCGGGCAGCCCGGACGAGGAGATCCGGACGAAGCCGACGAAGCCGGCCAGGGAGACCGGGGAACGGAACAGGTCCGAGTCCCGGTGCAGCAGCCGTGCCGGCCCGGCGACCGGCAGCGACCAGAGCTCCCGCCCGTCGACGATCGCGACGAACCCGTCTCCGTCCCAGGCCGCCTCCGACACCGGGCCCGGGGCGGCCGCCACCGGAGTGCCGTCCATGATCAAGGCCCCGGATTCGATCACGGCCGTCCGCCCGGGTGGACCGTCGATCAGCCGCCCGCTGCCGTCGGCCAGCAGCCGGGCATCCGGCCAGCTCATCAACCGCCAGCCGGACGGCTCCTGGATCACGACCCGGTCCGTACCCCGGAACCGCACCGTCGCCCGAATCCGCATCGGACCAGCCTAACCATGATCAAGAACGCAGAGACCGGGCCGGCCTCCGTAGCGGAGGCCGGCCCGGCTCATGGGTGGTGCGTTACGACTGGCGCGGTGCGGCGCCGTCGACCGGCGCCGGCTCGACGACCGACACCGGGGACTCGGCCTCCGGCTCGCGGTCGGTGTAGCGACGGACCAGCGACTGAAGATCGACACCGGTGGTGTTCTTCAACATCTCCAGGGTCTGCACGACGCCGTTGGTGACCTGCTTCGGCATCGCGCCGGCACCGTCGGTGGAGACGACGGTGAGCTTGTCGATCGTGCCCATCGGGGCGGCGACCTCGTGGGCCACCTGCGGCAGCACCTCGATCAGCATCTGCAGCACGGCGGCGTCGTTGTACGCGGCGAAGGCGGCGGCCCGCTTGTCCATCGCGTCCGCCTCGGCCTGGCCCTTGGCCTGGATCGCGGCGGCCTCGGCATCGCCCTCGGCCCGTACCGCGTCGGCTTCGGCGATTCGGCGGGCCTTCTCGGCCTCACCGCGCTTGGCACCCTCGATCGCCTCGGCCTCGGCCAGTGCGGCCCGGCGGGACTTGTCGCCTTCACCGGTGACGCGGGCCTTCTCGGCCTGCGCTTCGGCGTCCGCGATGGCGGCGGCTTTGCGGGCCTCGGCCTCGAGGATCTCCGCGTTGCGGCGACCCTGCGCCTCGATCTCCACCCGGTACCGCTCGGCGTCGGCCGGCTTGCGGACCTCGGTGTCGAGCTGGCGTTCCTTCAGCGCCGCCTGCCGGACGGCCACCTTCTCCTGCTCGGTGAGGATCGCCTGATCCCGATCGGCCTGGGCGAGCGGGCCGGCCGCGGCGGCCTGCGCCTGCGCCGCGTCGGTCTCGGACTTGATCTCGGCCTGCTTCAGCGCCAGCTGCCGGTTGGAGATGGCGATCTGCTCCTCGGCCCGCAGCTGAGCCTGCTCAGCCTCCTGCCGGGCAGCGGCCTCGGCGATCGCCGCGACCTGACCGATCCGGGCCGCCTCCGGCCGACCAAGATCAGAAAGGTAGCTGCCCTCGTCGGTGATGTCCTGGATCTGGAAGGTGTCCAGCACCAGTCCCTGGCCGGTCAGCGAGGACTCCGACTCGTCGGCGACCCGCTGCGCGAACGCGGCCCGGTCCCGGATGATCTGTTCCACCGAAAGGGAACCGACGATCGAACGCAGCGAGCCGGCGAGAGTCTCCTGGGTGAACGTCTCGATCTCGTCCTGCTGGCTGAGGAACCGCTGCGCGGCGGCCCGGATGGAGTCCTCGTTGCCGCCGACCTTGACGATGGCGACACCGTCGAGGTTGAGCTTGATGCCCTGGCCGGACACGGCGCCGCGGATCTGCACCATGATCCGGCGGCTGGACAGGTCGAGGACGTGCCGCTTCTGGACGAACGGGACGACGAAGATGCCGCCACCCATGACGACCTTCTGGCCGGACAGGTCGGTGGAGATCTCCCCGGTCTCGACGTTCTTGACCGGCTTGCCCTTGCGGCCGGTGACGATGTAGGCCTCGTTCGGCCCCGCGACCTTGTAGCGCGAGGCGACGAGGATGGCGAGCAACACCACGACGGCCACCAGGCCGATGATGGAGATCACCGCGGACGGTAAAACGAACATGATCGACTTCTCCTCAGTTCAACCGCGACACTGACACCGAGGTGGCAGACAGCACGGCCGTGATGTACACAGACGCACCCGCTTCGATGGGTTCCACCGAACGGGCGTTGAGCTTCGTGATCTGGCCGGCCGCGACGATCCGCACTTCGCCGTAGCCGTCGGTCGGAATCGGGTTGATCACCACGGCCTGCCGGCCCACCAACGCAGGGGTACGGACCGTCGAGTGATCACCGCCGTGCCGAAGCCGGTGGGACAGCCAGCCGGCGCCGAGCCCGATCAGCAACCCGGCGACGAGGCCGCCGCCGATCGACCAACCGAGGCTGTCGGACAACCCCAAGATCAACGCGCCGACGAACCCGAACGCGCCGAGCAGTCCCGCAAGAGCTGCTCCCGACAGCAGGTCACCGGCGAAGTCGAACAACCCGTCGAGCAGGTCGCCGACGACCAGGAACAACAGCAGCAGGGCAACGCCGACACCACCGATGATCAGGAAGACGATCACGGCTCGACCTGCGAACCGGGCCGGTGGTGGGGCGGAACCATGCCCGAATCCTAGGGGTATTCAGGTCACCCCGTGGGCCGGCCGAGAGAACGATCCGTTAACCTCGCAACTCCTCAGACAAGTTGGCCCCGAGAGGTGGCGATCATGGCGCGACCGGAACGCGAGCCGCTGGCGCGGCGTGCCGCGGCGCAGTTGCTGGACCGGGTGCGCGCCGGGGAATGGGAACTCGGCCGGAAGCTGCCCGGGGAGACCACGCTGGCCGCGGAGCTCGGCGTCGGGCGTTCGACGGTACGGGAGGCGATCCGCGACCTGGCCGGCCGCGGGGTGCTGCAGCCGCGCCAGGGCGCCGGGGTGTTCGTGACCGCGGTCGACGTACCCGAGGACTGGGACGCGATGCTCCGCCGGGCCGGGATCCGGCAGGTGATCGAGGCCCGGATCGCGATCGAGTCCGAGTCCGCGGCACTGGCGGCGGCCAGGCGGACCCCGGCCGACGTACGGCGACTCCGGCGGGCCCTGGCCGACCGCGAGCTGGCCGAGCTGGCCGACGGCCGCGGCGACTCCTGCATCGCCGGCCTCGTCGACGCCGACCTGGCGCTGCACCGCGCGGTGGTCGCCGCCGCCCACAACGTGATCATGATCGAGCTGTACGACGGCTTCGTGCCGCGGCTCCGGCAGGCCATGATCGAACTGCTGCGGCTGCGCCCGCGGCGGCGCCCGCTCGATGATCATCCGGAACATGCCGCCCTGGTCGCCGCGGTGATCGACCGGGACGCCGTCGCGGCGGCGCGGCTGAGCCGATCACACCTGGACGCCCTGAAGGAGACCCTCGCGTGACCGAAACGATCTTGGCGCTGAGCGACGTGACCTTCCGTCGCGGCACGACCCAGATCCTGGACGGGATCGACCTGACCGTGCGGCCGGGGGAGCACTGGGCGCTGCTCGGCCCGAACGGTGCCGGCAAGAGCACCGTGCTCGGGTTGTGCGGGGCCCTGACCCACCCGACCACCGGAACCGTCGAGGTGCTGGGCCACCGGCTCGGCCGGGTGGAACTGCAGCGACTACGCCGGTCGATCGGTCACGTCGATCCCCGGCACCCGCTGCGGTCGCCGCTCAGCGTGACGGAGGTCGTGATCACCGGCCTGACCGGCACCGTCGAACTGCCCCTGCGCTGGGCTCCGGCGCCGGAGCAGCGGCAGCGCGCCCAGGAGTTGATCATGCTGGTCGGGCTCGCCGACCGGAGTGACGCCCGCTGGACCACCCTGTCCCAGGGCGAGCGCGGCCGGGTGCTGATCGCCCGCGCGCTGATGCCCGGACCGCGGCTGCTGCTGCTCGACGAACCGACCACCGGACTGGACGTCGCGGCCCGCGAGCAGTTGCTGGAGACGATCGACGAGCTGGCCCGGACCGGCGGCGATCTGGCCTCGGTCCTGGTCACCCACCACCTGGAGGAACTGCCCGAGTCGACCTCGCACGCGCTGGTGATCAGTCGCGGCCGGGTGGTGTCCGCCGGCCCGATCGCCGAGGCCGTGACGACGGCGACGATCAGCGACGCGTTCGGTCATCCGATCAAGGTCGAGCGCGCCGACGGCCGGTGGACGGCGCGCGCCGTACGTCCTCGTCGGCCGAGCCGCGACGCCGCCTGATCACGTCGCGCAGGGGTTGGGGACAATCGGACCGTGACCTCCTTCAGCCAGTACCCGGAACCCGACCGCACCCTGGTGCACCTGAGCGACACCCATTTCCTTGCCGATCATGGTCCGCTGTTCGGCCAGGTCGACACCGACCGCGGACTGCGGCGGGCACTGGACCGGTTGCGGGCCGAGCTCGGCCGGGCCGACCTGATCGTGATCACCGGCGACGTCGCGGACCGGGGCGAGCCGGACGCGTACGAACGGGTGGCGGAGATCGTCGAGCCGGCCGCCGCTGACCTCGGGGCCGAGCTGCTCTGGGTGATGGGCAACCACGACGAACGCCGCCCGTTCTCGTCGCGGCTCTGGGACGCCGCGACCGACGAAGCGCTCGACCGGACCCTGATGATCGGCGGGCTGCGGGTGATCGCGCTGGACTCGACCGTGCCGGGCTACCACCACGGGGAGTTGACCGATGATCAACTCGGGCGGTTGGCCGACACCCTGGCCGAACCGGCTCCGCACGGGACAATCCTGGCGTTGCACCACCCGCCGCTGCCGACCCGGGTGAAGCTGATGGGGCTGGTCGAGCTGCGGGCCGCGGACCGGCTGGCCGAGGTGATCACCGGCACCGACGTGCGCGCGATCCTGGCCGGCCACCTGCACTACTCGACCTTCGGCACCTTCGCCGGCATCCCGGTGTCCGTCGCCGCCGCGTCCTGCTACACGATCGATCCGCTGCCGGGCGAGCGACGGTTCGACGGCATCGACCGGAACCACGCGTTCTCCCTGGTCGACGTCTTCGCCGACCGGATCGTCCACTCCGTGGTGCCGATCGACTCCGCCGAGCCGGTCTCCGCCTACTCGGCCGAGTACCTGGCCGAGCTCGCCGCGATGACACCCGCCGAACGCGACGAGGCCTTCTCCCGCAAGACCCCGTGACGTCCTGAGCGGTCAGTCGTGCCGGACGAACCGCTTCACGACGTCGGCCTCGACCGGGCGCAGCACCAGCCGGAGCAGCCCGGCGAACGCCCAGCCGGTCGCGAGCAGGACGGCCTCCGAGGTGAGCAGCACCGTCGCGACGGCGACCACCAGCAGCGCGGCCAGCCCGAGGGTGGCCCGCCACTGGGCGAGCTCCGCCGCGGCCACCCGCAGCGCGTCCCTGGTCCGGAACGAGAAGTACGCGGTGACGGCGAGCAGGTGACCGCTCCAGAGGGCGAGGACGGCCAGCAGGACCAGGCAGATCGGCTGCAGGATCCGGCCGCCGGCGACCGTGTCGGCGTACTGGAGATTGACCGCGAGGACGGCGGCCACGGCCAGGACCGGCAGCCACCACTTCAGTGTGTCGACCAGGTTCGTCCGCAGCCCGCGCCACAGGGCGCGGCCGGGCGTGAGATCCGGCGACGTGGACCAGTCGCGCTGGGCGTACAGGGCCGCGGACAGGGCGGGCGCGACCGGCACCATGGCCGCGACGAACAGCACGGCGTTGCCGACGCTCGGAACCAGCAGCGTCCAGACGAGAAGGGTGGGCACGCCGAGCAGGGCGAGGAAGGCGCCGAGGACGAGGTAGCGGTAGACGAACGCGGCGGCCCGGGGCAGGAGGCCCCGTCCGATCTCGTCGGCCCGCTCGGTCATGATCATCAGGCCCCGTCGGCGTCCAGGTGGTGCACTGTTGCGTGCGCCACCAGTTCCCGGTCCAGGCCGGTGCTGCGCTCGGCACCGGTGAGGGTCCGGCGGATCACGGCATGGTGGTCGGCGCTGGACCGCGCGACGCGCAGCTCGACGTCGCCCGGTTCGACGATCCGCTCGCCGTCGATCCCGATGAACGAGGTCACGTCCGCATGCAGCTCGAACTCGACCCGCACCCGCGCGCCGGGTTCGACGGACACCCGCTGGTACGCGACGAGCCGCTGGTCGGGCCGGGTGACCTGCGCGACCGGATCGTGCAGGTAGACCTGGACCACGTCGTCGATCCGCCGGTCGTGCGGATTCTCCAGGGTGACCGCGATCGAGGTCGTCCCGTCGACCGGCCAGGCCGCGCCGGCATCGGTGACCGGCTGCCACCGCAGCGACCCGTACGAGAGCCCGTGCCCGAACGGGTACAGCGGAGTCGGATCGAGTCCGGAGACGCCGGACTTCAGGCCCAACGGGGGAGTGAGATAGGTCCCGGGCTGCCCGCCGGGGAGCCGGGGTACGGACAGCGGCAGGTGGCCACTCGGATTGACCTCGCCGGTGAGCACCTCGGCCACCGCCTGCCCGCCGCGCTGCCCGGGAAAGAAGGTCTGGACGACCGCGGCGCACCGGTCGGCGAGCGCCCCGAGCGCGTACGGACGTCCGGCCAGCAGCACCAGCACGACCGGGGTTCCGGTCGCCAGCACGGCCTCGGCCAGCGCCTGCTGCTCGCCGGGCAGCCGCAGGTCGACGGCATCGGATCCCTCGCCCGAGGTGCCGCGCCCGAACATCGCCGCCCGATCACCGAGGACGACGACCGCTACCTCGGCCTGTTGCGCCAGTTCGACGGCCGCGGCGAACCCGTCACGTCCGGCGTCGCTGACCGCGCAGCCCGCCGCCTGCCCGATCACCTCGCGCCGCGCGGCGAGCTCGGCGGACACGGTGGGGATGTCGAGGCCCATCCCCGAGTCCGGGTGCTTCACGCCGACGTGGGAGGGGAACGAGTAACAGCCGAGCATCGCGTACGGGTCGTCGGCGAGCGGGCCGATCACCGCGATCCGGCGCTCCGGAGCCAGCGGCAGGGTCTCGTCGTTGGCCAGCAGCACGACCGACTCGCGGGCCAGCCGGAGCGCGAGCTCGCGGCCCCGGTCGCTATCCAGGTCCACCTCGTCGTCCGGGGCCGGGTCGTAGTCGGCGTCGATCAGTCCCAGCGCGATCTTCTGTTCGAGCACCCGCTGCACGGCGCGGTCGACCAGCGCCTCGTCCACCTCCCCGGACCGGACGGCGTCGACCAGCGGCGGGCCGTACGCCGAAACGGTCGGCAGCTCGACGTCGATCCCCGCCCACAGGGCGCGGCCGGCGGCGGCACCGTCCGAGCCGGCGACCCGGTGCAGGGTGCGCAGGAACGTCACCGCGAAATAGTCGGCGACCACGACACCGTCGAATCCCCAGGTGCCGCGCAGCAGGTCCGTCAGCAGCCGCCGGTCGCCGGCGGCGGGCACCCCGTCGACCTCGGCGTAGGAGTTCATCACCGACCGCGCCCCACCGAGGCGCAGCGCCAGCTCGAACGGGAACAGGAACACCTCGGCGAACTCCCGCGGACCGGCGGCGACCGGGGCGTGGTTGCGCCCGGCCCGGGAACCGGAGTAGCCGGCGAAGTGCTTGAGCGTCGACACGATGCCGGCACTCTCGAGCCCGCCGACATAGGCCGCGCCGATGGTGCCGACCAGGTACGGATCCTCGCCGATGGCCTCCTCGACGCGCCCCCAGCGATAGTCCCGGACCACGTCGAGCACCGGCGCCAGGCCCTGATGGACGCCGACCGACCGCATTGTCGCGCCGATCTCCTCCGCCATCTCCCGGACCAGGTCGGGGTCGAACGCGGCGCCCCAGGCCGGCGGGACCGGATAGGCGGTCGCCCCCCAGGCCGCGAAGCCGGCCAGGCATTCCTCGTGCACCTGGGCCGGGATGCCGAACCGGTTGGCTGCCATCACCTGCCGCTGGGCGCGGGCCAGCGACCGGGCGCCGAGCCCGGGATCGACCGGCTGGGTGCCGAACGGACGGGTCAGCTGACCGAGCCCGTTCTTGATCACCTCGGCGAACGGCGGCACGTTCTGGGTCAGGTCACCCTGGTGCGGCGCGACGTCGCCGCCGGCCGCGTCGGCACCGACCCAGATCCCCACCAGCTGGCTGGTCTTCTCCGCCAGGCTCATCTCCGCCACCAGGGCGGCGGCCCGTTCGGCGACGCCGAGCTCGCGGTCGTGCCACGGTGCGCCGTTCTGGTCGGTCGCGGCATCCGGGCGGTCAGCTGACATGGTGATCGTTTCCGTTCCTCTGGTCGGGTCTGGTCGGTCCTGCGTTCCCGTCATCCCTTGATCGACCCGAGCATCACACCCGAGACGAAGTAGCGCTGGACGAAGGGATAGATGCACAAGATCGGGATCACGGTGAGGATCATCGTCACGGCCTGGATGTTCGACGACACCATCGCGGTCGTCGTACCGGCCGCGGCGGCACCCTCGGACGCCGTCGTGGAGGCGCCCGCGATCAGGTTCCGCAGGAACAGGGTGACCGGGAACAGCTCGCTCTTGTCGAGGTACAGGAATGCCGCGAACCAGTCGTTCCAGTAGGCGACCGAGTAGAACAGCACCATCGTGGCGATCACGGCCTTCGACAGCGGCAGTACGATCCGGACGAAGATCCCGAACCAGCTGAGCCCATCGATCTGCGCGGCCTCCTCGAGATCCTTCGGCAGGCTCTCGAAGAACGCCTTCATCACCAGCAGGTTGAACACCGAGATCGCGCCCGGCAGCACAATGGCCCACATGGTGTTCTTCATCCCGAGCGCGGAGATCAACACGTAGTTGGGCACCAGGCCGCCGTTGAAGAACATGGTGAACACGGCGATGCCGATCAGCGCGCTCCGGCCCCGGAGCTGCTGCTTCGACAGGACGTACGCGTACGTGGTGGTCAGCGTCATGGCGATGGCGGTCCCGACCACGGTGTACAGGACCGTGTTGGCGTAGTTGCGCCAGAACGTGCCGTTCGACATCACGGCGACGTACGTGTCGACGTTGAAGCCGACCGGCCAGAAGCTCACCTGGCCGGCCTTGATCGCGCCGGCCGAACTGAACGACTGGGCGAGGACCGTGATGAACGGATAGAGCATGATCGCGCAGAGCAGGACGAGCAAGATCAGGTTCAGTACGGTGAAGGCGCGGTAGCCGCGGCTGTCCTTCACCCCGGCGGTACGGGTCGTCGTCAGGTTGATCACCACAGGCTCGTCCCTACCACTCGGCGCGCGATGAGATTCGCGGACAGGACCATGACGAGGCCGATCAGTGCCTGGAACAGGCCGATCGCGGCCGCGTAACTGAGATTGTTCGACATCAGCCCGACTCGGTAGAGGTAGGTCGAGATGACGTCCGCCGTCGAGTACGTCAACGGGTTGTAGAGCAACAGCACCTTCTCGAACCCGACGTTGAGGAAGGTCCCGATGTTCAAGATCAACAGCGTGATCATCACCGGACGCAGGCCGGGCAGCGTCACGTGCCAGGTCTGCCGGAGCCGGCCGGCGCCGTCGATCTTGGCCGCCTCGTAGAGCGCCTCGTCGATCGAGGTCAGCGCGGCGAGATAGAGGATGGTGCCCCAGCCGAGCGTCTGCCACAGTTCGGAGCCGACATAGATCGTCCGGAACCACTCGGGCCGCTGGATGAACGCGACCTGGTCGCCGCCGAACGCCCCGATCACCTGGTTGACGGTGCCCTGCAACGACAACAGCTGCAGGACCATGCCGGCCACGATCACGATCGAGAGGAAGTGCGGCAGATAGGTGATCGACTGGATCACCTTCTTGAACGCCTTCTTCCTGACCTCGTTGAGCATCAGGGCCAGCACGATCGGCAGCGGGAAGCAGATGATCAAGGTCGTGCCGCCCAGAATCGCGGTGTTCGCAAACACCTTCCAGAACGACGGGTCCCCGATGAACATCTCGATGTAGCGCAGTCCCACCCACTGCTCGCCGAAGATGCTGCCGCCGGGCCGGAAGCGGCGGAAGGCGATCACGTTGCCGAGCATCGGCCCGTACTTGAAGATCAGGAAGAAGATCAACGGCAGCAGGGCCAGTGCGTACAGCTGCCAGTCGCGGCGTACCGCCTGCCGCCAGCTTCGCCGCCGGCGCCCGGTGGTCGCCGGGGGCCCGAGCAGCTCCGGTCCGGATCCGGTTCCGGCCGGACGGTCGGCCAGCGCCTCGCCCGGCCCGGACCCGGGCCCGGTTTCTGTTCGTGTGGTCACCATGGCTCGCCCCGTGTCCGCCGGCGGCTCAGCCGTTCTGCTCGACGAAACGCTTCCGCGCCCCGTTGAGCAGTTCGACGTAGTTCGGCAGGCCCTGGGCCTCCAGCTCCGCGACGTAGGCGTCCCACTCCTCGAGGTCGCGCTCGCCGAGGATGAACTTGAGCGTGTTGGTGTCGACGGTGTCCTTGAGCGGGGTCGCCATCAGCGAGGCCTGTTCGAGTTCGGTCTCGTTCAGCGGAGCCGGCGGGTACGGATCCCGCGGCTTGCGCGAGGTCAGGACGGAGTCGAGGTAGTCGACGAAGGCCGGCGCGTTGTACGACTCCTTGAGCGCCCGCGACTCGGTCGAATCCGCGAACACGTTGTTCGACCAGCCGAGATCCTTCTGCAGGTCGGTCTTGGCCTTGGTGTTGAGGTTGTAGCCGTCGAGCGAATACTCGGGCTTCAACGTGATCTTGCCGTCGGCGGCCTTGGTGTACGTCTCGCCCTCGACGCCCCAGCGCAGCAGCTCCCGCGCCTGCGGGTTGTAGTAGAGCCAGTCGAGGAACTGGAGCGTGGCCAGGAAGTACTCGGAGTCCTTCAGCTCGGAGTTGATCATGAAGCCGTTCCAGAAGTTGCGCGGTTCGACGACCTGACCGGCCGGCCCGCCGGGTGGCGCGATCTGCAGCACTTCGAACCGGCCCTTGCCGAGGGTCTCCTCCAGGGCCTGCGCGAACTCGATCGCGGTGCCGGCCGAGCCGGACGCCGCGAAGACCGTCTCGTTGGCGAACTTCTCCACCACGCTCCCGCCGCCGCTGCCGTCGTTCGACGCGGTCAGCGACTCGGTGTCGACCAGCCCGTCCGCCACCAGGCCGCGGAAGTACTCCACCAGCTGCCGGTACTCCGGCGCCGCCGCCGTGTACTTCAGGCCGCCCGCACCGTCGTCGACCATGCCGTCGCCGAACCCCCAGCCGGCCCGGGTGCCCCAGGCGTGGGAGGCGTAGTTGAGCAGCGACTGGGCCTCGAACCCGTCGGCGAGGGGCTTCGAGTCGGGGTACTTCTGCTTGATCTTCAGGAGCGCGGCCCGCATGTCGTCCCAGGTCTGCGGCACCCCGGCGCCGACCGCGTCGAAGACGTCCTTGCGGATGATCAAGGTGAAGACCGGGACCGACACCTCCTGCAGGCCGGGCAGCATGTAGGACTTGCCGTCGGACTGCTTGAGCCTGTCGATCATGCCCGACAGGTCCCATTCCTTGACGTACTTGGCGAAGTTGGGCAGGTGCTGGACGTAATCGCTCATCGGCAGGATCGCTCCGGAGGAGACGAAGGACTCCTCGTCGCCGGTGTACACCAGCGGGATCACGCTCGGCGCGTCACCGGCGCTGATCAACAGGCTCCGCTTCTCCGTCGCGTCGCTGAACGGGATGTGGGTGAGTTCCAGCTTGACCCCGGTGCGCTTCTCGAGCTCGGTGAAGAAGGTCCACGAGTCCTTGACCGGCACCTCGGGCCAGTCGGTCCACAGGACCGACAGGGTGAACGGCTCGGTCGCCTTGAACGGCGTGTCCGCGGCGAACCCCTCCATCGCCCCCTTGGACTTGCTCGCGAGATCGTCCTCGGGGCTTCCGGTGTCCTCGGTGCTGCAGCCGGCCGCGAGCGCGAGGCCCGCCGCCGCGACCGAGTATCCGAGGACCTGACGGCGGCTGGCCCGCAGCGGCCGCAATCCGAACGCGTCTGACATGGCTCTCCTCATTGAGATGGATGGCTTTCGCCGATCAGTGAGCGGCAAAGGAAAGTTTCGGTGAAGAAGCGATACTTTCATCGAGATTAGGAGTCGTCCTCGACCAGTGTCAAGGTCGTGGCGGCGCCTCAGAGATCTCAATTTGAGGCGCATAGCCGCAGCCGTTCGACTCCAGGTAGGTCAACGAAAGTTTCGGGCCGGGATCGGGGGATCGACTGGAACTCCTCGAAAGTTTCGGTACGATCCCGGAGGGCGGACCAGCCCGCGAGCGAAGCATCCGGAATGTCGAGGAGGACCATGGCCGGCAAGCGCCCCCGCATCACCATCGCCACCATCGCGGACCAGGCAGGCGTGTCGATCCCGACCGTGTCGAAGGTGCTCAACGGGCGGGGCGATGTCGCGCCGGCGACCCGGGAACTCGTCGAGGCGCAGTTGCGCGAGTCGGGCTACCAGCGCCGCCGCGCCGCGGCACCGAGTCCGGTGCCGATGATCGATCTGGTCTTCCACGACCTCGGCAACCCGTGGGCCGTCGAGGTGATCCGCGGCGTCGAGGAGGCCGCACGGGACGCGAACGTCGAGGTCGTCCTGTCCGAGTGCGGGGCCAGTCGGCGGCCGCGCCAGGAATGGATCAACTCCGTGCTGATCCGCCGGCCGGCGGGCGTGATCATGGTTTTCTCCGACCTCGCCCCGGACCAGCGGGCACAGCTCGATGCCCGCCAGATCCCTTATGTGGTGGTGGATCCGATCGGCGAGGAGGACGAGTCGGTCGCGTCGATCGGCTCGAACAACTGGAGCGGCGGCCGAGCGGCCACCCGGCACCTGATCGAGTTGGGGCACCGCCGGATCGGCGCCATCAGCGGGCCGACCGACACGATCTGTGCCCGGGCCCGGATGGACGGGTACGTCGACGCGCTGCGTCGGGCCGGGCTGCCCGATGCGCCGGAACTGGTCCGGGTCGGCGACTTCAGCGTCGAGGGCGGCTACCGGTGCGCGCGCGACCTGCTGGCGCTGCGGGACCGTCCGACGGCGATCTTCGCCGGCAGCGATATGCAGGCCCTCGGGGTGCTCCGGGCGGCCCGGGAGCTCGGCTGGGACGTGCCGCGGGACCTGTCGGTCGTCGGGTACGACGACCTCCCGTTGGCGTCCTGGGTCTGGCCCCAGCTGACCACCGTCGCGCAGCCGCTGCTCGAGATGGCCGGCCAGGCCACCCGGCTGGTGCTCGCGATGGCGCGCGGCGAACAGCCGTCCGTCCGCAAGATGGACCTGGCGGTCCGGCTGGTCGAGCGGGAGAGCACGGCGGCCTGGGTCGAACCGGCGCCGGTCGAGGGACGGTCCTGAGCCGGGTGCTCGTGATGATCACTGGTACGGATCGACGATCGGGCGGAGCTCGGCCAGCGTCGCCTTGAGCTGAGCCATCCGGCGGGAGCCGAGGTGCCGGGTCCATTCGGCGTCGATCTCGGCCTCGACCCGGCGGGCGATCGCCACCACCTTGCGGCCCTTGCGGGAGATCCGGACCAGCCGGGCCCGGGCGTCGGACGGGTCGACCACCCGCTCGACGTACCCTGCGGCCTCGAGCCGATCCACCAGCGCGGTCGCGGTCTGCTTGGCGACCTGCGCCTGCTCGGCCAGCTCGCTGAGCCTGGTCCCGTGGGGTCCGATCCGCGCTGCGATGCGGCCCTGCGCCACGGTCAGGTCGGAATAGCCGGCCGCCTGCACCGCTTCGATGACCCGGGTCTCGACGGCGCGGGAGGCCACGAACATCAAGACTCCGACGTGCGGTTGATCAACCACGTTCGCCCCTTGTGATAGTCCCACGATCGAACTAAATTAGTCCCATTATCGTACTAGTTGCTGCGGTCCGGGTGGGAGTGGGTGACGGTCGTGGACGAGAAGGACGAGCTGTGGGCGATGATCGACGCGCAGCGGGAGGTGACCGCGACGCTGCTCGATCAGCTGACCGAAAAGGAGTGGTCGCGGCCGTCGCTGTGCGCCGGCTGGACGGTACGCGATGTCGCCGCGCATCTGACCCTGCAGCAGGTCGGCTTCGGTGAACTGGTCGGGAGCCTGATCCGGCACCCCGGAGTTCTCGGCGGGATGAACCACATGATCAACGGCATCGCCCGGATCAAGGCTGCGGCCGAACCGACAGGCAGCTTGATCAGGGAGATCCGGGGGATGATCGGATCACGCCGCCACAACGTGGGCGTCACGGCAGAGGAGACCTTGATCGACATCGCCGTGCACGGTCAGGACATCGCCGTACCGCTGGACCGCGAGCTGGACCTGCCACCGGCGACCGCCGCCCGGGCCGCCTCACGGGCCTGGTCCTACGGTGCCCGCGGCAAGGCGGCGGTCTTTGCCAGGATTCCAGTCTCCGGCTACCGCCTGGTGGCGACGGACACCGAGTGGGAGCGCGGCGACGGCCCGGAGATCCGCGGACCGATCGCCGCCCTGCTGCTCCTGATCACCGGGCGCCGGGCCGGACTCACCCGGCTGGTCGGCCCCGGCGCCGACCGGCTCCGGGCCGCCACCGGCGGACCGTCGCGACTGGCCAACTGAAGCTGGGCCTACCGGGCGGCGGCCCCGACATAGTCGGCGAGGTGCTGCCCGGTGAGCGTGGATCGGTCGACGATCAGTTCGGCCGGCGTGCCCTCGAAGACGACGCTGCCGCCGTCGTGGCCGGCACCGGGACCAAGATCGATGATCCAGTCGGCGTGCGCCATCACGGCCTGGTGGTGTTCGATCACGATCACCGACTTGCCGTCGTCGACCAGCCGGTCCAGCAGCCCCAGGAGCTGCTCGACGTCGGCCAGGTGCAGGCCGGTGGTGGGCTCGTCCAGGACATAGGTGCCGCCCTTCTCGGCCATCCGGATCGCCAGCTTGAGCCGCTGCCGTTCGCCGCCGGACAGGGTGGTCAGCGGCTGGCCGAGGGTCAGGTAGCCGAGCCCGACGTCGGACATCCGGGACAGGATGGCGTGCGCGGCCCGCGTCTTCGCCTCGCCCGCGGCGAAGAACACGTCCGCGTCCGCGACCGACATCGCCAGCACCTCGCTGATGTTCTTCCCACCCAGCTGGTACTCCAGCACCTCGGCCTGGAACCTCTTGCCGCCGCACTCCTCACAGATCGTCGCGACCCCGGCCATGATCGCCAGGTCGGTGTAGATCACGCCGTTGCCGTTGCAGTTCGGACAGGCACCCGACGAATTCGCGGAGAACAGGCCGGGCTTGACTCCGTTGGCCTTGGCGAACGCGGCCCGGATCGGGTCCAGCAGGCCGGTGTAGGTGGCCGGGTTGCTCCGCCGCGAACCGCGGATCGCCGTCTGGTCGACCGACACCACCCCCGCGTTCTTCGGGATCGAGCCGTGGATCAGGGAGCTCTTGCCGGAGCCCGCGACGCCGGTGACCACCACCAGGACACCGAGCGGGATGTCGACGTCGACGTTGCGCAGGTTGTGCCGGTCGGCGCCGCGGATCGGCAGCGTCCCGGTCGGCTTCCGGGTGGTCTCCTTGAGCCGGGCCCGGTCGTCCAGGTGCCTCCCGGTGAGGGTGTCGCTGGCGCGCAGCGCGTCGACCGTACCCTCGAAGCAGATCGTGCCGCCCGACCCGCCGGCGCCCGGACCAAGATCAACGACATGGTCGGCGATCCGGATCGTCTCCGGCTTGTGCTCGACGACGAGGACCGTGTTTCCCTTGTCCCGCAGGCGAAGCAGCAGATCGTTCATCCGCTGGATGTCGTGCGGGTGCAGCCCGATGGTCGGCTCGTCGAAGATGTACGAGACGTCGGTCAGGCTGGAACCGAGGTGCCTGATCATCTTCGTCCGCTGCGCCTCACCGCCGGACAACGAGCCGGACGGCCGGTCCAGGCTGAGGTAGCCGAGCCCGATCTCGACGAACGAGTCGAGGGTCTGCTGCAGGGTCTTGAGCAGGGGAGCGACGGCGGGATCGGCCAGCTTGCGGACCCACTGGGCCAGATCGCTGATCTGCATCGCGCACGCCTCGGCGATGTTGATCCCGTCGATCCGGGACTCGAGTGCGGCCTGGTTGAGCCGGGTGCCGTGGCACTCCGGGCAGGCGGCGAACGTGACCGCTCGCTCGACGAACGTGCGCAGGTGCGGTTGCAGCGCGTCCTTGTCCTTCTGCAGGAACGACTTCCGCACCCGGGGGACCAGGCCCTCGTAGGTGAGGTTCATGTCGCCGACCTTGACCTTGCACTGGTCCTTGTGGAGGAAGTCGGCCAGCTCCTGCTCCGTGTAGTCGCGGATCGGCTTGTCCGGATCGAGGAACCCGGACTCGGTGTAGATCCGCACCTGCCAGCCGTCGACGTTGTAACCGGGGATGGTCAGCGCACCCTCGCGTAGCGACTTGGTCCGGTCGAACAGCTCGTCCAGGTCGATCTCCGTCGCCCTACCCAGGCCTTCGCAGCGCGGGCAGGCGCCCGCCGGGAGGTTGAAGCTGTAGTGGAAGGACGGGCCCGCGCTCGGCCGGCCGAGCCGGCTGAAGACGATCCGCAGCATCGCGTTCGCGTCGGTCGCGGTGCCGACGGTCGACCGGGAGTTGGCACCCATCCGCTCCTGGTCGACGATGATCGCCGTCGTCAGGCCCTCCATCAGATCGGTGTCGGGCCGGTCCAGGCTCGGCATGAAGCCCTGGACGAAGGTGCTGTAGGTCTCGTTGATCAAGCGCTGCGACTCGGCCGCGATGGTGCCGAAGACGAGCGAGCTCTTGCCGGAACCGGACACGCCGGTGAACACGGTCAGCCGTCGCTTGGGGATGGCGACCGAGACGTCCTTGAGGTTGTTCTCGCGGGCGCCGTGGACGTGGATCAGGTCATGGGAATCCGCCGGATGCATGGAGCAGACCGTAGCCGCGACCACCGACAATTCCGGTTCCAGGCGGGCGTGCCGCCGGCCGCCGGCGGCGTGTCGTCGGGCTTCCGGAAAATCCAAGCCGACTGTCGGAGGGTCGGGGTAGGTTCGGGCTCGCATCGGGAACCGCTGCGCTTCCTTGACCTTGACCACACTTGAAGTTCTACGGTGCCATTCCGCACCGATTCTTTTGACGAGGAGACCATGACCGAGACCGAGGTCGTCGCCGTTCCGGCCAACTGGCGACGCAACCTTGCCCTCTTCCTGTCCGGCCAGACCGTTTCCCTGTTCGGCTCGATGATCGTGCAGTACGTCGTGATGTGGTACGTCACGCTGGAGACCCAGTCCGGGATCGCCGTCGCGCTCTACGCGGTGGCGGCCTTCGCGCCGCAGGGGATCGTGTCGATCTTCGGCGGGGTGCTCGCGGACCGGATGAACCGGAAGGTGCTGGCCATGTCGGCCGACATCGGGATCGCCGCGTCGACCCTGGTGCTGGCGTTGCTGATGATGAACGGGGTCACCGACCTGTGGATCATCCTGCTGGCCGTCGGCGTCCGCTCGTTCGGCGCCGGCGTGCAGACGCCGACCGTCCAGGCGATGATCCCGCAGCTCGTCCCCGGTGATCAGCTGATGCGGGTGAACGGGATGTTCCAGACCATCCAGTCGGTCATGTCCTTGCTCGCCCCGGCCGTGGCCGGGGCGATCTACGCGTTCGCCGGGATCGTGCCGGTGTTCTTCCTCGACGTGGTGACCGCGGTGATCGGCGTCGTGCTGCTCGGCCTGGTGACGGTGCCGACGCTGGCCCGGGTGACCGAGTCGACGACGACGTACCGGCAGGATCTGGTGGAGGGGATGCGCTACATCGTCGGCCATCGGATCGTCCGCTGGTTGCTCGGGGTGTTCGCGATCTTGTTTCTGCTCACCGTCGCGCCGTCGTTCCTGACCCCGCTGATGGTGGCGCGCAGCTTCGGCGACGAGAAGTGGATGCTGGCGGTGCTGGAGATCGTCTTCAGCGTCGGCATGATGCTGGGCGGCGTCCTGGTGTCGACGATCCTGGCCAAGAAGAACCCGATGCGGTTGATCTTGATCGCGACGTACGGGTTCGCGCTGTTCACCATCCTGCAGGGGCTGGCGCCGAACCTCTGGGTGTTCTACGGCTTCATGTTCGCGTTCGGGCTGATGGTGCCGCCGTTCTCGTCACCGTTCATGACCCTGTTCCAGCGCACCGTCGAGCCGGAGAAGCACGGCCGCGTGTTCAGCTACGTCGGGATCGTGATGGCACTCGCGACACCGATCGGGATGGTGGCCTTCGGGCCGCTGGCCGACGTGATCAGTGTGCAGCTGCTGCTGATCATCGCGGGCACCCTGACCATGATCGTGATCACCATCGCGATCATGCTCCCGTCCGGCCGGGCAGCGCTCTCCGCCGCCCGGGAATCGAACCCCGACGAGGATTCCGGCGCTCCCGCGGACCCGGATCCGTCCGCCTCCGATCCGTCCCGCTCCGATTCCGATACGCCGGAGCCGGAGACCCCCGCGACAGTTCGCTGACCGGCCTGCCGTCCGGCGTCCGCGGCCGGCGGCTCCAATTTCCTGCCCACTTCGTGGACCCACCAGAACAGTTAGTTCAGCAGATTAACTATAATGTGGCTCCGGGAGGTGCCATGGGGAAGCGGCAGAGCCGGCGTGACGCGGTGCGGACACTGCTCCGGGCCGGGCGGATGTTGGACCGGGTGAACACCGGCCTGACGCCACCGCAGTACCGGCTGCTTTCGCTGCTCGCCGACGGCACCGAACGCTCGACGGCGCTGGCGCAGCGCCTGACGGTGTCCAAACCGGCGATCAGCGCCGCGGTCGAGTCCTTGACCGCGGCCGGGTTCGTCCGGCGGCGCAGCGACGAGTCGGACCGGCGGATCACCTGGCTGGAGATCACGACGGACGGCGAGACGGCGCTGGCCGTGGCCGACGACGCACTGGTGCGGCGCCTGGACGAGGTCCTCGAAGGGCTGGACGACGCCTCGGCGGTGTTGACCGCGTTGGCAGCCCTGGACGAGGCGATGGAGAAAAATCGGGAGGAACGACGGCGTGCTCGACAGGCGTGAACAACCCAACTCGGAGCCGAATCCACCGCAGGACGTGACCACGGGCGAGGCACCGCCGGGTTGGATCAAGCGGCTCGCCCGCTACTGCCTCCGGCATCCGGTGTTGTTCACGGTCGCCTTCGGCGGTGCCCTGGTCGGCATGGCCGCGAACGCGATCTCGCCGCTGATCGTGCGCGAGGTCGTCGACGACGTGATCTTGACCCAGGCGCAGCCGATGCTGCCGTGGATCATCGCGTTGATCGCCGTCGGTCTGGCCAACTTCGGCGCCGGTTTCATGCGGCGATTCCTCGGTGGCCGGCTCTCGATCGACGTCCAACATGATCTTCGCCGCGAAGTGTTCGCCTCGCTGGAACGGATGGACGGCCGCAGCCAGGACGAACTGCCGCCGGGCCAGATCGTCAGCCGGTCAATCTCCGATCTCAACCTGGTCCAGGGCCTGCTCGGCATGATGCCGGTCATGATCAGCAACGTGCTGCTGTTCATCGGCTCGGTGATCATCATGTTCACCCTGTCGGCGCCACTGACCCTGGTCGCCCTGTTGGTCGGGCCGGCGCTGTGGTGGATCGCGATCCGCGGCCGGCGCACCCTCTTCCCGGCGAACTGGGACGCCCAGCAACGAGTCGGCGAGGTCGCCGGCGTGGTCGAGTCGGCGGTCACCGGGGTCCGGGTGGTCAAGGGCTTCGGCCAGGAGGAACAGGAACTCTCCCGGCTCGACGACACCGCGCAGGGTCTGTTCGGCTCCAGGACCCGCACCATCAAGCTGAACAGCTTCTACAACCCGCTGATGCAGGCGATCCCGGCACTGGGCCAGGTCGGCATCCTCGGCGTCGGTGGCTGGATGGCGCTGCACCAGCAGATCACCCTCGGCACCTTCCTCGCGTTCTCCACCTACCTCGCCTCGATGGTGGCCCCGGTCCGGATGCTGTCCGGCCTACTGACCATCGGGCAGCAGGCGAAGGCCGGGGTGCTGCGGGTCTTCGAGGTGATCGACGCGAAGCCGGACATCGTCGACGCGCCGGACGCGACGACCCTGCCGGACCGCCCTCTCGACGTGACCTTCGACCGGGTCAGCTTCGGCTACACCGAGGACCAGCCGGTGCTCGACGAGGTCAGCTTCACCGTGCAGCCGGGGGAGACGCTGGCCCTGGTCGGCACCGCCGGTTCGGGCAAGTCGACCGTGTCCCTGCTACTGCCGCGCTTCTACGAGGTCGGCAGCGGTGCGGTCCGGATCGGTGGCCAGGACATCCGCGACGTCACGCTGGAGTCGCTGCGCGGCTCGATCGGGATGGTCTTCGAGGACAGCTTCCTGTTCTCCACCACGGTCCGGGAGAACCTGGCGTACGGGCGCCCGGACGCGACCCAGGACGAGATCGAGGCGGCCGCCCGGGCCGCCGAGGCGCACGACTTCATCATGCAGTTGCCCAAGGGCTACGACACCGTCGTCGGCGAACAGGGCCTCACCCTGTCCGGCGGCCAGCGGCAGCGCGTCGCGCTCGCCCGGGCGCTGCTGACCGACCCGCAGGTGCTGTTGCTGGACGATGCGACGTCGGCGATCGACGCCCGGATCGAGGCCGAGATTCACACGACGCTCCGGCGGGTGATGGCCGGCCGGACCACCCTTCTGGTCGCGCACCGGCGCAGCACCCTCGATCTGGCCGACCGGATCGGGGTGCTGGACCGCGGCCGGCTGGTCGACATCGGCACCCACGAGGAACTCGAGCGCCGCTGCCCGCTCTACACGATCCTGCTCACCGGCCCGGAGGACCTGGACCGGCTCGACGAGGACGAGGTGAACGCCGAGGTCGAGGGGCGGGCACCGGCCGCGGCGGAGCCGGAACCCGAACCGGAACCGCAGGTGGACGGCATCACCCCGTCGGCCTGGCGCGAGCCCGACCTGACCCCGGAGGAACAGGCGCTGGAGCGCGCCTACGGCCTGGTCGAACGCAGCGGCGGCGCGATGGCCGGCGGCGGAGCTCCCGGCGGGATGGGGATGCGGGCCGGCGGCGGCGGTCGCGGCATGGGTCCGATGGGCTCGATGGTGGCCGCGTTGCCACCCTCGCCGGAACTGCTGGAGCAGGTGGCGAAGTTGCCGCCGGTCACCGACCGGCCCGAGGTCGATCCACGCCACTACCGGCAGCCCGATCCGGCGTTCCGGTTCGTCCGGTTGCTGCGGGTGTTCCGGGCGCCGCTGCTGATCGGCCTGATCCTGGTCGCGGCGGACGCCGTGGCTCAGTTGATCTTGCCGGCCGCGGTCCGGCTGGGCGTCGACCAGGGCGTCACCGAGGACCGCGGCGACGTGATCATCATCGCCGCCGTGCTCGCCTTCGTCGTCACCGTCGGTGACTGGCTGGTCCAGCGGGCCCAGATCCAGGTGACCGGTAAGAACGGCGAACGGATCCTCTACCTGCTGCGGATGAAGCTGTTCGCGCACCTGCAGCGGCTCGGGCTCGACTTCTACGAGCGCGAGATGGGTGGCCGGATCATGACCCGGATGACCACCGACGTCGACGCGCTCTCCACCTTCGTGCAGACCGGGCTCGCGACGGCCGTCGTCAGCCTGTTGTCCTTCTTCGGCGTGCTGGTGGCGATCATCGTGATCAACCCGTCGCTGGCCCTGGTCGTGCTGGCCGTCCTGCCGTTGGTGATCATCGCGACGTTGATCTTCCGGGCCAGGTCGTCGAAGGCGTACCAGATCTCGCGGGAGCGGATCAGCATCGTCAACGCCGACCTGCAGGAGAACGTGGCCGGCGTCCGGGTGGCCCAGGCCTTCCGGCGCGAGGCGCGCAACGCGGACACGTTCGGGAAGCTCTCCGAGAGCTACCGGGTCGCCCGGGTGCGCAGTCAGCGCTACATCGCCACCTTCTTCCCGTTCATCGCGTTCGTGTCCGACCTGGCCACGGCCCTGGTGCTGCTGTTCGGGGCCGGGCAGGTGCACAGCGGCGCCCTGACCGCCGGCGGTCTGATCGCCTTCATGCTGTACGTGACGATGTTCTTCTCGCCCGTCCAGCAGCTGTCCCAGGTCTTCGACGGCTACCAGCAGGCGGCCGTCGGCCTGCGCCGGATCTCCGAACTGCTCCGCACCCAACCGTCGACGCCCGAACCGGCGGACCCGGTCCCGGTGCCGAAGCGGATCGCCGGCGAACTGGAGTTCGACGACGTCGTGTTCAGCTACGGCGGCGCCGACGAGCCGGCCCTGCGCGGGATCTCGTTCCGGGTGCCGTCCGGGCAGCGGGTCGCCGTGGTGGGGGAGACCGGTGCCGGCAAGTCGACCGTGATGAAGCTGCTGGCCCGCTTCTACGATCCCGGCGACGGGTCCGTCCGGGTCGACGACGTCGATCTGCGGTCCTACGACCTGGCCGGCTACCGGCATCGGCTCGGCTACGTCCCGCAGGAGGCCTACCTCTTCTCCGGGACCATCGCCGACGCGATCCGGTACGGCCGCCCCACCGCGACTCCGGCCGAGATCGAGTCGGCCGCTCGAGCGGTCGGCGCGCACGACATGATCCGGGAGCTACGGCACGGCTATCACCACCAGGTCGGTGACCGGGGCCGCAACCTCAGCGCGGGGCAGCGGCAGCTGATCGCCCTGGCCCGGGCCGAGTGCGTGCAGCCGGATCTGTTGCTGCTCGACGAGGCCACGGCGGCGCTCGACCTGGCCAGCGAGGCCGCGGTGACCCGGGCAGCGGACCGGCTGGCGCAGCGGCGGACCACGGTCGTGATCGCACACCGGCTGACCACGGCGGCCCGCGCCGACCGGGTGCTGGTGCTCGATCACGGCAAGGTGGTCGAGGACGGCACGCATGCCGAGCTGTTGGAAGCCGACGGCACCTATCGCCGGCTCTGGCAGGCGTTCGCCGGCGACCTGGTGGACACTCCGTCCCGCTGATCCGGCACGGAGCCGGACCGGTCGCCGGCTGGTCGCCGGACCCGGCGGTGCAGCACCGGTGGGTGCCCGGAAGGCAGCTCGGTCGCACGCCCGTCAGGCAGCCTTGGCCGCGTGCCGGAACGCTGGGCCGCGCCGGGTATCGTGCCGTTGGCACAACACCTGCGAGGCCGCGTTCTGCACTCGCGAAGGGAGATCGGTGAGCGACCAATCTGCGACCCTGTCCGGACCCTGGGCGGGGTTGGTTCGGCGATGGCGGGCCGTGACCGCGCCCGAGGTGCTGCCAAGGTGGGCGGTCGCCGCCCTGGTGGCCAACATCGGGATCGTGCTCACCGGCGGCCTGGTGCGGCTGACCGACTCCGGGCTCGGCTGCCCGACCTGGCCGCGGTGCACCGCCGACTCGTACGTGCCGCATCCCGCCCTCGGCATGCACGGCGTGATCGAGTTCGGCAACCGCCTGCTCACCTTCGTGCTGGCCGCGGTCATGATCATGACGTTCCTCACGGCACTCCGGGTCGCCGACCGGAACGCCCGGCCGCGGGTCTGGCTGATCGCGTTCCTGCTCGGCCTCGGCATCCCGGCCCAGGGCGTGGTCGGCGGGTTCACCGTGCTGAGCCAGCTGAACCCGTTCGTGGTGGCGTTCCACTTCCTGGTGTCGATGGCGTTGATCGCGCTGAGCGTGCTGCTCGTGCACCGCGCCTTCGGCATCACCGGCACCGCCGTCGGCTCGGTCGCCAGCCGCGCGGTGGTGATCGCCACCTTCGTGGTGGTCTGGATCGCCCTGTGGCTGGGCACCGTGGTCACGGGCTCCGGGCCGCACTCGGGCGACATCAACGCGAAGCGGACCGGCTTCGACCCGACCGTCGTCACGCACCTGCACGCGGGCGCCGTCTATCTGCTGGTCGCGCTGACCGTCCTCGGCGTCGTCTGGTTCCGCAGCCGCGCAGTGCTGATGCTGCTGGCCGCCGAACTGTTCCAGGGCCTGGTGGGCGTGATCCAGTTCAACACCGGGCTGCCGATCCTGCTGGTGCTGCTGCACCTCGTCGGGGCCGCCCTGACCGTGGCCGCGGCCACCCACTACCTGCTGAGTCACCGGAGCCCCGTCGCCTCGGAATGAGCATTGCGATTCGAACACGTGTTCGATAGTATCGGTTCATGGCAGGGGATGGAAGTAGGTATGTGCCGCCGGGCTGGCCGCCGATGGTCAGGCCGCCGGGAGCCGTCGACTGGGAGATGACCGCGTCCGCGTTTCTGCTCGACTGCTGCCCGCCGGACTTCCGGCTCTACCCGGTGCTGCGCCGGCATCCGGTCGTGCTGGCGCGGTTCGCGGCCAGGTCGCTGGAAGGTCAGGCCAAGGCGGTCGAGACCGGGGTGGCGGAGGTGCGGACCGAGCTGGGCCGGTTCGTTGCGCCGGAGGTGGTCGAGCAGGCGATCGAGGCCTGGCAGCGGTTCGGTGCGCTGCTGCCGCGGACCCGGCGAGCGGTCGACCTGGTCGAGCGGGCCCTCCGCGGAGAGGAGTTCGTGCCGACGTTGTGATGATGCCGACAGTCCGGGGGAGCCTGGGCCGAGAGCCGGGTTCGGCGCTTGGTGAGGTCGTAAACTCGGGGCCATGCCATCCGCATCTGTCCCGGCCAACTCGCCGCTGCTCGCGACGATCCGGCGCCCGAGCGACCTGCGGTCGTTGAGTCAGGATCAGCTCCGGCAGTTGAGCTCGGAGATCAGGTCCTTCCTGATCGAAGAGGTGAGCCGGACCGGCGGGCACCTGGGGCCGAACCTCGGGGTGGTGGAGCTCACGCTGGCGGCCCACCGGGCGTTCGATTCGCCGGCCGAGCCGATCGTCTTCGACACCGGCCACCAGGGGTACGTGCACAAGATCGTGACCGGGCGTGCGGACCGGTTTCACACCCTCAAGCAGCGGGGCGGGTTGTCGGGCTACCCGAGCCGGGCCGAGTCCGAGCACGACTGGGTGGAGAACTCGCACGCGTCCACCTCGCTGTCGTACGCGGCGGGGCTGGCGAAGGCGAAGCTGGTCCGCGGCGAGCGCGGTTCCGTGCTCGCGGTGATCGGGGACGGCGCTCTCACCGGAGGCATGGCCTGGGAGGCGCTGAACAACATCGCTGCCGACGACAAGCTGCCGTTGGTGATCTTGGTCAACGACAACGGCCGGTCCTACACGCCGACCGTGGGCGGGCTCGCGGTGCACCTGGCCGGGCTGCGCACCAACCCGCGCTACGAGCAGATCCTCGAGGTGATCCGGCGCAACCTGGTCCGGGTGCCGGGCGTGGGCGGCGCGGCGTACGACCTGTTGCACGGGATCAAGATCGGGTTGAAGGACGTGCTGGCTCCGCAGGGCATGTTCTCCGACCTGGGGCTGAAGTACGTCGGCCCGATCGACGGCCACGACGTGGCGGCGGTGGAGACGGCGCTGCAGCAGGCCAAGCAGTTCGGCGGACCGGTGTTGGTGCACTGCCTGACCCAGAAGGGGCGCGGATTCCCGGCTGCGGAGAACAACGAGGAGGACCAGTTCCACCAGGTCGGCAAGATCGACTCGACCACCGGTGAGCCGCTCTCGACCGGCGGGCCGGACAGCTGGACCGACGTGTTCTCCCGGGAGATCGTGAAGCTGGCCGCGACGGACCAGCGGATCGTCGGGATCACGGCGGCGATGCTGTATCCGACGGGCTTGCACCGGTTCGCGAAGGCGTTCCCGGACCGGGTGTTCGACGTCGGGATCGCCGAGCAGCACGCGGTGACCTCGGCGGCCGGATTGGCGATGGGCGGGCTGCACCCGGTGTTCGCGGTCTACTCGACGTTCCTGAACCGTGCCTTCGACCAGGTGCTGCTGGACGTGGCGCTGCACCGGTGCGGGGTGACCTTCGTGCTCGACCGGTCCGGCGTCACCGGCACCGACGGCCCGAGCCACAACGGCATGTGGGACATGTCGATCCTGCAGGTCGTTCCGGGCCTGCAGTTGGCGGCGCCGCGGGACGCGACCCGGCTCCGCGAGGCGCTGGAGCATGCCGTGACGGTGGATGACGCGCCGACGGTGATCAGGTACTCGAAGGAGAAGGTCCCGGCGGACCTGCCGGCGGTCGACCAGGTCGACGGCGTCGACATCCTGCGGCGCACCGAGTCACCGCGCGTCCTGATCCTCGGGTACGGAGACTTCGCCGGCCTGGCCCTCAAGGCCGCCGACCTGCTGGCGGCCCAGGGCATCGGCGTGACCGTGGCCGACCCGGTCTGGGCCCTGCCGGTCAATCCGGCCCTGATCGACCTAGCCCGTGATCATGAACTGGTGATCACGGTCGAGGACAACGGCGTGGTCGGCGGCTGTGGCTCCCGGCTGGCCCAGGAACTGCGCCAGCGCGAGGTGTACACGCCGCTGCGCGAGTTCGGCGTCGAGCAGCGCTTCCTCGATCACGGCAGCCGGGCCGAGGTGCTCGAGGAGGTCGGCCTGACCCCGCAGCGGATCGCCCGCTTCGCCGTCGAGGCCATCGCCCGGGCCGACCAGAACGCGGCGCAGCCCAGCAACATCCATTGACCTCACCCTGCACCGACCTCACTCTGCACCGACCTCGCGGAAACGACAGACCCGAGCGGCCGTTCGGCCGCTCGGGTCTCGTCGTGTCCGGGGATCGCCTCCTGGGGCGATCGCCTACTGGGGCAGGCTTGCCGCTCCCGCCGGCAGCAGCCGGCGCCCGAGCACCTTCTCGCTGATCCCTTCCCGGTCCAGGTAGGGGACGACGCCGCCGAGATGGAACGGCCAGCCGGCCCCGAGGATCAGGCAGAGGTCGATGTCCATCGGTGCGGCGACGACCTGCTCGGAGAGCATCAGCCCGATCTCCTCGGCCAGCGCGGCCAGCACCCGCTCCCGGAGTTGATCTTCGGTGCTCGGCCGGTCGCCGACGGTGAACAGGGCCCGGGTCGTCTCCGCGACGTACGGCTTCCCGTCGGCGGTCCAGTCGTAGACGCCCGGCCGCTTGGCGGCGACCAGCGCGCGCAGGTTCTCCGAGACCGGGAACCGGTCGCCGAAACGATCATGGAGCGACTGGTTCACGTGCAGGACGACGGCCGGCCCGACCAGCTGGGCCAGCACGAACGGTGACATCGGCAGCCCGAGCGGGCGCAGCGCCCGATCGGCGACCTCGAGCGGCGTCCCCTCGTCCACGGCGGCGTCGATCACCGACATCAGCCGCAGCAGCAGCCGGTTGACCACGAAGGCGGTCTCGTCGGCGACCAGGACCGCGTTCTTCTTCAGTGTCTTCGCGACCGCGAGCGCGGTGGCCAGGGTGGCGTCGTCAGTCTTCTCGGCCTTGGCGACCTCGAGCAGCGGCAGGACGGCGACCGGGTTGAAGAAGTGGAAGCCGACCACCCGCTCGGGATGAGCAAGGTCGGCGGCCATCTCGGAGACCGACAGCGACGAGGTGTTGGTGGCCAGCAGGCAGGTCTCGGAGACGTGCTGCTCAAGCTCGCCGAACACCTGCTTCTTGACCTCGAGCTCTTCGAAGACCGCCTCGATCACGAAGTCGCAGTCGGCGAAGTCGGACCGCTCGGTGGTGCCGGTGATCAAGGCCTTGAGCCGGTTCGTCTCGTCCGGCGACAGTCGGCCGCGGCCGGCCAGCTTGTCGATCTCCGCGGTGACGTAGCCGAGCCCGCGGTCCACCCGCTCCTGGTCGAGGTCCGTGATCACCACCGGGACCTGGAGCCGGCGCAGGAACAGCAGCGCCAGCTGGCTCGCCATCAGCCCGGCACCGACGATGCCGACCTTGGTGACCGGCCGGGCCAGTTCCTTGTCGGGCGCGCCGGCCGGCTTCTTGGCCCGCTTCTGGACCAGGTCGAAGGCGTACAGGCTGGACCGCAGCTCCTCGCTCATGATCAGATCGGCCAGCGCCTCGTTCTCGGCCGTGTAGGCGGCCTCGCGGTCGGCGGTCTTGGCCGCGGCGATCAACTCCAGGGCACGGTACGGAGCCGGCGCCGCACCCGAGGTCTTCAGGTCGGCGATCGCCTTGCCGCGCGCGACGGCGGCGTCCCAGGCCTCGCCGCGGTCCGGCTCCGGCCGGTCCACGGTGATCGTCCCGGCCACCACCTGACCGGCCCAGTCCAGCGACCGCTCGAGGAAGTCGGCGCCCTCGAAGATCGCGTCGGCGATGCCGAGCTGGAACGCCTGCGGGCCCTTGAGCATCCGGTTCTGGTTCAGCGCGTTCTCGATGATCACCGTGACGGCGCGGTCGGCGCCGATCAGGTTCGGCAGCAGGTAGGCGCCGCCCCAGCCGGGCAACAGGCCGAGGAAGCACTCGGGCAGCGCGATCGCCGGCGCGGCCGCCGACACGGTGCGGTACTGGCAGTGCAGCGGCAGTTCCAGCCCGCCGCCGAGGGCGAGCCCGTTGATCAGGCCGAAGGTCGGCACCTTCGAGGTGTGCAGCTTGTCGTAGACCGCGTGACCGATCTCGGCGATCGCCACCGCCTGATCCCGGTTCGCCAGGGCACCGAGCTGGGACAGGTCGGCGCCGGCGGCCAGGATGAACGGCTTGCCGGTGACCGCGATCGCGGCGACGTCGTCACGGGCGAGCGCGGCATCGATGGCGGCGTTGAGTTCGCCGAGGCTGCGCGGTCCGAGCGTGTTCGGCCGGGTGTGATCACGACCGTTGTCGAGCGTGATCAACACGCCCGTCCGGCCGGCGTGCGGGAGCACGAAATCGCGGCTGTACGCGTGGGTGACGACCTCGCCCTCGGTCAGCGCCGACGCCGTCTCGATCAGTTCGTTGAGCCGTTCCGGGGTGGTCACTGTCCGGCCTCCTGGGCGCTGTGGTTCGGGTTCTCCCAGATCACGGTGCCGCCCATGCCGAGGCCGACACACATGGTGGTGATCCCGTACCGGATCTCGGGATGATCATGGAACGTGCGGGCGAGCTGGGTCATCAGGCGCACCCCGGAACTGGCCAGCGGGTGGCCGAAGGCGATCGCGCCGCCGTACGGGTTCACCCGCGGATCGTCGTCGTCGATCCCGAAATGATCAAGGAAGGCGAGCACCTGGACGGCGAAGGCCTCGTTGATCTCGAACGCCCCGATGTCGGAGATGGACAACCCGGAGGAACGCAGTGCCTTCTCGGTGGCGGGCACCGGTCCGACGCCCATCACCTCGGGATCGACCCCGGCGAACCCGTACGAGACCAGGCGCATCGCGACCGGCAGGCCGAGCTCGGAGGCGACCTCCTCGGCGGCGACCAGGCAGGCAGTGGCGCCGTCGTTGAGGCCAGCGGCGTTGCCGGCGGTGACCCGGCCGTGCGGCCGGAACGGCGTCTTCAGCGCGGCCAGGCCCTCCAGCGTGGTGTCCGGGCGGGGCGGCTCGTCGGCGGTGGCCAGGCCCCAGCCGAGTTCGCTGCTGCGCGCCGCGACCGGGACCAGCATCGGCTGGATCACCCCGTCGGCGTACGCCTTCGCGGCCCGCTGCTGGCTGGCCACGGCGAACGCATCGGCCCGCTGCTTGGTGATCCCCGGGAAACGATCATGGAGGTTCTCCGCCGTCGAGCCCATGATCAACGCGGACGGGTCGACCAGCTTCTCCGCGACGATCCGCGGGTTCGGGTCGATACCGGAGCCCATCGGGTGGTGGCCCATGTGCTCGACGCCGCCGGCGATTGCGACGTCGTAGGCGCCGAAGGCGATCCCGGAGGACACCGTCGTCACCGCGGTCATCGCGCCGGCGCACATCCGGTCGATCGCGAAGCCGGGCACCGACCGGGGCAGCCCGGCGAGCAGGGCGGCGGTGCGGCCGATGGTGAGACCCTGGTCACCGGTCTGGGTCGTGGCCGCGATCGCCACGTCGTCGATCCGGTCGGCCGGGAGTTCCGGGTGCCGGCGCATGAGTTCGCGGATGCAGTTGATCACCAGGTCGTCGGCACGCGTCTCGGCGTACATCGACCCGGCCTTACCGAAGGGGGTACGGACGCCGTCGACGAAGACGACCTCGCGGAGAGAACGGGGCATGGGCCTATATTACTCACGAGTAACAACGGCCTGGCAAGCATCTCCGACGACGGGTCGTCCGGGTCGACGACGGCTTCAGGGTTTCACGGTAGCGTCGAGCAGTCGATGCCCCATCGCGCGGACGTACTCCGCGAACTCGGGCGGCTCCTCGACCCGGAACGGCACCCCGATCAGCCCGATGCTGATCGCCGCGAGTTCGTACGAGTCGGAGGCGGTCCGGAACCGGCAGTGCCGGTCGTCGATCGCCGTGACCTCGCCCCATTCGGGCCGCAGCCAATCGACCACCTCGGCGGCCGGCACCTCGAGCGTCACGGTGACCTGGACCCTTCGGGCCCGTTCGCCGAACACCCGGTCCAGATAGGCGGCCGCGTCGCCGTCCGGATCCGGTCGGGGCCGGAACCGCGGGCCGCCGGGTGTCCGCAGCCGGATCCGGTCCAGCCGGAACGTGCGCCAGTCCGCCCGGTCGGTGTCGTACCCCACGAGATACCAGCGGCGATGGTGCACCAGCCGCTGTGGATCGACGTGGCGCAGCGCGGTCACGCCCTCGCCGGTCGTGTAGTCGAACCGCAGTCCCTCGTGGTCCCGGCAGGCGTTGGCGATCGCGGTGATCATCGCTGGATCGATTCGTGAGTCGGCCCGCCGGACCGTCGCGGTGCTGTCCCGGATCGCGGCGGCCCTGGTCCGCAGCCGGGGCGGCAGGATCCGCTCCAGCTTCGTCAGCGCCCGGACGGAACTCTCCTCGATCCCGGTCACCGAGCCGTCGGCGACGCCGACCAGGCCGAGGGTGATCGCCACCGCCTCGTCGTCGTCCAGCAGCAGCGGCGGCAGCACGGCCCCGGCCCCGAGCCGGTAGCCGCCGCCGACCCCCGAGACCGCGTCCACCGGATAGCCGAGGTCCCGCAGTCGCTCGACGTCGGTACGGACGGTGCGGGTGGTCACGCCGAGTCGTTCCGCCAGCTCGGGCCCACTCCAGGTACGGGCGGCCTCGAGCAGTCCGAGCAGGGTCAGCAGCCGGGCCGAGGTCGACGTCATGAATCCGGAATCCGATTCCTATCGCGGAAGAAAACGTTCCGCGATCGATCCTAGGCTCGACGGACACCCGACGAAAGGATTCCGATGACGATTCTCGTGGCCGGAGCGACCGGGACCGTCGGCCGCAGCCTGGTCCGTGCCCTGGTGAACCGCGGCCAGCAGGTCCGGGCGCTGACCCGAGCCCCGGCGACCGCCGACCTGCCGCCCGGCGTGGAACCGGTCGCCGGCGACCTGGCCGACCCGACCACGCTGGCCGACGCCCTCGACGGCGTGACCGCCGTACACCTGATCGGCTTCGACGGTCCGCGCGGCGCCGGCGGTGGTGCTGCGCTGGACACCGGACCGGAGCTGCTCCGGCTGGCCGAGCGGGCCGGCGTGGCCCGGGTGACCCTGTTGCAGAACGGCCATTCCGGTCCGATGGAGGACGCGGTCCAGACCGGCCCGCTGCCGTGGACGGTCATCGCGCCGGTCGGCTTCATGGCCAACGCCCGGCAGTGGGCGCCGGCCGTCCGGGCCGGGGAGCCGATCCGCGAGGCGTTCGGCGAGACCGCGAGCGCGCTCATCCACGAGGACGACATCGCCGACGTTGCGGCGGTCGCGTTGGTCGAGGACGGGCATGCCGCGCAGACGTACGTGCTCAGCGGGCCGGAGGCGCTGACGGTGCCCGATCAGGTCCGGCAGCTGGGCGAGGCGCTGGGCCGCACCGTCGGGTACGTCGAGCTGACGGAAGAGGAGGCGATCGCGGACTGGCGCGGCCAGGGATTCGACCAGGAGTCGATCGACTTCTTCCTGGAGATGGGCCGGACCACACCGTGGATCGGCCGGACGCCGCTGCCCACGGTCGAGCGGGTCACCGGGCGGCCGGCGCGGACGTTCGGGCAGTGGGCCCGGGAGCACGCGCCCGAGTTCGCCTGATCAGGGTTCGGCTGATCAGAATTCGGCTGAGCCGGGTCAGGGCTCCAGCAGGGGAGTGATCAACGGCACGGTCAGCTCCCGCTGCCAGGCCCGGGCGCCGTTGCCGGCCAGCGCGGCGTCGACGGCCTCCTCGGTGATCAGCTCGGGCGGGCGCCAGGCCAGCCGGCGGACGTACTCGGGAGTGAGCAGGTTCTCGGCCGGCAGTTCGAGGGCGGTCGCGCGCTTGCCCAGCGCCTCGCGGACCCTGGCCAGCCGCTTCGCCGCGACCGGATCCCGGCTCGCCCACAGCCGGGCCTGCGGCGGCCCGTCGGAGGTGATGTGCATCGGCGGCAGGTCGGCTTCGGAGAGCGCCAGCGCCTCGGCGATGGCGTCGGACCAGTCCGCCTCGTACTGCCGGGCGACCCGGCGCCGGAACCCGCCGATCCCGCGGAAGGAACGCGGCGTCAGGGACTGGTCGCCGGCGGCCTCGGCGATGGAGAGGTCGGTGAGCACCTTGCCCGGCGCCCGGTCCAGGTCGGCCGCGATCGCGTCCCGGGCCTGCCAGAGCGCCCGGACGACGGCCAGTCCGCGACGGCTGCGGACCTTGTGGATCCCGGAGGTACGGCGCCAGGGATCGGGCCGGGCCTCCGCCGGCACCGACGCACCGGCGATCAGCGCATCGAACTCCTGCCGGGCCCACTCGCTCTTGCCCGCGTCCTCCAGCTGCTCGGCCAGCCGGTCCCGCAGCCCAACCAGCAGCTCGACGTCCAGCGCCGCGTAGGTGACCCAGTCGGCGGGCAGCGGCCGGGTCGACCAGTCCGCCGCCGAGTGCTCCTTGAGTAGCCGGATCGAGAACAGTTCCTCCAGCATGGTGCCGAGGGCGACCCGCGGATAGCCGAGCAGTCGACCGGCCAGCTCGGTGTCGAACAGCTGCCGCGGCAGCATCCGGACTTCGTTCAGGCAGGGCAGGTCCTGGCTGGCGGCGTGGATGACCCACTCGGCGTCGGTGATCGCGTCGGCGACCGGCGAGAGGTCGGCCGGGTCACCGAACGGAATCGGGTCGATCAGCCAGGTGCCGGAACCCTCGCGGCGAAGCTGGATCAGGTAGGCCCGCTGGCTGTAGCGGAAGCCGTTGGCCCGTTCCGCATCGACGGCCACCGGTCCCGTTCCGGCTCGCAGCGCCTCGATCGCGGCCTCGAGCCGGTCCGGCGTCGCGACGATCGGTGGGGCACCCTCCGCAGGGCGGGTGAGTACGGTGACGTCGGGCGAGTCCGTCGGATCGCCGTCCTGGTCCGATACAGGTCGGGCCGGGCCGGCTGCGCCGGGTGTCGTGGTCGTCACCGTCTCCGTAAGGGTCGATTCTGCGGCTTGCGCCGGGACGGGATCGGCACCACACCGGCGGGCAAGGGCGGCAGCCCCGCCGTCGTACAGAGTAGTTCACTCCACGCAGCCAGATGTCTGGACAGGCCTGCGCCGTCGTCCAGCTGCGGCGTCCAGGAGGCGCGGATCTCGACCTCGGCGCGGGCCGGCTCGTCCTCCATCCCGCCGAACGACTCGCTGTGCACCGAGGTGACCGTGCCGCTCGGGGCGCCGAACTCCGCCTGATGCGCCTGCAGGGCGTCGATCAGCCAGGACCAGCCGACCTTGGCCAGCAGTGGATCGGTGACCATCTCCGGGTCGACGTCGGCCCGGGCGAAGGTGACGCAGCGGAACGTGCCGTCCCAGGCCGGATTGCCGGCCGGGTCGTGCAGCAGCACCAGCCGGCCGCTGCCGACCTCCTCACCACCGCTCAGCACATCGGCCGTGATCGCCACCGCGAACGGTGCGATACGCTGCGGGGCACCGATCTCGGTGACGACGAGTTCCGGGCGCCACGAAGCCGCTCTGAGGTCCTGCACCGCGCGGCCGAAAGGGGCCGGCAACGAGGCGGGTTCCGTCTTTGCTCCCACGGGTGTGACCCTATGTCAGCGCACCCCTGTGTTCGGTTTTCGACGCGCCGTAAGGTCGGCCCGGACGCGGTCGCAAGCGGTCTTCGGGGGCGTGACAAGATGCCAGCGTGTCCCCGACGGAATCCGAATTCCTGGCGGCGTGCCGCCGGCGGCAGACCGGCGTACCGGTCTGGTTCATGCGGCAGGCCGGTCGAGCGTTGCCCGAGTACCACAAGGCCCGGGCGGGCATCGGCATGCTGGAGAGCTGCGAGCGGCCTGACCTGGTCACCGAGATCACCCTGCAACCGGTGCGGCGGTACGGGGTCGACGCCGCCGTCTATTACTCGGACATCATGGTGCCGCTGCGGGCGATCGGGATCGACCTGGAGATCGTCAGCGGCACCGGACCGGTGATCGCCGAGCCGATCCGGAGCCGGGCCGACCTGGACCGGCTGCGGCCGCTCGAGCCTGGCGACATCTCGTACGTCACCGAGGCGGTCACCCAGTTGGTCGGCGAACTCGGCCGCACCCCGCTGATCGGCTTCGCCGGCGCCCCGTTCACCATGGCCAGCTACCTGATCGAGGGCGGGCCGAGCAAGGACTACGCCAAGACCAAGTCGCTGATGGTCGCCGAGCCGGCGTTGTGGGACGTGCTGTGCACCCGGCTGGCCGACCTGTCGGCGATGTTCCTCCGGGTCCAGATCGAGGCGGGCGCGTCGGTGGTCCAGCTGTTCGACTCCTGGGCCGGCAGTCTGTCCGCCGCCGACTACGAGCGTTCGGTGCTGCCGCACTCGGCGCGGGTGTTTGCTCAGCTGGCCGAGTTCGACGTGCCGCGGATCCACTTCGGCGTCGGGACCGGTGAGCTGCTCCGCCTGTTCGGCGCGGCCGGCGCCGATGTCGTCGGGGTGGACTGGCGGCTGCCGCTGGCCGAGGCGAGCCGACGGCTGGGGCCGGACTATGCGGTGCAGGGCAACCTGGACCCCGCGCTGCTGTCGGCGCCCTGGCCGGTGCTCGCCGACCGGGTGCGCTCGGTGATCACCTCCGGTGCCGCCGCGCCGGGTCACATCTTCAACCTCGGGCACGGCGTTCCGCCGACCGCGGACCCGGACGTGCTGGCCCGGATCGTCGACCTGGTCCACGGCGAGGGCCCCGCGCTGCGGGCCACCGCGCCGGCCCTGGCCGGCGCGAACTGATCATGTTGTGGCGAATCGATCACGGGGCATGACGGACCGGGTCGTGGTCGTCGGCGGCGGTGTCGCCGGGCTGACGGCCGCCCGGACACTGGCCCGGGCCGGTCGCCAGGTGCTGGTCCTGGAGGCCTCGCCGCGGCTGGGCGGCAAGATCATCTCCGTGACGCCGGGCGGAGTGCCGCTGGACGGCGGCCCGGAGTCGTTGCTGGCCCGGCGCCCGGAGGCGGTCCGGTTGGTCGAGGAACTGGGCCTGCCGATCGTCCACCCGACCGGCGCCTCCTCGAAGTTGTTGATCAAGGGACGGCTGCATCCGCTGCCGCGGCAGGCGATGGGGATCCCGGCCGACCTCGACGAGCTGACCGAGCTGCTGGACCCTGATGATCTTGACCGGGCGCGCCGGGAACCGGACCTGCCCGCACCGGCACTGTCCGGCGACCTCGGGATCGGGGAGTACGTCGACGCCCGGTTCGGTCCGGCGGTGACCGACCGGCTGTTGGAGCCGATGCTCGGCGGGGTGTACGCGGGCCGGGCCCGGGAGCTGTCCTTCGAGGCGGTGAACCGTGCCCTGTACGAGCGGGCTCGCGGCGGCGGGTCGCTGTTGGACCATGCCGCGGACCTGGTCGCGGCCGGCCGTAACGGTGCCGGCGGTCCGGTGTTCGCGGGCCTGCCCGGCGGCGTCTCCCGGCTGTTGCCGGCGCTGGCCGATGATCTTGAGCAGTACGGGGTCGAGGTGCGGACCGGCGTGACCGTACGCGAGCTGGAACGGGCCGGCGCCGGCTATCGGCTCACCCTCGGGGCGGCCACCAGCAGCCCGCTGACCGTTCCGGGCCGCACGGCCCGGGAGACCGTCGAGGCGGATTCCGTCGTGCTCGCGGTGCCCGCCGCGCCGCTGAGCCGGCTGCTCGGCGACCTGGCCGGGCCGGTGGTCGAAGAGGTCGCCCGGGTGCCGTACGCCTCGATGGCGGTGGTCACCCTCGTGGTCCGCGGCTTCACCGGCGACGGGTCGGGTGCGCTGGTGCCGCCGGGGGAGTTGCCGACGATCAAGGCCTTCACCCACTCGTCCGTCAAGTGGGGCTGGGTGGCGGACGCGGCCCGCGCGGCCTGGGGCCCGGACGTCGCCGTGATCCGGGCCAGCGTCGGCCGGATCGGCGAGGAGGGCCTGCTGCAGTTGGACGACGAACGGCTGGTCACCCGGACGTTCGCCGAGGCGCGGGACCGGGTGCCGGGCTGGCCGGGCACGGAGTTGATCACGCACGCGGTGGCCCGGTTCGGCGGCGGGCTGCCGCAGTACCTGGTCGGGCACGTCGACCTGGTCCGGCGGTTGCGGGAGGCGGTCGGTGCGCACCCGGGGCTGGCCGTGTGCGGTGCGTTGCTGGACGGCGTCGGCATCGCTGCCTGCATCGGCAGCGGGCTGACCGCCGCGGAAACGATCATGAACGATCGATCATCGACAGGGACGAGGGCATGAAGGCACGGGAGATCAACGACACGATCCGCTACACGATGTGGTCGGTGTTCCGCCGGCCGAGCGAACCGGTGGGGCCGGCGCGGGCCGTCGACGTCGAGCAACAGGTGGCCGCGGCCGTCGGCGACCGGGATCTCGAGATCCGCGGCTGGTACGACGTCGCCGGGCTGCGCGCCGACGCCGACCTGATGGTGTGGTGGCACGCGCCGGAGATCGAGACCGTCCAGGACGCGTACCACGCGCTGCGCCGGTCGGACCTGGGCCTGGTCCCGGTCTGGTCCCAGGTGGCGCTGCACCGTCCGGCCGAGTTCAACAAGGGGCACGTGCCGGCGTTCATGTCCGGTGAGGACCCGAAGTCGTACCTCTGCGTCTATCCGTTCGTCCGTTCCTACGACTGGTACGTGCTGCCGGACGAGGAGCGCCGGGCGATGCTCGTCGAGCACGGCCAACAGGCCCGCGGCTACCCGGACGTACGGGCCAACACCGTGGCCGCGTTCGCGCTCGGCGACTACGAGTGGATCCTGGCCTTCGAGGCCGACGAGCTGCACCGGATCGTCGATCTGATGCGGGACCTGCGCAAGTCGAAGGCCCGGCTGCACGTCCGCGAGGAGATCCCCTTCTTCACCGGCCGGCGGCGTGAGCTGACCGAGATCGTCTCCGCCTGGTGAGTTGATCATGAACCCGCCGGCGGCCGGAGTGCTGGTCGCGGGCAGTCACAGCGGCGCGGGCAAGACCACGGTCACCGCGGTACTGCTCGCCGCGGCGCGCCGGCGTGGACTGGACGTCCGGCCGTTCAAGCTCGGGCCGGACTTCATCGACCCCGGCTACCACGCCGCGGCGACCGGCCGGGAGTCGATCAACCTGGACCGCTGGATGATGGGCGAGGCCGGGATCAAGACGGCGTACCAGCGCTGGGCCGACGGCGGCGAGCTCGCCGTGATCGAGGCGATGGGAGCGCTGTACGACGGCGAGGACGGCTCCGGCCGGGGCAGCGCGGCCGAACTGGCCAAGCTGCTCGGGGTACCGGTGATCATCGTCCTCGACGTCTGGGGGATGACCAGGACCACCGCGGCGGTCCTGGACGGCCTGATCGGCTTCGACGCCGAGCTGCCGGTGGCCGGCTGGATCCTGAACCGGGTCGGCAGCGCGGGCCACGCGAAGATGATCATGGACGCGCTGCCGGACCGGCTGCGGGACGGAGTGCTCGGCTGGATCCGGCACGACGATGATCTTGGGGTGCCGGAACGCCATCTCGGGCTGGTCACGACGGCGGAGCTGGCCGTACCGGCGGAGCGCCGGGAACGTGCGTTGATCAACGCCGCCGAGCACCTGGACCTTGATCGACTGATCGGCGACCGGCCGCTCTCCAGCGGGGGACCGGCGGCTCCGCACGAGCCTACGTCGAAGGGATCGGGCGGCGGGCTGCGGCTGGCCGTGGCCTGGGACGACGCGTTCTGCTTCCGGTACCCCGAGAACCTGCGGTTGCTCCGCGAGGCCGGGTTCGAGCCGGTGCCGTTCCGGCCGACCGTGGACCCCGCGCTGCCGCCGGACGTCGCGGTGATCTACCTCTGCGGTGGCTATCCGGAGAGCTTCGCGGCCCAGCTGGCCGGCAACACCTCACTGGCGGCGGAGCTCCGGGACCGGGCCGCTGCCGGGACACCGATCCTGGCCGAGTGCGGCGGACTGATCTACCTGGCCCGCACGCTGACCGACTTCGACGGCCGGACGTACCCGATGTGCGGAGTGCTGCCGCTGGACGTGATCATGGACCGGGACCACCTCGCGATCAGGTACGTCGAGGCACGGACGCTGCACCCGTCGCCGCTGGGGCCGGCCGGCACCACGGTCCGCGGCCAGGAGTTCCACCAGTCCCGGATCCTGGCAAGCGACCTGGAACCGAACCTGTTCGAGACGGTGACCAGCGCCGGGGGCACCGGCCGGGACGGCTACCTCCGGGACAACGTGCTGGCCTGCTACAGCCATCTTTACCTCGGCTCGAATCCCGCCATCGCCGAGGCGTTGGCGAGCGCGGCCCGCGGCGTGCGCCGGCCCGGCTGACCGGTCGGTCGGCGGCCCCGGCCGCGACGGTAACCTCGGCGCATGGCTGATCTGCGGGAGCCCTCAACGACAACCGAAGGTCCACGCCCACCGCGGGAGGCGGTCGATCCGCGCTGCCGCCAGTGGTGGCTGACCCAGTGGCTGGTCGCGATCGTGATCATCGTCGTGCCGCTGGTGGTGCTGGGGGTCCTGATCCCGCCCGCCCGGCTGTGGCTGCTGCTGCCCGCGGTGATCATCGCGGTCGCCGGTCTGGTGGCGGCGCTGCTGCAGCCGCGGCTGAGCTATCGCATCCACCGCTGGGAGGTGACCGACGACGCCGTCTACTCGCGGACCGGCTGGCTGTGGCAGGAGTGGCGGGCGGCGCCGCTGTCCCGGGTCCAGACGGTCGACCTGGTGCGTGGTCCGCTGCAGCAGCGGTTCGGCCTGGCGACGGTCACGGTCACCACGGCGTCGGCGAAGGGCGCGGTCAAGCTCGAGGCGCTCGACGCCGACCAAGCCGACGAACTGGTCCAGCGGCTGACCGTGCTCACCGAGGCCGGGTCCGAGGGGCGAACCGACCGGGACGCGACGTGACCGGCGCTGCGGCGGAGCCGGAGTGGCAGCGGCTGCACCCGCTGACCACGATCGCCGGCACAGTGCTGACCGCCGGCGTCCTGATCGGGGCGGCGGTACCGATCGCGATCGGCATGCTGCTGGGCGGCGTGGCACCTGGCTGGGTCGCGCTCTGGGTCGGCGGCGGCATCGTCGTGCTGACCGCGGCGGCCACGGTGATCGAATTCCTCCGGGTCCGGGCCAGCCGGTACCGGATCGGCGCCGACCGGCTGGAGCTGCGGTTCAGTCTGATCGGCTCGAGCGTGCGGTCGCTGCCGCTGCGCCGGATCCGTACCGTCGACATCACCGCCGATCTCGTGCAACGGCGGCTCGGGCTGGCCTCGGTCCGCTTCGGCACCGGTGATCAGAGCGGCAGCCAGTACCGGTTGATCACGGTCGCGCGGGAGACCGCGGAGCAGTTGCGGTCCGCCGTCCTCGGCGAGTCCGCCGGCCACGCCGGGCGGGACCAGACCGGCCGGCTGGCGACCTTCGACCCGGCCTGGATCCGCTACGCACCGGTCAGTCTGGGCACCCCGCTGATCGGCGTCGGCGCCTTCGGCGCGGCGATCCAGGTGGCCGACTGGTTCGGCGCGGTGCCCGTGGTTTGGCGTGCCGTCTCGGGTCTGCTGGCGGCGATCCCGCTGCCGGTGCAGATCTTGATCTTGCTCGCGGTCGCGCTGGTGATCGGCGTGATCGGCTCGATGGCGATCTTCGTCGAGTCCTGGTGGGGCTACCGGCTCGACCGCGACCCGGACGGAACGCTGCACGTGCAGCGCGGCCTGCTGGTCCGCCGATCGAGCTCGTTCCAGGGCGAACGGATCCGCGGCGTCACGCTGGCCGAGCCACTCGGCTACCGCCGGACCGGGGCGGCCATGCTCCGGGTCGTCGCGGTCGGCGCGGACACCTCGCAGCAGGACGAGTCGAAGCACAAGGAAAGCACCGTCGTCGTCCCGCCGTCACCGCGGTCGGTGGCCGTCGCCGCGGGCGAGGCGATCACCGGCACGGCGTTCCCCGATCAGCTGACGACGCATCCACCGGCCGCGGCCCACCGCCGGTACCGCTGGTCGGTGTTGATCTTCGTCGTCGTCCTGGCGCTGCTGGCCGTACCGGCTGCCCTGCTGTCGGCCGAACTGTGGTGGCTGGTCGGCGGCGCGGCCGTGGTCGGGGCGCCGGTGACCTGGTTCCTGGCGCGCGACTCCGCGGCCGGACTGGGGCACCTGATCACCGCCGACCAGGTGATCCTGCGCAGCGGCTCGGTGTTCCGGGACACCCACGTCCTGTCCCGGAAGGGCTTGCTGGGCTGGAATCTCACCCGCTCACCCGCCCAGCGCAGGCTGCGGCTGGCCACGCTGGTCGCGACCTCGGCCGGAAGTCCCGGCCAGTTCCGGTTGCCCGACGTGGCGCCGGAGCAGGCGGCCGAACTGCAGCGCACCGCCGGCCCGGTCTGGGATCGGCTGTGGGTCGAGAGCGAGCAGCCGGCTAGCGGATGAACTGGTCGACGAAGTCGGCGCCGAGTCCGACCTTCGCGTAGTGCGCGCGGCAGAGTTCGATCTTGGTCCAGACGTCCTCGTAGCCGGTCTGCCGGCCCTCGGCGTCGACGTAGATCATCGCGCCGGTGACGTTGAAGAACGTGATCATCTCCGTGCAGTCCTCCGGTACGGCGAGGGTGTGGATCTCACCCGGCGGCTCGTACACGAAATGGCCCTCACGGGCGACCCAGTCGTGCTCGTGGTAGTGCCAGGTGCCCTTGATCACGTACCCGAAGACGGCGGCCGGATGGCGGTGCCGGGACACGATCCCGGACCGGGTCACCTTGAGCAGGTTGCACCACTGGCCGAGCACGGTGTTCAGCATCAGCGGGCGGAAGAACACGTTGGATTCCTGCTCGACCCAGAGCCGGTCGTCGTCCGGGATCGCCGGGATCGCGATGTCGCGCAGATATTGGTTGACGTTGCCTTCCATCGGTCCTCCTTGATCAGGCGACGGAGTAGCCGCCGTCGACGGGCAGTACGGCGCCGGTGATGAACCCGGCGGCCGGCGAGGCGAGGAACGTGACGACCTGCGCCACGTCCCGGGGCGTGCCCCAGCGGGCCTGCGGAGTGCGGTCGAGGATCCGCCGCTCGGCCTCCGGGTCCTGCCGGATCGCCGCCGTCATCTCGGTCCGGATCCAGCCGGGCGCGACGGCGTTCACCCGGACCCCGTCGGTCGCGTACCGGACGGCGAGCGCCTTGGTCAGTTGCGCCACGCCGCCCTTGCTCGCGGTGTAGCCGGGCACCAGCGGGCCGCCGAAGTAGCTCCACATGGACGCCACGTTGACGATGCTGCCGCCGGACGCGGCGAGCAGGGGATGGGCGGCGACGCAGCCGCGCATGGTCCCGGTCAGGTTGACCTCGAGCACCTGGGCGAAGACCTCGGGCCGGTACTCGTCGAGCCTCTTGATCATGCCGGCGGCGTTCACCAGGACGTCCAGCCGGTCCTGTCCGGTGATCAACGTCTCCAGGTCGCCCGGCCGGGTCAGATCAAGATCGACTTCGGTGATCCCGGTGGCGCCCGGCGCCGGATCTGCGGCGGGCAGTCCAGCCGCGACCACCCTGGCGCCGGCTCTGGCGAACTCCTCGGCGACCGCGCCGCCGATCCCGCCGGTGCCGCCGACCACGAGCACGTTCCGGTCCCGGAACAGCTCGGGTCGGAAGGTCTCCTCGGCCGCCGGCACGGGTCAGCCGTCCCGGCGCGGGCCGTCCAGCACTGTCACGGTCCGGGTCGTCGGGTCGTCCTCGAGCGGATAGCTGACGAACGCGAAGCGGTCCCCGGTGGGTGCCCAGCTGTTCACGTTGATCGTGCCCTGCCCGCCGTACAGCGAGAGGTCCATGATCGGAACGGTCCAGTCGCCGGAGCGGACGACGCGCAGCTCGACCGGATGGTCGGCCGGATGGCCCTGGGTGCCGCGCGGGAAGCTCAGGTAGCAGGCAAGATCACCGCGGGGCGCGAGGTGCGGGAACCAGTCCACCCGGTCGCTGGCCAGCAGGCGTTCGAAGCCGCTGCCGTCGGTCCGGATCCGGGCCAGCTGGGCGTGCCCCGGGTCCTCGGTGAACGACTCGGAGTTGATCAGGATCCAGTCGCCGTCCGGCGCGTACTCCGGGCCGTCGCAATGCCCGTCGCCGACATCGATCAGCCGCCGCTCGCCGCCCGCCACCGGCAGCACGGCCAGCCGCCCCGGAACGCCGAACTGTCCGCGCGGCAGTTCCACGTACGCAAGCTCGGAGCCGTCCGGGCTGACGCCGTGCAGGTAGTGGGCCGTGTCCGGATCGTCGGTGATCTTGGTCGCCCGGCCGCCGGCCAGCGGTGCCCGGTAGATCTGTCCGTCGTTGGCCGAGAGCAGGATCGTCGCGCCGTCCGGATGCGGAACATGATCATTGTTGATCGGCGGCAGCCCCTCGAACGGGATCGGGCTCAGCTCACCGGACCCGATGTCGACCGACCAGAGCAGCCCGTCACCGTTCACGACCAACCGGTCGTCGGCGAGCCAGTTCGGCGCCTCGATCAGCAGGTCGGTGTATTCGGCGACGCGCTCCGCCAGGCCCGCTGCCGGTTCGGCGATCCAGAGTTCGGCACGCTGGCCGGGTCGAAGGGTCCGGCCCCGGTGAACCTGATCTTGAGTCACGCGCACCAGGATGTCATGCCCGCTCAGTCGGTGCCGTCGGGCTCCAGGGTGAGGCTGACCGAGTTGATGCAGTAGCGCTGGTCGGTGGGCGTGTTGTAGCCCTCGCCCTCGAACACGTGGCCGAGATGGGAATCGCAGGCCGCGCAGCGCACCTCGACCCGCCGCATCCCGAAGGAGTCGTCCTCGATGTAGCGGACCCGTTCCTCGGCCAGCGGCGCGAAGAAGGAGGGCCAGCCGCAGTGCGACTCGAACTTGGTGTTGCTGCGGAACAGTTCGGCGTCACAGGCTCGGCAGCGGTAGACGCCGGCCGTCTTGGTGTCGGTGTATTCGCCGGTGAACGCCCGCTCGGTGCCGGCTTCGCGGAGCACGTGATATTCGGCGGGGGAGAGCTGGGCCTTCCACTCGGCCTCCGACTTGATCACCTTGCCGACCGTGCTCGCTGGTCCGGATTCCGTCATGTCGCCCTCCTCGCACTCGTGGCTGTCGCACCCGCTCAACCGCGGCCTGCTCCAGGGTATTCCGGCCGTTAACCGGTGGCGTGCGGCGGTCCGGTTTGGCAGCGTGGCCGGGGTGCCGATGCCGTACGACCAGAAGACGCCGGGTGCGCAGCGGGCGCGCGACCTGATCCGGCGGGCGCTCGGCGCCGAGCCGGTCCGGGTCTGGCCGACCGACAGCCCGGACGCGAAGTTCGCCGAGCTTCCCGACGGCCGCCGGGTCGTGGTCAAGTGGCCGGAGTGGCGCAACGACGAGGAATCGATCCGCGCGGAAGCCTGGGCGCACCGGCGTTGCCGCGAGGCCGGCCTCCGGGTGCCCCACCTGGTCGCGACCTCGACCGAGCCGACCTGCCTGATCACCGAGGTGCTGCCGGGCGAGACGCTGGCCGACCGGGACCCGGGGGACCCGGCCCACCGGGCCGGCTGGGCCGCCGCGGGTGCGGAACTGCGCCGGCTGCACGAGATCCGGCTGCCGGGCTTCGGCCCGCTGCGGCTGCGGGACGGTACGGGCCGGGGCGGCTCGGTCGCCTGGTGCCCGTACGTGGAGGACGCCCGGGACCACGGCGTCGCCTGGCTGGTCGACCGCGGCTTCCTGGCCCGCTCGGCCGGAGACCGGTTGGTCGGTGTCCTCGACCGGGCCGTCCCACAGCTGGCCGAGCTGACCGACGGCCGCCTGCTGCACAGCGACCTGTCGGGCGGTCACGTCCTCGTCGACGGCGGCCGGTTCCGCGGGATCATCGACCTCGGCCAGGCCCAGGTCGGCGACCCGCGCTGGGACTTCGCCCGGGTCCTGCTGTGGGACGGTGACCCGGCGCTGGACGCCCTCCTCGACGGCTACGGCCGGGACGTCCTCACGGCCGAGGACCGGCACACCCTGCTGCCCCTCTACCTGTTCGCCTACTGCTGTCACCACGCGGTCGGTCATCCGAGCGACGACTACATCGCCCTGCTGCTCGACCGCTCCCGCTGGCAAGAGCTGCACTGAGGACGGGGAAGATCCGGCCGCGTGTTCGCGGCCGCAATCTCCCCACTCAGCCCCAGGCCAGAAACAGTCCGCCGGCACTGACGATCCCGATGATCGGGTACGCGAGCACGCCGACTACGGCACGGGCGGCCGGACCCCGCTCAGCGAATCTGGAGCGTTCGGGTACGGGTGCGGCACCTGGTGGTGCGGGGGACGCTGGGGCGCCGGGGGACCGACCGGGTTCGGCGGTGGCGGTCGGTTCTCCATCGCGCCAGTTCAATGGATCGCCGCGGCCTCGTCCAGTCCGGACCGGGCGCGTCGCGCCTCCCGTACCGCCTGGTCCGGGTCCGGGCCACTGACGGTGCTGCCTCCTATGCTGTGGCCATGGCCACGCCTGCGACGGAGTTGAGCATCGGTGATCGTACGGTCCGGGTGTCGAGCCCGGACAAGATCTACTTCCCCGAGGTCGGGCTGACCAAGCTCGATGTGGTCAACTACGTGGTCGCGGTCGGCCCCGGGTTCCTGCCCGCGTTGCAGGACCGGCCGGTGACGATGGAGCGGTGGCCGGGCGGGTACAGCCCGGACGCGAAGCTGAGCACCCGGGAGAGCCGGTTCGGCGAGGCGTTCTACCAGAAGCGGGCGCCGGCGAAGGGCATGCCGGACTGGGTGGAGACGGCGGTGATCACCTTCCCGTCCGGCCGGACCGCGACCCAGGTCTGTGTCACCGAACTGGCCACGATCGTCTGGATGGCCCAGCTGGGCACGCTGCGCTGGCACCCGTGGGCGGTCAGCCGGGCCGACACCGAGAAGGTGGACCAGCTGCGGATCGACCTCGACCCGCAGCCAGGCACCGACTTCGCCGACGCGGCGGTCGCTGCGGCCGAGCTGCGGTCCGTGCTCGCCGACGCCGGGCTGACCGGGTTCTGCAAGACCAGCGGCGGCCGCGGCGTGCACGTGTTCGTGCCGATCCGGCCGGACCACGGCTTCATCGAGGCCCGGCACGCGGTGATCGCGATCGGCCGCGAGCTGGCCCGCCGGATGCCGGAGCAGGTCACCGTCGACTGGTGGAAGGAGGAGCGCGGGCAGCGGATCTTCGTCGACTTCAACCAGATGGCGCGGGACCGGACCATCGCGTCGGCGTACTCGATCCGGCCGATGCCGACCGCGCAAATCTCCGCCCCGCTGACCTGGGAGGAACTGCCCGACGCGGCCCCCGAGGACTTCACCGTGTCCACCATGCTGACCCGGTTCGCCGAGCGTGGCGACGTCTGGGAACCCTTCTACGCAACGGATCCGGCCGGCATCGACACCGCCCTGGAGTGGTACGAGCGGGACGAGCGTGATCATGGTCTGGGCGAGCTGCCGTACCCGCCGGACTATCCGAAGATGCCTGGCGAACCGCCGCGGGTGCAGCCGAGCAAGAAGGTCTCCGGGCACTGGGACGAAGAGGGCAACCGGATCGAGAAGTAATTCTCTCGCCCGGCCGGCCGGGCCCGGCTAGAGTGACCCGGAACGTCACGCGGAGCGGAAGGAGGTGCGCCAGTCATGATCACCATCACCGTGCGCAGCCTCGCCGCTTCCTTACCCTGCTGACGATCGGCGGCGGGTTGCGCTCCTGAATCCAGGAGATTCGCATGTCAGTCAAGATCAGAACGATCACGTTCGACGCCGGTCCGGACCACTTTGCCGTCGGCAGGTTCTGGGCCGAACTGCTCGGGTACGGCGACGAACCCGGCAACCCGAACCATCCGGACGACCCGGCGACCCTGATCGTCGGTCCGGACGGTGGCCCGGCGATGCTCTTCCAGCCCGTACCGGAATCGAAGACCGTCAAGAACCGGGTCCACCTCGATCTCGAACCCGAGCACGAGACCCGGGACGAACTGGTCCAGCGGGCCCTCGGGCTCGGCGCGACCCAGGTCGCCGATCACCGGAGGCCCGACGGAAGCGGCTTCGTGCAGCTGGCCGACCCGGCCGGCAACGAGTTCTGCGTCGAGCGGTCGGCTGCCGAGAAGGGCGCGTCGGATCAGCCGGCGACGTAGCTGAGGAACAGCGTCTGGTCGTCGGCGAGCAGGACCTTGTCGGGCCGGAACCCTTGTGCGGGGGCGATCCAGTCCCCGTGCACGGTCCGCGGGGCCTCGCCGCCGACGACCGTCGGCGCCAGCGTGATCGCCAGCTCGTCGACCAGGCCGGCCGCGATCAGCCCGTGGTGCAGCCGCGGGCCGCCCTCGCAGAGGATCCGGCCCGTCCCTTGGCCGGCGAGCCGGTCGACCAGCTCCGCGAGCCGTACCGCACCGTGGCCGAGCTGCCACACGTCGATCCCGGCCTGCCGGAACGGAGCGACCCTCGCCGCGTCATGATCATCGGTGGTCGCGATGATCACCGGCCCGCTCGCCGCGCCGTCCGCCCGGGCGATCACCGGGTCGAGGTCGAGGGTCGCGGTGACGATCACCAGCGTCGGGAACGCCGCCAGCCCGCGGCGTTCCCGGACCTCGCGCTGCCAGGGAGCAAGATCGGCGGCCCGGTAGCCCTCCACCCGGGCGGTGCCGGCGCCGACCAAGATCACGTCGGCCAGGGCGCGTTGCAGGGCGAACAGCTGATGATCACTCTCGGTGTTGATGCTGCCGGAGCGTCCGTCCGGTCCGTAGATCGAACCGTCCAGGGTGGTGACGAAGTTGGTCCGCAGCCAGCGACCCTGTGGCCCGACCGGATGGACGTAGAGCTGTTCCAGCTCCGGTCCGGTGAGGGACTTCGGCGGTCGGCCGGACTCGTCGTACAGGAGGCGCACGCCGCCATCCTTTCACCCGCCCCCGCGACGACCGTGGATCGGGCAGAATGCCCGCATGGCGAAGAGCAAAGGCTCCACGAAGAAGGCCGCGCAGCCCGCGGGTCCGGTCACGCTGCGGGACGGGGAGCGCCTCGCCGACCTGCTCCGGGTGCCGGCCGGTGAGGTCGACCTGGCCGGCTTCGATCCGCGGGCGACGCCGGGATTCGGCGGCGGCAAGGCCGACGCGCCGGCCGAGATCGCCGCGCTGAGCCCGGAGCTGAGCGACCTCCAGGAGCGGTTGTTCGCCGCGGGCCGGACGGAGCCGGAGCGGGCCCGCCGGGTCCTGCTGGTGCTGCAGGGCATGGACACCTCGGGCAAGGGCGGCGTCCTGCGGCACGTGATCGGACAGCTCGACCCGCAGGGGACCTCGATCAAGGCGTTCAAGGCGCCCACCGAGGAGGAGCTGGCGCACCACTTCCTGTGGCGGATCGAGCGGGAGCTGCCGGTGCCGGGCATGATCGGGATCTTCGACCGTTCGCAGTACGAGGACGTCCTGATCGGCCGGGTGAACCAGCTCGTCGCCGAGGACGTGATCACGACCCGCTACGACGAGATCAACGCGTGGGAGGCGGACCTGGTGCAGACCGGGACCGTCGTGATCAAGTGCTTCCTGCAGATCTCCAAGGACGAGCAGAAGGCCCGGCTCTCCGAGCGGCTGACCGACCCGGCGAAGTACTGGAAGTACAACCCGGGCGACCTCGACTCCCGCGCCAAGTGGGATGCCTACACGGACGCGTACGCCGCCGTGCTGACCCGCTGCAATCCCGAGACCGCCCCCTGGTACGTGATCCCGGCCGACCGGAAGTGGTACCGCAACTGGGCGATCACCCGGCTGCTCACCGAACACCTGCGCGACCTCGACCTGGGCTGGCCGGCCGCCGAGTTCGACGTCGAGGAGGAGCAGCGCCGGCTCGCCGAGAGCTGACCAGCACAACGATCAGGGCACCGAGAGCGGGTAGGTCCGCAGTCCGAGTGCCTCCGCCTGCTCGCCCAGCCGCTGGTCGAACGTGGCGATCATGCCCGCGACGTGTTCGGCGGCGAGCAGCACACAGCAATCCGGCATCTTCAGGCCGGTGGCGACCCGCAGCCCGGCCAGGCGCAGCGGCGAGTCGTGCCCGAGTTCGACGGTGCCCACCGGAAGCTGTCCCAACCGGTTCATGATCATCTCGGCCCGGCCGGCCCGGGCCGGGCCGACCAGCACCTCGGCGAGCGTGATCGGGCTGGTGACCAGCACCTCCTCGGCGACCTCGGTCAAGAGCGAGACCGCGCGCTCGTGGTGGCCGTCGCCCTGATCCAGGTAGCCGATCAGGACGCTGGCATCGAGCACGATCACTCGGGCCAGTCCTCGCGCAGCCGATCCAGCTCGTCCGGTTCGTACAACCCGGTGCCCGACCCCGCGTTGGCGCGGATCAGGGACCGACGCTGCTCGATCGCCTTCCGGCCCTCGTCATCCAGCGTCTCCCGGCCGGTCTGGACGAGGCGGAGGAGGAGCCGTGCCGGGCTGGCGGCATCGTCCGGCCAACGGTCGCGGGCTGTCGCGAGGGCGGCCGCGAGTTCGTCGGTCTCGGTGACCATGATCCGGTGTCGCGCGGTGGGCATGACCTCAAGTGTAACACCAGAGGCTCAGTGCTACACCGAGCCAGAATTCAGGCGCCGACCACGGAGAGGTGACGGACCGGCGTCTCGACGACGTCCAGGTCGATCAGGTCCATCGCCGCCACCACGTAGCGGCCCAGGATGATCTCGGCGACCTCGGGCGCGGCACCGATCGGCGCCGCGACGGCGACCGCACGGGCGGACTGGGCCAGGGCGGCCTGCCGGCGGAAGCCCTCGTCGGCGGTCAGGAACCAGCTGCCGACGGCGATGTGCCGGCGTCCCTGGGCTCGCAGCGAGCGGATCGCGTCGGCGACCGAGGGGCCGGAGCCGCCGGTCGCGACGAGGCAGGGGAGCCGGTGCCGGGTGGACCACTGCCGGGCCCGGCGGGCGATCAGGGCGTTGCTGCGGACGTCGGTGGTCGGTTCGGTGGACAGCACCAGGCCGTCCAGCTGGTCGGCGCGGCGGCTGCGCAGGGCATCCCGGAGCCGCTGGTCGACCACGGCGAGCAGTTGCGCCTCCGGACCGACCGGTGCGGCCGCGATCACCCGGAGGCCCGGGTGGGCGGCGCGGATCTGCGCGATCAGGGCCGCCGTCTCGGGCTGCCGCGGGTGCGCGTCGGCCAGGTGCAGCGGAACCACGACGACCTCGGTCACGCCACGCTTGGCGAGCTTCCCGGCGACCTGCAGGCAACGCGGGTAACCCTCGTCCAGGAACGCCACGGCCACGTCGAGTTCCGGACGCAGCGCATGCATCATCGCGCGCAGCTCGTGGCTGACTCCGGCCACCCGGGGATCAGCGCCCCCGGTGCCGAGCAGGATCAGGGAAGGTGCGGTCATGATCGTCCCCTTTCGGGATCGCTACTGCTGGTCGGCGCCGCCGGAGCGGTGCCTGGGTTGGGTCGGTCATCGACCCGGGCGGCTGCGAGCGAGGACGGGCCGGCCATGCCGGCTCCGAGCGTCCAGCCGTCGGCCTCGTCAACGAGGATGAAGGCTCCGGTGGAGCGGTGTTCCCGGTAGTTGTCGATCGGCAGCGGCGAGGCCAGCTTCAGCCGGAGCCGGCCGATGTCGTTGAGGCCGAGCCGGTCCGCGGACACCCAGGTCGGCCGGGTCCCGTCGCCGAGGTCCAGGTCGAGCGCGCCGTCGATGCCGGCCACGATCGCCTTGCTGATCGCCGTACCGTGCTGGACCAGCAGCCGGGCGCCGACGGTCAGAGGCCGCTCGGCGAGCCAGCACACGGTCCCGGTCACCTCGCGGGCCGGAGCCGGCGGCGCATCGGTCGCGGCCACCAGGTCGCCGCGGGACAGGTCGATGTCGGCGTCCAGCCGGATGATCACCGACTGGCCGGCGGCCGCTTCGACGAGCGGGCCGTCCGGGGTGTCGATGCCGACCACGGTGGCGTGGCTGCCGCGCGGCAGCACCACCACCTCCTCGCCGGTACGGATCCGGCCGGCTTCGATCTTGCCCGCGTAGCCGCGATAGTCGCCGTCGACGGCCGGCGTGCTGGCCGCCCAGGGTGCCCGCGGCGCGTGCTGCGGCCGGATCACCTGCTGCACCGGGAACCGGAACTCGGCGCCGACCGCGGTCGGGGTGTCGTCGACCGCCTCGAGGAAGCCGAGCACCGTCGGGCCGTCGTACCACGGGGTCTTGGTGGACCGGGTGACGACGTTGTCGCCCTCCAGCGCCGAGACCGGGATGCAGTGCGTCTCGCCGACGCCGAGCGCCCGGGCGAGCACCGCGAAGTCGGTGGCGATCTTGTTGAAGATCGCCTCGTCGTAGCCGACCAAGTCGATCTTGTTCACGACCAGCAGCACATGCGGTACGCGGAGCAGGGAGGCGACGGCCAGGTGCCGGCGGGTCTGCTCGACCACCCCGGCGCGGGCGTCCACCAGCACGATGATCACGTCGGCGGTGGAGGAGCCGGTCACCGTGTTCCGGGTGTACTGCACGTGGCCGGGGCAGTCGGCCAGGATGAACTTCCGGGCCGGCGTGGTGAAGTAGCGGTACGCCACGTCGATGGTGATGCCCTGCTCCCGCTCGGCCCGCAGGCCGTCGGTCAGCAGAGCGAGGTCGGCCCGTTCCAGCCCGCGCCGCTTGCTCACCTTCTCGACATGATCAAGAGTGTCGCTGAGCACCGAGTTGGTGTCGTAGAGCAGCCGGCCGACCAGGGTCGACTTGCCGTCGTCCACCGAGCCGGCGGTGGCCAGCCGGAGCAGGGTACGGCCGCCGGGCGCGATCGGCTTCGTCAAAGGCGCGGTCATCAGAAGTACCCCTCCCGCTTGCGATCTTCCATGGCCGCCTCGCTGAGCCGGTCGTCGGCGCGGGTGGCGCCACGTTCAGTGATCGTGCTGAGCCCGACCTCGGTGATCACGTCGGCGACGGTGGTCGCGTCGGACAGCACCGCGGCGGTGCAGGACATGTCGCCGACGGTGCGGTAGCGCACCGACTTCAACTCGACCGTCTCGCCGTCGAGGGCGGGCGTGACCCGGGTGACGGCGACCCACATGCCGTCCCGGCTGATCACCTCGCGCTCGTGGGCGTAGTAGATCGACGGCAAGTTGATCTTCTCCGCCGCGATGTAGTCCCAGACGTCCAGCTCGGTCCAGTTCGACAGCGGGAACACCCGGACGTGCTCACCGGGCAGGTGCCGGCCGTTGTAGAGCGACCACAGCTCGGGCCGCTGGTTGCGCGGATCCCACTGTCCGAAGGAATCCCGCAGGCTGAACACCCGCTCCTTGGCCCGGGCCCGCTCCTCGTCGCGGCGGCCGCCGCCGAACACGGCGTCGTGCTTGCCGTCGGTGATCGCGTCCAGCAGCGGCACCGTCTGCAACGGGTTGCGGGTGCCATCCGGGCGCTCGGTCAGCCGGCCGTCGTCGATGTAGTCCTGCACCGAGGCCACCTTGAGCCGCGCGCCGTAGAAGGCGGCCGACTCGTCGCGGAAGGTGATCACCTCGTCGAAGTTGTGCCCGGTGTCGACGTGCAGCACCTCGAACGGCACCGGCGCCGGCCAGAACGCCTTCGCGGCCAGGTGCAGCATCACCACCGAGTCCTTGCCGCCGGAGAACAGCAGCACCGGGTTGGCGAACGTCGCCGCCACCTCCCGGAAGATGTGGATCGACTCCGACTCCAGTGCCTGCAGCTCGGTCAGTGGACGGACGGCCTGGCTCATCGCGGTTCCTCCCCGGTGTCGCGGACGGTGGTCGACGCCACCAGCTCCCGGACCGAACGGACCGAGGCAGCAAGATCAACTTCGGCGGTGTCGATCACCAGTTCGGCATCCGTCGGTGCCTGGTACGGGTCGTCCAGCCCGGTCAGGCCGGTCAGCTCGCCCCGCCGCGCCTTGGCGTAGAGCCCCTTGACGTCCCGGGACTCAGCGACGGCGAGGGAGGTGGCCACGTAGACCTCGGCGTACCGGACCTCGTGTTGATCATGGTCGGCCCGGACCGCCGCACGGGTCTCGGCGTACGGTGCGATCACCGGGACCAGCACGACCACGCCGTGCCCGGCCAGCAGCCGCGCCACGTACCCGATCCTGGTCACGTTGAGATCCCGGTCGGCCTTGCTGAAGCCCAGCTCCGAGGACAGGTACGGCCGCACCTCGTCGCCGTCCAGCACCTGCACCCGGGTCCCGTCGGCCGAGAGGTCGGCGGCCACCGCGTGCGCGATGGTCGACTTGCCGGCCGACGGCAGCCCGGTCAGCCAGATCGTGGCCCCGGCCCGTACCGACGACTCGGCCCGTACCGACGACTCGACGGGGGAGTCGGTGCGCTGTTCCAGATTCGTGGTCACAGGTGGATCCCGCATTCCGTCTTGGCGAGACCGGCCCAGCGGCCGGCCCGGGGGTCGTCGGCCGAGGCTCGCTGGGTGCACGGCGCGCAGCCGATCGACGTGTAGCCGTCGTCCAGCAGGGGATTCACCAGCAGCCCGTTCTCCTCGATGTAGGACGCCACCTCGTCGTCGGTCCAGCGTGCGATCGGGGCCAGCCGGACCAGCTTGCGCCGGTGGTCCCAGGACACGATCGGCGTGTTGGCCCGGGCGGGGGAGTCGGCCCGGCGGATCCCGCTGGCCCACGCCGCGTACCCCTGCAGGGCCTCGTCCAGCGGAGCCACCTTGCGCAGCGCGCAGCACTGGTCCGGGTTCCGGCCGAACAGGTCCTTGCCGTGCTCGGCGTCCTGCTCGGCCACCGTCTGCTTCGGAGTGATCGTGATCAGATTCACGTTGTGTACGGTAGCGACGGCGTCCCGCGTCCCGATGGTTTCGGCGAAGTGGTAGCCCGTGTCGAGGAAGATCACGTCGATCCCCGGCACCACCTGCTCGGCGAGGTGGATCAGCACCGTGTCCGCCATCGACGACGTCAGCACCAGCTTGCTGCCGAATTGATCATGACCCCAGCGCAGCACGTCCAGCGCGTCGGCCTCGGCAAGATCACGATTGGCCGCGGCGACCTGCTCGCGCAGCGCGCGCTCGTCCACGTCGGTGATCATGATCGGCTCGCGCTCTGCTCGGCCGGGCGCAGCCCGAGGAACTTGATCGAGAACGCCCGCCAGCAACTGCGGCACTCCCACGCCCCGCCCTCGATCGGGAAGAGCGTCTCCTCGGCGCAATAGGGGCAGTACATGACCGCCTGCCGGGTGGCCGTGGTTCCCTCACTCATGACAGCAGGCTCTCGTCGGCCCGGCCGGCCCACTGGGCGAACCGCTCGTCGGGCTGCCGATCGGCCAGGTAGGCCTTGGCGACCCGCTCGATGTAGTCCGGCAGCTCGGTCGCGGTGACCTTGTGGCCGCGCAGCTTGCGGCCGAAGCCGGCGTCCAGGCCGAGCCCGCCGCCGAGGTGAACCTGGTAGCCCTCCACCTGGCTGCCGTCCGGGCCGGGCACCAGCTGACCCTTCAGACCGATGTCGGCGGTCTGGATCCGGGCGCACGAATTGGGGCAGCCGTTCAGGTGGACCGTGATCGGGTTGTCCATCGAGCCGAGCCGGGCCTCCAGCTCCGACACCACCCGGGCCGCCTGGGCCTTGGTCTCGACGATGGCCAGCTTGCAGAACTCGATCCCGGTGCAGGCGATCACCGACCGGCGCCAGCTGGTCGGGTCGGCCGAAAGATCGAGTTCCTTGGCCGCGGCGATCAGCGAATCGATCTTGTCCTCGGCCACGTCGAGCACCAGCAGCTTCTGCATCGGCGTCGTCCGGATCCGGTACGAGCCGTGGGCCTCGGCGATCTCGGCCAGCCGGACCAGCGACTGGCCGCCGGTGCGGCCGGCGATGGCGGAGAAGCCGACGAAGTAGTTGCCGTCCTTCTGCCGGTTGATCCCGACATGATCACCGGGCGCGGTCGGCGTCTCCGGTGCCGGCCCGTCGATCAGCTTGCGGTGCAGGTATTCGTCCTCCAGCACCTGGCGGAACTTCTCGGCGCCCCAGTCGGCGACCAGGAACTTGATCCGGGCCCGGCTGCGCAGCCGGCGGTAGCCGTAATCACGGAACACGGCGACCACGCCGGCCCACGCCTCGGCGACCTCGTCGACCGGGATCCAGGCGCCGAGGCGCTGGGTGAACATCGGGTTGGTGGAGAGGCCGCCGCCGACCCAGAGGTCGAAGCCCGGGCCGTGCTCGGGGTGCACCACGCCGACGAACGCGACGTCGTTGATCTCCGGCACCACGTCCTGGGACGGGTGGCCGGTCAGCGCGGTCTTGAACTTGCGCGGCAGGTTGGCGTACTCGGGATCGCCGACGTAGCGGTCCGCAATCTCCCGGATCGCCGGGGTCGGGTCGATGATCTCGTCGGCGGCGATGCCGGCCACCGGCGAACCGAGGATCACCCGCGGGCAGTCGCCGCAGGCCTCGGTGCTGCTCAGCCCTACCGCCTCGAGGCGGCGCCAGATCTCCGGCACGTCCTCGATCCGGATCCAGTGCAGCTGGATGTTCTGCCGGTCGGTCACGTCGGCGGTGTCACGGGCGAACTCGACCGAGATCTGCCCGATCACCCGGAGCTGCTCGGTGGTCAGCGCGCCGCCGTCGACCCGGACCCGCAGCATGAAGTACTCGTCGTCCAGCTCATGCGGCTCCAACGTCGCGGTCTTGCCGCCGTCGATGCCGGGCTTGCGCTGGGTGTACAGCCCGAACCAGCGGAACCGGCCGCGCAGGTCGCCCGGGTCGATGCTGGCGAAGCCGCGGTGCGCGTAGATGTTCTCGATCCGCGCCCGGACGTGCAGCGGGTTGTCGTCCTTCTTGGCCTGCTCGTTGGCGTTCAGGGGCTCGCGGTAGCCGAGTGCCCACTGGCCCTCGCCCTTCTTGCGCTTGGCCGGACGCACGGTCTTGCCCGGGGTACGGGCGGGTCGTCCACTCTCCGAGCGGCGGGCGTCGGGTGCGGGTCGATCGACGGTCGTCATTCGCTGTCCTCGGTCGGGGTCGTCATCCGGACTGACTGCGGGTTCGGGCCCGCAGGGGTGATCGGCACGAGTGGCTGACTCACTCGCAGCGAGGCCGGGCATGCCCGCACAGCAGCGGCCGGGTCGCGCGGTCAGCGACGATGGCAGGAAGGCGGACAGATCATCGACTCGGTTCGTCCATAATCGACGAACCGGCGCTCCGTGAGGCCGAGCGAGGCAGGCTCGCCGGTCAACCGGCGGTAGCTTCGCTGAGTCGGGCGCATGGCTCAACGATCCGTCAGCCCTCCGGAATCCACCAAACAGTTTCTCAATATCCGGTACGGATGCCTGCAATGTGAGACGACACCTCGAATTGACGATCCGAGCGACCTCGTGTCCACATAGTTGAACACTCAAGCCTGGGCGCGCAGCCGGCTGAACGCGTTCGGCTCGCCCATCCCGGGTACGGCGGCGAGGATCTCGGCGGCGCAGTCGGCGGGGGACCGTCGCGTGGTGTCGACGGTGAGGTCGTCGTCGCCGTGGGCGTGGACCAGGTCCAGCTGGGCCGCCGCCGTGCCGGGCTGCCGGTCGCCGCGGGCACGTTCTCGGCGGGCCAGCTCGTCCGGGGCGCAGCGCACGCCGACCAGGAGCACCGGGAACGGCCGGAACAGCTCGAGGCAGTCGGCCAGCCGCCACGGTTCGCTGAGTACGTGGTCCATGATCACGTCGTTGCCGGCGGCGGCCATCCCGGCCACCACCCGGTGGAAGCCGGCCCGGGTCCGGCGCAGCGTTTCGGCCAGGCCCGGCTGGTCCAGGGCCCGCGTCTGGGCCTTGGCCCGCATCGCGTTGAGGTCGTCCACGGCCAGCCGGAACGCCGGTGTCGGCCAGCGCCTGAGCAGCTCCTCGGCGATGCTGGACTTGCCGGACGAGGACGTACCGTTCAGCAGCACGATCCGGCCCGTGTCGGTCATGGCCAGAGTCTGCCGGACCGGCTCCGCCACGCCGATCCGGGGCGACGGGGTTCCGCGCGGGGAGTTGCCCGGTGCGATGGCATGATGGCTGTCGTTGTCGCGACGAGAGGCAAGGGACGGGGAATCGACCGAGATGCAGTTCAGCGAGGCCCTGGGCGCTTCCTACCGTCTCGGTGACCGCATCGGCACCGGCGCGGCCGGCGAGGTCTGGCGAGCGACCGACACCCGTACCGGCGAGACGGTGGCAGCCAAGCTGCTCCGGCCGGAACACGCCGCCGACCTCGCAGTGGTCGAACGGTTCATCCGGGAACGGTCATTGCTGACCGGCCTGCGGCACCCCAACATCGTCGCCGTCCGGGATCTCGTGGTGGAGGGCGACCGGCTCGCCATCGTCATGGACTACCTCGAGGGCGGCTCGCTGCGGGACCTGCTGGCCGACCAGCGGACGCTGGCGCCGACGGTCGCCGTCCACTTCGCCGCGGCGGTGCTGGACGGCCTGGCCGCGGCGCACCAGCGGCAGATCCTGCACCGCGACGTGAAGCCCGACAACGTGCTGCTGGAGGGTGACTGGCGGAGCAGCCGTCCGGACGGGGTGAAGGTCACCGACTTCGGCATCGCCGAGATGATCTCGGAGCAGCCGCGGACCGGCAGCGGCGGGCTGCTCGGCACCCCGGAGTACATGGCGCCCGAGTTGATCAGCACCGGCGAGGCCGGGCCGCCGGCCGACGTGTACGGCGCCGGCATCCTCTTCTACGAGCTGCTGGCCGGGCGGACGCCGTACGCCGGGCCGGGCACCGACTTCACCATCGCCCAGCGGCACGTCACGGCGAAGCTGCCGGCGCTGAAGCTGCCGGCCGAGCTGTGGCGGCTGGTGCGCAGCCTGCTCGACAAGGACCCCCGTTCGCGGCCGACCGCCGCCGAGGCCGCGGCGACCCTGCGCCGGCTCAGCGGTTCGGTGTACGTGGTGCCGCCGCTGGCCCTGGTGCCGCTGCCGCAGACGTTCGAGCGGGCGGACCGGCCGGCGACCGCGGTCCGCGGCGTCACCGAGCCGACCCCCGACGAGCTGGTCCCGCCCCAGGTCAGCCGGAACAACTCCGGGCCGGCGCCGGACCTCGGCACGCCCGGCCAGGCGACCATGCACCGCCCCCTGCCGCAGCGCCCGATCACGCCGGCCGAGCCGGAACGCTCGGCCGAACCCGAGCCGCACCGGCCCTGGTGGAAGACGCCGCGGGTGATCATCATGGCCGCGGGCGCGCTGGTCATCCTGATCGGCGCCGGGGTCGCCGCGATCCTGCTCACCCGGCCCCAGGTCGCGGCGCCGCCGCCGGCCTCGTCGGCGCCGCCGCCACCGGCGATGCAGACCAGCCAGCAGGACCCGCCGACGCCGACCGGGCTCGGGGTCAGCCGCCGGGCCGAGTACGACCCGGCCACCGCGACGATCCGGCTCACGATCACGTACAGCGCCCAGAACGCGGCGCTGCGCGGCCCCTTCCTCGAGGTGCTGCCGGGCCTGGACCCGAAGGCCGCCTGCCCGACCGTGAGCTGGACCGGGACGAAGCAGGAGCAGAACCTGCCCAGCGTCAGCGGGATCAGCCAGCGCTGCGGCTGGAGCGTCGACGGCGTGACGATCCCGGCCCAGGGCACCAAGGAGGTTTCGGTCGCGGTACGTCAGCCGATCGCGGACTCGACCCAGCTGCAGACCTGGTTGGAGACCGCCGCGGAGACCACCGCGGCCGCGGTCCAGGACGACGAGGTGACCGGCACCGCCTACCCGGTGCAGCGACTCCGTGACATCCAGCTGAACGTTCCAGACCGTACGGTCAGCCAGCAGACCCTGCCGATCACCCTGGTCCCAGTCTGGCCCAGTGGCACCGACTCGGTGAACCCGCTCTACAAGAGCCCGTCGGTCGGTGAGCCGTCCGCGATGCTGGTCGCGATCGCCGGCGGCGAGAAGGGGATCCGGTTCAGCGACGGCTGCTCCGGCGCGGTCTCGGTGTCCTCCGACGGCCTCACCGTGACGGCGCTGTCGCAGACCCCGGAATGCACGATCAACGCCAAGGTCGGCAACTTCTCCGACCTGCAGAGCGCACCGTTCGCGATCGTCACCCGAGGCGGCTGAGCCGCACCGGAGACTCCGGCTCGGCCGGCGACGGGCTGGCCGCCTGGACCAGCGCCATCCCGCCCGCGACACAGGCGTAGCCGCGGCCCGCCGTCATCGCCACCGGCGCCCGGCGGGGCAGCGTGACGCCGAGCAGCTCGCCGTCGTAGTCGACGTTCGGCTGCAGCAGCACACCGCACCGGGACTTCCGGACCGTCTTGGTCCAGTGGCTGTACAGGCTGCGCAGGTCGTCCGACCGACCGGCCGCGAAGATGCGCAGGTCCGGCGACGCGGCGTCGAGCAGCCCGCTGATCGCCTGATCGGAGTCGTCGAACCGTTCCGCGTCGTCGATCAGGACGGCGAGCGGGCCGTCGTGCATCCGGGCGGCGGCCAGCAGCGGGGCCAGCTCGTCGGCGCCGGAAGCGGACCGGTCCAGCAGCGGCGATCCGAGCAGCGGCGACCGGCGGTCGCCGACGCCCCAGACCTGGATCCGCGGGCCCGGGTGATCGGCGGTCCGGAGCACCTCGGCGATGGACAGCAGCAGCGTGGACTTGCCGGACCGGGCTGGGCCGGTGACCATCAGGTGCTCGCCCTCGTACAGCTCGAGCAGCTGCGGTTCCAGGTCGACCTCGCGGATCCCGACCGGGATCAGCCACGGCTCGGCGCCGATGGTAGCGCGGGCACCCAGCTCGGCGACCGACACGTGGTCCGGCAGCACGCCGACCACGTCCTGCTTGCGCTGGCTGCCGCTCCACTTGGCCGCGATCTGGGCGACGGCGTCGTCGAGGCCGCAGCCCGGGGTGGCCACGTGGGTCTGCAGCCGGGTCTCGCCCAGGACGCAGCGCCCGGCAACCGCGGCCGGCGCCTCGTGGGGCTTGACCCCGGCGGCGGAGTAGTCGTACTGGTCGGCGAGGCGGAACAGCCACTTCTGGGTGGTCACCTCGTCGATCGCCGGCGGGACCGACTTGGCCCGGGTGGTCGACGCGGCGAAGAACAGGCCCAGGTCCGGCCCGTCGGCGTACGCGCGGTAGAGGCTGTCCAGCAGCGCGATGCCCTCGAAGTCCTGGAACTCCTCGCGCAGCGCGGCCAGGCCGTCGATCAGCACGACGGTACGACGACCGTTGGCGCCATCGGCCTTGCGGCGGTCGAGCTCGGTCCGCAGATAGCGCAGGAACCGGACCTGCTGCTCCCGTGCGCCGCTGCCGGACCCGACGTAGCCGACCGTGTGCGGCAGGGCGGTCAGCGGCCGCAGGTCGCCCGAACCCATGTCGAGCACCAGCAGGTCGAGCTCCTCGGGCGCGATCGAGTCGGCCAGGGTCAGCGCGAGGGTGGACAAGGTGGTGCTGGTGCCGCTGCCCGGGATCCCCATCAACAGCAGGTTGCCGCGCGCGATGTCCCAGCCGGCCGGGATCTGCCGCTGCCGGTCCGGGTCGTCGGAGATCGCAAAGGTGGCTCGCAGGTGCTCGTCGACGCCGCCGACCACTGGCAGCGGGGGAGCGTCCGGGTCGCGGTCGTCGTCCTCGGCCTGGAACCCGGCGAGCTCGACACGTTCGCCGAGCGGCTCCGGCCAGACCGGCCGAGGCGGCGCGATGCCGGCCACATTCGCGGCCTCGACGATCGCGTCGATCATCAGGTCGAGGTCGGCCGGGGCGTCGTCCGAGGTCTGCGGCCGGGGCCCGACCTCGACCCGGCCGAAGTGGACCGGGTGGGCGTCGATCCGGGTCGTCGACTGCTGCTCGGACTGGCCGGTGACCAGGGCCGTCTGGACCGGGGTGATGTCGTCCTGGCCGAGCTTCACGTACGCACGACCCTGCTGGCGGCGGCTGATCGCGGCGGCGTCGGCGACCCCGATCACGTTCGAGGAGTCCTCCCGGCTCTGTACCCGCAGCGCCACCCGGAGGTTGGTGTTGGCCAGGATGTCGTCGTTGACGACGCCGGCCGGACGCTGCGTCGCCAGGATCATGTGCACGCCGAGGGTACGGCCGACGGCGCCGACGCTGACCAGCGACGACAGCACGTCCGGGAACTCCTTGGCGAGCATGGCGAACTCGTCGACCACCAGCAGCAGCCGGGGCATCGGCTCGCTCGGGTTTGTCGCCAGATACGTGTCCAGGTTGTCCACGCCCTCGCCGGCCGCGGCGAACTTGCGCTGCCGGTACTGCATCTCGGCCTCGAGCGCCCGCAGCGCCCGGTTGGCCAGTTGCTCGTCCAGGTTGCTGATCGTGCCGATCGTGTGCGGCAGCCGTTCGCAGGTCTTGAACGCGGCGCCGCCCTTGAAGTCGATCAGGATGAAGGTCAGCTTCGTCGGGTCGTTGCGGGCCGCCAGCCCGGCCACCAGCGAGCGCAGGAACTCGCTCTTGCCGGAGCCGGTGGTGCCGCCGACCAGGCCGTGCGGGCCGTCCCGGACCAGGTCCAGCGAGAAGGCGCCGCCCTCGCCGATGCCGACCGGCGTGGAGACGCCGGTCGGAGCGGACCAGGCCTGCCGGATCGCCTCGGCCGAGATCTCCTCGAAGTCCAGCAGCGGCGGCAGCCGGACCAGCGACGGCAGCGCCGCGCCGGGGACGACCAGGTCGGGGTCGTCGAACCGGGCCAGGTCCATTGCGGCCCGCCGGGCGGTGTCCAGGCTGAACCCGGCCAGCACCACGTCGTCGACCTGCTTCAGGTCGCCCGGCCGGGTGACCGTGCCGGCGGCGTCGGCAGCGACCCGGATCACCACCGTGCAGGCCGCCGGAAGTTGATCTTCCGACGACGCGACGACAATGCCGGAGACCTGGGTCTCCGGCCGCTTGTTGGCGGCGGGCTGGACGCCGCGGCCGTGGCCGAGCAAGGTGCGGGCCGGGGCGTTGCGCCCCTCCGTCAGGACATCGGAGTCGAGCACCAGCAGTACGGCGCGGGTCGGATGATCATGAATGCCGTCGCGGAGGGCGCGGAGCAGTTCGTCGCTGCGGGACCGGTTGTCGGACAGCCAGCGCTCGCCGGCGCCGCCGCCGTGCCGGCGCAGATGCGGCAGCCAGGAGGTCCAGCCCCATTCCTCGTCCCGGCCCTGGTCGCAGAACACGCCCACGGTGACGTCGGCCGGCCCGCTCTGCGTCGAGGCCTGCGCGACCAGGCTGCGGGCCACGGCCAGGGCGCCGGCCCGCTCGCCGACGATCCCGACCACGCCGGCATCGGACAGGTCGACCTCGACCGCGCCGGCCGGCAGCCGACTCTCCTTCATGGCGTCCTTGATCTTCTCGTCAAGGCGGCCGCCGGACCGGTTCTCGATCGGCGGGGTCCAGGGCACGTCGCCGACTCCGGCGTGCAGGTGCAGGAAGTCCTCGGCCGCCGGCCGGCGTTCCCACAGCGTCATGGTGGGAATCGCGGCCCGGCGGATGATCGTCGCCGGGTCCGGCGTCTCCTGGTACGACCTCCGGCCGCCCTCCGCCGCGGCCTCACGAAGCTCGCCGCGGAACGTCTCGATCGCCTCGTCGAACCGCTCCTCCTCGGCCTTGAGGTTCTTCGACCGGCGGTGCTTGCCCTCGATCCAGGTGCCGATGCCGAGCACCGGACTGAGCGCCGACAACAGCGCGAACCTGGGGTCGCCGATCACCAGCACCATCGCGCCGGCCAGCACCAGCGGCGCCAGGATCATCGCGATGCTGAACCGGCTCGCGTCCGGTACGTCCTTGCGGGTCGGCGGCTGGACCGGCTCGGGTTCACCGATCCGGCCGGGCCGCGGCGGCCGGTTGAACGGGGCCGTCCCGGCCGGGGTCAGGTTGTGCAGCGAACCGGGCTTCGGGGCCGGGGTCTCGGCCAGTTGCTTGCGGACCAGGATCGTCACGCCGCCGGCGGTGATCACGGCCTGCTCGGTGATCAGCACGCCTTCCGGCTGCGGTTCGACGGGCTGCTCCCGCCGGGTCTTGCGGCGGATCAGGTCGGCGGCCCGCTGGCGCCGGTTCGGCTTCTCCGCGTCGTCCGCGTCCTCGTCCTCGCCGTCCGGGTCGTCGTCCTCGTCGTCGTCCTCGGCCCGGCCGATCGTGCGGCCGTCGACCAGCGTGCCGTTGGTGGAGCCGGCGTCGCGGATCCGTACCCCGTCGCCCTCGAGGGTCACGGTGGCGTGTTCCCAGGAGGTGCTGGCCGACTCGACGGACAGGTCCGCGTGCGGGGACCGGCCGATCACCAGCGGGCGGTTCGCCGGGATGGCGACCACCCGACCGGCGTCCAGGCCGCCGGACAGGGTCGCGGTCCAGCCCGAGAGCGGCTCCGGCCGCTGCAGCGGGGCGCGCGAGACCGTACTGCCTTCGAGCAGCATCAGGTCGGACAGCAGGGTGTCGGCCGGGTAGGCGGTCTCGTCGACGCAGAGCGTCGTGTCGTCGCTGATCCGCTGCCCGCAGGTCTCTGCGACCAGGTCGGCGAGTGTCGCCGAGTGGGTACTGCGGCTCACCTCGATCTCGTGCGGAGAGCCGTCGAGGTCGATCAGCAGACGCAACGCCGTTCCCTTTCCGAAGCCGTGGACAACCCCCGTTTCACTCTAGTGCCGTGAGTCTCACCGGTCAGGGGGCGAAGAACCAGATCAACCGAGGCGCGTCCGCGGCCGGGCGCAGTCCCAGGTCCTGGCCGGCGGAACGGAGTGCGACCACCGAGTCCTTGGTGAGCGCTGCGCTGCGGGAGAAGTCCAGGGCTGGGCCGGCCAGTCCGTTGCTGTGGTCGAGCCGGAGCGAGGGGATGGCGCCCATCGGGTCGCCGTCCTCCCGGGCCGCCGTCGCCGCCGCCGCGTACGTCAGCGCGACGACCGCGTCATGGCTGCGGGCGTCCGCCGCGGCGGCCACCTTGATGAACGGCTGGTCGCCGAGCAGCGTCTTCTGCTCCGGGTCGGCCGCTCGCAACCGGATCGCGGAGAGGAAGGCCGACATCGCCTTGCCGGTCTCGTCGGAGGCCAGCGCGGCCGGGTCGTCGGAGTCCGTACCGACGGTGCCGAGGCTGGTCGACAGGCTGCCGCCGGCCTTGACCAGCGCGGCGGTGAAGGCGGGGCTGGTCGCGTCGGGGGAGAGGAAGATCGGCAGCGTCACGTCGGCCCCCTGCAGGGCCTGGACCACCGTGGCCTGCTGCGCGGCCGGGCCGGAGATCAGGACGGAGTCGATCTTCTTCTTGCCCTCGGTGCGTTCGACCACCTCGGTGACCAGGTTCTTGATGTCCTCGCCCGGCTTGAAGTGGACCTTGCCGGACACCTTGACCGATTCGGGGCTGCCGCCGCCGACGTCGATCAGCAGGGTCTGCTTCAGCTTGTTCGCGGTGAGCGTCTGCTGCAGCGCTTCGCCGATGGCCGAGTCCATCGGGCCGGTGGACCAGACCAGCTTGCCGAGCACCTCCGGGTCCGTTTCGTACGGCAGCAGCAGGGGCAGCTTGGCCTGCTGGGCGGCCTTGACCGCGCCACGCAGGTGGGTGCCCTGGCTGGCCGAGACGATCCCGCTGACGCCCTCGTCCTTGAGCTGCTCGACGGCGCGCTGGGCGCCTTCGGTCGAGCCCTTGTCGTCGACCGTGACCAGCTTGACGTTGATGCCGCCCATCGACAGCCGCTGCGCCGCCACCTGGGCGCCCTCGGCCGCGTACTTCTGCTCCGAGCCCTCGCCGGGCTTCGACGACAGCGTCACCACGACGCCGAGCTTCACCTCGGCCGGGGCGCCGGGGACCGTGATCGCGACCGGCTGCGCGACGGCCGGCTCGGTCTTCGGGGCGGCCGCCTGGGTCCGCCACCAGACGAACCCGCCGGCCCCGCCGCCGAGGACCAGGATGACGACGGCCCCGAGGATGATCCAGCGCTTCTTGCTCACTGAGCCCCGATTCGGAAGGTGTACACGGTCTGGCTCTCCGCGCCCTCCGGCACCTCGAGCTGGAAGGCGGGCAGTTCGGCGCCGGCGCGCAGTGCGGCCTGCAGCTGGGCCTGCTGGAGCAGGATGCCGTTGATGTCCTGGCCGCGGACGTTGGCGTACGCCTCGGTCTGGCCGGACGCCAGTGCCAGCTGGTAGTCGGCGGTGCCGACCCGGGCCGCACTGGTGGTCATCGAGCCGAGCAGGCCGGAGCCGTTGACCTTGCGGTCGCCGAGGTCGAGCAGCACCTTCTTCAGACTGGCCTGGAGCAGGACGAAGGACGCGTCCATGTCCCGGGTCGACGACGACACCCCGCGGGCGAGGTCACTGAGCGACTCGTCCACCTGTTCCGCGGCAGCCGCAGCGGCCCGCTTCTCCGACTCGCGCAGCTCGCGGCGCTGGCCCTCGACGATCCGGGCACCGTTCCGGTTCAGCGACTCGGACGCGTTGGACAGCCCGGCGGCCGACTCCTCGAACATCTTGCCGACGGCTTCGCTGTCGATCTCGGCCTGCGCGCTGATCTTGCGGATGGCCGGCTCGAGCGCCTCGGCGAGTTCCTTCTTCGCCGTCTCCGAGGCGTTCTTGAACCCGGCCCGGATCTTGCCCGGCAGTTCCAGCTGGTGCTTGTACAGATCCTCCATCGGCTTCTTCATCGCCGAGTACGAAGCGGTGAACTTCGCGATCTCGCCGTCCTCACCGGACAGCTCCTCGATCGCCTTCTCCAGTTCGTCCAGCTCCGGCAGCTCGGTGTCGATCGTGACGTCGTCCGGCCGCTGGTCGCGGATCTTGTTGATGGCGGTCTGCGCGTCGTTGATCCGGCTGTTTGCTGCGGTCAGCTGGGCCCGGGTCGACTCGAGGGCGGCGTACAGGCTGTCGTCGCGGTCCTCGTCGGTCAGGTCGGCGACCTTCTGCCAGGTCGCGGCCTGCTCCAGGGTCCGCTCGAGCAGGGATCCCTTGTCGTTGAAGGGCGGCGGCGGATCCAGTTCCTCGGGCTCCTCCGGCGGGGTCTCCGGGTCGCCGTCGTCCTCGGGCGTGCACCCGAGCGGGACCAGGTAGCTCCGCATCCGCTCGATGTCGCGTTCGCTCGCGCCGTCGCGCGGGAACAGGCCGCCCTGATCGCCCATCTCGCAGGCGTGCTCGGCCGCGGCCAGGATCTGCGCCTCCATCGAGTCGCCCCGCTCGGGATTCTCTCGATCCTCGCTGCGCAGTTCGGCGACCGACTTCTCGGCGTCGTCGTGAATCGTGGCCAAGCCCTCGTCGAGGGTGTCCAGACCCTCCGATGCCTTGGCCAGTTCGGCGGTCAGGTGCTCCAGTTGTTGATAGAGGTCGGCGAGTTGCTGGTCGGTGCCCGCGAGGTCCTTCTCCAACTCCTCCTCGACGTCTTTGAGCCGCTGCTCGGCCGCCTTCTGCCAGGCGTCGGCCGCGCGAGACACCTCGTGGGCCGCGGCGCCGACGCCCTCGACCTCGGGGCCGAGCTCGTCGTACTCCTTCTTCGCCGTGGTCACGATCTCGGGCTGCAGCTTGCCGATCAGGCGCTCGCCGTCGTCGACCAGCTGCTTCATGATCGCGGCGAAGGTCTGCTCGGCGGCCCAGATCGAACACGTGGTGGACTTGTCGTTCTTGCAGAGTTCGGCGTTCGGCTTGGCCGGGCCGACGGAGCGGAGCAGCACCTGCTGGGCCTCGGCCTTGCAGTTCTTGCTCGCGGTCGCGTAGCCCTCCAGCTGCGCGGACACCTGGACCAGGTTCCCGTAAACACTGCCGACGGCCTGCGGGGAGCCGACCACGGTCGAGCAGCCCTTGCCGCTGACCCGCGGCGCGGGCGGATCGCCCGAGGTGTCGCCGAGCAGCTTGTCCATCGCGTCGACGGTCTGGCCCAGCTCCTGCAACACGGCGGACTGGGCGCCGGCGACGGTGCCCTTGATGTCGGAGTTCAGTTGGGTCAGCTGGCCGTCCAGCGCCTTCATCGAGGTGGCGACGCCCTTCGTACTCTCCTGTAGTTCCTTGACCGAACGGGAGCCGAGGGTCTTGGAGGTGGAGTCGAGGTTCTTGCGCACCTTGGAGATGTCCGTGCTGGCCCGGGTCAGGACCTGGTTCACGTCGGTGATCACCTGGATGGTCCGCTGCTCCAGCGCCAGCTGGGACGTCGGGCTCGTGTTGAACGCCGACTCCAGCACCCGGCTCACCGAGGGATCGGTGACCAGTCCGGCCTGGACCGACATGTCGATGGTCGGCACCTTGAAGTCCTTGGCGTCGGCGACCAGGGTCAGCGTCGCGTTCGCGCCCATCTGCGGGGAGGCGAGCAGCGCGGCCCACTGGACCACGGCATCGCCGTTCTCGGACCGGCTGAGCACGCCGTTGGTGGCGGCCGTCGCGCTGGAACCGGACGCCGTGATCACGTCGGTCGGAGCGATGCCGGCCAGCGCCGTCGAGGCGACCACGGTCAGCGGTGCGCCGACCAGGGCGGGCTGGGTCCGTGACGTACCGGCGACGTCGTAGGTGAGGTTCTCCGGCTGCATGGTCAGGTTCTGCACCGTGATGTCGATCTCGATCCGGCCGTTGTGGCCGGCCAGGTCGTTCAGGTCGGTGCCGGTCCGGTCCGCGGTCCGGTACGCCGTCGTGACGCGGACCGGGAGCTTGTCGGCGACCTCCTTCGGCGAGTACTTCACGGTCTCGGTGGTGGCATCGCCGGCGTTCTCCCGTACCGAAACCGTGGTGGCTTCGATGTCGGTCATCGTGCTGTCCGGGGCCATCTTCACGGCCACCGACTGCAGGATCCGCTGCGGCGGCAGGTCAGGTCCTTGGTTCGGGTTGGTACAACCGGCGAGGAGCAGCAGCAGCGCCAAACCGGCGGCTACGGGGCCCCGCGCGGAAGCGAGGGGGAGGCGGGTGTCGGACCTGCCGAGACGGGTCCGGCCGGGCCTGGTGAACGTCATCAGTTCCTTCGTCAGTCGGTGGTCAGGCGGCTGGATGATGCGATCTCGAACGCCCCAGGCGTCGTCATGCTGCGGCAGCGTATCGCAGTCGCGCGTCACGTCGACGGGCACGCCACGCCCGTTCTTTCCTTCGTGAACGGCAGAAGAACAGTCGGTGGCGAGAAGCTCCGGCCGACCCTGGCGGCCTTAAGTTGATCTTGGTTCCAGTCGGGCCGTACGGGCGGGCGGCAGGCCTGCACGTCCGCCCCCGAGCTTGCTGAACCATCACCCAACAGCTAACCGGTGATCGGGCCGGTGTCAAAGGAGGAGGGGCGAATGAGCCGCGTTCTGTCCACGGAAGAAGCGAAGTCCGCGATCCGGCAGATTCAGGCGATCGTGACCGGTGGTCTGACGGATCAGATCTCGCAGTTGGACACGCAGGGTCAGAAGTTGTCGCAGCCGGACATCTGGGACGGGCCGTTGGCGGCGACGTTCCGGAGCTCGACCTGGCCGGAGACGAAGGCTGCGTTGGACAAGGCGAAGCAGGAACTGGATGACCTGCGGGGTCAGCTGGAGAAGATCTCCACCAACATCTTCTCGGCCGGCGGCGGCAGCTGACCTGCTCCTGATCAATACGAGGTACGCGATTCAGGCACGGACGAGTCGCCGCGGCGGTCGGTCGCGGCGACTCGCTGCCTGACGCCAGTCATTCAGTCTTCGGTACGGAGAGCGGGGTTCGGTGCCCCGGCTCTTCTCAGCTGCGTCTCTGGAAGGTTGCGGAAGTGGTAGACATCTCGGATCTGGGCGCCATCGATGAGAAAGTGCCCTTCGACAACGATGTGGCGGACGCCCTGATCGCCGCGTTCGACGGCGCAGCGACGACGATCGAGGATCAGGCGGGGACGCGGTCGACCGCCGTGACGGACGCCAAGGACGATTTCAAGGGCCACTTCTCCGAACTCTTCTCCGGCAATGCCTCGGTGGCGGCCGCTGACGCCACCGAACTGGTCGCCCGGTTGCGCGAGGTCGCGACCGGTGCGCGCACCCTCAAGACCGAGGCCGAGAAGGAGCAGCAGCGCCGGGACAAGGCGCGGCAGTGGAAGCAGGAGCAGGACGACCGGAACGTGTTCGAGGAGTTCGGCGACTGGGTCAGCGGCGGCGAGGACCCGCCGGTCGGCCCGGCAGCGGATCCGGTGTCGATCACGGCCTCGGCGCCGCAGAACGGGACCCGGCAGACGCCGGCACCGGGCACCGGGCCCAGCGGCGGCAGCTCCACCACCACCTCGGCCCGACCGTCCAACCTGCGCAAGTTCGTCACCGGCTGCCAACCGCTGAACACCGCCCTGGAAGGAAAGCCGGCCGGCCTGCGCGGCCATCTGACGAGCTTCGCCAGCTCCTGCCAGTGGGGCCGGCTGGAGGCCGAAGGGGTGGTGACCGGCTTCGAGAAGTGGCTGACCGCCAACGGCGAGGACGTGCGCTGGGTGACGACGGTCGCGAACGCCTTCCAGGCCGCCGGCGGCGAGGGCAACATCACGTACCTCCTGAACAGCACCCTGTCCGCGGTGCTCGCGGCAGCCGGCGTCGCCGAGACCAGGCAGGACCTGACCATCGTTGCCGCGCAGGCGCACGGGCACCCGCCGACCACCGGCTATGCCGATGACCCGGTGAACACCGCCACCGGCAACTTCGTGGAGACCGAGCTGGACCTCGGCTTCCCGGGTGCCGCAGCGAACCTCGCGTTCACCCGGACCTACAACGCGATCGCCGACCAGAGCGGCGCCTTCGGGCCCGGCTGGTCGTCGCCGATCGATGTGCGGCTGGACCTGACCGACGAGGGCGCGGCGCTGGTGCTGTCCGACGGCCGGAATGTGCTGTTCCCGCGGTTCGGCGACGGCTGGGACCGGGCGCCGGGGGAGTCGCTCTGGCTGGACCGGAGCCGCACGGCCGACGGCACCGTGCTGATCGTGTCGGACAACGACGGTCTGCGCCGCACCTTCACGCCGGGCGGGCTGTGGCTCTCCGACAGCCGCGGCCCCGGCACCACGATCGCCGCGGAACGGGACGGCGACGGCCGGCTGGTCCGGCTGGCCCACGAACGCGGCCGGTGGATCGAGCTGGGTTGGGCCGGGTCCCGGGTCGCCGAGGTCCGGGCCTCCGACGGCCGCCGGGTCACCTATGAGTACGACGACGCGGGCTGGCTGGTCGCCGCGACGGGACCGTTGGGCACCCGGAGCTACCGCTGGAACGAGGCCGGCCTGATCGAGGCGGTCGTCGGCGCTGCCGGTGAGGTCGAGGTCGAGAACACGTACGACGAGCGGCGGCGGGTCACCAGCCAGCGGTCGCCGTTCGGCCGGCAGACCCGCTACGCCTATCTGTCCGGCCGGCTCACCGTCGTGTCCGACCCGGACGGGGAACGTTCGAACACCTGGATCGCCGATCAGCGCGGCCGGTTGGTCGGCGTCGTGGACACCGAGGGCCGGCGGCAGTCGATGAGCTACGACGGCTTCGGCAATCTTGTCTCGGCGACCGAGCGGAACGGTGCGACGACCACGCACGGTTATGACGAGCGCGGCCGCCGGGTGCGGACCCGGACGGCGACCGGAGCGGACCTGACCTTCGGTTACGACGACGCCGACCGCGTCACCACCGTGATCACCGAGGCCGGCGCAGTGACCGAGTACGGCTACACCGGCACCGACCGCAACCCCTCGGTGATCATGGATCCCGAGGGCGGCCGCACCGAGCTCAGCTGGGACGGCACGCTGCTGCTCCAGGTGACCGACCCGGTCGGGGTCCGGCTCCGGTTCGAGTACGACGAGCAGGGCGACCTGATCACCGTGATCGACGCCGCCGGCCACCGGGCCCGGCTCGAGCGCGACACGACCGGCCGGGTGACCGCCGCGATCAGCCCGTCCGGCGCCCGCACCAGCTACCACTACGACGCGGCCGGCCTGCTGGTCTCCCGGCGCGACCCGAACGGGGCCGTGCACCGCTACGAGCACTCGGCCGGCGGCCGGCTGACCGCGATGATCGACCCGCTCGGCGGCCGGACCGAACTCGAGTACGGACCGCACGGCGAGGTCGCGAAGGCGGTCGACCCGCTCGGCCGCGCCGCGACGCGGACCTTCGACGACCTCGGCAACGTGGCCGCCGTCGAGCTGCCGGACGGCAGTAGCTGGCGGTTCGTCCACGACGCACTGTCCCGGCTGCGGGAGACCGTCGACCCGGCGGGCGGCAGCTGGCGGCGCGAGTACGACGCTAACGGCGAACTGCGGTCGTTCACCGACCCCACCGGACTGCTCCGGGAACTGCCGGCGGACCGGACCGGTCGCAGCGCCACCATGATCGAGGGCGACGGTACGACGATCGCCCGGTTCGACCCGCTCGGTCGCCAGGTCGGGACCGAGGAGCCCGACGGCGCTTCCGAGTTGATCACCCACGACCGGTGCGGACGCCCGGTGGAACTGGTCGACGGCGAAGGCGGGCTGACCCTGCTCCGCCGCGATCCGGCCGGCCGGGTGGTGGAGCGGGTCGCACCGTCGGGCGCGACCACCCGGTACGCGTACGACGACTGCGGCCGGCTGGCCGCGGTGACCGATCCGACCGGTGGCCGGGTGGAGCTGGAGTACGACGCCGACGGCCGGGTGGTGCGCGAGGTCTCGTCGACCGGTGAGGTCTCCTGGTTCGAGTACGACGCGATGGGCTGGGTGGTGGCCCGGTTCGTACCGGGCGCAAGACTCACCCGGTACGGCTACGACCTGATGGGCCGGCTGGTCCGGCAGACCGATTCCTGGCACGGCCGGCGCCGGTTCCGCTACGACGCCGCCGGGCAGCTGGTGGAGGCTGTCAACGGGGCCGGCGGGGTGACCCGCTACGACTACGACGGCCTGGGCCGGCTGATCATGATCACCGACCCGCTGGGCGGGGTGACCCGGCGGTCCTATGACGCGATGTCCCGGCTGACCGCCGAGACCGATCCGCTGGGCCGCACCACGTCGGCCGAGTACGACGCCGCCGGCCGGCTGCTGGCCCGGACCGATCCGTGCGGCCGGCGTACCGCATGGTCGTTCCAGGCCGGCGAGGTGTCGTCGCTGCAGGTCGACGGCCGGCTGGTCGCCGAGATCACCCGCGACCTGCGGAACCGGAGCGTCCGGATCGCCGATCGGTCCGACCCGGACCAGCCCACCGAGCACGAACTGACCTGGAACGGTCGGCGGCAGCTGACCTCCCGCCGGCGCGGCGACGATCGCGTCGAGTGGACGTACGACAGCGACGGCCGGCGCACCTCCCGGACCGGCCCGGACGGCCGGCGGACCGACTTCACCTACGACGACAACGGCCGGCTGACGGCGGTGGATCACCCGCTGCTCGGCCGGGCGACCTTCGGCTACGACGGTTCGGGCCGGCTGGTCCGGTCCGGCGCCGGCGACCTGATCCAGTCCTGGACCCACACGGACGGCTTCGTGGTCGAACACACGGTGACCGGCCCCGACGGTTCCACCCAGACCTGGCTGGAGCGCGACGAGTGGGGCCGGATCGCCTCGATCACGGCCGGCTCGGGCCGGCGCACGTTCGGCTACGACGGGTCCGGCCAGCTGGTCGAGGAGCGGGCCGCCGACGGCACCGTCTCGACCTGGCAGTTCGACCGGGCCGGACGACTCGCGGCCGAGGCCGTCGCGGGCAGCCGCCGGGACTACGCCTACGACGCCGCGGGCCAGCTGACCTCGGCGAGCACCGGCGAGACCAGGGTCGGCTACCGCTACGACGAGGCCGGACGGCGGGTCCGCGCCGAAGGGTCCGACGGCCGGATCCGGGAGTTCGGCTGGTCCGAGATCGGCGGGCTGTCCTCGATCATCGATCGCGACGCTGCCGGCGGGACCCGGACGACCCGGCTCTCGGTCGACGCGCTCGGCGAACTGGCACGCGTGGACGGCGCCGCAACCTGGTGGGACACCGCGATGGGCCACGCGCCCGGCCTGATCCAGGCGGGGGACACCCCGGTGCTGCACACGGGCGGCGGCCTGACCGGTGTCGGTGACGCCTGGCATGCGCCGGGCTGGCGTACCGCGCGGGCGGCCTCGCCGGATCCCTGGGCGGTCGATCCGGTCGCGCAGCTCAGCGGCGGGATGTCGGTCGGCGCAACCGGGGAACTGCTGGTCGGCGGGCTGGAATGGATGGGGGCACGGGCCTACGACCCGGCCACCCGGGCCTTCCTCTCGGTCGACCAGCTGGAGCCGGTGCCCGGTTCGGGCTGGGCCGGGAATCCGTACGCCTTCGCGGGGAACGACCCGCTGCACGCGCTCGACCCGGCCGGCCTGAGCCCCGTCACCGACGAGGAACTGAAGGCGTACGCGGCCTCCAACGACGGTGCGGCCAACGCGGTCGGTGAGTGGGTCGGCGACAACTGGGAGTACCTGGCCGGCGGCGCGATGGTGATCGCGGGCGGTGTGATGATGGCGACCGGGGTCGGCGGTCCGGTCGGCATGGCGCTGATCAGCGCGGGCGCGGACACGATCATCCAGAAGGCGACGACCGGGTCCGTGAACTGGGGCCAGGTCGCGGTCTCGGGCGTGATCGGCGGCGTGGGCGGTGGCCTGGCGGGTCTGGCCGCCAAGGCGAGCAAGGGCAGTCTTGCCGCCTTGCGAACCCGGCTCGGCGTCTACGGCACCATCGGCGCGGCGAGCAGCGAGGCGACGTACCTCACCCAGAACTGGAACAACCTGTCCTGGCGCGGCGCGCTCGGGGCCGGCGCCGGCGGCTTCGTGGCCGGCATGTTCTCCGGCGCCCGTGGGCCGGGTGGCGGATCCTTGGCCACCGCGGTCGGACAGAACGCCAAGTCGCTCGCGGCCAGGGGATTCACCGCCGGGCTCGGCTTCGTCGGCGGGTTCTCGGGTTCCGTCACCAACAACGTCGTCGCCGGGAATCCGATCAACTGGCGAGCCGCGTTGGTCTCCGGGGGCATCTCGGCCGGAACCTCCCAGATTCCGAAGGTCGTCAACGCGCCCAGCGGAACGTCGAGTACGTTGCCTCAGGTGTCCCAGTACGGCCCTCGATTCAACAACCTGGCGAGCTTCGGCGACCGGGGCACCCTCGCGCTGCACGCGGGCGCGGTCCAGAGCGGCACCCAGAGCTATCTCGCGAACATCGGTGTCGGGCCCTTGCTGGAGGGCACCCAGTATCAGTTCTTCGGTCTCTGAGTGAGCACCACCGGTCCTACCCGAAGGCGCCGCCCCCCGAAGTTCCGGCGGCTGCGTCCGTTGGACCTGTGGTTGCTCCTGATTCCGGTGGCCATGGGCATCGCCCTGCCGGTGTTCTGGCAGGTCCGGCCCGGTTTCATCGTCCTGGTGATCCTGCTCGCGCCCGCACTGGGCTTCGGGGCGGTCCAGCTGCCGACGCCCGCCCGGGACGTGCTGATGTGGGTCGTCGGCTTCGGCGGTGCCCTTCCCTGGGGACTGGTGCATCCGACGCTCGCGGTGAGTTGGCTGGTGCTGTTCCCGTGCGGATTCGCGCTGGGCGGGCACTTCAGGGCGATCCGGTCCGGCGTACCCAAGCCCGGCAGCGTCCCTGTCGTGCCGGCCTCGGACCGGATGGTGTGCGATCCGGGCGAGGACGAAGTGGTGGTGATCGAGCCGTCGGTTGCCGCGGTCTTCGCCGCGATCGACGCCCTGGACGGGATCGATCGGACCGTGATCAGCCTGTTCCGCGGCCCGGCCCGGCTGGACCTGGCCGGCCGGCCCGACGGGCCGATGCTGGTGTACCACTGCGTCGATCAGACAGCCGCCCGTCCGGAGTGGAGCCACCTGACGACGCCCGGTGCGCCGGACGTCGAAGTCACCATCCAGCTCGCCGTCCTGGGCCACTTCCCGCTCTGGCGGACCACCACCCTGGAACCGGCCCGCCGAGCCGCAGCCGAGTTCCTCGACTCCGGACGCCGTGCGCCCGGCCTCTCCTGGCGCACCGACCCTGACGTGGCCGATCTGCGGCCCCCGGGACTGTCCGAGGACTAGCCTCCCCGGCCGAACTCCGGCCTCAGTCCCGCAACCGGTTCGACCCGATTCCGGCCCCCGACTTGCACAAGTCGGGGGCCGAACTTGTCGCATCCTGACCCCGCCACTGTTAACTTTTGGCGAACAGTTCGTGAATCCGTAATGAGGGCTGCGGCAGTCGCCGGTGCCCCCTCGGATCTCGACAGCCGTGGTGTCTCGCGTCAAGGAGGAAGAACGATGAGTCGTGTTCTGTCTACCGAGGAAGCCAAGTCGGCGATCCGGCAGATTCAGGCGATCGTGACCGGTGGTCTGACGGATCAGATCTCGCAGTTGGACACGCAGGGTCAGAAGTTGTCGCAGCCGGACATCTGGGACGGTCCGTTGGCGGCGACGTTCCGGAGCTCGACCTGGCCGGAGACGAAGGCCGCGCTGGACAAGGCGAAGCAGGAACTGGATGACCTGCGGGGTCAGCTGGAGAAGATCTCCACCAACATCTTCTCGGCCGGCGGCGGGAGCTGACCTCGGGCCTGCCTTCGGGCAGGTCCCAGCGGTAGGTCGGTTCTCAGCGGCGTCATCGGGAGGTTGCGGTAGTGGTTGACATCTCGGATCTCGGAGCGATCGATACGGATGTTCCGTTCGACAACGGTACGGCGGACGATCTGATCGCGGCGTTCGACAACGCGGCGACGGCGGTCGACGACCAGGCGTCCTCCCGGGCGTCGTACGTGACGACCGGGTCGAACGACTTCAAGGGTCACTTCTCCGAGCTGTTCACGAGCAACGCGGCGGTGGCGTCGGCGGACGCCACCGAGCTGGCCAGCCGGCTCCGCGAGGTCGCGACGGCCGCGCGCAACCTCAAGGAGGAGGCGCGCAAGGAACAGGAACGCCGCAAGACCGCGCGGGAGTGGAAGCAGCGGCAGGACGACCGGAACGTGTTCGAGGAGTTCGGCGACTGGGTCACCGGTGGCGAGGACCCGCCGGTCGGCCCGCCGGCGGACGAACCGACGATCGCGACGTCGGCGCCGCAGAACGGGAACCGGGAGACGCCGCCGCCGGGCAGCGGCGGCGGCAGTGGCGGTACGTCCTCGGCCCGCCCGTCCAACCTGCGCCAGTTCGCGTCCGGCTCGGCGACGCTGAACGAGGCGCTGCAGAACAAGCCCGGCTCGCTGCGCACCCACCTGACGAACTTCGCCTCGAAGTGCCGTTGGGGCACGCTGAGCGCGGACGGGGTGCCGACCGGCTTCGACAAGTGGCTGACCGCCAACGGCGAGGACGTCCGCTGGGCGAACACGATCGCCGACGCCTTCAAGGCCGCCGGTGGCGAGGGCAACGTCTCCACCCTGTCGAACAGTGCGCTGGCCTCGGCCCTGCAGGCGAAGGGGATCGCGGCGACCCGGCAGGACCTGACGATCGATCCGCCGCAGGCCTACGGGCATCCGCCGACCACCGGCTACTCCGACGACCCGGTGAACACCGCCACCGGCAACTTCGTCGAGACCGAGCTCGATCTCGGGTTCGCCGGCGCGGCCGCAAGCCTGGCGTTCACCAGGACGTACAACGCGATCGACGGCGCGGTCGGCCCGTTCGGGCCGGGCTGGTCGTCGATCGTGGATCAGCGGCTGGAACTCGCCGACGACGGCGCCCGGCTGGTGCTGCCGGACGGCCGGCAGGTGCTCTTCCCGCGCCAGGGCGACGGCTGGGACCGGGCCCCGGGCGAGGCCCTGTGGCTGGACCGGGTCGAGGGCGAGTCCGGCGCCATGCTCGTGGTGACCGGCAACAACGGCACCCGGTGGACGTTCAGCACGGGCGGCCAGTGGTACGCCAGCAGCCGCGGCGCCGGGACCGGGATCGTGGCCGAGCGCGACGACGCCGGGAAGCTGGTCCGGCTGATGCACGAGCGCGGCCGGTGGATCGAGATCGGCTGGGCGGACGGCCGGATCGGCGAGGTCACGGCCTCAGACGGTCGCCGGATGGCGTACGCGTACGACGACGCGGGACAGCTGGTCTCGGCCACGGGACCGAACGGGACGCGGACGTACAGCTGGAACGAGGCCGGCCTGCTCACGGCGGTGACCGGTGCCGACGGCGTGGTCGAGGTCGAGAACACGTACGACGAGCGACGTCGGGTGGCCAGCCAGCTGTCGCCGTACGGCCGGCGGACCCGCTACGCCTACCTGCCGGGGCGGACCACTGCGGTCTCGGATCTCGACGGCGGCCGTTCGAACACCTGGATCGCCGACCAGCGCGGCCGGTTGGTCGGTGTGGTCGACACCGAGGGCCGGCGGCAGTCGATGAGCTACGACGGCTTCGGCAACCTGGTCTCGGCGACCGAGCGGAACGGTGCCACGACCACGCACGGCTACGACGAGCGCGGCCGCAAGGTCCGGACCCGTACGGCATCGGGCGCGGATCTCACCTTCGGCTATGACGACGCCGACCGGGTCACCACGGTGGTCACCGAGTCCGGCGCGGTCACCGAATACGACTACGCGGGCGACGGCCGGAACCCGTCGACGATGAACGATGCCGAGGGCGGCCGGACCGAACTGCGCTGGGAAGGCGGCCTGCTGCGGCAGATCACCGACCCGACCGGAGTGCGGGTCAACTTCGGGTACGACGACCACGGCGACCTGCTGACGGTGACGAACGCCGCGGGCAACGAGGCCAGGCTGGAGCGTGACGCGGCTGGCCGGGTGACCGTCGCGATCAGCCCGTCCGGCGCCCGCACCAGCTACCACTACGACGCGGCCGGCCTGCTGCTTTCGCGGCGGGAGCCGAACGGCGCGACCTGGCGCTACGAATACACGCCCGGTGGGAAGCCGACCGCGGTGATCGATCCGTACGGCGCCCGGACCGAGCTGGAATACGGCCCGCACGGCCAGGTGACGAAGACGATCGATGCGCTCGGCCGCGCCGTGACCCGGACCTTCGACGACCTGGGCCAGGTGTCCGGCGTCGAGCTGCCGGACGGCGCCGGCTGGCGCTTCGTCCACGACGCGATGTCCCGGCTCCGCGAGACGATCGACCCGACCGGCGGCAGCTGGCGTCGCGAGTACGACGCCAACGGCGACCTGGTCGCGGTCACCGACCCGACCGGGGTCCGGCGCGAGGCGTCGACCGATCCGGCCGGGCAGTCCGCGACGCTGACCGAGGCGGACGGCACCTTCGGGCTGCGGGCCGACCAGCTGGGCCGCCCGATCGCCGCCGAGAAGGCGGACGGATCGGCCGAGTTGATCAGTTACGACCGCTGCGGCCGGCCGGTGGAACTCGTCGACGGCGAGGGACAGCTCACCCTGCTCCGCCGCGACGCAGCCGGCCGGGTCACCGAACGCGTCGCCCCGTCCGGCGCGACGACCCGCTACACGCACGACCGCTGCGGCCGGCTGGCCGCGGTGACCGACCCACTCGGCGGGCGCACCGAGCTCGAGTACGACGCCGACGGCCGGGTGGTCCGCCGGGTGTCGCCGACCGGCGAGGTCTCCTGGGCCGAGTACAACGCGATGGGCTGGCTGGTCGCGCAGTTCGTGCCCGGCCGCGGCCTGGCCCGGTTCGCCCACGACCTGGTCGGCCGGGTGATCCGGACCACCGATTCCTGGTACGGCCGCCGCCGGTTCCGCTACGACGCGGCCGGGCAGCTGATCGAGACCGTGAACGGCAACGGGGGCGTCACCCGCTACGACTACGACGCCCGCGGCCGCGCGGTCACGATCACCGATCCGCTCGGCGGCGTCACCCGCCGCGAGTACGACGCGATGAACCGGGTGATCGCCGAGACCGACCCGCTCGGCCGCACCACCACCGGCGAGTACGACGCCGCCGGCCGCCGGATCTCCCAGACCGACCCGAGCGGGCACCGGATCGAGTGGACCTACGACGCCGCCGGCCGGGACGCGAACCTGCTGGTCGACGGCCGGCTGATCTCCGCGATCACCCGCGACCTGCGGAACCGGCGGGTCAAGATCGCCGACCATTCCGATCCGGACCGGCCGATCGAGCACGAACTCGGCTGGAACCGGCGCCAGCAGCTGGTCCTCCGGCGCCGCGGCGAGAACCGGCTCGAGTGGACGTACGACAGCGACGCCCGCCGGGCCACGATGACCGGGCCGGACGGCCGGCAGACCCGGTACGAGCGCGACGGCGGCGGCCGCGTGATCGCGGTCGACCACCCGCTGCTGGGGCGGGCGACCTTCTCCTACGACGGGTCCGGACGACTGGTCCGCGCCGGCGCCGGCGACCTGATCCAGACCTGGCGCCGCACCGACGGCTTCGTCGTCGAGCACACCCTGACCCGGCCGGACGGCTCAGAGCGCACCGCGATCGAGCGGGACGAATGGGGCCGGATCGTCGCCGTCGAGGGCGGCACCGGCCGGCGCCGGTTCGGCTACGACGAGGCCGCCCAGCTGATCGAGGAACGGGTCGGCGACGGTGCGGTGTCGACCTGGCAGTACGACCGGTCCGGCCGGCTGACCGCGGAGGCGATCGGCGGCACCCGGCGGGACTACAGCTACGACACCGCCGGCCAGCTGACCTCGACCGTCACCGGCGGGGTGCGGGTGCGCTACGCGTACGACCGTTCCGGGCGGCGGACCCGGGCCGAGGCGTCCGACGGCCGGGTCCGCGAACTCGGCTGGTCCGACACCGGCTGGCTGTCCACGATCACCGACCGCGACGGCGACGAAACGAAGACGACCCGGCTCGGCGTCGACGCGCTCGGCGAACTGAGCCGGGTGGATGACGCCGAGACCTGGTGGGACACGGCGACCGGCTACGCGGCCGGCCTGATCCAGGCGGGAGAGACGCCGGTCGTGCACACGCCCGGCGGCCTGACCGGCATCGGCCAGGACTGGGAAGCGCCCGGCTGGCGTACCGCCCGGACGGCCGGCGCCGATCCCTGGACGGCGGGCACCCCCGCGGCCGGGACCGACGGGTTCGCGATCGGCGCGGCCGGCGAGATGAAGATCGCCGGCCTGGAATGGCTGCACGCCCGGGCCTACGATCCGGCGACCCGCGGCTTCCTGTCCGTCGACCCGCAGGACCCGACCCCCGGGGCGGGCTGGTCCGCGAATCCGTACTCCTATGCCGGGAACGATCCGCTGCACGCCCTCGACCCGGCCGGCCGGCAGCCGGTCACCGACGAGGAACTGAAGGCGTACGCCGCCTCCAACGACGGCGCCGCAGCCGCGGTCGGCGATTGGGTCGGCGACAACTGGGAGTACCTGGCCGGCGGGGCGATGGTGATCGCCGGCGGTGTGCTGATGGCGACCGGCGTCGGCGGCCCGGCCGGGATGATGTTGATCAGTGCCGGCGCGGACACGATCATCCAGAAGGCGACCACGGGCTCGGTGAACTGGGGCCAGGTCGCGATCTCCGGTGCGTTCGGGGCCTGGGGCGGTGCCGGCGCCGCGGCGAAACTCGGGGCCCGGACGCTGCTACAGAAGACCGTCGTCGGCGGAATGATCTCCGGTACGGCGAGCGGCGCCACCGGTGGTGCATACAGCTATCTCACCGGCCCGGGACCGCACACGGTCAGCGGCTTCATGAAGACGACCGCGCTCAGCGCCGGCGTCGGTGGTGTGACCGGCGGCGCGGCCGGAGGCTTCGGCCACGGCGCGAACGCGCTCGGGCAGCGGCTGCTGCCGCGAACCGCCGTGCCGACACCGCCGCCGACGTTGGCCGACGAGGCCCGCGGGTTGATGGGCAACCCCGGCGACACCGTGGTGCTCGGCCGGCTGGACGACACGGCGGTGGCGGCGGACTGGGAGGATCACGTCGTACTGCAGACCGACAACTGGTCGCCGGAGTTGAACGACGAGTTCATCAACGCCACCATCGATTACCAGCGGCCGGTGTATCTGGCCAGCCCGATCGAGGGGAACATGATCCAGACCCAGGGCCCGTACGCGGGGCAGCCGACGATCTTCCAGCGGGAGCTGGAGATGCTCAACGACGCCGGCTACACGATGGACGGCGACTACATGTATCCACCGCGATGACCGCTGTGGCTTCGCTGCTGGACAGCTGGAGCGAGGATCGTTCGAACCTCTGGCGATCCGACGTCGAGGCATCGCTGGGCGCCGACTCCGAGGCCTGGCTCGCCGCCGTCAGCGCCGGAGCGTTGAACCAGGACCGCTGGTGGCTGGTCCTGTCCTGGGTCGAGCACGCGGCCTCGGCTATCGCCGCGACGGGCCGGCCGGAGCTGGTCGAACTCTCCGCCTTCGCGCTGTCGTTGCTGGAGAACGGCCCGGTCGACGGACGCGAGGCGATGCTCGTCGGCGGCCTGGTCCGGCGCGCCGCCAAGCACGCCGGACTGGACTTCCTGCCCCTGGTCGCCGGCGGCTGCGCCCGCGCCGGGGCTCGTGGCGAACAGTGCCTGCGCTGGCTGTCGAAGGCGACGGACCGGCTGCCGCCGACCCACCGCGAGGTCGGCGAGGGCCGGACGTTCCGGTTCGAGCGCAAGCCGAAGACGTTCGACGAACAAGCCTTCATCCGTCGCCTCAAGGGCGAGTGATGAGCGACCGCGGCGGCGCCGGTCCGACCGACCAGCCCGAGACCAAGCCCTGGCCCAAACCGGTCCGCTACACCCTGCTGATCCTGCTCATCTCGCTGGTCGGGGTCGGCGCCGTCTACCTGCTCTATTCGCGCGGGATCCTGCCGATCGCCGGCCCGTTCGTGGCCATGTTCCTCGGCCCGCTGTTCGTCTGGCTGGGCCTGCTCTGGCGGCGGCGCCGGCTGGTTCGGCGCTCCCGCGACCTGGTACCCGACCTGCAGCGGCTCGAGGCGCAGCTCGACCAGGAGCGACAACTGCCGGCGACGGCCCGGTCCAGCGCGGCGTCGGACGTGGCGCTCGAGCAGGCCGCCGAGATCGTACGGCTCTCCGGGCAGCGGCTGGCCTGGGGCCAGGAACTCACGGCCGCCGAAGCTCTCGTCGAGCTCGCTGACCATACCGGCGCGCAGTGGCAGCCCGGCGCCCCGTTGACCGTCGAACTGCGGCGGATCGCCGACCGGGCCCGTCCGCTGATCACCCTCGGCCGCAAGGATCGTGATCCCGGCCACTGAGCGATCACGGCTCGCGCAACTGACCCAGCGTCGTGGTTAAGGTTGCCTCAACGATGTAGGGGCGATTGTCAATCTTGCTGGCTGCGGCCGGCGCCAAGGAGGAGTTGCGGATGACTCGGGTTCTCTCGACCGAGGAAGCGAAGTCGGCGATTCGGCAGATTCAGGCGATTGTGACCGGTGGTCTGACGGATCAGATTTCGCAGCTGGATACGCAGGGTCAGAAGTTGTCGCAGCCGGACATCTGGGACGGGCCGTTGGCGGCGACGTTCCGGAGCTCGACGTGGCCGGAGACGAAGGCTGCGTTGGACAAGGCGAAGCAGGAGTTGGACGACCTGCGTGGACAGCTGGAGAAGATCTCGACGAACATCTTCTCCGCGGGCGGCGGCAGCTGACCCGAGTCGGTCACTTTCTGCGGTTCGGGCCGCCGCGATCTTTCGATCGCGGCGGCCCTTTGTTTCGAATGCGGGTGCGGGGTTGCGCGGTCGGGCGCGGACGAAGGGGTTGAGGTCGCTGTGGTGGACATCGACAAGCTGAAGGGCATGCCGGATGTCACGTACGACTTCGGGGTGTCGAGTGAGGTGAAGTCGGCGTTCCGTACGGCGGCGAACACGCTGTCCGGACAGCGAGGTGATCGGTCGACGTGGCGGAGCACCGGGGCAGAGCAGTTCGACGGCCGGTTCTCGGAGATCTTCAAGACCAACGGCACCACTCAGCTCGGCGATCTCGATGAGGTGGTGACCGCGTTGCGGGCGGTCGCCACCAAGCTCGAGGACGTCGAGGAGGCGGCGCGGGAGGAGAACCAGCGCCGCAAGACCGCCCGGGAGTGGGCCCAGCGGCAGGCGGACCGATCCGGGTTCGAGAAGGGCTGGGACGACTTCTGGGGGACCGGCGAGGATCCGCCGGACGTCAACATCAAGGAGACCGGCCCCGCGCAGCATGTCAGCGCGCCCTCCTCGACGCCCCGCGAGACCCCGGCGCCCGGCAGCGGCGGCGAAGGCGGGGGAGGTACGTCCTCGGCGAAGCCGTCCAACCTGCGCTCCTTCGCCACCAGCACCGACGGCGGCGACGACGCGTTCGACGGGACCGCGACGAACCTCGAAGGCAAGTGCACCGATTTCGCGACCTCCTGCTCCTGGGCGACCCTCGACGCGTCCGGCCCGATCAAGGGCCTCAAGGACTGGCTGCGGCTGAACGGCGAGGATTCGAAGTGGGCGACCACCGTGGCCGACGCCTTTGCTCGGGCCGGTGGCGAGGGCAACGTGTCGACGTTGTCGAACTCGACGATCGAGGCGGCGCTGCGGGCGGCGAATGTTGCGGTGAACCGGCAGGACATCGTCGTGGATCCGCCGACCGCGTACGGTTCCCCGCCGACCACCGGGTATTCCGACGATCCGGTCAACACGGCGACCGGCAACTTCATCGAGAACGAAAATGATCTTGCCTTCACCGGGGCGACCGGCGAGCTCGGCCTGACCCGTACCTACAACTCACTGAACCGGAAGATCGGTGCATTCGGGCTGGGTTGGTCGTCGTGGACCGAAGCAGGGCTGACCCTGACCGACGAGGCGGCGCGGCTCCGGCTTTCCGACGGCCGGGAGGTCGTGTTCCCGCGGCTCGGTGAAGGTTGGGACCGGGCGAACGGCGAGAACCTGTGGCTGGCGCGAGCCGAGGCCGGCTACACGGTGACGAACTCGGGCGGGCTCCGCTGGGACCTCGGCCGGGACGGCCGCCTGCTGGCGACCGCGAACGGTCCGGGCACCAAGATCACGTACGGCTATGACGCCGACGCCCGCATGATCACGATGACCCACGAGTTCGGCCGCTCGGTCGAACTCCGCTGGGACAACGATCGGCTCACCGGTGCGACCGCGTCCGACGGGCGCCAGGTCAACTACCGCTACGACGACCGCGGGCGGTTGGTCACGGCGGAGCCGCCGGCCGGGACGCGCACCTACCGGTGGAACGACGCCGACCTGGTCGACGCAGTGATCGACCCCGACGGGGTCGTCGAGGCCGAGAACACCTACGACGAACGCGGCCGGGTGCTCACCCAGCGGTCTCCGTTCGGCCGCACCACCCGCTTCGTCTACCTCCCCGGCGGTGTCACCGAGGTCTCCGACACCGACGGCACCCGCGCCAACACCTGGATCGCCGACGGCAAGGGCCGCCTGATCGGCGTGATCGACGCCGATGATCATCGCCAGTCGACCAGCTACGACCGGTACGGCAACCCGGTCATGATCACCGACCGCAGCGGTGCCACGGTGATCAACGGCTACGACGACCGCGGCCGCCTGATCCATCGCGAGACCCCGACCGGGGCCAAGATCGACTGGGACCACGATGATCAGGACCGCCCGGTCACGATCACCCTGCACAACGGCACGGTGGACAACGGTGGGGGCACCGCGATCACCCGCTACCGCTACGAAGGCGACGAGCGGAACCCGTCCGAGGTGATCGACGCCGAGGGCGGGCTCACCCGGATGCGGTGGGACCGCGGCCTGCTCAAGGAGATCATCGACCCCGAAGGCGTACGCCTCCGCTTCGATCATGATCAGCACGGCGAACTGATCGCCGCCACCGACGCCGACGACAACACGGCCCGGCTGGAACGCGATGATCTTGGTCGGGTGATCGCCGCCATCACCCCGCTCGGCCACCAGACCACCTACCGCTACCACGCCACCGGTCCGCTCGAATCACGCCGCGATCCGGACGGCGCGATCTGGCGCTACGAACACACCACCGGCGGCCGCCTCTCCGCGATCATCGACCCCACCGGCGGCCGCACCGAGATTGAGCACGGTGATCACGGCGAAGAGTCGCGGACGGTCGACCCGCTGGGCCGCGCCTACGCGACGGACTACGACGAGCTGGGCAATGTCATTCGGGTCACCCTTCCCGACGGTGCCGAATGGGGCTTCGCCCACGATGCCATGTCGCGCCTCGTCGAGACCACCGACGCCGCCGGTGGCCGCTGGCGGGCCGGCTACGACGGCAACGGACACCTGACCGAGACCTTCGATCCGACCGGCGTCCGCCAGTCGGTGCAGCGCGACCGGGCGGGCCGCGCCGTACTCACCGCAGACCGGCTGACCGAAGTCCGTTCCGACTACGACGTGCTGGGCCGCAGGGTCTCCGAGACGGGCCCCGACGGGACGACGCAGCACTACCGGTACGACCGGTGCGGCCGGCTGATCGGGTACACCGACGCCACCGGCGCGGTCACCCGGATCCGGCGGGACCGCGCAGGCCGTCCGGTAGCAGCCACCCACCCGATGGGCAGCATCTACCGCTACGAATACGACGCCTGCGGCCGCCGCATCGCGACCATCGACACGGACGGCTCCCGGTACGGGTTCGGCTACGACGCTGACGGTCGCCTGATCCGAGAGGACTGGCCGACCGGCGAACAGGCCTGGATCAGTTACGACCCGACGGGCCGGCCGCTCCGGCGCTTCGAGCCCGGCTCGGGCGTCAGCACGTACAGGTACGACGCGTTGGGCCGCGTGGTCCGTACCACCGACGGCTGGCACGGCACGCGCCACTACCGCCACGACGCCACCGGCCAGCTGATCTCAGTCCAGAACGCGGCCGGTGGCGTGACCCGGTTCGAGTACGACGCCAACGGCCGCTGCGTCGCCACGATCGACCCGTTGAGCGGCCGCACCGAACGGACCTTCGACGCGGTGGGCCGGATCGTGGCCGAGACCGATCCGCTGGGGCGCACGGCACGCTACGAGTACGACCTCGCCGGGCGACAGACCAAGCGCGTCGACCCGTCCGGGACGAGTCTGACCTGGCGGTTCGACGACACCGGGCGACAGGTCGAGTCGTTCGCCGACGGCGTCCGGCTGTCCCGGATCGAACGTGACTTCGCCGCCCGGACGCTGCGCTTGTTCGAGCCGGGACGGGACGGCGACGAAGTCGTCAACGAGCTGGCGTACGACCCGGAGGGCCGGCTGGTCCGTCGGCTGCGCGGCGGCGTCGGGATGGCCTGGTCCTACGACGGCGACGGCCGTCGGATCTCCTTCACCGGCGTGCACGGTGATCAGACCCGGTACGAGTACGACGCAGCCGGCCGGGTCTGCGCCGTCGAGACTCCGGAACTGGGCCGGGCCGTGATCGATCGGGATGCGATCGGTCGGATCTGTTCGATCACCGCACCCGGCCTGTATGCGGCCTGGACCTGGGCCGGCGGCGCGGTCACCCGGCTCGAGGTGTCCCGCGACGGCCGGACGCAATTCACCGAGATCGAACGCGACGACGCCGGCCGGGTCACCGCCGAAACCACCGACGGGGTGCGGATCTCGTACGGCTTCGACCCGACCGGCCAATTGGTGGAGGCCCGCCGCAGCGACGGCTCCGTCACCGAGTACGGCTACGACGCCGGCGGCCGGTTGACCCGCGAGACCACCGACGGTCGCAGTATCCGGTATCGCTATGACGCCGCCGGGCAACTCCTCGAACGGGAGGGCTCGGACGGCACGACCAGCTACACCTATGACGGCGCGGGCCGGCGATCCGCCGAGGCCGGGCCGAGCGGCGAACGACGGTTCGGCTGGGACCCGCGCGGGTTCCTGGCCTCCATCACGACGATCACGCACGCCGACGACAAGATCACCGCCCGCACCCAGCAACTCCGGGTCGACGGCCTCGGTGAACTCGCCGCCATCGACGACGAGCCGGTCGCCTGGGACACCGCCAACCCGGTCCCGACGCTGGCCCAGGTCGGTGACCTGTCGATCACCGGCTACGGACCGCTCGTCGCGCTGCTGCCGGACCTGACCGACCGAACCGCGAGCGAGTGGATCACACCGGACTGGCGCCCCCGTTCCACCGGCGCCGATCCGTGGGGCGTCGCCGCAGGCTCGGCTCGCACCGAACTGCCCTCCGGGGTGCAGGTCGGTGGGCAGGGCAGCCTGCTGGTCGACGGGATGGAATGGATGCAGGCCCGGGTCTACGATTCCGGCACCCGCGGCTTCCTGTCCACCGACCCGCTCGATCCGGTGTTGGGCACCGGCTGGGCCGGGAATCCGTACTCGTTCGCCGGCAACGACCCGCTCAACCAGTCCGACCCCTGGGGCCTCAAACCCGTTACCGACAAGGAGCTCCAGGCCTATCGCGACTCCAACAACGGCGCCCTCGCCGCGGCCTGGAACGCGACCACGAACTGGGTGGCCAACAACTGGGAGTACATCGCCGCCGGCGCCATGATCGTCGCCGGTGTGGCCTTGATGGCGACCGGAGTCGGCGGCCCGATCGGGCTGGCCCTGGCCGGCGGCGCCCTGTCGATGGGAATGTCGGTCGCGCAGCAGAAGGCGACCAAGGGATCGGTGGACTGGGGCCAGGCCGGCCTCGAAGGCGTCATGGGCATGGTCCCGATCCCCGGTGCCGGTGCCGCCAGCGCGCTGGTCAAGTCCGGCGCGAAGGCGGTGGGACGCACCGCGGTCGGTAACAGTGTGAAGACCTTCGGCCGGAACGCGCTCGGCAGCGTGCGGCAGTACGGCGACAACGCGCTGGCCAAGCTCACCGGCACCGCGAAGGGTGGGTGCTTCGTGGCGGGCACCCAGGTTCTGCTGGCCGATGGCGCGTCGAAACCGATCGAGGAGATCATCGTCGGCGACGAGGTCGTTGCGGCCGACCCGGCGACCGGCGCGGCCCACCTGCGGCGGGTCGTCGAAACCTTCGTCCACGAAGAGGTCGAGACCTTCCTGGTGCAGACCTCAGCGGGATCGGTCACCTCAACGGCTGAGCATCCGTTCTACGTGGAGGGCAGAGGGTGGGTTCCAGTCGCTGAACTCCACCCGGGTGACGTTCTGATCGACTCGAACGGCCAGGCGGTCGAGCTGATCGAGGTCGTCGGAACGGGCGAAACCGCGACCGTCTACAACTTCCACGTCGACGAACTGCACAACTATCATGTCCAGACCGGCAACCGATGGGTCCGGGTCCATAACGACTGCACGCCGTTCGCCATGGGTATCGAGGATCACTTGGACGATTTCGCACGCCAGCACGGGGCGACGACCTGGAAGCAACTCGACGACAAGTTGAATTGGCAGCAGGGCGTGTACGCCAAGCTGAGCGACCCGGACCAGCGCGTGCTCTTCAACCTCGACGGAGTCGATGTCTGGCCTGGTGTCATGCGAGCAGCCTCCGGGCGCGGCGGGGCCACAGATTGGGAACTCATGCAACTGAAGCAGGGCACCTTCCCGAATGTCGAGTTCTGGCAGAACGGCGCCCGAGTCGAAAGCCCGTTCTCATGATCGCGAACTTTCCGGACCGGCGATTCCAACTGTGGGAATACCGGCCTGGCCACGGGTCGCTCCTGATCCGGAGCCCGCGCGGCCCGGAGCAGGAGACCAACGTCGACGTGATCTTCGTCGGCGTCGAGTTCGTCGCCCTGCCTCGCTGGTTGCACGGATTGGACCTGCGCCTGGGCACCGCCGACGAGGCGCAGGTCGTGGCAGCACAGTTCGGGAGGCCGGTGAACGGAACGCTGTACGTGGTTTCCTCCGGCGCATCGACCTACTACGTCGAAGCGCTCGAGGCCACGACCGACGAGAACACGAACGATCTCTTCAGCAGCCCCTTCGATCTCGGTCGCGATGCCCCGGATCATCCTGCCGAGTGACGGCCGGTACGACTGGCTGACGGAGTCGAAGGGTTACCTTCACGACGTCGACGTCGAGCTCGACGACGGCAGCATCGTCAAGATCAACTTCTATGACCCGGCGCGGCTGGCTCAAGACGTCGAAGCCGAGCTACGCCGTGGAACGGCCGGGCTGTCGTGGAAGCGGTTGATCGTCGTCGAGTCGGTGACCCTGGCAGCGATGCAGTCCGCCGTCGACGCGGTGGCGCCCGAGTTCTTCGACTGACCGGGATGTCGTGATTTCCCTTCGCATCGGCCGCCAAGGGCGGCGGCGGTTGCCACGCGGAAACGGCCCGTCAGCAGAGAGATCGCGACATGCCCTCGGGGTGAGCGACCACGCACCGCTGTGACGTACCCCTATCCTGGCGCGGTGCATCGATGGAGCGAGCGTGGCGGGTACGACTGGCAGCTGATCGAGCCGACCGAGCCGTCGCCGGAGGTCGTGCTGGGCGCGACGCTGGCGTACGGGATGTTGGACGAGTCCGTCGCCGACTACGGGACGCTGCAGACGGTCGCCGGAGCGATCCGGGCCGAGCTCGGGCGGCCCATCGAGCTGCCCGAGGGCGGGGTCTCGGTGCCGGAGGGGCTGGTGGAGATCAGCCAGGACACCCTGACCTTCGCGGTACGGGGACGGCCGGAGGCCGTGGTCTCGACCTGGCGCCGGGTGGCCGGCTACTTCAGCGGCACCGTCCCGGCCGACAGCGCGGACCCGCACCCGGTCGACACGTTCGGCTGGACCAGGGACGCCGCCCTGCGCGCCGGCATGAGTTCGTTCGTGCTGTCCCTGCTCGACCTGCCGGCGATCGAGGTGGCGCCGGACAAGGTCGAGGAGTTGCGGCGGCACCTCGACCCGGCCCAGGGCACGGTGCGCTGCGCGTTCTTCACCAACGACGAGTCCTTGATCGCGGTCGACGCGTTCGCCGCGCCGGCCGTCGACCCGCGGCGGCAGTCGACGCCGGCACCCGGGCGGGCCCGCGGGGCGGCGACGCCGGGCAGCCTGGCGGCGCCGCTCGGCCCGGTGCAGTTCACCGCGGTCGTACCCCGGACCCGGGCGGGACTGGCGGCCGGTCTGGCCCTGCGGACCCATTTCGCGGCGGCTCTGTCGGCGGCCGGTGGCGGCGATCCCGGTACCGGGTGCGCGGTGCACGAATTCGGTGCCGACCGCTGGATCACGATCGTCTGCGACGGCGTACCGGCGCCGCAGCACCGGGACCGCGCGATCGCCCGCACCCTGGCCACGCCGATCGCCGACGCGCGGCTGGCCGCGGTGATCACCGAGCTCGAGTCACTGTCCGACAGCCAATGGGCCCGGAACCGCCGGGTCCTGGGACTGCCGGAGGACCTCGAGCCGCTCACCGTGCCCGCTGTCCGGCATGCGCTCGGCGCCGCCCTGAACACGGTGCACGTGACGAGCCTGCTCGGCGAGTCCGACCGCAGCGTCTCCGTCCTGCCCGGCTACCCGGAGCTGATGGCCGACCTGCCCGCCGAACGTGGCGAGAAGTTCAACGCCTGGCTGGCCCAGTCACCGATGGGCGGTGCGACCGCCGGCAGTGCCAGGCTCGGCGCCCGGACCCTGCTGGTCGAGTCCCCGGGCGAGGCCCTGGGTGACCCGGCGGAGCGCGAGATCGTCGACCTCGATGCCGCCGCGGTGATCATCGAGTACAGCGCGACCAACCTGGTGATCTTCGACGACCGACTGCGCGGGGTGGATGTCGACACGGGCCGGTTGCGGCGCGGGCCGAAGCTCCGCGAGCAGCTGGACCGTCGGCTGGCCGACGTGCCCCGGCTCAAGATCATCGACCAGGCCAAGCCCGCCGCCGAGTCACCCCAGGTGCGCTCCACCAAGCGCCGGTACGTCATCGGAGCGATCATCGCGGCCGTCGCGGTCGGCGCCGTGTTCACCGGCGCGATCGTGCAGAACGCGACCCGGGCCAAGCCGGTCACGGAGCGGGTCGCCGAAGGGCAGACGGTCGAGCTCGCCGGCGGCACCACGCTCACGGCCCGGAGCATCGAGGCCCGGGCCGACGGCCGCGACCTGATGGTCAACGCCACCGTACGGATCTGTGCCGGTGGCGACATCAGTGCCCGCGGCACGGATCCGGCCGTGCAGCGCGCCGTCGGCCCGGCCAACTTCGGCCTCTCCTCCCAGGACGGCATGACCGGCGAACGCACCGACGGCGGCGGCCCGCAGCTCGCCGCCACGACCCTGCCCGAGGGCCAGTGCCTCGACGGCGAGCTCGCGTACCGGATCCGGGACACCGGCAGCCCGCTGAGCTTCGCCTACCGCAACCCGTTCGGCGACGACGTCGTCTGGTACGACCAGTAACCACCCGGGATTCTGCATCGCGAAATTCGGCGGCTCACTTTCTGTAGGGTGAGTGCCACTTCACCGAGGCAATGGGAGGTCGGGTGCCGGAGGAAACGGTGCGCGCACGCGGCGGCGTGCAGTCCGTCGAGCGCGTCTTCGAGCTGCTGGAACTGATGGCCGAGGCCGGCGGCGAGATCTCGCTGAGCGACCTGTCGGCCCGGGCCGGCCTCCCGATGCCGACGATCCATCGGCTGCTGCGCACCTGTGTCACGCTCGGCTACGCCCGCCAGCTCCCGTCCCGGCGGTACGCCCTCGGCGCGCGGCTGATCCCGCTCGGCGAACTGGCCGGCCAACAGCTCGGCCGGGTGGCCCAGCCGGAACTGGTCCGGGTGGTGGCCGACCTGGGCGAGACGGCGAACATGGCCCTGCTCGACGGGGACCAGGTGGTCTACGTCGCGCAGCAGCCGTCGCCGCACTCGATGCGCATGTTCACCGAGATCGGCCGCCGGGTGAGCCTGCACGACACCGGGGTCGGAAAGGCGATCCTGGCCGGATTCGGCGACGACGCCGTACGCCGGATCGTGCAGCGGGCCGGACTGCCGACGCCGACGGCCAAGAGCCATGGCACGGTGCAGTCCCTGCTGACGGATCTCGACCAGATCCGTGAACGTGGCTACGCGATCGACGACGAGGAGCAGGAGGTCGGGGTCCGCTGTTACGCGGTCGCCGTGCCGGGCTCGCCGTCGCCGATGGCGATCTCGGTCTCCGGCCCGCTGGCGCGGGTCGACGAGGACTTCGGCCGGCGCGCCGTACCGGTGTTGCGCCGAGCCGCGGCGGCGATCGCCGCCGAACTGGCGCCCTGACCGGCGCCGACCCCTTTCCCAGGCACTGGCGATCCCGAGGCCCGGGCTGTCCCAACGCATCGCGTTGTAATTCCGCAAAGCAGAAGTTAACATCCGTAATGTCGAAGTTCGAGGAGGAATCTTGAACAGCCCCAGCCCCGGCTACTCGATCACCCTGCGGGTCGAGGTCACCGCCACGGCCGGCTCGACCACCGAACTGGCCTCGGCCGTCGCCGAGACCGGCGCCCCGGTGACCGCGCTGGACATCGTCGAGTCCAGCCACGAGAAGATCGTGGTCGACGTCACCTGCAACACCGTCGACGACGGGCACGCCCAGCGCATCGCCGAAGCGCTCAACGCCCGGCCGGACACCCACGTCCGCAAGGTCAGCGACCGCACGTTCCTGCTGCACCTCGGCGGCAAGCTCTCCGTCGAGCCGAAGGTCCCGCTGAAGAACCGGGACGACCTGTCCCGCGCCTACACGCCCGGCGTCGCCCGGGTCTGCCTGGCCATCGCCGCCAACCCCGAGGATGCCCGCCGGCTCACGATCAAGCGCAACACGGTCGCCGTGGTCACCGACGGCACCGCCGTGCTCGGCCTGGGCGACATCGGTCCGGCCGCGGCGCTGCCGGTGATGGAGGGCAAGGCTGCCCTGTTCAAGCAGTTCGCCGGCGTCGACGCCTGGCCGGTCTGCCTGGACACCACCGACACCGAGGAGATCATCTCCATCGTCAAGGCGATGGCTCCGGTGTACGGCGGGATCAACCTGGAGGACATCGCCGCCCCGCGCTGCTTCGAGATCGAGCGCCGGCTCCGCGCCGAGTTGGACATCCCGGTCTTCCACGATGATCAACACGGCACCGCGATCGTCGTACTGGCCGCCTTGATCAACTCGCTCCGGGTGGTCGGTAAGAAGATCACCGACGTCAAGATCGTGATCTCCGGAGTGGGTGCCGCCGGGCACGCGATCATCCAGTTGCTGCAGGCCCAGGGCGCCTCGCACATCGTCGGCTGTTCCCGGACCGGAGCGATCCATCGCGGCGGTACGTACACGGACGAACACCGCCAGTGGATCGCCGAGAACACCAACCCGGACGGCGTTTCCGGCAGTCTGCACGACGCGCTGGTCGGGGCCGATGTGTTCATCGGCGTGTCCGGCCCGAACATCCTCGGCGCCGAACACGTGGCGACCATGGCTGATCGCTCGATCGTGCTGGCGCTGGCCAACCCGGACCCGGAGATCCCGCCGACCGAGGCCGCCAAGCATGCCGCCGTCGTCGCCACCGGGCGCAGCGACTTCCCGAACCAGATCAACAACGTGCTGGCGTTCCCGGGCCTGTTCCGTGGCCTGCTCGACGCCGCCGCGCACAACATCACCACCCCGATGCTGGTGGCCGCCGCCGAGGCGATCGCCGACTGTGTCTCGCCGGACGAACTCAACCCCAGCTACATCGTGCCGAGCGTGTTCGACAGCCGGGTCGCCCCGGCCGTCGCGGCCGCAGTGGCGGGTACGGCCGGCAGCTGACCCGTAAGTCCGACAGGAGGAACGAGAGATGACCATCACGGTGACCGACCGCCGTCCGATCGACCGAGCCGAGGAGATCCTGACCGACGAGGCGCTGGCCTTCGTCGAACGGTTGCACCAACGGTTCGCGGGGCGACGGGACGAACTGCTCGGGGCGCGGGCGACGCGCCGGGCAGCGGCCGCCGAGACGGGCCGGCTCGACTTCCTCCCCGAGACCGCCGAGGTACGGACCGCGGACTGGCAGGTCGCGCCCGCACCGCCGGCTTTGCAGGATCGCCGGGTCGAGATGACCGGCCCGGCGACCCCGGCCAAGATGGCGATCAACGCCCTCAACTCGGGCGCCAAGGTCTGGCTGGCCGACCTGGAGGACGCCAGCTGCCCGACCTGGCCGAACGTGATCGACGCGCTGCTCAACCTGTCCGACGCGGCCGCCGGAACGCTGTCGTACACGCAGCCGGACGGGAAGACGTACGCCCTGCGGACCGACGCGCCGCTCGCCGTGGTCGTGATGCGGCCGCGCGGTTGGCACCTGGACGAGGCGCACGTCGAGGTGGACGGGCGGACCGGGATCGGCGCGCTGGTCGACTTCGGGCTGCACGTGTTCCATCTGGCCCGGCCGCTGCTGGACGGCGGCCGCGGACCGTACTACTACCTGCCCAAAATGGAGAGCCACCTCGAGGCCCGGCTGTGGAACGACGTCTTCACCTTCGCCGAGGCCGAACTCGGACTTGATCATGGAACGATCCGGGCCACGGTGCTGATCGAGACGATCCCGGCCGCGTTCGAGATGGACGAGATCCTGTACGAACTCCGCGATCATGCCTCCGGGCTGAACGCGGGCCGCTGGGACTACCTGTTCAGCATCATCAAGTACTTCCGCGACGCCGGGCCGGAGTTCGTCCTGGTCGACCGGGGTGACATCACGATGACCGCGCCCTTCATGAGGGCGTACACCGAACTGCTGGTCCAGACCTGCCACAAGCGGGGCGCGTTCGCGATGGGCGGCATGGCCGCGTTCATCCCGAGCCGCAAGGACCCGTCGATCAACGCCGCCGCGCTGGAGAAGGTGCGGGCCGACAAGACCCGGGAGGCCGGCAACGGCTTCGACGGCTCCTGGGTGGCGCACCCGGACCTGGTCGAGGTGTGCCGCGAGGTGTTCGACGGCGTGCTGGGGGAGCGGCCGAACCAGATCGACCGGCAGCGCCCCGAGGTCGCGGTGACCCCCGCGCAGCTGCTCGACGTCGCGTCGGCCGACGGCTCCAACACCGAGACCGGCCTGCGGAACAACCTCGAGGTGGCCGTCGCCTACACGGCCGCCTGGCTGGCCGGCAGCGGCGCGGTCGCGATCCACAACCTGATGGAGGACGCGGCGACCGCCGAGATCTCCCGGTCCCAGGTCTGGCAGTTGATCAACAACGCGGCCCGGCTGTCCGATTCCGGCGAGACCGTGACCCGGGAACTGGTGGCCCGGCTGCTGGACGAGGAGACCGAGAAGCTGCGCGGCCAGGTGGACGCCGAACTGTTCGAGCGCTACTACGTACCGGCCAAGAAGTTGATCAGCGACCTGTGCCTGGCCGACGACTTCGTCGACTTCCTCACCCAGCCCGCGTACGACCAGCTGACCTGAGCCACAACGTCCCCTGAGCTTGTCGAAGGGCAAGGCAGATGTGGCTTGGCCCTTCGACAGGCTCAGGGCGAGTGGGTTCGGTGATCATCCCCGCCCGACGAACGGCATGCCGGCGGCGGTGATCACCAGCGAGTTGATCGTCGCCTCCGGCGGCAGCTCCGCCATTGCGAGCACGACCCGGCCGACCTCCGTCACGTCGAAGGTCGGTTCGGGGCGGAGCTCACCGTCGGCCTGCAGGGTGCCCTGAGCCATCCGGCCGGTCATCGCGGTGGCCGCGTTGCCGATGTCGATCTGGCCGCAACTGATCCGGTACGGCCGGCCGTCCAGCTCGATCGACTTCGTCAGTCCGGTGATCGCGTGCTTGGTCGCGGTGTAGGCGACCGACCGTGGCCTCGGTGTGTGGGCGGAGATCGAGCCGTTGTTGATGATCTTGCCGCCGCCCGGCCGCTGCTCCTTCATGATCGACACCGCGGCCGCGGCGCAGAGCATCACACCGGTGAGATTGACCGCGACGCAGGCGTTCCAGTCGTCCACCGAGATCTCGTCCACGCCACCCGCCGGCCCGAACCAGCCCGCGTTGTTGAACAGGACGTCGACCCGGCCGAACTCGGACCGGATCCGGTCGAACCCCGCGGTCACGGCGGCCGGGTCGGTGACGTCCATCGGCACCACCAGGCCGCGGTCATGATCACCGATCGTCTCCGCCAGCGGTTCCGGTCGCCGGCCACAGGCGGCGACGCGATAGCCGGCGCCCAAGAACGCGTGCGCCACCGCCCGGCCGATCCCGCTCCCAGCCCCGGTGATCACTGCGACCTTCGATCCCGTTTCAGCACTCACGCGGCACATCCTCGCACCCCGGTCCCGGCCTGTGATCGACCCCACAGGTGGGTACGGGATCCGATCCGTTCACCCGACCGTCAACTGGGGTTGGATGTGGATCTACGTGCGGGTAAGGGGTTGAGGCAGCTGTGGTGGACATCGACAAACTGAAGGGCACGCCGGATGTCACGTACGACTTCGGGGTCTCGAGTGAGGTGAAGTCGGCGTTCCGGGCGGTGGCGAACACACTGTCGGGTCAGCGGGGCGATCGTTCGACCTGGCGCTCCACCGGCCTGGAGCAGTTCGACGGGCATTTTTCTGAAATCTTCAAGACCAACGGCACCACCCAGCTCGGCGACCTCGACGAAGTGGTCACGGCCTTGCGGGCGGTCGCGACCAAGCTCGAGGACGTGGAGCAGGCGGCGCGGGAGGAGAATCAGCGCCGCAAGACGGCTCGGGAGTGGGCCCAGCGGCAGGCGGACCGTTCGGGCTTTGAGAAGGGTTGGGACGACTTCTGGGGTACGGGCGAGGATCCGCCGGACGTCAACATCAAGGAGACCGGACCGGCCCAGCACGTGAGCGCCCCCGCGTCCAAGCCGCGCGAGACGCCGGCTCCGGGCAGCGGCGGTGGCGGTGGCGGGACGTCGTCGGCGAAGCCGTCGAACCTGCGGTCGTTCGCCACCAGCACGGATGGCGGTGACGGGGCGTTCGATGGGAAGGCGACGAGCCTCGAGGGCAAGTGCACCGAGTTCGCGACCGCCTGTTCGTGGGCGACGCTCGACGCCACGGGCCCGATCCAGGGCCTCAAGGACTGGCTGCGGCTGAACGGTGAGGATGCGAAGTGGGCCACTACGGTGGCCGACGCGTTCGCCCGGGCTGGTGGCGAGGGCAACGTCTCGACGCTGTCGAACTCCACCATCGAGGCCGCGCTGCGGGCGGCGAACGTGGCAGTGAACCGACAGGACATCGTGGTCGACCCGCCGACGGCCTACGGCTCGCCGCCCACGACGGGCTACTCCGATGACCCGGTGAACACGGCGACCGGCAACTTCATCGAGAACGAATGCGATCTCACCTTCCCTGGTGCGACGGCGGAACTGGGCCTGACCCGTACCTACAACTCGCTGAACCAGAAGCTCGGCGCGTTCGGCCGCGGCTGGTCCTCCTGGGCCGAGGCCGGGCTCACGCTGACCGACGAGGCCGCCCGGCTGCGGCTGTCCGATGGCCGCGAGGTCGTCTTCCCACGCCTGGGCGACAGCTGGGACCGGGCCACCGGCGAGAACCTGTGGCTCGCCCGCGAGGAGTCCCGCTACGTGGTGACCAACTCGGCCGGCCTGCGCTGGGACCTCCGCGCCGACGGACGCCTCCTCACGACCAGCACCGGCCCCGGGACCAAGATCACCTACTGGTACGACGACGAGGGCCGACTCGTCTCGCTGGCCCATGAGTTCGGCCGCTCCCTGGATCTGACCTGGGACGATACGACCGGCCGGATCACCGGTGCCACCGCCTCCGACGGCCGGACCGTGAGCTATCACTACGACGACCGTGGCCGGCTGGTCGCGGCCGAGACCCCGGCCGGCACCCGCACGTACCGCTGGAACGACGCCGACCTGATCGACGCCGTCACCGACCCCGACGGCGTCGTCGAGGCGGAGAACACGTACGACGCCCTGGGCCGGGTCACCACCCAGCGGTCGGCCTTCGGCCGGACCAGCCGCTTCGTCTACCTGCCCGGTGGCGTCACCGAGGTGTCCGATGCCGACGGCACGCGTGCCAACACCTGGATCGCCGACGGCAAGGGCCGGCTGATCGGCGTGATCGACGCCGATGATCATCGCCAGTCCACCAGCTACGACCGGTACGGCAACCCGGTCATGATCACCGAACGCAACGGTGCCGTGACCGTCAACGCCTACGACGAGCGCGGCCGGCGGATCGAGCAGTCCATGCCGTCCGGGGCTCGCGCCCGCTGGACGTACGACGAAGCCGACCGGCCGGTCACCGTCGTCGTGACGAACCAGGATGATCAAGGAAACACGATCGAGGCGGTCACCCGCTACAGCTACCACGGCGATTCCCGCGACCCCAGCCAGGTCGTCGACCCCGAAGGCGGGATCACCGTCATGGAGTGGTCCGGCGGGCTGCTGAAGAAGATCGTCGACCCGGTCGGGGTGACGCTCCACTTCGAACATGACGAGCACGGCGACCTGATCGCCAGCACGGATGCCGAGGGCAACACGGCGCGCTTGGTCCGTGATGATCTTGGTCGGATCACCGCCGCGATCACTCCGCTGGGGCACCGGAGGACCTACCGTTACGACAGTGCCGGGGCCCTGGAGTCCCGTCAGGATCCGGACGGCGCAATCTGGCGCTACGAGACCTCGCCCGGCGGACGGGTCACTGCCAGGATCGATCCGCTCGGCGGCCGGACCGAGATCGAGTACGGCGACCACGGTGAACGGTCCCGGATCGTTGATCCGCTGGGCCAGGCCGTCACCGAGAGCTACGACGACCTCGGCAACCAGACCCGGACCGAACTGCCCGACGGCAGCAGCTGGGAGTTCGGCTACGACGCGATGTCGCGGCCGATCTCACGGACGGACGCCTCCGGCGCCCGTTGGCAGCTGGATTACGACGTACAAGGGTTCCTGGCCCGGACGGTCGACCCGACCGGAGTCGAGCACGCCGTGCAGCGGGACCTGGAGGGCCGGCCGACCAAGCTCAGCGACCGCCTGTGGCAGACGACCACCGATTACGACGCGTTGGGCCGGACGGTCGCCGAGACGGGGCCGGACGGAGCCACCACGCGCTACCGCTACAACCGCTGCGGCCAGCTGGTCGAGCACACCGACCCGAACGGGGCGACCACCGCGATCCAGCGGGACGCTGCCGGCAGGCCGGTGGCGATCACCCACCCGATGGGCACCACGTACCGCTATGAGTACGACCGGTGCGGACGCCGCAACGCCACGATCGACACCGACGGCTCCCGCTACCAGTTCGAGTACGACGCCGACGGTCGGCTGGTCCGGGAACACTGGCCGACCGGCGAACAGGCCTGGATCAGGTACGACGCCTGCGGCCGGGTCGTGGAGCGCTATGCACCGGGCAAGGGAACCTCGGGCTTCGGCTACGACAAGGCCGGCCGCGTGATCCGGTTGACCGACGGCTGGTACGGCCGCCGACGGATGCGCTACGACGCGGCCGGGCAACTGGTCGGCGTCACCAACGCCTCCGGCGGCCAGACTGGTTACGAGTACGACGAGACCGGACGCTGCGTTGCGGTGGTGGATCCGCTGGGCGGCCGCACCGAGCGTCGCTACGACGCGCTCGGCCGGATCATCGCGGAAACCGATCCGCTCGGCCGGACGACCCGCTACGGCTATGACGCGGCCGGGCGACCGACCCGCCGGGTCGACCCGACCGGCGTCGAACTCACCTGGAGCTACGACGACACGGGCCGGTTGACCGAGTCCCACGCGGGGGACCGGCTGCTGTCCCGCCTCGAGTACGACCTCGCCGGTCGTACGATCCGGGTCCGTGAGGATGACACGGTCACCGAACTGGTCTGGGACGAGAACAAGCGGCTGATCCGGCGCGCCCGACACCGGGCGGACCATCCGTCCGGCGGAGTCGCCCTGTCCTGGGCCTACGACGGCGACGGGCGACGGACCTCGTTCACCCGCAGCGACGGCTCGCAGACACATTACGAGTACGACCGAGCCGGCCGGGTCGCCGCGGTGACCGAGCCAGGCCTGGGCCGGGCCGTGATCGACCGCGACGCGATCGGCAGGATCGTGGCCATGGCTGCGCCCGGGCTGCACGCGACCTGGGTGTGGGACGGCGGAGGGATCGTCCGGCATCAGGTCACTCGACAGGGGGTCACCGAGACCGTCGAGATCGAACGCGACGCGGCGGGACGGGTGATCGCCCAGGCCAGCAACGGCGTGCGGACGGACTATCACTACGACTCCACCGGGCAGCTCGCGCAAGCGCGCCGCGGCGATGGCTCGGTGACCGGCTATACCTATGATTCCGCCGGCCGGATGATCAAGGAGACCACCGACGGCGCAGTCATCGAGTACGTCTACGACGTGGCCGGCCAGCTGCGTTCTCGCCGTACGCCCGACGGCGTCACCGAGTACGGCTATGACGCCGCCGGCCGTAGGACTCGCGAGCACGGACCGGACGGCGAGCGGCGGTTCGGCTGGGACCCGCGAGGGTTCCTGGCCAGGATCACGACGATCAGCCGGGCCGGCGACAAGATCACAGCCCGATCCCACGACCTGCCGACGGACCAGGAGCCCGCTGAGGTCCGGACGAGCCATGACTTCCGGGTCGACGCGCTCGGCGAACTCGCCGCGCTGGACGGTCAGCAGGTCGCCTGGGACTCGGCCGGACTCCTGCCGATGCTCGCCCAGATCGGCGACGTGTCGATTTCCAGCTACGGACCGCTGACCGCGTTGCTTCCCGACCCCGCCGGCGGCGACGACGGCCGCGGCGAATGGGTGATGCCGGACTGGCGACCTCGGTCCACCGGTACTGACCCCTGGGGTGTGACGCCGGGCGCCGGACGTCCCGAAATGCCGTCCGGGGTGGCCGTGGGTGGCCAGGGCAACCTACTGGTCGACGGCCGCGAATGGATGCAGGCTCGCGTCTACGACCCCGGTACCCGCGGTTTCCTCTCGACGGATCCGCTGGATCCCGTGCTGGGTAGCGGCTGGGCCGGGAACCCGTACTCCTTTGCCGGGAATGACCCGCTGAACCAGTCCGATCCGTGGGGTCTCAGTCCCGTGACGGACGAGGAACTGCAGGCCTACCGCGACTCCAACAACGGCGCTCTCGCCGCGGCCTGGAACGCGACCACGAACTGGGTGGCGAACAACTGGGAGTACATCGCCGCCGGTGCCATGATCGTGGCCGGCGTGGCGCTGATGGCGACGGGTGTCGGCGGTCCGGTCGGCCTGGCGCTGGCCGGCGGCGCCTTGTCCATGGGTATGTCGGTCGCGCAGCAGAAGGCGACCAAGGGTTCGGTGGACTGGGGTCAGGCCGGCCTCGACGGCGTCATGGGCATGGTGCCGGTTCCGGGCGCCGCGTTGCTGAAGTCCGGAGCGAGCGCCCTGGGACGAACCGCCTTGGCGAACGGCGTCAAGACCGTCGGGAGGAACGCCCTGAGCGGGGCCAAGCGTTTCGGCAGCAACGCTCTGTCGAAGCTCACCGGAACGGCCAAGAGCGGCTGCTTCGTTGCGGGGACCCAGGTGCTGATGGCGGATGGCAGCTCGAAGGCGATCGAGGACGTCCGGGTCGGAGACGAAGTCACCGCCGCCGACCCCGACACGGGTAGGACGTACTCGAAGAAGGTCGTGGACACCTACGTCCACGAGGATGTCGAGACATTCCGCGTGGAGACCTCGAGCGGTGAGGTGACCTCGACGGCCGAGCACCCCTTCTACGTTCGCGGGAAGGGCTGGGTCCCGGTGCGCGAGTTGCAGCCAGGTGACGTCCTGGTGGACTCCGACGAGAATGCCGTCGAGCTGGTCAGGGCCATCGCGACCGGGGAATTCCACACCGTCTACAACTTCAACGTCGAGGATCTTCACAACTACCATGTCAGGACCGGCACAGATTGGGTTCGAGTTCACAACGAGTGCGTTCCGAAGTACGTCTATCGAGGCGGATCCGCCACCGATGACGCGCTGACCCCGAAACCCAAGGACGTCGACGGACTCTCGACCTTCGACACGCCCCAGCGGGCTGCGCCCCACGGCGGAAAGGTTCAGAAAATCGATACTGACAAGCTGGAGGATCTGGACGCCGTTCCCAACGGCACAGGCCACGTGTCACTCATTCCGAAGAATCGTGACGAGTTGGGACCCTGGATGGAATCCAGAGGTTCGGGTACTCCACATCCACTCACGCAGGAGATCCAGGGCGCCATCGTCGATACATTCAAGGTGTCGAAATGACGGAGTTGTTCTGGGACGACGAACGGGTCCTCATCGACGATGCCGTGGCAAGCATCCAGCGGGAGTTGGCGACGACCGATCCTGGCCTCAGTTGGCGCACCGGCTACGTCACACCCCAGCCGGTGTTCCCGTTCCGTGCCTACGCGTCGATTGCACTGGACGACCGCGACGACGACATCGACAGCATCGACTTCTCGATCGACTGCAAGCTGGAGAACGGTCGGCTCCGCATCACCAGTGACATCTGCTACTCGGACGGTCAATTCATCGCGGAGGGACCCGTCGCCCATGAACCGGAAGGGATTGATCGAGCAGCCTGGGTTCACGAACGGATTGAGGATGCGCTGGGCTTCTTCCGCGCAAATCTGGGTCGGGTGCGCCAGGCGCTGAGAGCCGAGTGATGCGACGCCTGGACGCGATCGAACACCTACTCCAGGTACCAAGCGATGACGCCTGAGCGGTTGCGTCTGACTCTGGGGTTGGCTCATCGGCTTGGGGGCTCCGCCGGAGCTCAGCCCCGAGGAGTTCCTGAAGCGATTCGGGGAGTCCGACGGGCCGGCCTTGGCCCGGCGGCTCCTCGCCGACGCGGTCGAACATGAGGACGCCGACGATCTGGAGGGCGCCCTGCGGGTGGTCTACACGTTCGGCGTGACGCCCGACATGCTCGATCCGCTCAAGCGGGCGGCAACCGGCGAGTGGCACCAGCGGCACGAGGATGTCGTCTTCCGGCTCCAGGATCTCGGCGATCCGGGAGCGGTCGACGTGTTGTGGGAACTGACCGAACGCGTTCCGGGCTACCTTGACGAACCCGAGGCCACCACCTTGAGCAACAACGCGACCTGGGCCCTGTTCAAGATCGGCGGGCACGCCGCGCGCGACGCGCTCGAGCGGGTTCGGGACTCAAACGCCGAAGAGGATCGTCGCGACCTGGCCGACGATCTGCTGGAGAGAATGCAAGAGGACTGAGCGGTCTCAGCCGGACGGGTCGGCTCCGATCGTCGCGGCGATCGGAGCCGACAACGGGTAGGGCAGTTCCGACGGCAGCCGGTCCGGGGTGGCTTGATCCACGCCATCCGGCGGAGCTTGACCGGCGGCACGAAGGTCTGCGCTGCCACGGCGGGCTCGGCGATCGCCGTCGAGTAGGCCTGATACGCGTTGATCGTCTGGGCGTCGACGAGGCGCGAATCTGGGTCGGGTGCGCCAGGCCCCGAGAACCACCGGGTGATCATGGCGAGGGGCGAGAACCGCTCGAGTGCCTCGCGGCGGCGTTGTCGGCACGGTCGCCGCGCGGCCTCTGGTAGACAGTGCCGGTGAGCAGTGAGGTGACGTATCTGGAGCGGGCGATCGAGCTCGCCGTACGCAGCGTCGCCGACGGCGGGGGACCGTTCGGCGCGGTGATCGTGCGCAACGGAGAGGTGATCGCGACCGGGCAGAACCGGGTCACGAAGGATCACGACCCGAGTGCGCACGCGGAGGTAGTGGCCATCCGCGAGGCCTGCCGACTGCTCGGTACGCATTCGCTGCGGGGCTGCGTCCTGTACGCCTCCTGCGAGCCGTGTCCGATGTGCCTGACCACCTCGCTCTGGGCCCGGCTGGACGAGATCGTCTACGCCGCCGACCGGTACGCCGCGGCCCGCAGCGGGTTCGACGACCTCGCCTTCTACGAACTGCTCGGCCGGGACCGGCGTACCTGGCCGACGCTGATCCGGCACCAGGAACTGCCCGCCGCGGAGGAGCCCTTCGCCGCCTGGAACGAGCTGGATGACAAGATCGACTACTGACCGTCCCCCCTACGCCTAGGGAGCACCATGGCTGAGCCGGCCCGGCCGCGCGTCCTCGTCGTCCAGAATGCCCGCCAGGGAGGCCTCGGGCGGTTCACCGACTGGTGGCAGGAGTCGGGTCTCGCGCTCGACGTCGTGCACGCCTACGACGGCGACCCGATCCCGGACCTCGATGATCACGATGGGCTGGTGCTCCTCGGCGGCGGCCTGATGCCGGACGACGACGCGGCGGCGCCCTGGCTGGCCCGAGAGCGCGACGTCGCCACGAAAGCCTTGCAGAGTGGGATTCCGCAGCTCGGCATCTGCCTCGGCGGCCAATTGCTCGCCCACGTGGCTGGCGGCAGCGTCCGTCCCGAACACGGGCAGCCCGAGGCCGGCAGCACCGTGCTCACCCGACGCCCCGAGGCGGCGCGGGACGCGCTGTTCGGCGACCTGGAGCCGACGTTCCGGGCCATCGAGCACCACGTCGACCAGATCACCGAGCTGCCCCCGGACGCGGTCTGGCTGGCCAGCAGCGAGCGCTGCCCGTACCAGGCCTTCCGGGTCGGTGAGCACTCCTGGGGCGTCCAGTTCCACCCGGAGGTCGACCTGGACCGGATCCGGGCCTGGAACCCCGACAACCTGATCAATCAGGGCTTCGATCCGGAGCAGGTGATCAAGGAGGCGGCCGCCTGGGAGCCGACCAGCGTCGAGGTCTGGCGAGGGTTCGCGGACCGGTTCGCCCGGGTCGTCCGGAGTTGATCAAGGTCCGATAACCGGTGGCCGGGTCGCCCCGTTGATCGGTACGGTCTCGGCATGCGCGACCGACCGGACGGCCTCGACGACACCGACCTGACCCGACTGCTCGGCGAGGGCTGGCGGATCCGCGTGTCGATCATGGACTACGCGCCGGTCGGCTTCGGCGACTACCACTGGATCGCGAGCGGCGACGATGGCCGCCGCTGGTTCGTCACGGCCGCCGATCTTGATCACAAGACTCTGCTCGGGCCGGACCCCGCCGTCGGCCTGGAACAGGCCCTGGCCACCGCGCTCGCGTTGTCCGGCCGGCCCGGACTGGAGTTCGTGACGGCGCCCGTGCCCGCGGTCGACGGACGGGTCACTCGGGCCTGCGGCGACCGCTACGCGGTCAGCGTCTTTCCCTGGCTGGACGCCGAAGTCGGTACGTTCGACCGGCCGCGGGACCGGGCCGAGCGGGCGGCCGTCATCGACCTGCTGGCGTGCCTGCACCAGGCCCGGCCGCCGGCGGGCACGCCCGTGCAGCCGATCGCCCTGACCCAGCGCCGGTCGCTGCTCGACGCGCTGGCCGACGATCCGGAGCCGTGGCCGGAGGCCGGGCCCTACAGCCGCCCGGCTCGGCAGTTGATCATGGATCATCGGGACGCCCTGCTGGCGCGGCTGGCCGAGTTCGACGCGATCGCGGCCACGCTGCCGACCTCGCCCGATGATCTTGTGCTGACCCACGGCGAACCGCATCCGGGCAATCTGCTCCGCGGCCCGGGCGGCCTGCACCTGATCGACTGGGACACCGTCGGGCTCGCCGTACCGGAACGCGACCTGGCCGGCTGCGGTCCCACTGACGAGGACCTCGACCGCTATGCGGCCGCGACCGGCCATCCGGTCGACCGACGGGTGATCCGCGGCTACCACCTGCGCTGGGACCTGGAGGAAACCGGCCTCTACGCCGACGAGTTCCGCCGGCCGCACCGGGACAGCCCGGACAAGCAGACCGCCTGGGACGGCCTGGCCGAGTCGATCGCGCACCTCGCCGTACCGCAGAGTTGATCATGGTCCAGCTGACCGCACCCGGCGACCCGAACCCGGCCGCCGAACTCGCCGCGCTGCGCGCCAGGCACGCTGCGGAGCTCGACCCGTATTCGACCTTGGAGCGACTGCCGACCGAAGCCGAACTCGCCGAAGCACTCGCGGCGGGCCGGCCCGCCGCACTGGCCAGGACCGCCGCCGGCACCACGATCGGGTACGGGATCGTCCGCGGCTGGACCGAGACCGACGGCACCGAACTCCGGCTGCTCGACGTCTGGGCCGCACCAGGTACAAACCGGACCGCCGTAGAAGCGGACCTGTTCCGGTCCCTCGAAACAGCGGTCCTCGAGGCGGCGGGTTCGCCCGCTCCCGTCTTCGGCGCCAACTCCCGGGCCGACCAGCAGGACCGGCTGGACCTGCTGACCAGGCTTGGCTTCCGCTCCGTGTTCGCCATGGTCGAACTGGAACTCGCCGACCGGCCCGCGGCGACCCCAAGGCCCGACGGAGTGCTCTTGCGGGCGGCGGACGCGGCGGACGCCGCCCTGGTCGGCGGGCTATTGGGCCGGATCTGGGCCGGCCGGCCGTACTTCACCGCACCGGATCCGGACGACGTCGGACGATGGCTCCGGGAATCCGCCCCGGACCTCTATCTGATCGCCGAGGACGCGTCCGGACCGATCGGCTTGGCGGCCGGCATTGCCGACGGCCCACGAGCGGTCGTCGACGACCTCGGAGTCGTACCGGCCGCTCGTGGCCGCGGGGTAGGCGCCGCCCTCCTGGAGGAACTCTTGGACCGGCTGGCAGGGCGCGGCGCGGCACCGGTCCGGCTGCACACCGAGGCGCACGACCCGACCGGTGCTCTCCGGCTGTACCGGCGGGCCGGCTTCCGTGAGGTCGCCCGGCACCACCGGCTTCGCAAGCCCGGCTAGTGCTTCTCCTCGACCACGGCCTCCTCCTTCGCGGCGTCAAGGTTGCGTTTCGCCGGGCGGTGCTGCGCCGTTTCCGGCGTGGAGCCCGGCGGCATCTCGAACACCCGCCGGCCTTCTTCCTCCGGCTGTTCGGTGCCCGGCTCGCGGTCGGGCGTGGACGGTGTTTCCGGCATCATGCGAACTCCTCACCTCGGTGATCAGGCGGCCAGCGGCTCCGGTCGGCGATCGGGATCGATCTGGTCCCGGATCACCCCCAGAATCCGCCGCAACGACCGCGAGATCTGCATCTGGCTGACCCCGAGTTCGTCGGCGATCTGTTGCTGGGTTCGCTGTTCGGCGAACCTCAACTCGATGATCCGAAGATCGTCCGGCGGCAGGCTGGCGCACGCCTCGCGCAGGGTCCGGAGCCACTCGACCCGGTCGTAGCCTGAATCGAGGGCGCCGATGCGACTGCCGAGATCGGACGGCGCATCCTGACGGGTGGCCGGCGCGTCCAGCGAGACCGGCGCAAAACAGGCCCCGGCCGCGGCGGCCTCGGCGACCTGCTCGACCGGCTCGCCGAGCCGGCCGGCCAGCTGCCGGAGCGACGGCGTGGCCCCGGTCTCCTGACTCAGCGTGTTCCAGGTGTCGGTGAGCTCGTGCTGGAGCTCCTGGATCCGGCGGGGCGGCCGGACGACCCAGCCGTGGTCCCGGAAGTACCGCTTGAGGCAGCCCCGGATCGTACTGACGGCGAACGGGACGAAATCGCCGCGTTCGGGATCGGCGCGGTCGACGGCCTGGACCAGCGCCAGCCGGGCGACCTGATCAAGGTCCGCGGGATCCAGCCCGCGGCCGTGGTAGCGACGGGCCAGCGCGTCGGCCAGGTCCAGATGCAGCAGGACCACCTGCTGCCGATAGCGCTGTCGTTCGGCCGGATCGGCCGTTCTGGCGGCACGGAGAAGCTCAGTGGTCTCGTCCGTGCGGTCTTCGGTGGAGGCCGAAACGATGGTCGGCCTCGATATCTGGGCGGGACGGGTGGTCATCGGAATGATTCCTTCACCAGCGTCACGAGATGGCCGGTGGCTCGACCAGATCTCCAGGCAAGCACCGGCGACGTCCCGGCGCAAGCCCCGCCGAACATCTGGACAAGATCGTTCACGATCCGGACATGATCAAGAACGTTTGAACCGGTACGGGCCGGGTACCTGCCGGATCACGCACGCTCACCACGAGGAGGGGAGTCCGATGCCCCAGGAAGCCTGGAGCGACAAGCGGGAACGGCAGTACGAGCACATCAAGAAGGGCCTGCGGGAACAGGGCCGCGGCGAGGACACGGCCGAGGAGATCGCGGCCCGTACCGTGAACAAGGAACGGGCCCGGGGCGGCGAGTCCGAGACCGCCAGCCGGACCTCGACGGACGACGTCTCGTCCGGACATCGCGGCGGAAAGCGCTCGCACAGCGGGAGCAAGGGCCGGACCCGGGATCAGCTCTACAACGAGGCCCGGCAGCGCGGCGTCAAGGGCAGGTCGACCATGACCAAGGACGAACTGGCCCGAGCCGTCGGCCGCTGAGGTGCACGCCGTGGCAGGATCTTCTCCGATCACCGCGGTACGAAGCGGCGCGGCCCAGAGCGGAGGAGACCCGGCCATGGACGAAACGGTGTCGGAGCCGGGAACCGATGGTCGCGGCGAGACCGAGAACCAGCGGATGGACCGGAACTGGAACGAACTGCTGCAGGAACTGCGGGTGACCCAGACCGGAACCCAGATCTTGTTCGGATTCCTGCTGGCGGTCGCGTTCCAGCCGCAGTTCGGCCGGCTGGACCAGTTCCAGTTGACCGTCTATCTGATCTTGGTGATTCTGGCCGCACTGACCACCGCGCTGGCCCTCGCCCCGGTCAGCCTGCACCGCGGACTGTTCCGCCGCGGGCTCAAGGCGGAAGTGGTCGGCATGGGCCACCTACTGGTCGTGCTCGCCTTGGTCGGGGTCGGCCTGACCCTGTCCGGAACCACGTTGTTGATCTTCGACGTCACGGTGGGCCGGCCGCAGTCCTGGATCGCCGGCGGCATCATGCTGATCCTGGCGGTCGGCATCGGAGTGCTGCCGCGCGCGCTCGCCCGGCGCTGACAGCCCGTTTGGGCCGGGCCGACGTCGGGTACCGACCGGGCGACAGCCCGAGCCGGAAGGAGGCCCGCATGACGACGGCAACGCGAGACGGATTCGGGCTCGGCTACCGGATCAGGTGGTGGATCGAGTACGGACTGCTGCACGTCCTGGGCCCGGCCCAGCTCGACGAGCGTCGGGATCCGCGGGCGAGGATGCGCCGGGATTACGCCCGCCGCAAGGCGGAACACGAACGACGGCAACGGAACTCGACCGACCGCCCGAATGCGGAGTGAGCGGGCCGTGGCGGGTTCCGTGATGATCATGCCCGGCCTCGCCGTGCGCGGGTACGCCCTCGACACGGCGGCCACGCTGGCGGGCGCCGGGCATCCCACCCGCCTGCTGGATCCGGTGACCTGGCGTTCGGTACCGGACCGGCTCACCGACTACGGCACCCGCGTCGCGGCCGAACTGGACCGCGACGGCGAGGACGTCGACCTGCTGGTCGGCCTCTCGATCGGCACCCAGGCGGCGGCCGTCGCGGCGGCAGCGACCCGCCGGGTGCGTCGGCTGCTGCTGATCAGCCCGACCGTCGACCCGGCGCTGCGCAGCCGCCGGCGGCTGTTCGGCAAATTCCTGTCCGGCGGTGAGCCGCGGGGTCCCGGCCTCGCCGAGCAGATCGCCGACTGGTCCCGCGCCGGCCCGGCCCGGATCGCGCACGGCTTCGACTCGTCGATCCCGCTCAAGCTGGAAGACCTGCTGCCGAGGATCGAGGTACCGACCATGATCGTCCACAGCGAGCACGACTCGCTCGGATCGCACGGCTACGCGGCCGCCCTGGCCGCCGACCACGGCGCGGAACTCCTGATCGTGCCGGGAGCCGGGCACTCCTGGCCGGCCGGCGACTCCGCCGCCTTCCTCCGGCTGGTGACGGAGCTGCTCCGATGAGCGACCTGGCACCGGACCGCAGCGCCGCCTCGTTCGACTCGGCGACCGCTCTGCAGGCCGCGCTCATCGCGGCTCTGAACGGCAGCGGCTTCGCCCACCTCGGCCAGCCCGCGCCGGCGGCCCGCGCCATCCGGGTGGCGGCCCGGCTCCCGTGGCCACTGCTGCGCCAGCTCTACAGCCGGCTCGGCGCCAGCGAGGGAGTCCGGCCCGATGATCTTGGCCGGGTCGACCTGGCCGGTGTCGCGGGGTGGCTGGGGGGGCGGTTGCCTCGGCGGCGGATGCCGGCGGTCATGATCGGATCCAGCAACGGTGCGCTCACGCAGCTGGCTGCGGCGCTGCAGGTGCCCTGGCTGCCCGGCACCGTCCTGGTTCCGGTCCGCCGGACCGGCGATCCGGACCGGCCGGACGACGCGCTCCGCTTCGGAGCACGGTTCGGTCCCGCACTGCTGGAACGGAATCCGGACATCGTGCTGCACCAGATGCATGATCAGGTTCAGGACGAGCTGATGGTCGCCGAGATGGCGTACTTCCGGGTGAAGTGGCAGCGGCTGCCGGAGGCGTACGCCCGCTACCTGACCGAGAACCTCGCCCCGGGTGCGCCGGTGATCATGATCGAGGACGGCTCGGAATGGCCGGTCACCCAGGTGGGGGAGCGGCACCTGTTCCAGGCCGGCGCCCAGGGCGGTCTCGACCCGGCCGGCTACCTGAGCCGGCGGCACACCCCGCGGCCGGACACCGTCGCGGCCGAGGCCGAGTGGGGCGCCGCACCGGCCCTGACCGATGCGGCGGCGGCCTGGTGCGCCGACCATGATCATCCGCTGGTCCGGATCCGCTACCCAGGCCCGCAGACGCCGGCGCACGCCGTCGCCACGATCTTCCGGGACTGGTACCGGCAGCGCGGCGAGCCCGCCGACCGGCTGGTGGTGCCCAGCTTCGTCATCGGCGATCCATGGCGCATGATCAACAGCGGCTCGGTGCCGTACTGGGCGTTCTTCTCGGTCCGGAGCGCCCTGGCCGCACTCGATGATCATCTGGGCCGGACAGATCCGTACCGGGAGGTGGCGGTGTTGCCGTTCCAGCACGGCGTCTGGTCGGCCGGGATCGCCACTCCGGAGGACTGGGTCCGGGTCGGCCGCGCGCACGGCACCGAGGTGACCTTCCCCGGCCTGCGCCACGAGGCCTTCCCGCACGACATCGGCTATCTCGCCCGCTACGGCGACGCCCTACGCCGGCTGCCGCCCGCGTCCGCACCGTGGCGTCCGCTGCCGGTCCGGCAGGCGCTGGCCGGCCTGCGCGACGACCCGGCGATGATCATTCAGCAGCCGCGCCGCCCGGCGGCAGATCGACCGGCGTCAGCAACCACCGGAAGCCGTACTTGACCGGCGACGACCAGTCCACGCTGTCCGGCCCGAAGTACTCCGCGACCAGGGCCTGCAGCCGCTCGGCGAACTCCGCGGCCCGTTCGGGCCGGAGCCGGGCGCCGTGCTCGGCACTGGCCCAGCGCGCCTCGGCGTCGAACATGCCGAACTCGAGATCGACCAGGGCCTGCCGATAGTCCTGAACCGATGCTCCGGGCAGTTCGGTGACCGGTCCGTCCGCGGTTGACCCGTGCTTGCCGACGGCCCGGGAGCCGGCGTCGCTACGGAGCCAGCCGTCCGGGCCCCGCTCGGCCAGCCCGATCCCGGCCAGTGCGTTGAGGTAGCGGGCGATTCGGGTGTCCGTCACCCCGAGGTCCTCGGCGAGATCGTCCAGGGTCCGGGGTCGGTCGAGGCCACCGAGGACGGCCTGGACCAGGCCGGAGCCGACCCAATCCGGACGGGACGCGGCGGCTTCGTCCGCGGGATGCGAGTCCATGGCGACGAGGGTAACGGCGGACGGTGTGGCAGACTGACCGTCGCGCTCGATCCTGCGGCGGGCGCCCAGTGGTGGGGCTCGCTGGACCGAACCGCGACGGTGTCGTCGACAACAGTCCCTATCTCGTGGCCGAGGAATCGGCCTGCCCGGAGATAGGAGCACCATGCACGAATTCGATCAGGATCAGGCGGCCGAGCCCGTCGACCCCGACCTCGGCCCGACCCCTCCGCCCGTGCTCTCGGTCGCCTTGGTCGCCCTCGGTGGCACCCTCGGGACCGCGGCCCGGGCGCTGATCGCGGCTGTGGTGCCGCACGCTGCCGGGATCCCGGTCGGCATCCTGGCGATCAATCTCGCCGGCGCCTACCTGCTCGGGCTGCTGCTCGGCGTGTTGCACCGGCTGGGGCCCGACGTCGGCCGGCGGCGGGCGGTGCGGCTGCTCTGTGGGACCGGGGTGCTGGGCGGCTTCACCACCTATAGCGCGCTGGCCACCGACGGGGGATTGTTGATCATGAGTGGTGACGTCCTGCCGGCCCTCGGCTACGCCGTGATCACCGTGCTGGCCGGTGCCCTGTGCAGCTGGGCCGGGTTGGCCAGCGGCGGCCTGGTCCGGGTGCCGGATCCGGACCCGGGGGAGTCCCGGTGACGCCCGGTCTGCTGCTCCTGGTCGCCCTCGCCGGCGGTGCGGGATCCGCCCTGCGCTACCTGGTCGACACCGCGATCCAGGCCAGGATCGACGGGCCGGGGTCGTACCCGGTGGGCACCACCGTGATCAACCTGACCGGGTCGCTGCTGCTCGGGCTGCTCACCGGGTACGCCGCCGCCCATGCCCCGGGCGCGCCCTGGCTGACCGTCGCGGGGACCGGTCTGCTCGGCGGCTACACCACCTTCAGCACGGCCAGCGTGGAGACCGTACGGCTGCTGCACCGGCGGCGGTACGGGGCCGCCTTGCTGAACGGTTTCGGCCTGCTGGTCGGCTGCCTGCTGGCGGCCTGCGCCGGCTTGATCATCGGCCACAGCGTCTAGCCATCGCCGAGCCCCCATGAGAGCTCGAGTTCCGTACCTCACAACATCTTGACCGGGCGGTCAATCAAGGATCTACACTGGGAGTGAAAGTGATCCGCCGGAGGTCGACGGATCTCCTCATCAGAAGGAGAGATCTCCCATGCGCAAGTGGAATCGATGGCAGGATTGGGCGGCCCTGGTGATCGGGGTCTACGCCTTCCTCTCGCCGATCTGGACACAGACCACGACCATGGCCACCACGGCCATGATCATCCTCGGGGTGCTGTTGGCGGCCAATGCCCTGTGGTCGCTGGCCATGCCGGGCGCCATCGCCTCGGAGTACGTGCACGCCGGGCTCGGACTGTTGATGTTCGTGTCCCCGTGGGTGCTCGGCTTCGCCGGGGTGACCGGAATGGCCTGGACGGCCTGGATCCTCGGCGTGCTCGCCCTGGCCACCGGGATCTGGGCGATCCCGTACAGCACCAGGGCCCACCACGACCGGACAGTGCCGCAGACCTGATCCGGGGCACCGAGCGGGAAAGGAGCAGGGTCGACTTGCGGGCCGGAACCCCCGGCCCGCAAGATCATTCCTACGAACCTGTCGCGGGAGGAGCCCAGCATGGAACCGGACCGGAACGGTGCCCGGGAACGCATCCTCGACGCGGCCGAGGAACTGTTCGCGGGCGGCGGCTTCGACGCGACGCCGACCGCCAAGATCGCCGGCGAGGCGGGCATCCCGAAGGGCCTGCTGTTCTACTACTTCCCGAAGAAGATCGACATCCTGACCACCCTGTTCGCCGAACGGATGCCGACGCAGCCGCTCTGCGACGCGGCCGAGGTGGCCCGGCCCGGTGACGTGGCCGGCTCCCTGCGGCGGCTGGCCGCGCGGCTCGACCTGGGCCGGCACGAGTCGGTGCTGCTGCGGACCGTGCTGATGCGGGAGATCGACACCCACCCGGAGATCCGGGGCCAGCTGCGCGGGCTCACCGACGGACTGATCCGGCTCACCGAGGCTGTCCTGGATGCCGCGGCTCCTGCTGCGCTGGCCGCGCGGCGGCGCCGGGACGCGGCCCGGACCTTCGTCTCGGTGATGCTGTTCGACGCGAACCACCGGCGGTTCGACGGCGGCCAGCCCGACCTCGCCCCGGCCGCGCGGGTCGTCGCGGCGAGCCTGACCGACTGAGCCGGCCGCTATCCTGCCCGGATGGCGAGCATCGTGGTGATCAACTTCATGTCGCTGGACGGGGTCGTCCAGGCTCCGCTGCGGGCCGACGAGGACACCGACGGCGGCTTCGCCCATGGCGGCTGGACCGATCCCTATCAGGACGAGACGGTCGGCGCGTTCATGGGCGGCGCGACGGCTCGGGCGGCCGGCCTGCTGCTCGGCCGGCGGACGTACGAGAACTTCGTCACCGACTGGATGCAGCCGGACGCGACGGATCCGGCGATCGTCGCGATGAACCGGATGCCGAAGTATCTGGTGTCGCGCACCCTGACGGATCCCGTGTGGCACAACACGATCCGGCTCGGGCCGGACCTGCCGGCGGAGGTGCGCCGGCTGCGTGCCGAGGCGGACGGGGAGATCGTGGTCTTCGGCAGCACCGAGCTGGTCCGGGCGCTGCACCGCGACGATCTGGTGGACGAGTACCGGCTGTTGATCTTCCCGGTGCTGCTCGGCGGCGGCAAGCGGATGTTCGACGAGGGCGCCGGCCTGGCGCGGTTCGAGCTTGCCGACAGCGTGATCAGCGACTCGGGCGTGACGATCAACTGCTACCGACGGGACCGATCCGACTCCCGGTGATGTGGGCATTCTCGTTGCCTATGACCTGGACCGGGGCCGGTTGTTGCCGCGCCCCGGGCGGTGGCCCATACTCAGACGGATCGTTCACCTGGACCGGAGGAGTTCCATGCGCAGCCGACTGACCGTCCTTGCCGCCACGGCGGCCGCGGCCCTCGTACTCGCCTCGTGCGGGACGACCGGGCAGACCGGTGGAGGCGGGAAGCTCACCGGCGAGGGCACCGGCGACAGCTGCACCATTGAGGGCCCGGTGAAGATCGGTGCCGCACTCAGCCTGACCGGCGGCGCCGCCAGCTACGGAGCCTCGCAGCAGAAGGGCCTCGAGCTCGCGGCCGAGCACCTGAAGCAGAAGGGCGGCGTCAATTACGAGCTCGCCGTCGAGGACGACGCGACCGATCCTCGGCAGGGGATCACGGTCTTCGAGAAGTTGATCGAGGACCAGGCCAGCGTGATCATCGGCCCGACGCTGTCCAACGGGGCGTTCCAGGCGCAGCCGATCGCGCAGGAGGAGAAGGTGCCGGTGCTGGCGATCTCCAACACGGCCGAGGGGATCACCGCGCAGGGCGACTACATCTTCCGCGACTCGCTGACCGAGGGTCAGGTGATTCCGCAGACGGTCACCACGGCTAAGGAGAAGTACGGGCTGAAGCGCGTGGTCGTGATGTACAGCAACGACGATGCGTTCACCGAGTCCGGCTACAAGGTGTTCGCCAGCTCGCTGGAGAAGGACGGCGTCGAGATCGCTGACACCCTGACGTTCTCCAAGGCGGACACGGACTTCCGGGCGCTGCTGACCGAGGCGAAGGGGCTCAACCCCGACGCGATCGTGGTGTCCGGCCTGATCGAGGCGGCCGTTCCGCTGGTCACCCAGGCCCGGGAACTTGGCCTCGAGGTGCCGATCATCGGCGGCAACGGCTTCAACAACCCGGCGCTGATGAAGCAGGCCGGCGAGGCCGCCGAGGGCGTCGTGGTCGGCGCGGCCTGGAACTCGGCGTCCGACAACCCGGAGAACACCGCGTTCCTGGAGGCCTACCAGGCCAAGAACCAGGCAGCCCCGGACCAGTTCGCCGCCCAGGCGTACGCCGGGATGATGATCATCGACGCCGCCGTACGGTCGGCCTGCAACGGGGAGCGGGACGCGATCAAGGCCGGCTTCGGCACGATCGACGACCTGCCCACCGTGCTCGGCGAGGTCACGCTGAACGATCAGCGCGACGTCGAGCACGAGGCCGTGGTGCAGGTCGTCAAGGGTGGCAAGTTCACCGTGCTCGAGTGACGCGCCGGCCATGCAGCAACTCCTCAACGGCCTGTTCATCGGCTCGATCTATGCGCTGTTCGCGATCGGGTTCACCCTGGTCTTCGGGATCCTGGACCGGCTGAACCTGGCCCACCCCGCGGTCTTCGCGGCGTCGGCGTTCGTCGGCATCGAATTGGTCGAACGCGGCGGGCTGTCGATCTGGCTGGCGTTGCCGCTGGTGTTCGTGATCGGCGGCATCCTCGGGTTGATCATCGAACGGGTGGCGTTCCGGCCGCTGAAGGACAGACCAGACGCCCACTTCGCCGGGCTGATCTCCTCGATCGCCCTGTCCGGCGTCTTCATCGCCCTGCTGCAGGCCAGGTACGGGCCGGACACCCGGCGCTTCCCGGCCGGGTCGTTCCCGGACACCCGGTTCGAGATCCTCGGTGCGCAGGTCACCCTGGTCCAGGTGGTGATCACCGCCGTCTCCGTACTGCTGATGGTCGGGTTGACCTGGCTGGTCTCCCGGTCCCGGCTGGGTCGGGGCATGCGGGCGGTCGCCGAGAATCCCACCGCGGCCCGGGTGCTCGGTCTCAACGTGGACCGGATCACCGCGATCACATTTGCGATCTCCTCGGCGCTCGGTGCCGTGGCCGGCGTGCTGTTCGCGATGAACGTCAACAGTGCGCAGCTCACCATGGGTACCGCGATCGAGCTGAAGGGACTGGCGGTGATCATCGTCGGCGGCATGGGCTCGCTGCCCGGCGCCCTGATCGGCGGGTTGATCCTCGGCCTGACCGAGGTCTTCGCGGTGCAGTACATCGGCTCGTCCTGGCGGGACCTGATCGCCTTCGGTCTGCTGTTCGTGATCTTGCTGGTACGGCCGCAGGGGCTGTTCGGCAAGCGTCGCGCCCGCGAGGTCTGACCGGCGCGATGATCACCGACTCGACACTGGTCTTCATCGCCCTCGGGGCGATCTTCGCGTTCTCGTTCTATGCGGTGCTGGTGGCCGGCCAGCTGTCCCTCGGGCAGGCCGGATTCGCCTCCCTGGCAGCGTTCACCGCGGCCGCGCTGACTCCGGACCCGGACCAGATCGGCGACCTGCCGGCGCTGCTGATCGCGATCGTGATCGGGATGGCTGTCGGGTCCGCGGCGGCGTTGTTGCTCGGCCTGCCGACCATGCACCTGCGTGGGGTGTTCCTGGCGATCGCCACCCTCGGGTTCGCCGAGGCGGTCCGGATCCTGATCTTGAACCAGTCCTGGACCGGCGGTGCGAACGGCATGAACGTGCCGAAGATCCTCACCCCGGGAATCGCCTGGGTGATCCTGATCGTGGTCGCCTACTGGTTCTGGCGGATGGCCCCGTCGCGGTACGGCCGCGCCCTGGTCGCGATCCGCGAGGACGAACTGGCGGCGCGGGCGATGGGCGTCGACGTCGGCCGGCACCGGCTGTCCGCCTTCGTCACCGCCGGTGCGGTGGCCGGCCTCTACGGCGTGCTGTGGGCCTTCTTCGTCCGGCTGATCGCCCCGGAGGACTTCAACTTCGCCGCCGCGATCGACGGCCTGGTCACCGCGGTGGTCGGCGGCTCGACCCTGTTCGTCGGACCGTTGCTGGGCAGCGGCTTCCAGACCCTGCTGCCGGAGGTGCAGCGCTGGCTCGGCATCGAGGCCGGCTGGATCCGGCCGTTCCTGTCCGGCCTGTTGCTGCTGGCGGTGATCATCTTCCTGCCCGGCGGCCTGGCCAGCCTGATCCCGCGCCGGGTCCGGATGCCGGCCGCGGCGGGGGAGGGCGATCCCGGCTTCGTCGGCCGGCGGCATCCCGAACGCGGTGACACAGTCGCGCAACTGACCGGCGTCGCCAAGGAGTACGGCGGCGTGCACGCGGTCCGCGGTGTCGACCTGGAACTGCACAGCGGCGACGTGCTCGGCCTGATCGGCCCGAACGGCGCCGGCAAGACCACCCTGGTGAATCTGATCACCGGGCTGGTGCCGCCGTCCAGCGGAACGATCACCGTGCTCGGGGTGGACGTCGCCCGAACTCCGGTGCACCGGGTGGCCGCGGCCGGCGTGAGCCGCACCTTCCAGCACTCCAAGCTCTTCGGGCGGATGACGGCGTTGGAGAACGTGCTGGTCGGCGCCCACCAGGTGACCCGGCCGACCTTCCTGCGCCGGCTGTTCTGGCTGCCCTCGGCGCGGCGGGACGAGCGGCGCGCACTGCTGCACGCGGCGTCCTGTCTGAACCGGGTCGGCCTGGCGGAGCAGGGGACGACCCGGGCGGCCGCGCTGTCGTACGGGGACCAGCGGCGACTCGAGATCGCCCGCGCGCTGGCCTCGGACCCGACCCTGTTGATCTTGGACGAGCCGGCTGCCGGGATGAACCACGTCGAGGCGGACGCGCTGTCGGAGTTGATCACCGCCCTGGCCTCGGACGGGCTGACCATCCTGTTGATCGAGCACAACGTGGGCATGGTGCTGCGGACCTGCGACCGGATCGTCGTCCTCAACTTCGGCGAGGTGCTGGCGACCGGAACCCCGGCGGAGGTCTCCGGCAACGCCGAGGTGGTCGAGGCCTACCTGGGCCGGCGAGACTCGGACGGGACGGATGATCATGGCTGACCTGATCCTCGAGGTCCGCGAGCTCACGGTCGGCTACGGCCGGGTCGAGGCCGTCCGGAACGTGTCCTTCAGCGTCGAGGAAGGCTCCCTGGTGACGCTGGTCGGGGCCAACGGTGCCGGCAAGTCGTCGATCATCAACGCGGTGTCCGGAGTGCTCCGGCCGCGGTCTGGCAAGATCAACTTCGCCGGCCGTGACATCACCAGGACGCCCGCGCACCGGCTGGTCGGCAGTGGCCTGGTCCAGGTGCCGGAGGGCCGGCAGATCCTGGCCACGTTGACCGTCGAGGAGAACCTGCAGCTGGGCGGCTGGCATCGAGGCCGTACGGCAGCGTCGTCGATCGGCGAGATGTACGGCCGGTTCCCGGTGCTGGCCGAGCGTCGGACGCTGCCCGCCGGAACCCTGTCCGGCGGCGAGCAGCAGATGCTGACCATCGCGCGGGCGCTGGTGGCCCGGCCGAAGCTGCTGTTGATGGACGAGCCGTCGATGGGCCTGGCGCCCAAGATCGTCGACGAGGTGTTCGACGTGATCCACGAGATCCGCGCCTCCGGCACCACCGTGCTGCTGGTCGAACAGAACGCCCGTCGCGCGCTGCGTGCGGCCGACCACGGGTATGTGCTGGCCTCGGGCGAGATCGTCGCCGAGGGGCCCGCCGTCGACCTGCTCGCGGACGACGCGGTGGTCCAGGCCTATCTGGGGATCGAGCGCCCGAACCTGGAGTGACTCAGCAGGTCACGACGTCAGGGTCGGCGACCGCGGTGACGACGTACCACTCCGCCGGCCGGCGCTGGGCGGGCTCGACGCGTTGGGCGGCGAGCTCCAGGGCCTGCCGTTGCTGCTCGTACGGGAGGCCGGGGCAGATGTTGTCGGCGAAGATCGGCACCTCGAGCCAGGCCCGGGTCAGGTCGGGCGGATCGTCGTAGGCGACGGTCTCGGCCGCCTGCTGCCGGAAGCCGGCCCCAGCGAGCTCGTCCCGGATCCCGTCCGGGCTGAACGGCTTCCGGCGGCGCGGCGCCGGCTGCGGCCGATAGCCGAACTCCTCGATCGCCACCTTCCGCATCAGGCGGGCCAGACTGGCGGTCTCGGGCGGCAACTCGGGCGGTTCCTGGCCGGGGACGCGGACGAACTGGGATCCGACGTTGAAGACAAACCGGCCGCCCGGCCGCAGCACCCGGCGTACCGCGGCGAAGGTCGCCGGCAACTCGGTCTGCCAGATCGCCGAGTTGCAGACGACCGCGTCCACAAGCGGTGCGGATTCGCCCCGGCACCGGTCCACCTCCTCGGCGGGGGACTGGATCCAGGTCACCCGCGGGTCGGCCGTCTCGGCCCGGGCGGCGTCGAGCATCGCCGGTGATCCGTCGACCGACCAGACCTCGGCCCGCTCCGGTAGCCGGGACAGCAGGACCCGCGTCGTGACTCCCGTACCGCAGCAGAGATCGAGCACTCCGTCGGCCTCGGTCACCTCGGCCCGTTCGACGACGTCGCGGCTCGTGTCCGCGTACATCGGGAAGCGCCGGGTGAACGCCGCGTAGGCCTCGGCGTTGGACACCTCGTTCCAGCGACTTGCTCTCATGGGATCACTCCTTGATCACGAGACCGGGTCTGCTCGGGGAAGCAGCCGCTGCCCCTCCTCGGTGACGAGCAGGACGTCTCCGTCCCGAAGCAAGATCAGCTTCCGGCCGGCGGCGCGGAGGTCGTTCGCCACGGCCGTGAGCACCTCCGACTCGGGATGCTCGGGGGAGTCGAGGTGCGGCACGACCGTCCCGTCGATGACGCCCAGCCCCTCCGTGATCGGCTCGGCTCCCGGCGCGACCTGGAGCAGATCGGCGATCGGATCACACTCCTCGAGCCCGGCCAGCGACCCACCCAGCACGCACACTCCCGCGCTGTAGCCGCCGACCACGTACCGGTCCGCCGCGAGCCCCTCGATCAGCACCCGCTCAAGCCCCGATTCCGCCAGCCGCTGGCGAAGCACGAAGACATTCCCGCCCCGCATCCACACCACACCAGCACTGTCCAAGGCCACCCGCAGCGCGTCCCCTCGCCCGTGGAAGTCACGCAGATCCACCTCAAACGGCTCGAGCCCAACCTCCCGCAGCAAAGCCAGTTCTTCGGCAACCCGCGATGCTCTGAGCACGGCTGGCAGGTGATCGATCGCGTTGGCGATGACGGCCGTACGCCGGCGGCCACCGGCGAGCTTGATCAAGACCGAGGAATGATCACCGACCCGAAACGACGACAGGTAAAGGCGCACACCCAGCAGCATCGCAGAGCCTCAGCCGGGTCTTGGTCGATTTCACGATTGCAGCCCAGGGACGCAACAACGCAGGAACCCAACCATCCAGGAACGCAGGGGGTTTGGGGGACTCGGTCCCCCAATTGAATCAACCGAACCGACCCAGCGAAGTAGCCCGACAGGGCAGCGAGCAGGGGTCGGCAGAGGTTCGGGTGGGCGATACTGGGTTCGAACCAGTGACCCCTTCGGTGTGAACGAAGTGCGCTACCACTGCGCCAATCGCCCGTTGCGCCCGAATCCAGCGGGTGGATTCCGGTCAACGCGGTGATCAGGATAGCGCATCGATCCCGGGAACGACGACTCGGTTGCTTGGTGCCACGCGGCGTCCCGGCGGAAATGCGGGCCGCTTTGTCGGAGGCCGGTGTTAGCGTCGGCCGGGTGATGCTGCGATGACGCGGCGCGGCTGGATCCTGTTCGCTGCGCTCAGCCTGTTCTGGGGGATTCCGTACCTGTTCATCCGGGTCGCGGTGGCCGAGATCGATCCGCTGCTGCTCGCGTTCGGGCGGACGTTCCTCGGCGCGCTGCTGTTGCTGCCGTTCGCCCTACGACAGGGGGCGCTGCGGCCATTGCTGAAGCACTGGCGCTGGATCCTGCTGCTCACGGTGGTCGAGATCGTCGTGCCGTGGTTCATGCTCGGCACCGCGGAGACCAGACTGAACAGTTCGACGACCGGGCTGTTCATCGCGGTGGTTCCGCTGATCGCGGCGATCCTGCTCCGTATCCTCGGCCATGATCATTTCGACGCCCGCCGGATCGCCGGGCTGCTGCTCGGATTCGCCGGCGCGGCCGTGCTGGTCGGCCTCGACGTGCACATCGACGACCTGCTCGCCGTCGGTGCGCTGGGGCTGGTGACCATCGGGTACGCGATCGGTCCGATCATCATCAGCCGCAAGCTCGATGGGCTGCCGCCGCTCGGCGTGATCACGGCGTCGCTTTCCCTGGCTGCCTTGGTGTACGCGCCGTTCACGCCATTGGTCTGGCCGGACCGGATGGTGTCCGCGCAGGCGATCGTCTCGGTCGTCGTGCTGGCCGTCGTCTGCACGGCCGGCGCGTTCCTGGTGATGTTCGCGTTGATCAAGGAGGTCGGACCGAGCCGGATGACGTTCATCACCTACATCAACCCGGCGATCGCCATCGTCCTCGGCGCGGTGGTCCTGAGTGAGCCGCTGACGATCGGGCTGGCGATCGGCTTCCCGTTGGTGATCATCGGCTCGATCCTCGGCACCTGGAAATCCAAGCCGCCACCGCCCGAGGCCGCGGTCACCGGGCCGGAGCTGACCGAGGAGCGGGGTTCTTAGGGCTCCAGGTCGGCGGCCGAGCGTTCGGCGAAGATCTGGGCCAGTTCGGCGGACCGGGTGGTCGGATACTCCTGGTCGTCCCAGCGGTGCACGCCCTGGACGTCCCGCAGCGACGATGTGATGAACACCTCATCGGCGGCCCGGGCCTCGGCCTCGGTCAGGTCGGCTTCCCGTACGCCGCACCACTCGATCACCAGGCTACGGGTGATTCCGGCCAGCGGACCGGCCTCCAGGGTCGGTGTCACGAGGTCGTCGCCGAACACGAAGAAGATGTTCGAACCGGTGCCCTCGCAGACGTGACCGGCATTGTTGATCAAGATCGCCTCGGTCCCGCCACGCTCCGCAGCGAAGGCCAGCGCCCGTACGTTCTCGGCATACGAGATCGACTTCACACCGGCCAGCGCGCCCCGTTCGTTGCGGGTCCAGGGAGCGGTGACGATCGCCGTGGTCGGCTCCATCGGCTCGACCGAATCGGCCGCGACAACCAGCGTCGGCGGACCGAACGGGGCCTGCGATCCGAGCGGCCCGCGGCCGCCCGTGTAGGTGATCCTGATCTTGCCGAGCCCGTACGTCCGGTCGGCCAGCACAGCGTCGATCGCCTCCCGTGCCTGGTCATGATCGGGATCGGGCAGGGCGAGCAGGCGGGCGGAGCGGGTCAGTCGGTCCAGATGGCGGCCGACGGTGAACGGCCCGTCGGGCAGCACCTTGAGGGTTTCGAAGACGCCGTCGCCGACCACCAGACCGTGGTCCGCAGCCCCGATCGTCGCCGCAGCCGGGTCGTCGTAGAGGGTCCCGTTGACCCAGATCCGCAGGTCGCCGGAGGCCGCTGCCGTTGCTGAGGGGCCGGCGCTCGTGGTCGTCATGCGGCCACGATAGTGCCCCGGAAACGACACCGGTGGAACCCAGTTGGACTCGCGCCTGCGGCTAGGCTAAAGTTCCTGAACGCACCGCCCCTCCGGGAGCGGCGCGCGGACGTGGCTCAGGGGTAGAGCATCACCTTGCCAAGGTGAGGGTCGCGGGTTCGAATCCCGTCGTCCGCTCGGAGCGGGTCTCGCTGTCAAAGGTGGGGTTTCGCAACGCTCCTCGGTGGAGTGGCCGAGAGGCGAGGCAACGGACTGCAAATCCGTGTACACGGGTTCGAATCCCGTCTCCACCTCGGGCGATTGGCGCAGCGGTAGCGCGCTTCCCTGACACGGAAGAGGTCACTGGTTCGAACCCAGTATCGCCCACCCTAGTAAAACGGCAATTCGCCCCGGACCACAGCAGGCCCGGGGCGAAGAGTCCGACAAATGTCCGACATACAGCCTCTAATCGCTCACCTTGAAGCGCTCATCGAACGCCAACGCTCCGGTCTGAACCACCGGCCGGAGCTGGTGCCGATAGATGACCTCGGTGACCTTGCTGCCGCAAGCGTGACCAACCAACATCGCGATCTTGTCCGCGTCCAGGTTGGACCGTCGAGCAGGCGATCGACTGCCACCACAACGACACCGAACGCGAACGGCACTTCGGCAAGAACGCATAGCTGTCCCGCAAGGGCGCCATCAACGCCGCAGAGGGCGCGTGGGTCCTGATTCCCGGATCGATGGGCACACGCTCGTACGTCGTGCAGGGCAAGGACAAACCGGTCGCCCTGAACAGTGCACCGCACGGCGCCAGCCGGAACTACTCGCGCTCGGCCGCCCGCACGGCGTTCACCCCGGACGACCTGCGGGCCGCGATGGCAGGCATCGAGTACGCCGACACTGCCGCGTCATCGGCCGCGTACAAGGACATCGACCAGGTGATGGCGACGCGGTCGACCTCGTCGAAGTTCGGTACGAGTTGCGGCAGATCGTCAACGTCAAGGGCAACTGACCGAGGGGCATGATCACGCCGGCGATGTCCGAGCGGACGTCGGCGTGATCATGTTCCCGCGCGGCCATGATCACAGCGGTCGGCCGGGCGAACGTCGGAGCAATCATGTATTGACGTCCTCGTCGGCGTACGAACGCGCCCACAGGCGACCCGCTGCAAGTAGCGGCGGGGAAGTGCGCCCGAGACCGTTCGGACCGTTGTGGCGCTCGGGCTTCGCGCTATCTCCTGGCAGGTAACGGGTCGTCACTTCTCTGGATCCGGGGGGCGACTCCCTACGGCTGTGCCGGTCCAACCGAACCTTCCGGATCCCCGGCCGATCGATGGAAGTCGCTCATCTGGCGTGAGTTCCCGGCTGACGAAGTCGATGAACTCCGATCGGCCGGCATGGATCTTGGCCTTCACAGAAGTTGAGCCAGCAGTCTCTGGCTCAACGAGCTGCGATAGCCGAGCCTCCTGACTCCGCATGATGTCGCGGACGGCTTGACCGAACAGGACTTCAACGTCGATTCCCGCTCTCCGGATTGCGAGCATCTTGGCATCAAGGGCGCGCGAGTCCTCGTCTGACCAGTTGTGCCCATAGCGACCAGCGATCCGGTACAAGTCGTCCCAAGCGGCGAGGTAGGCGGACGCCGCGTCGTACCGCGCCTTGAACCGATTCTCGGCCTTCGCGTGCTGCAGATCGGCGCGGTGCTTCCGGTATTCCGCTCGGATGCCGAGCAGCGTCGCGAGCACAGCTGTGGCGCCACCGATAAACGCACCTATGAGCGCCGGCAGTGCATCGGTCAGCGATTCCATGATCAGGACTCAGCCGATCCACCTGTTGACGACTGGTCCTGCCACCCGCAGTCCTCGCATTGCCGGAACCGCACCGAACCCAGCGTCTCCACCGATGTGGTTCGGTCGTGCGGACACACTTCCCAGTCCTGCTCCCACTCTCGGCCGGCGGGCGACTGGTCACTCGTTGCAGGCCCGGCTTGCCGCACGCAATCAGTCCCCAGCGCCTCGGCAGCACGGCGCCGGAGTCGGCCCGGTGAGTCGGCATAGACGGTGACCTGCGACAGTCCGGCCATCAATCGCTCCGGGCGGATCGGTTGATGAACTCGGACAGGTCGACCCGCGGTTCGTCGGCCCGTTCCTTGATCGCGGACACGTCCTCGAGATCCTCGATCGGTACGCGGATCTCCTCCCACCACCGGCCGGCCGACAAGAGCACGGCGGCCGGACGGCCGCGCTTGAGCAGGGTCACCTCCTCGTCGTCGGACATGGCGAAGAGTTCGGGCAGCTTGGCCTTGGCCTCGCTGATCGGAATGATCATCGTCCCTTCTCCTTCCACTTCTGCTTAAGCCGGTCGTACACGGCGCGGCGGTGTGCGACCTCCACGATCCAGATCTGTCGGTCGGCACGAGCGTCATCATTCGGCCAGTCCGATTTCAGGTCTGTCCGAGCGTCTTCGACTGTGCCACCCCTCAGGACGGAATCCACTGTCTGAAGAACACGGGCTTTGAATTGCTGGAGTCGCGCACCGCCCATCGTGGCACGCGGTGGCTGATCCGTCCTGATTCACGACGCGCTAGCTCGGATCTGGGCGGAACTGGCGGAGTTGGCGGAACTGGCGGCGCTCGGTGGCTGGAGCATGGGGGGCACATGCTCCAGCCCTCCTCGCACTCACAGATTCGAACGATTCCCGACTATTGCTGGAAATCGTGCCTAGGATTCCGGGCGTGCCTACTCTCGGTCCGACTACAGATGCGTACGCCGACGGCCTGTTTCTTGATCAGATGGACCAGTTGGCGCGACTCAGCAGCCTCCGGGCCACCGATTACGAGGCCATGCTCACCGCAGCCGTGCTGCGGCAACTCCTCGTCGACGGGAACGCCCTCGCGCTGCTCATCAACCGGCGCTTCAGGATGTCGCTGGTCTTCAATGTGAGCACGCTTCAGGTCAGAGTGGAGTGCGAACCGACAAGCGTTCTCATGCAAGGGCCATGGCTTGACCAGCGGCTCGCTGAACTGCAGTTCGTGTTCACCGACCGATTCGCTCCCGACGCCGCCAAGCAGTTCGACAGCATCGAACGCAGGAAGCTTGCTGGGGTGGCGTTTGAAGGGCGGGACGACTTTCTCGCTCACGCAGTTGCCCATGGCGATGGCCAGCCACGGGAGACTGCCTCGGTGAAGGACCTGATCAAGTTCTATGCAATCCAGATGGGTGCTGTTCACTACGGGCCAAAGGACGATGGTTCTCTCCTTAGCCGCATCGCCGGAAGCGCCGAGCCGTTCCTCCGCCAGACGCTCACGGCGGTTGGCCGGGTGGCCCACCGTGCACTGCTTCCTATGGCTGACGCGATCATCCTCGCGAGCAAGGACCATCCGTTTGGGCTGGTCATACCGAATCCCGCATCTGGCGCGAGTTTGGCCGAGTAGCTGTCCCTCCGGTCCGAAACTGTCCAACATTCGCATCGGACAACCGTGGACGATCCCGGTCACGGACGGTCGTCCGATTCGGTCTCCATGGCAAACCAAACGGGGTTGAAAGTCCCTGACACGGAAGAGGTCACTGGTTCGAACCCAGCATCGCCCACTCCCTCTACCGACCCTGCTCGTCGCCTGGTGGTGGCTTCGCGGGGGGGGGGGTGTCCCTATGTCTTGTGTCAAGCAGCTCGGGCTGTCCGCGGTTGGTAGGGGGTTCCGGTTTTGAGCATGGTGTGGAGGACGTCGCAGCGTCGTCGGGCGAGGCAGATGAGGGCGGCGTTGTGCTTCTTGCCCTCGGCTCGTTTCCGGTCGTAGTA